>DATHMM010000091.1:0-16381 GCA_035487095.1 Candidatus Sulfotelmatobacter sp.
TCGCCCCGGCCAATGGCAACGGCAACGAAGCTCCCAAGTCCAAAGAAGCCGCCGCCGAAGCCGTAGCCGGCGACTAAGCTCCGGGTTCCACTTTTGATATGGCATAAAGGCTCCTTCGTTTGAGGGGCCTTTTGCTTTTGGGGCCATGGTTCTTTAGAAGCCCAGGCAGGAGGTTACTTTATGTGCCGGAATATCAGGACGCTTTACAACTTCGAGCCGCCGGTCACCCCGGACGAGGTTCGGGCCGCATCGTTACAGTTCGTGCGGAAAATCACCGGCTTCAACAAACCTTCGAAAGCCAACGAAGCCGCATTTCAAGCCGCCATCGATGAAATCGCGAATATCTCTCTAGGCCTTCTGCAATCCCTCGAAACCACCGCCCCTCCAAAAAACCGCGAAGAGGAAGCCGCAAAAGCAAAGGCTCGAGCGGCCGAAAGATTCGGGACTTGAGTACGCTGCGTTGGCGCCTCCTGCCGCTTCATTTGCTATACTTATTAGGAGAATTACTACTTCCAGGAAGAACCCATGCCCATCTACGAATACATTTGCGAAGACTGCAAAGAGCACTTTGAGAAGATTGTGATCAACAAGCAGCAGGAAATCTCCTGCCCCAAGTGTTCCAGCAAGAAAGCCGCGATCCAGCTTTCCGTTTTTGCCACGGCCGGTAACGGCTCCGGCTCGTCCTCTCCTTCCGGGGGCTTCTCCGGCGGCGGAGGCGGCTGCTGTGGTGGCGGTTGCGGCTGCCACTAGCCTGGCACGATTTCCAATCTGATGCTCATCGCTCCCTCATCTCTGGTTATATTCATGACCGGAGCCATGCTCCTGCTTTTGGTGCCGGGGCCCGCGGTTCTATACATCACCAGCCGAAGCATTAGTCTGGGGCGGGCCGCAGGGCTCGCCTCTGCCATGGGGATCGCCGTAGGGACAATGTTTCATGTTGCGGCTGCAACCCTTGGCCTGTCGGCCCTGCTGGTCTCCTCCGCCACGGCCTTCCAATTGGTGAAGTTCGCGGGAGCTGCCTACCTGATTTACCTGGGCATTCGCACGTTGCGCAGCGGAGACGCGGCCATGCTGGATCCATCCACCGATCGGCGAAGCCTGCGCAGCATCTTTGGCCAGGGAGTACTCGTCAACCTGCTCAATCCAAAAACCGCGCTTTTCTTCCTCGCATTCCTGCCGCAGTTCGTGGACCCGGGGCGAGGCCACGCGACATTGCAGATCTTTGAACTGGGTGTGCTCTTCGCGCTGATGGGTTGGGTAAGCGACTCGATCTGGGCAACGGTCGCAGGAACATTCGGTGCGCGCCTTCGCGGCAACGTGCGCCTGGGCCGCGCTCAGCGCAAAGTCTCCGGTGGTGTGCTCATCGCGCTTGGACTGGCGTCCGCATTCTCCGGCGCCAAAGCCAAGTAACCGACCCGCGCGCCTCAACCGTCTGCGTCAAACGCCCGCGCTTTTCGCCTTCACGGCCGCGTCAATCTGTTCGAACATTGCCATGCGGTCCCAGTTATCCCAGGTTTCCTGCACTTTGCCATCGGCAATCCTTGCGATCCCCATCCCTCGAAGCTTAATCTCCGCGCCAGTGGCTTCGATCCCCAACCCTGGTCCGGTATGCCGCATCGTCGCTGTCCAGCGCACCACGATTTTGTCACCCGCTCCAAAACAATCGTCCAGCGTGAACTGCATGTCGGGAAACGCGCTCAACAGCTTCGCGTGCAGGGCCAGGAACCCTTCCGGCCCGCGAACGTCGCCGCCGGTTTCGCTGATTCCGTGCATCACGCAGTCAGCCGACAAGAATTCCGGCACGGACTCGCCCTTTTTGTGATTCCACACTTCTTCGAACCACCGTTTCCCAAATTCCACATTGTCATCCGCCATATTGCCCTCCTTACGTGAGGCCAGTTATCCGCGGCGTCACTCTACCAAACAGCGTCGTCCCCAGCCACGAAAACAATCCTCGGTTCAATCATGCTCGGCGTGTTGAAAAATGGATGCGCGGAAATATTCCTGAAATGGAATGTTAACGGGAGTGTTATATAGGTGATTGTTGACGATGGCGCTCCGCTGCATTAGGGTAAAAGTTCATTACGAATGTCCCCAATAGATGGGGAGATACAAATTCTGTGAACGAGGAAAACCATGTTGAAACCCGGAGCGGTTCGCTCCCATGTCAAGAAAGGCAATTCCCAGGCCCATCCGGGGGTGAGCCCGCTGAATCCCATCCTCCAGAGGAATACGGGATTTCAGCCCCTACCCAAGCCGCTTGGCTTGCCGCCGTATCACTACGCGCTAAGCGACCATTTCCAGACGATCACAAAACACATCAACGACGCTGGCAAAATGGTATTCGACGTATTGGGCGATTCCGGCGGCGTCCAGGACGCCGAATTTCAATCCCATGTGGCCGATCAGATGGTGAAAGCCCTGGCGAACGCGGGCGCCAAAACACCTCAATTTTGCTATCACGTGGGCGACGTTGTCTATTTCACGGGCGCTCACGACGACTATTACTCGCAGTTCTATTCCGCCTACGAGCAGTACACCCCGCCGATTTTCGCCATCCCCGGCAATCACGACGGGGAAGTTGACGACCCAACCAAGCAGACCTCCCTGGATGGCTGGGTTGCCTATTTCATGCAGGCAAATCTAGACGTCGATCCCATCTCCAAAGATGCGCCCCGGGTCGGCCTGAACCTCCCCAACCCCTACTGGACGCTGATCACCCCCTTCGCGACGATCGTCGGCATGTACACCAACGTTCCCGAACATGGCTCCATCGATTCCAACCAGCAGCAATGGCTTACCAATGAGTTCGACACCGCCGATCCAAAGCTGCCGCTGATTCTGGCGCTCCACCACCCCATTTATTCGTTCGACGCTTTTCACAGCGGAAGTTCGAAAATGGCGGATGCACTGGAAAACGCCATCCGTGATACCGGGCGGGTTCCTAACCTGGTACTGGCCGGCCATGTCCACGACTATCAGCGCATTGAGCAGAATATCGCGCCCGATGGTCCCACGCCTTTCCTGGTTATCGGCAACGGCGGCTACCACAATTTGCATCAAATTCACTCGGCGAATGGAGACGTCGCCCCAGATACCCATGCAAAACTGGTCTACGGTAAAGTTTGCTGGGGGTATCTCACTCTCACGATCGACAAGCACGTCATCAGCGGCCAGACCACGGAGATCGATCGCACAGGCAACGTCACCCCTGGCGATAGTTTTTCCTACCCGGCCGCGCCCATCACTCTCAAGAACCCGAAAAGCGTCCCCACACTGTAAATTATTCTTCGACGGTGCCTCCTGATCGCCTGCCAGCCGCCAGAAAATGTGCCCGCCTGAAGCGGTTCACGCGGCGCCGCACCCGGCTTTCTGCGCGGTTAGGTCTTCCTGATCACTTCTGTCAGTTCATGGCTCCAGCCCCCTCACCGAGAATCAACTCTTTGTTCGAAAGTGGGCAGATTCATGCATGTGCATTTTGCAACAGACAGACACCCCCCGGTCGCGCACACTCCTTTTGTCAGAAATTCGGTTCGCAAGAGAAATGATAGGAAAAAATATGTGGCGCAGAAATTGTCCAGTTTGCCGGCAACCCTTGGAAAAGAAGCTTCCCACTGAAACCGTTTTGTGTTCTTGCGGAAAATTCATTTGGAAGGGCTAACGGCGGCTTGCCCGAAAGAGAAAGGCCGTTCCGGATGTCCTGGACGAAATGTTCTGCCCCACCGCTGTGCACTCTATTCTTGTTGCTGCCGCATGCTCTCGTCAGCCAGGGATTGCCCACGGCCCCTGCCGCACTCGACCTGCCACGCGGCACGCCTGTAGAGCTGCAATCGGTGCAAACAATCTCCTCGGCGCGCGCACGCAAGGGCGATCGTGTCGGCTTTATCGTCTCAAAGGATGTTCAAGCCGGAGGCTTCACAATTATCGGTGCAGGCGCACGGGCCGAAGGTTCGATCATTGGTGTGAAAGGGAAGCGGCCCTTGGGGATGGGCGGCGACCTGATCATCAAACTTGATTCTGTGGAACTCACAAGCGGCGAGAGCGTGGCTCTGGTTGCGCGCAAGGAGTTCAAAGGGAAATCGCACACCATCCGAATGGGAGTGGCTATGGCCATCGCCGCGGCGATTTATCTTCCTGCCGCGCCAGCCTTTCTACTGGCGCGCGGCCGGGACAGCACTGTTCTAAGTGGGACGGAGCTTACGGCCTACACCCGCAGCGATTCCGCGGTTGAAATGGCCGGGCTGCCGTTGGCGCGGGAAAATATTTCCGGGCTCGGCGACATGCTCAAAATGTTGCCGTCGCGAGTGACCAATGCGGAGGGGCGCGAGGGGGACATGCTGAACCTGATCTTCCAAGCCAAGGAAGAGGACTTGCAAGAGGCTTTTGCGCACGCCGGTTGGGTGAAGGTGGAAAAGTCCAAGCGCTTAATCGTCTGGCACTTGCTGTGGCAACGCAAGCACTATACGAAATTGCCGATGGACAGGCTGTACGTCTTTGGGAGGGCCCAGGATTACTCTTACGCTTTGCCGGACCCGCTCTCTATCGTTGCGCGACGCCATCACCTGCGCATCTGGAAAACCGGTGGGGTCGTTGACGGCGTGCCGCTATGGGTCGCTGCGGCAACACACGACATCTCGATTCACCTTGTGAAGCACAAGTTCCGGCTCTTTCACCGGATTGACCCCAATGTGGATGCCGAGCGCGACTTCATCGCCGGGAATCTCTCGGAAGCGAAGTTCCTCACCCGCGAGGAATACGTGAACTGCCCCGAGCCGGTATCCGGGGCGCAAACGGCCACGGGGCAACCTTACTACTCCGACAGCCGCATGCTCTTGCTGGAATTGCGTCCGGGCCAAACCTCCACATCTGCCGCAACCCAAATCGCCGGCAAGCTGCCGTAGTCTCGCGGCATGCCCCGCAGCAGCTCCACTTTTTATCTGGAATATTTCTTAAGATACTCCGGCACCGCTGGATTGTTTTTCCTCTGTGGGTCGGCCAGCGGCTCTTTCGCCACGGTCTCAAGGGGCAGCACGCCCGCCCACACCGGCAAGGCGTAATCCTCTTCATCATCAATCGGCCCGCCGGTGCGGACCTTAGCGCTTACTTCTTCGAGCGGCAGCGCCAACACGGTTGTGGCCTTTAATTCCTGCTCGGTCGGTTGGCGGACATCGTCCCAGCGGCCTTTCATCACATGCTCGGTGAAGACGCGCAGCGCTTCCATTTTTTCCGCGGGATCCGTCACCAAGCGCGCCGTGCCCAGAATCACCACGGAGCGGTAATTCACCGAGTGATGAAACGCCGAGCGCGCCAGCACCAATCCGTCCACGTGCGTGACTGTAACGCTCACCGGGACGCCCTCGCTCAGCGTGCGCAGCATCCGGCTGGCCGCGCTGCCGTGAAGGTAGACTGTGTCGCCGGAGCGACCGTAATTCGTGGGGATCACATAAGGTTGGCCGTCCACGTTGAACCCGACGTGGCACACGAATCCTGTGTCGAGAATCGAGAACACGGTTTCGCGCTCATATTTGCCGCGTTTTGGCAGCCGTTTAACCTGGGTGCGTTCGGTGGGTGTGAAGTCGCTCATGCACACCAGTTTAGTGCGTTGCGGCCCCTGCGCCAGAGCCAACTTGGCCCCCCGCGGCCTGCCCGCGCTTTTGTGAAGAGAGCCACGGCAACAGGTCTGGCTCCGCAAACGCCTTCTTCCAGACCTCGTGGTCCATCTTGCGATATTCGGTGTAGCGCAGATTCGCGTGGGCTTTGTTGAGCTGCTTCATCATGTCGCGCACCAGCATCACGGGCACGGTTTGGTCGTCCTCGCCCTGAAAGACCCAAAGCGGAGTGCTCGCCAGCGCCTTCACATCGGTGAAATTGTCGTACGCGGAAAGGACGATCGCCCCTGCCCATTTCCCCGGATAGGCTTGCAGCGCCGACCAAACGCCCAGGCCGCCCATGGATTGTCCCGCGAGATAAACACGATCGGGATCGATGGAAAATTCCTTTTCCACATCGGCCAGCGCTCTCATGGTCAGTTCCAACCATTTTGTCGGCTGGTTCAGGTCGGGGTCGGACCAGTTGTCGCCGGAGGGGCACTGAGGCACCAGCTCAAACATTGGGAATTTCAATTGCACGTCCTTGCCGGCCCAGAAATGTACTCCAATCTGGTCCGCGCCATTCAGTTGCTTCACGTTGTCGCTCCCGCGGCCGTCGCCGCCGTGAAGCCAGAGCAGCAGCGGGTATTTGCGGTTGGAGTCATAGCCAAGCGGCACGTACAGGCGGTAGGGCAGTTGCTCGTTCTTTTTATTGGCGTAAATCTTCTTGCGAAATTCGATGTCGTCTTTCGTAAGTTGGCCACTGCGTGCAAACGGCGCGAGAATGAGCGCAAGAATCGCCAGTACCGGCGCTTTCGTCCGAAAACACTTCCTCAATATGCCGCTCCTTCGTACATCAAGCCTTCTTCCCGGCAAACGACCCAATAAAAAAGCTGAAAATCTGCCTCTTCCGTGGTTCCCGAATGTAGTGGCCGGTCTTAAGACCGGCCACTACATCTTTCACCCAGGCGAATTGCTAGCCTCGTCAGGACTGACAATTGGACGCCCGCATGTGGCATCTTGTTACGGTTTCGCGGCCACGCGCACTACGCGGAAGCCAATGTATTCCGCGCCCGCCACGCAACTCGATCGTGCGTCCGAGGGACAATCCGCGCTCCCGCCTTCCGCTTTGCCCTTTCCATCGGGCAGCACGACCCACTCGGCCACGTTTCCTCCCAGGTCAAACACCAGCTCCTGATCCTCCTGCCCTTGTCCCGGGAAACTTCCCGCGGGCTTCAGCAGTGGCGCGTTGCCCCCAAGTTCCTTCACCTTTTGCCGCAGGCGATTCGTGTCATCGGGATTCAGGGCATAACCCGCCCAGTAATCTAGCGTGTTTTCGCCATCTTTTTTATCGTACCAGCCGGCTGCCTCCTTTTCCGCGGGCAGCCGCCATGTTTGGCCCGCCACTTTAGAGAGCCACTCCGTATAGGCCTTGGCCTGCTCGAAGGATACGCTGTTCGCTGGATAATTCTCCGTGCCGGGTTCCACTTTGTAATTCTTGTCGAATGCGGAGAACTGCGCTCGCGTCACCTCGAAGCGGCCAATTTCCAGATCGCCGCGCCTCACCAGCTCAGGAATCAACACCGATTTACCTTTGCCGGCAAACGCGCTGCCCAGCTGGCCGCCCGTGCATGCGATGTTTTTCGTTTTCAGCGCGGCATCCAGCGGCGAACCCGCTTTCAGCGCCTCATTTTCAGCTGGCGTAGCCTTGAAAAAGTACTTGTCGAACCACGCCATTTCTTCTTCCACCTTGCGCATCTGGTGGGTCAGCTTGCGCGGCCCGTGCGGCTCGCCGGGGAAAATGACAAACTTCACCGGCACCTTTCCATAATATTGCAGCGCGCGAAAGTAAGACCAGCTCTGCGCCGGAGGCACGTTGGTGTCCGCGGTGCCGTGGAAAATCAGCACGGGCGCCTTCACCGTGTCCATTTTGAAGAACGGCGACTTGTGAATATAGAGATTCGGATCCTCCATGGGCGACTTCCCGAAATAGTAGGAATCGAACGAATCTCCGAACGCTACGTTGCCCCAATCGCTGATCCACTCGATGTCGCCCGCGCCGACGCTGGCCACCTTGTAGCGATCCGGATAGGTCACCAGCAGGCTCGTCGAAAGAATCGAGCCGTTCGACCAGCCCATCGTTGCTATCTTGTCCGCGTCCACAAACCCTTTGTCGATCAGGAAATCCACGCCCGCGTTGATGTCCGGCGTTTCCAGGTCGTAATACTTGCCGCAGCAGATCGATTCCACCCACTTCAAGCCGTAGTTATTGCTGCCGTGATAGTTCACTTGCAGTACGAACGCGCCGCGCTGCGTCAGCAGTTGCAGCGGGTACGCCCAGTTGTTGTCCCAGAAATCCTTGTCGGAACCTGCCGGGCCGCCATGAATCGCGGTGATGAGCGGATACTTTTTCCCGGCCTCGTACTTCGCCGGGTAATGCAGGATGCCTTCCACTTCATCGTTATTCGAGCCCTTCCAATGGATTACTTCTGCTTTTGCCATCACGCGCGACTTAATCAGCCCGTCGTTCAGGTGAGTCACCTGAATCGGGGAAACAAGTTTGCTCCCATCGAGCTGCGCCCGGTAGAGCTGTGGCATCACGCTGGCGGTCGAATATTCGTACACCAGTGCCTTGCCGTCCGTCGCCACCTCAAAGCTTTCAATGTTCTTTGCCGTCTCGCCGTCGAGCGATGCGCGCTTCCATGTCCAGGCATCCCCAGCTTTGCTGCGCATGTAGCGCGACACTTCGAATCGGTGACCCGCTGCCAGGGCGGCTATGAATCCGTCGCTTGTCGCCGACACGCCGTCCCCCACACCATTTTCCCAATCGAGCGGCACCGCCGCGCTTTTTCCTGCGGCAACATCGTAGAAATAAAGCCGCTCAATGGAAGCGGTAATAAACTTTGGATCGGTCGAGTATGGCGCCATCGCATAAAATCCGCCGTTGTCCGCAGCCCATGAAAAGGCGCGTGGATAAACGCGGCCCTCGGTGAAAATCTGCTTTTCCGTGCCGTCCGTCAGGTTGTGCAGAATCGTCACAGGCGGAACTTTCTGGTCAAACGAGTAGTGCAGGCTTTTCTCGTGGACTGCCACGGCGTACTTGCCGTCTTTGGATACGCTCCAGCTTCCAATCCAGTCGGTGTTGGCCGTCAGGCGCGTAATCTTTTTGTCTTTCACGCTGATTTTGAAAAGACGCACCGGCGGGGCATGGTCGGCGTCGTCAGCTACCTCGGAATCGTCTTTCTTTTTCTTTTCCGCCTGTTCATAGGCGCTCGGATCCTCTTCCGCGCTGAAAATCAGAGTGTCCTTGTCCACCCAGTCGACCCGCTGCGGCCCGCGCGCCAGCTCCGTCAAAACATAAGGCTCGCCGCCGTGTGGATTGATCAGCCAGATCTGCGTGGCCGCCGTATCGGGTTTCGCTTGCGGCCTCGCCTTGGAACTCACGAAGGCAATCCACTTTCCGTCCGGAGACCAGTTGAAGCCGGACACGTTATCGGTCCCGCGGGTAAGCTGAATCTCCTGGTCGCCCGAGAGGCTCGAAAGGTACAAATTGGAAACCACCGCGTCTTTCTCTTTATCGCCTTGCGCTTTGACCCAGGCCAACCACTGGCCGTCAGGCGAGATTCGGAATTGCCGGACGTTTTCCGCGAAGACTACGTCCTCCGGTTTCCAGGGAGATATCTTGGCGGGAGTCTTGCTCTCCTCGGCGGCCTTCGGCATATTCGTGAAACACAAACAAAGGGCTACGAACGCAAAACAACTGAGCGGGCGGAGTTTCATGGGATCCCCTGTGGAAGATGTGCTATCAGAAGCGCGTTTCTCATCCAATCAGACGCGCAACGAGGATAGTGGAATTGACGCCATTTGGGAATGGTGTAGTCTGATGCCCGTTGCTGAAACGAGGAATACCCATGGCGCCGGTCAAACCCGTGTTTACCCCGGAGACGTTTCTTTTTTTTCGCGACCTCGGAAAGAACAACAAGAAAGTTTGGATGGACGCGCACCGCGACCGCTATCAGGCCGCCGTGGCTCAACCCTTTCGCCGCTTGCTGGAAAAGCTTGCCCCCGCTGTGCTCGCGCTCGACGATCGCTTCGACACCACCGGCCGGGCCGGAGCCAACTTTTCGCGCATCAATCGCGACATTCGCTTCGCCAAAGACAAAACGCTTTACAAAACACAGATGTATTTGAAATTTCAGCAGCCGTTACCTGGCGATCGCGAAAGCGGCCAGCTCTACGCCGGACTTTCCACCGACATGGTCACCGCGGGGTTCCGTCTCTATGGCGGCCCCAAGCGGAAAGAGTCCACATTCGCGCTGATTGCGGGGCCTCGCATCGTCGCAAAGCCCCGATGGGTCGGTGACCAGAAGCGTCGCCTCGGCAGGAAATATGACAGCTATTGGTACACTACCGAAAAAGGGAATTGGACCAAGCATGATGGCTGGCCGACCCGCGCGGAGGACTGGAAGAAAATTCAGGCCTGGATCGTGCGCTGCAAAATGAAGCCCGCTGAAGCCACAAAACCGGGTTTCCCGAAAGAGTTGGCCAAAATATTTCGTGAGGTCTACCCGCTTCTGAAATTCACGAGTATCCCGTAGCGGGAATCACACAAAGAGAGAAACCGTGAAACGACTCTTGCTGATCCTGATCTGGACCGCGGTCGCCGCGCTAGGCGCCGTGGCGCTTGCCACCATCGCCTTTCATCGCGGCGAGCCCATCAACGCGACCTGGTTTGTCTTGGCGGCGGCGTGCTCGTACCTGGTCGCCTATCGCCTTTACTCCGCGTTCATTGCCGCCAAGCTTCTGGCGCTTGATAACACGCGCGCCACACCGTCCGAGCGCCTCGACGACGGCCGCGATTTCGTGCCTACCAACAAATGGGTCCTTTTCGGCCACCACTTCGCAGCCATTGCCGGCCCGGGGCCTCTGGTCGGGCCGACCCTCGCCGCGCAGTTCGGCTATCTGCCGGGAACCCTGTGGTTGATTGCCGGAGCGGTCTTTGCCGGCTGCGTGCAAGACTTCGTGATTTTGTTCTGCTCCATTCGCCGCGACGGAAAAACGCTCGGCGAAATGGCCCGCGATGAAGTCAGCAAACGCGGCGGCTTCATTGCGCAACTCGCCGTGCTGGCGATCATGATTATTTTGCTGGCCGTGGTTGCGCTCGTCGTCGTCAACGCGCTGAAAAGCTCGCCCTGGGCCACGTTCACTTTGGCGATGACCATCCCCATCGCCCTGCTGCTCGGCGTCTACCTTCGCTACTTCCGGCCTGGGCGCGTGCTCGAAGCTTCGTTCATCGGCGTCGCACTGGTGCTCTCTGCTGTCGTTGCCGGCCAATGGGTGGCCGACTCGCCCTACCTGGCGAAACTGTTCACGCTCGGCGGCGTCACGCTCGCCTTCGCAATCATCGCTTATGGCTTTGCGGCCTCGGCGTTGCCGGTGTGGCTGCTGCTCGCCCCGCGCGATTATCTGAGCGCTTTCATCAAGGCTGGCGCGATCTTCTCGCTGGCCGCTGGCATCCTGCTGGTTCGCCCGCAAGTGCTGATGCCGCCTCTCACGCGTTTTGTGGACGGCACCGGCCCGGTCTTCGCCGGGAAAATCTTCCCATTTTGTTTCATCACCATAGCCTGTGGCGCGATCAGCGGGTTCCACTCTCTGATTTCCAGCGGCACCACGCCGAAAATGATTCTGCGCGAAAGCCACGCCCGCTTCATCGGCTACGGCGCCATGCTGCTCGAATCCTTTGTCGGCGTTATGGCCATGGTCGCGGCGTGCGCGATGTCGCCGGGCGTCTACTTCGCGATTAATAGCCCGGCCTCCATCGTGGGCGCCACCCCGGAAGCCGCTGCCGCCACGATCTCCGGTTGGGGCTACCCGCTTTCCGGCGGAACGATGACCGTTCTGGCGCATGCCGTCGGCGAACAAACTCTGCTCAACCGCGCCGGCGGCGCTCCGTCGCTGGCCGTCGGCATGGCGCAGATTTTTTCCAGCACCATCGGCGGCGAACGCCTGCTCAGCATCTGGTACCACTTCGCCATCATGTTCGAGGCCCTTTTCATCCTCACCGTTCTCGACGCCGGCACGCGCGTCGGCCGCTTCATGATTCAGGAACTCGGAGGTCGCGTGTGGAAGCCGATGGGCCGCCTGAACTGGATGCCCGGGATTCTCCTATCCAGCGCGATCATTGTCGGCATGTGGGGATATTTCCTGTATCAGGGAGTGATCGACCCGCTTGGAGGTATCAATTCGCTTTGGCCGCTGTTTGGCATTTCGAATCAGTTGCTCGCTGCGGTAGCACTGGTTGTGGCCACCACGATCCTGCTGAAAATGGGCAGGCTGAAATGGATTTGGGTGACGCTGCTGCCGATGGGGTGGTTGGTGGTCATCACCATGACCGCCAGCTATCAGAAAATCTTCAGCCCCAACGCCCGCATCGGATTTTTGTCGCAGGCAAGCGCCCTGGCTGCACAGATTGCGTCTGGGAAAATCGCTGCCGCGAAAATTGCTGATACGCAGCGGAACATCTTCAATCTTCGGCTGGATGCCGCGGTCACCGCCGTCCTCGCCCTCATGATCCTGGTGCTACTCGTAGAGGCGCTGGTGCAGTGGTACGCCATCCTGAGCCGGAGCAAAGCGCCCGTTATGCAGGAAACGCCATACGTGGCAACACAATGGGCGGAGGGCGACTGATGCGAACACTCTTGTCGCGATTGGAAAGCGCGCTGCGAAATTTCTGGTGCGGCCTGCGCCAGTGGAGCGGCGATTCCGCCTACGAAACGTATCTCGTCTGCGCCGAGCGCAAGCGAGCGCCGAAGCCGTTGTCCGCCGCCGAATTCTACGTCGAACAGCTGAACAAAAAATATTCCCGCCCCAACCGCTGCTGCTAAATCCCTGTAGCGTCCACCTTAAGGTGGACGCTACAAATCACCTTCGTCTTCGGTTGGCTTCAGCTGCGACACCTTGTGCGTAATCTTCACGCCGCTTTTCTTTACCCCGGCCAAAATCGCGCGCCGCGATTCAACAGGAAGCGCCTCGGGAGGAAACACACCCTCGATATCCCGGGGGAAAAACTTGATGAACAGCGAAGCCACATGCGCCGTCGCATAAGCCACGGGGGTGTTGAATTTTCCCTGCCGCCGGATCTGATACAGCGTGGGAAACATCACGTCACTTCGGACGGAGAGCCGCTGATCCTCTTTCGGCGAATGCTTCACTCCGATCACAATCATCGACGCCGCAAACCGTGCGTTCTGCAAAACGCCCTGGCGGATCAACGCGGCGATCTTCCGCGGCGACGACGTTTCCGGAAAACGCCGCCGCGAAATCCCCCGCGACCTCGAAAGTATTCCCAGCTTGTGCCAGCGTCTCAGCCGGTCGAATTCGTTGCCGCCGATCTTCACATCCAGTTCGCGCATCGGGATACAGTGCGGCAGTGTAGCTACCTCGTCCTGCGCCGCCAGCACCACGTTCGCCGCTCCGATGGGATCGGGGAAACGAAATTTCTCCAGTTCGGAAAATCGCTTCGCCAGCTGATATTTTTTGTTCCGGTAAATCCGCGGGTGCGAGATGGCCTCGTCGAACGAAACTTCCGGCGACCACTGCGATATCGGATCGTCGCTTTCCGTGCTCTCGTAAAGGCGGATGTGCACGGACTGGACTTCATCCATCATCTCCGCCGCGCGCTTCACCAGCAGGTTGGTAAGGCCGGGCGCCGCCCCGGTATTGATCAGTGCCGCGCGGTGTTTCTCTTCGAATTTCTTCTGGTACCGCACCTGCTCCGGCTTGAAAGGGTTGCGCGTCAGATGCGAGCTGAGGTCGAGATAGTGCGCGCGAAGGCGCAACGCGGCGCGCAGCACGATTTCGTTGAACACCGCGGCCGATGCGTTGACGATTAGTTGGCAGCCCTTGGCCGCCTTCACAATTGCGCGCAAATTGCGCGCGTTCACAGTAGCCACGGGAATCGCCGATTTCTTCCCTAGAAAACGCCGCGCGCGCGCGGGGTCTCGATCCCCGCACCAGACCACATGTCCCTGACGTTCCAGGAGTTGCGCGAGCAGCGAACCCGTCGCGCCCGCACCCAAAATGAAGATTCGCATGGCGTTAGCAGACTTTATCACACTCGCCGCAAACCGCAGCCGGCGGGGTAGAAGTGTTGTTACGCCCTGGGCCGGAGCGGCAAGAGTGCCTCAGGGTTGGGCCGTTTTAAGCGGAGGCTCGGTAAGAGGAATATCCACCGTGATTGGAAAATGATCGGAAAGCGCCTCGTCCGGCGCATCATTCACTTCCTGCAGCGTCCGGGCAAAATGCGGGGCGAACTTGTAGCTGCCCCCCGGCTTGGAATCGTCCTTCGCATATCCTTTTACAAAGAACCAGTCGAGTTTGTATTCGCCGAAAAGTCCGCCGTAGGTGCGGGCCAGGGCGAAAGTGTACCGAAAGCCCTTGGTGGCCCGCTGATTTGAATCACTCAGCGTTCCGCCCCTGCTATCCGCGCTGCGAGCATCCTCGCCGCGAAAGTCAAAAGCGTATCCGTCATCAAAGCGGTAGTCCTCGAGGTCCCCGAAAAGCTTTGCCTCTTTCTTGCGGGAGACCAGAGGGACATCAAAACCAGTAGGGTCATTCTTATTGCGCATCATGTTCACAGGCATGAGCAGAATGGTCGGAGCACCGGTTGACCATTTAATCGCGCTAACGGCCCACTTGTCTGGATCTTTCAGGCGCTCCTTGACCACCTTAGATACGGAAGTAGGTGATGTGTCGGAGCCGGAGGTGTTGAAGTCCCCGGCAAGAATCACGGGATTTTTTTCGGCGCGGATCCAGCCGAGAATTTCAGTCATCTGTTTTCTACGGCATTCCGGTTTGCACTTCGTTTCCAGGTGTGGCGCAACCACTGTCACTGCCCCGGTGGGAGATTCCGGCACCGCGAGTTCCACGATGAGCGTCGTCCGGCCGCCGCGGCGAACCTCGCGCGCGATTCTTTCCATGAACGCAAGATTGGCGCCCTTGCGTTTCCCCGCTTCCAGTTTGGAGATCTCTTTTTTCTCGCCCAGGAACCAGTCGTAACAAACCGGGAGCGACTTGATGGTCGCCTTGCGGATCGGATACCGGCTGAGCACCGCTGTTCCATGCATCCCGAGGTACCGGGTCTTGTCCGGCTCGAAGGACTTCTGGATGTCTGCCTGCGCCGCTTTGTCGTCCATCACCACTTTTTCGAGACCGAGGCTCAACGGATCGATTTCGAGAAACTCAACGGTGTACGCGTAATTCATCTTCAGGGCTTGCGCGAGTTCGCGGGCCACATTTCGGTAATCGGTGCGGGTGACTCCGTAATCGACTTCGTTCAGGATGAACAGGTCGGTGGGATTAAGGATTTCCAGCTGGTCTTTGACTTCCTTGAGCTGTTCCGCGGTGAGCGGTTTCGACTTGGCATCCTTCTTTTCCTCGATATATTTCCCGAATTTTTCCGGCTCCGTCAGACTGATGCGGATTCCATCAAACATAATTCCCCGCTCAATGTTCCACATCGTTGCGCGCAGGTAGGGTCCCAGAGCATCCGAAGAAGGACGGTGCGGTTTCGCGCCATCATAGAAAGCTTCGTTGCTCAGAAATGGCGTGTGAAGCAGTTTATCCAGGCGAGCGGCGAGCTGCGCATTCGGTTCGTCGGTTTTTTCCAACTCGACCAGATCGTCGAACGCCAGCGGCTTTGGAGCTGACACTTTAACGTAGTCTTCTTTGGCGGCCTTCGTCTGGTCGAGTGTGCTTGGGCCCGCGAACAGAAGGGCAATGATGCTTGCCCATCTGAGGGTGCCGGCGAAATTCGCTATTGAAGGCTTACTGAGTGGCCGCGCAACACTTAATAATCTCGATTTCACTGGCGAGTCCTGCGGGTTCATGGATACACCACCTTCGGGAGAATTTCCTGCCGGTCGTACCCTGGGCGGGGCGTTTAAACCGCCTGAGCATACCCTAAGTCTTCGAACCGCGTCTGATTTTGTTGCATCAAAGGGAGAACGTGCGATCGCAAACTGATGGCTCCACTGGGTTCGCTGCGATTGCAAGCTATTTCGGACCGGCGTAGGATTGTAGATGTAACTCCGACTCCGTCGACCTGCGGGGGAGACATCCCATGGCGGCGGGGCGAGGCGGCCGATGGCGGCTCGCCGAGGGTTCGGGTGGAAACGCCCGTGCCTCCCGTTGCGGTAACTACAAGAACCGCGCTTGGAAAGGAGCCCATTCACCGGAAATCTGCGGATTTTCGGCTTGAGCCCGATTCCATACGCGAATCGGGTTTTTTGTTTGGGGCACCTCTCATGACCCTTCACGACAAGTTCGGACGCCAAATCACCGACCTGCGGATCTCCGTCACCGACCGCTGCAACTTCCGCTGCGTCTATTGCCGTTCCGCCGACCCGGAAAATTACCGCGAGCACGATCAGATTCTTTCCTGGCCCGAACTCGAACGCCTCGCGCATATTTTTGTGAATCTGGGCATACAGAAAATGCGCATCACCGGCGGCGAACCGCTTGTGCGCAAAGGCGCGGAAGACTACATCCGCAAGCTGAACGAACTGGGTGTCGCGGACATTTCCATGACCACCAACGGCCACCTCTTGGCCGAGCGCATTCCGTCCCTGATCGCCGCCGGCCTGCACCGCATCAACATCAGCCTCGATTCGCTCGATCCCATCAAGTTCGAAAAAATCACCCGCACGCGCACCTATGACTCCGTGATGAGTGGCATCGACGCCGCCCAGAACTCGCCTCTTGGCCCCGCAAAAATCAACGCTGTCCTCGTCCGC
>DATHMM010000092.1:0-5970 GCA_035487095.1 Candidatus Sulfotelmatobacter sp.
ACGCCATGTCTCCCTTGATGCATGCACTGATTACGCTCACTCGCTGCAGTTCCTTCTGACTCAACGTGAATGTCTCCTGTCTCATGGGGTGACATTTTCACGTTGCCGTTAAGGGGTGACAGAATTATGGAGCTAAGACACCCGATTTGCCGCGCCTTGTGAAGCCGCCTCACTCTCAGTAGAATGTTTCTTCCACGTTTCGCGGAAATTCTCTTCTTCATTCCGGAGTCCTGAAGAATGGCGCAGTCCTACGATGTGGTTGTCATCGGAGGCGGTCACAACGGCCTTGTGAACGCCTCTTATCTGGCCAAAGCTGGGAAGAAAGTGCTGGTCCTGGAGCGCCGCGGCGTCCTGGGCGGCGCCGCCGTCACCGAAGAAATCGTCCCCGGCTTCCTCTTTTCGGAATGCTCCTACGTTGTCTCGCTTCTGCGGCCGGAAATCATTCGCGAATTGAATCTTCCCCACTACGGCCTGGAAATTCTTCCACTCGACGGCACTTTTTCTCCCATGCTCAATGGCGACTTCCTCTGGCGCGTCAACGACCACGCCAAAACTCAGCGCGAAATTCGCCGCCACTCGCGCCTCGATGCCGAAGCCTACGACGAATTTTCCAAGATGATGACGCCGATGTGCCGGTTCGTGAAGCCGATGCTCTCCATGATCCCCCCGGATCCCACAACGCTGAATCCGAAGGATCTCAAGCAGTTGCATTTTATGTTGCAGCGTTTTCGCGAACTCAGCTCTGATGAGCGCTACACATTGATCCAGTTGATGACCATGAGCGCCGCCGATTTCCTCGATCAGTGGTTTGAGACTGACGTCCTCAAAGCCACCATGTCCGCCTCCGGCATCATCGGCACGTTTCTCGGCATTCGTTCGCCCGGCACCGCCTATGTTCTGTTGCACCACTACATGGGTGAGATTGACGGGGCGTTTCGCTCGTGGGGATTCAGCCGCGGCGGCACCGGCGCGATCTCCAACGCGATCGGCGCGGCCGCGCGCGAATTGGGCGTTGAGATCCGCACCAACGCGCCGGTCGGGAAAATCTTAAGCAGACACGGCCGGGTCACTGGAGTCGCCCTTCAATCCGGCGAAGAAATCCGGTGTAACGTCGTTTCCTCCAGCGTCGATCCTCACCACACGTTTCTTTCCTTCATGGACGCCAAGGATCTGCCGAGCGATTTTGTGGAAAGCGTCAAGCGCTACAAATTTCGCGGTTCCTCCGGCAAAGTGAATCTCGCCCTCAGCGCGCTGCCCAACTTCAAAGCGCTGCCCGGACCCGGCGCGCACCTTCGCGGTGCGATTTCCATTTCACCCGGCATGGAATATATGGAACGCGCCTACGACGACGCGAAATACGGCCGCTACTCGCAGCGCCCGTACATCGATATGGTCATCCCCAGCCTGACCGATCCCTCCGTCGCGCCTCCGGGCAAGCACGTTCTTTCCTGCTTCGTGCAATACGCGCCGTACAAACTCGCCCAGGGCACCTGGGATGATCACCGCGAAGCCTTTGGCAACAACGTCATCAACACCATTGCCGAGCATGCTCCCAACATCAAGGACATCATCATCGAGAAGCAGGTGCTCACTCCGCTCGATCTCGAACGCGAGTTCGGCCTCACGCAAGGGAATATTTTCCAGGGCGAACTTTCGCTCGAACAACTTTTCTTCCTCCGCCCCGTTCCCGGCTGGGCCTACTACCGCACTCCGATCGATAATCTCTACATGTGCGGCTCCGCCACGCATCCGGGGGGTGGCATCATGGGCGCCAATGGCCGCATCGCCAGCCAGGTGATCCTGAAAAACTGGAAGAAGGCGGCCAACTGACCATGCCCCTCGGACAGAAGGTAGTTCTCATCGGCGGTGGCCACAACGCGCTGATCACCGCATTCTATCTGGCGAAGGGCGGGTTCAAGCCCACCGTCCTCGAACGCCGCGAACACCTCGGCGGTGGCGCCATCACGGAGGAATTTCACCCTGGGTTCAAAGCCTCCACGCTTTCGCACACTCTCGGCCCGCTACGCGCCGACATCGCGCGCGACCTGCAACTTGAGAAATTCGATCTCCACATCATCCAGCCGGAGCCTCGGCTTTTCGCTCCTTCGCTGGATGGACGCGGCTTGCTCTTTTATAACGAAGCCGCGAAAACCGCCGCCGCGCTGTCGCATCTTCCCGTGAAAGAGGGTGCGCGCTACACCGAATTCGCAGCGGTGCTGGAGGAAATGTCCGAAGTGTTTGGGCGCATCGCTTCCATCACGCCGCCGGCCATCGATCATCCTTCGCCGGAAGATTTCTGGAATCTGCTGACCACCGGCCGCGCGGTCCGCGGTCTCGGCAAGACCGGCATCTTCGATCTGCTGCGCTGGGGGCCGATGGCGGTCGCGGATTTTGTCGCCGAATTCTTCGATACCGAACTTCTGCGCGCCGCAATTGCCGCCCGCGGAATCTTCGGCGCAAATCTCGGTCCGTGGTCGGCGGGTTCAACGGCGCTCTTGCTGCTGCGCGCTGCTGCCGATCCGCATCCTGTCGGTTCGGCGGCCTTTCCGCGCGGCGGGCTTGGCGAGTTCTCTCGCGCGCTTGGCGAAGCCGCTAAAGCCGCCGGCGCCGAAATCCGCACCAATGCCGAAGTGCAGCAGATCCGCACCAAAGCCGGGGCGGTTTCCAGAGTTGTGCTCGCGGACGGCGAAGAGATCGCCTGCGAAGCCGTGATTTCCGGCGTCGATCCCAAGCGGACCTTCTTCCAGTTGCTCGATCCGGCGAATCTCGATCCCGTTTTCGCCTTGCGCATGAAGAACTTCCGCGCTTCCGGCAGCGTCGCCAAAGTGCATCTGGCGCTTGGCGATTTGCCGCACTTCACGTCGCTTTCCGATACGGTTTCGCCGGACAGCTTCCGCATATCGCTTTCCGGGCGCATTCACATTGGGAATGAGATTGATTACCTGGAGAAGGCGTTCGACGCCTCGAAGTACGGAGAGATTTCCTCCGCGCCGGTTCTCGACGTGACGATTCCCACGATTCTCGATCCGTCGCTCGCGCCGGAAGGGAAGCACGTGCTTTCCGCGTACTTCCAGTTTGCGCCGTACAAACTGAAGAAGGGAACGTGGAAGGAACGCCGCGGCGAACTGGCGAACAGCGTCATCAAGACGCTTGCCGCGTACGCGCCAAACCTGCCGAAGCTGGTGGAATCGGCGCACGTGATCACGCCGCTTGATTTGGAAACCGATTATGGATTTACTGGCGGCCACATTTTCCACGGCGAACTGGCGTTGGACCAGCTATTTACCATGCGGCCGATTCTCGATTGGGCGCGTTATCAAGCGCCGGTGAAAGGGCTTTTCCTCTGTGGCAACGGAACACATCCGGGAAATGGATTGACCGGCGCGTCCGGGGCGAACGCCGCAATGGAAATCATTCACGAGCTGCGGTAGCACAGGCTTTAGCCTGTGAACTCTTCGGATTTGAAAACAAACATGGCAACGATCAATCGAGAGAAGCTGAAGAAACTCCACGAGCGCGAAGCGAAGCGCTTCGTCGCGGAACATCCGCGTTCCGCGGAACTTTACAAGCGCGCGCAGCAATCGCTGCTGGGCGGCGTCCCGATGAACTGGATGAAGAAGTGGGCGGGCGAATTTCCGGTTTTTGTGACGAAAGCGAAGGGCGCGCACTTCACCTGCGCCGACGGAAAAGAGTACGTGGATTTGTGCCTCGGCGACACCGGCGCGATGACCGGTCATTCGCCGGACGTGGTGGCGGAGGCGGTGGCGAAGCGTGTGAAAGAGGGAATCACGCTGATGCTGCCCACCGAGGATGGCGCCTTCGTCGGCGAAGATCTGAAGCGGCGTTTCGGCTTGCCGTACTGGCAGTTCACGCTGACCGCGACCGACGCCAACCGATTTTCCATCCGCATCGCGCGGGAAATCACGCAGCGAGCGAAAATTCTCGTCTACCACTACTGCTATCACGGCACGGTGGACGAAACGTTTGCCACGCTCGAGAACGGCGTTGTCGGGCCGCGGCGCGGCAACATCGGCCCGCCCGTCGATCCGGTCGAAACCACGCGCATCGTTGAATTCAACGATCTCAACGCCCTCGAAGACGCGCTGAAGCACAACGACGTCGCCTGCATCCTGGCCGAGCCGGCGATGACCAACGTCGGCATCATCCTGCCCGACGACGGATATTGGAAGCAGGCACAGCAACTCGCCAAGCGGTATGGTTCGCTCTTCATCGCCGACGAGACGCATACGATTTGCGCCGGCCCCGGCGGCTGCACCGCGGCGTGGAAGCTGGAGCCGGACATGCTCGTCTTCGGCAAAGCCATCGGCAGCGGCATCCCCGGCGGCACGTACGGCTGCTCGGAGGAAGTGGCGCAGCGCATCTCCGCGCGCATGCACCTGGAGGATTGCGACGTCGGCGGCATTGGAGGGACGCTGGCGGGGAACGCGCTGTCGCTGGCGGCGATGCGGGCCACTCTGGAGCACGTGCTCACCGCGAAAAATTTCGAGAAGATGATGCCGCTCGCCGTGCGTTTCAACGATGGCGTTGCCGTGGAGATCAAGAAGCATGGCCTCGCGTGGAACGTGCAGCGCCTTGGCGCCCGCGCCGAGTACACTTTCTGCCAGCGCGCCCCGCGCACCGGCGGCGAATCGGCGGCCGCGGCGGATTTCGAGATGGAGCGGTTTCTGCACCTGTACGCGCTGAACCGCGGCGTGCTGCTGACGCCGTTCCACAACATGGCGCTGATGTGCCCGGAGACGACGTCCGCCGACATCGACCAGCACACAAAAATCTTCGCCGAAGCGGTCACCGAACTAGCCTCCTCGTAGGGGCGGCTTCAGGCCGCCTTCTTTCTTTTTCCCCATTATTCATTTGGTCTGACCAGGGGACCGGTATACTCCTCCCTCCCGGGGGGCGTCTATCTGCGGGAATAGTTGGGGTTAGAACGAGTCGACAGTCCGCAGTCGACAGCTGAGAACAAAACAAAAAGACGAGGAATCGGATTTTAACGCAGAGGGCACTGAGTTCGGAGACACATGAGGTCGCAGAGAAGGCGGGAGAGGATTCGGACTTGAGAAAGCGGACGGGCATTGCGGGGCTCACGAGGAGCGGTGATTTGGCGGTGGGGTGGGGGAGTTGGCGGCGGAATTGGGGGCTGCGGGTTGGGCTTGGTCCTGTGCAAAACGGGTGGCGGCTTCTTTGAAGGAAGGGTTGAGCTTGCCGTATTTGGGGTTGTAGGCGAGGTCCAGGGTTTTGAGGAGGGCGTGGGAGAGATTGTTGGAGTCCTGGCGGGCTTGCTTGCTGCCTTTGGAGGTGAGGAGGAGCTGGGCGAGGTAGCCAAAGGTGGCGGCGCGGCGGATTTTACTGCTGCTTCGGGCCGTCGATAGAGGCCAGTCCGGCGGCGATGCGCTCGCGGATGTCGGCGGGCAGGGTTGTGGCGCGCCTGGTCTTCAGGTCGATGCAGACACCCGTCAAGAACGTGCGGGCGGCAACTTCGCGGGTTTCCTGGTTTAGCATTTCGTGAAAAAAGAGGAGAACTTTCTCGCGAACTTCCTGGAAACCCGAGCGGATGGAGATCACGTCTCCGGCGAGCAATTCGCGTTTGTACTCGATGCGCTGCTCCACCGCCACCAGGCCGATGCCTTCCTGACGCAGACGCGAGGAGTGCAACCCCACCGAGGCCATCAGCTGCCAGGTAGCCTCGTCGAATTTTCCCACGTACCACATCACGTTCATGTGGCCCATGTGGTCACAATGCCACGGATAGACGGTTCCCCGGTAGGTTGTGATGTCGGTCATCGACTTGTCTGCGTGAACAGCTCGCGGCCAATCAGCATCCGGCGGATCTCGGACGTGCCGGCACCGATCTCATACAGCTTCGCATCGCGCCACAGCCGGCCGGCCGAACATTCGTTGACGTACCCATTGCCGCCGAGTGCCTGAATGGTCTGACCGGCCATCCAGGTGGCT
>DATHMM010000093.1:0-3059 GCA_035487095.1 Candidatus Sulfotelmatobacter sp.
ATTGGGGCCAGCAGCCCTATATGAATGGCTATTTCAATCAGAGATACATGCTTCACTTCGACGCTCACTTCGGCGAACACGTTCGGACGTTTGTCGAATTAAAAAGTGCGTTGAATTCGTTCCGGATAGGGGGTCCAAGGACCATTGATGAGAAGAGGGTGGACTTCCAGGCTGCATTCCTGGAGGTTGGTACCTCCGAGGATGGGAAATCGATCAGGTTCCGAGTTGGAAGACAGGAGCTGTACTACGGCTCCGGGCGCTTGATCGATGTGCGCGAAGGACCGAATAGTCGTCTAAGTTTCGATGGATTCATGATCAAGGCTAAAGCCGATGCATGGAGTGCAGATGCGTTCGCAATGCGGCCAGACATTGACAACTTTGGCTTCTTCGATAACTACCCGAACCACGCCATTGGTTTCTGGGGCTTGTACGCCACGAGAACCATGCCTCACAAAGAAATTTTGGATGTGTACTACCTGGGGCTGAATAGTAAGGACGTGACTTTCGAACGAGGCACTGCCCAGGAGGTGCGCCATTCCCTCGGAGCGCGGATTTTCCGCCCCGCCGCCACGGAACGGCCCGGATTGGACTTTGACTTTGAGGGCGTCTGGCAATTCGGCACTTTCGGCACGGCAGGCATCGAGGCATGGACACTCGCTTCAAACACGGGATATAAGTTCCCGGAAGCGCCCCTGAAACCGCGGTTCAGTGTGAACGCTGACATTGCGAGTGGAGACCACCCGGACAGCAACACGCTCGGAACCTTCAATCCGTTGTACCCGAGCGGGCATTACTTTGGGGTGTTCGCTTCCACAGGTCCAGGGCCGTTGAATTTTGTGGACATTCATCCGAAAGTTCAGCTTGAAGCTCCTCGCGGTGTGTCCATCTTTGCCGATTGGATTTTTCAGTGGCGGCAGAGCCTTGGGGACGGAGTGTATGCCATTCCGGGATTTCTAATCACGGCCGCGGATGGTAGTCAGGCGCGATTCGTTGGACACAGGCCAGGCACGGAGGTTCAATGGCAGGCGAATCGTCACCTGTGGTTTCAGGCCGATTACGGGATTTTTTTTGCTGGACCCTTCCTAAAAGAGACGCTGCCGGGGCGCAATCTCAACTACTGGGCGTTGGGGGCCGGCTACAAGTTTTGAGAGCTTGTTTCGAGCACAAAGACAACGACAAGTTCTAGCTTTATCCAGGTTCGCTAACATTTCGTGGTGGACGACAGGTAATCGGCATGAGCTTCTCGGAGGTTGTTCTCTTCGTCGGTCTCGGAGCGGTGGTGGGCTTCGCCGGCGGATTGTTCGCGGTCGGAGGCGCTTTGATTGCGATCCCGTTGCTAACCGCCGGGTTCGGCTTCACCCAACACGACTCGCAGGGAAAGGAGTCCGCCGGACGAGTCGGCGGCCTGAAGGGCGCCGCTGTGAAACTCGGGCTCCCTCGCCAAACGTTGGAATCCAAAATCAAAGCTCTCGGGATCAATAAATTTCGCTTCCGACGCTCGTGACAACGACTTGGAATTAAGACCCCCCCGCCAAGCAACGAGATCCGCGGGCTTCGTGCGGACAATGAAGTATGGCCACTTTCGCCAAACCTCCTTGCGATGAGGCCTCGATTCTCGCTCAGCCGTGCGCTGGGCCCTCGGCAGCGAACGGTGGCTGGGTTCTCGCCACGACCATTCTCGGCTCCAGCATGGCTTTCATTGACGGCACCGTGGTGAACGTAGCGCTGCCCGCGTTGCAGTCCGCGCTCGGGGCAACGCTCTCCCAAGTTCAATGGGTCGTTGAAGCCTATGCGCTCTTTCTCGCGGCGCTGTTGCTCATCGGCGGCTCTTTGGGAGATCTCTACGGCCGCCGAAAGATATTCGTTGCCGGGGTCGCGCTCTTTTGCGCAGCCTCGGCCTGGTGCGGATTGGCCGTCAATATTCGGCAGCTAATTCTGGCCCGAGCCTTACAAGGAGTAGGTGGGGCGATGCTGGTTCCCGGCAGTCTGGCTCTGATCAGCAGCAACTTCCCGCAAGAACGGCGCGGTCGTGCGATTGGCACTTGGTCCGGGTTTACATCGATTACCGCTGCAATCGGTCCCGTACTCGGCGGATGGTTCATTGAACACGGTTCGTGGCGATGGGCATTTTTCATTAATGTACCGCTGGGCCTCATCGTGGCGGCGTTCGCATTGTGGAAGATCCCCGAAAGCAAAGGCGCAAATCAGAGAACGCGGCCCGACTGGATCGGTGGTTTGCTGGCCGCGCTTGCCTTTGGTGGAATCGTCTTTGCGCTGATTCAATCTGTGCCAGTCGCAGGTGCCATGGGTGCGGTGGCTCTGCTTGGAATGGCATACTGGGAAGCCCATGCCCCGACGCCGATGGTTCCACTCCAGGTCTTTCGGTCCCGTGATTTCACGGGCGCCAATCTTGTCACGCTGTTTCTCTATTCGGCGCTGGGCGGCGTTCTCTTTTTTCTTCCCTTGGACCTGATTCAGGTCCAGGGCTATTCGCCGACGCAGGCGGGTGCGGCGTTGCTGCCATTCATTCTGTTGATGTTCCTGCTATCGCGCTGGTCCGGCGGGCTTCTCGATCGGTATGGTGCCAAGGCTCCTCTCGTCGTCGGACCGTTGATCGCAGCTGTCGGATTTGCATTACTGGGAAGGCCTGGTGTTGGCGGCGCCTACTGGAAAACATTCTTACCGGGACTCTTGGTGCTAGGGCTCGGGATGGCCGTGAGCGTTGCACCGCTGACGACAACCGTAATGAATTCGGTGGATGAAACGCATGCCGGAGTTGCCTCCGGGATCAACAATGCCATTTCAAGAATCGCCGCATTGCTTGCTGTGGCCGTTTTTGGCGTGGTGCTGAACGCGGTTTTCCAAACCGCTCTCAATCGGCACCTGGATCGCCTCCCGCCAGCGGTACGGGCCGACGTCGAGAGCCAGCGCTCCAAGCTGGCCGCCATCCAAACAAATGACGCAGCTACGCGAAGGGCCGTGGAGGAGTCCTTTGTCGAGGGTTATCGTCTGGTATTGTGGATGGCCGCTGGGCTCGCTGCCCTGAGCTCGGTGAGCGC
>DATHMM010000094.1:0-16365 GCA_035487095.1 Candidatus Sulfotelmatobacter sp.
CACCAAACCCCAAAGCGCCGGAGGCGCGGCAGATTCCGTCGACATGAAAAATGGACGAGCGGGAGATTGTAGTACCGGTCTTAAGACCGGCCATTACAAAGGCGCACAGCGAGGAATCGCTGTGCCACACCAAACACTTAATATGCGGATTCCGACCGAAACACCCGCTGAAACCGCGGGCCGGTAAACTGCACGCCCACCACTTTTTCGCCGTCCGTTAGCGACTCGCTGATGTGCACAACTTTCCCCTGCGTCTCAAAATCCTGCCCGCCCCGCCGCGGTATGCCGCCCTGCACGGGGATTCGGATTTCCAGGTTTGAGCCGATGGCGACGTCGAACCGCGTGCGAAAAGCGGCTCCGCTGCGGCACAAATTCTCGCTGGCGGTATCTTCTTCGAAGGAAAATCCTCGCGCGTCGCGGCCGCTTACGCGCAATGGCAGGCGGACCGCAATCCTACGTTCGGACCTCTTCCGGGCGATGCTCTCGCTGACTGGGCTCATGGGCTGGGGCTCCATTGTCGGCCGTCTTTTCCGCGAAGAAGCGGTCCACGTTCTCGACCACTTCCTGCGGCGTGCGCGCCGAATGCACGATACGTCGAAGCTCGCTGCCGTTCTTGACGCTGTGGGTAAACCAGCATGCGAACTGCTTCATTTTTCCCACGCCGTCCGGCAGATTCGAGTTAAGAATTTTTTGATAGTAGCCGGAAAGTAACTGCCGGCGATCCTCTTCCGTTGGCACGTCGTAGTGCCCCGTCGTGCGGTACTGCTCCATCTGCCGGAAGATCCACGGATTCGTCGCCGCCGCGCGCCCGATCATCACCGCATCGCAGCCCGTTTCCTTCACCAGGCGCTCCGCGTCCTCTGGAGTCTGCACGTCGCCGTTGCCGATCACGGGAATCTTCACGGCCTGCTTCACCGCCGCGATAATGTTCCAGTCCGCTTTGCCCGTGTAACCCTGTGCGCGCGTGCGCGGGTGAATCGCCGCCGCCTCCACGCCGATCTGTTCCGCCATTTTCACCACTTCCAGCGCCACTATGGACTTGTCGTCCCATCCCGCGCGCAGCTTGATAGTCAGCGGAATTTTCACCGCGGCTCGCACGCTCTTGAAAATCTCTTCCAGCAGCGGCAGTTCGCGCAGCAGGCCGGAGCCGCCGCACTTCACCACTTTCTTTGCCGGGCAGCCCAGGTTAATGTCCACGGCGTCGTAGCCGAGGTCCTCCACCATGCGCGCCGCATCCGCCATCACCTGCGGATTCGCGCCAAAGAGCTGCGCCGCAATAGGGTGCTCGTCTTCCTCAAAGAAAAGATAACGCAGTGTCTTCTTCGCGCTGCGGGTGATCCCCTCGGAGCTGGTGAACTCCGTCATCAAGAGGCCGCAGCTACCCAGCCCGCGAATCACGCGTCTAAACAGCGTATCCGTCACGCCCGCCATGGGCGCAAGGATCGTCGCCGGACGGATGACCAGGTCGCGTACTTTGTATTCCGGGGGAATCATGGCGATTTCTCTATCCAGTTTATCAGGCATGCGCAGCCGATGTCGCATGGATGTTGCCCCGGTGACCTGTTTCTTCCTGGGCTGCGACTCGTGCGAATTGCGAACGAGCCAGCATTCAGGAGTCAAATTGGCTCAATCCCGCGTATCGGAACCAATCTGAATTGATTGACTAGCACCACCGCTCATCGTACGCTGCCATCAGGAAAAAGTTTCGTCCGGTCCAGGTCATCATGTTGCGCTGGTCTTCACTACCCCACCGATTGCTTCTGGCGCTGGCCATCGTCTTTGCCGGGGCTGCCATCGTTTACGCCTCGCTGTGGATGTACATCGAACGTACCCCCGGTTCCAAAGTGGAGCTGGGCTTCAACAATCATCACGTCACTAAATATGACGGAACCACGCAATGCCTGGCCGTCGGCGACGTGGTGCCCAACAGCCCCGCCGAACGCGCCGGGTTGCGTGCCGGAGACCGGATCATCGGCGTCAACGGCCAGCCTCTTACCACATCCCGCCCATTTGACGAGGCCTACGCTCAAGCGCGACCTGGCGACCCCGTCATGTTCACCGTTCAACGCGCGGGCGTGCCCAACCCGCTCGAACTGCACGGAACCTTTCGCGAATCCTTCGAGGACGGGCCGCCGGAAGGCCTCGCCAAAACGTCGGCCGTGCAGGTAACGCGCTCTTTCCCGGTACTCTTTCTTCTGGTCGGCTTGACGGTTCTGTTCCTGCGTCTAAACGATCCGAACGCGTGGCTGCTGGCTTCCCTTTTCTGCGGATTTGTCGCCGAGGCAGGTTTTTCTCATCCGATGAACGTCAATCCGCTGGTGCGCTCGTTTGCGTTCGGCTATCAGGTTCTTTTTTCCGTAATGCTTTGTCCCTTGTTCTACATCTTTTTTGCCGTCTTCCCCGCCCGCTCGCCCGTGGATCGCCGCGTTCCCTGGCTGAAATGGATTGCCCTGGCCATTGGCGCTGGGATGGCGCTGACCGGCGTGTTCTACGGCGATCTGAGGGACTCGGGCGTGGCCGCGGAACTGTTCGGCCAACGAGCCGGAGCTAACCTCCGCCTGTCGCTGATTTATATCGACTACGTTTTCATCACGCTAGGCCTCATTTCCCTGGCTGGGAACACTTTTGCCGGAAGCACCGATCCGGGAGTGCGGCGGAAATCCCGCGTTATTCTGTGGGGCACGCTGATCGGCGTGCTGCCGATGGTGATCGAGCGCGCGGCAATGGATTTCGCCGACTACCATCCCCCTTTCTGGGTCAATACCGTTCTGATCATCATCTGCGCGCTCTATCCTCTTTCGTTCGGGTATGCCGTGGTGAAGCACCGCGTGATGGACATTCCGGTATTGCTGCGGCGCAGCGCGCGCTATTTCCTGGTGCAGCGCGGGTTCACCGTTTTGCTTTTCGTGGCCGCGCTTTCGGCCATCGCCTTCTTCTCTCACACGTTGTCGCGATTTTTTCAGCCCAATGCCAGCGCTGGAATGATGTTCAGCGCGGTCTTTGGGATCGCGCTGGTGTGGGCGGCTTCGCCTTTGGTTAAACGCGGCACGCAGCGCATCGACCGCGCATTTTTCCGCAGCGCCTATGACGCGCGGTTGATCCTTCAGGATCTTGCCGAGAAGGCGCGCACTGTCACCAGCCGCGGCGATCTGGCGGAACTCTTGCAGCTGCACCTGAAAAAAGCGCTGCACCCGAAGGCTTTTGCCTGCTACTTCGCCGCGGGTGACTCCACGCTGGCCGCCGAATGCGGGAATGTTCCCCCCGAAGCGGAAACTCTTCCGGCCTACTCGCTGACGCTTGGATTGCTGACATTGCGCGGAAAATCCTGGGACGTGCCGCTCCCCGGCGACGACGAGGAGGAGGACGACCTTCGCGTCCTCGCTCCGCTGGCGCCGGAATGTCTCGTGCCGATCTTGGATCACGCCGGGCAGCTTTCGGGTTTGCTGGTGCTGGGGCAGCGCCTTTCCGAGGAGCCGTATTCGAGTGAAGACAAGCGCCTGCTGGATTCAGTGGCCAGCCAGGCTGGCATCGCGATTGAAAATTTCGGCCTCGCGGAAAAGATGGCCGAGCGGATGGAGGTGGACCGCCGCGTGGCCCGCGACATGGAAATTGCGCGCGAAGTGCAATCGCGGCTGTTTCCGCAGTTCCTGCCCCCGCTGCAGACCCTGCAATACACCGGAGCGTGCATTCAGGCGCGCGTGGTCGGCGGCGATTACTACGATTTTCTGGACCTCGGCACGGGGCGCCTCGGCATCGTGCTTGCCGACATTTCCGGCAAGGGCATCGCGGCGGCCTTGCTGATGGCGAATCTGCAAGCGAATCTCCGCAGCCGCTATATGGTTGCGCTCGAGGATCCCCACCAGTTGCTGCAGTCCGTGAACCGCATGTTTTTCGAGAATACCCCGGACGACAGTTACGCCACGTTCTTCTACGCCGATTACGACGATGCGAATCACTGCCTGAGCTACGCCAATTGCGGCCATAATCCTCCGCTGCTTCTGCGCGCGAACGGGCAGATCGAGAAACTCGGAGCAACTGCGACCGTTCTGGGCCTCTTTTCCGAGTGGCGCTGCAAGGTGGAGAAAGTTGGCCTCGGCCCCGGAGACGTGCTGGTGATCTACACGGACGGCATCACCGAAGCGCCCAACCAAGCCGGGGAGGAGTTCGGCGAATCGCGACTGGTGGACATCGTGCGCGCGCACCCGCGGGCAAGCGTCAATGAGATGCTCTCCGCGATACTGTCCGAGGTGCAACAGTTCAGCGGCACCAGCCAGGCCGACGACCTGACGCTGGTGATTGCGCGGGGGCAGTAAGTCACGCTGTCCTTGGAGTGCGGGAGCTCTGCTCCCGCTTTCACGGTTTCGCAGTTTTCTCCCAGACGATGATTTCGCGAGGATTTTGCGCGTCAAAAGCGGTGGCAGAGCCACCCTTCCGCCATGCTCAGGGCAGGCCGCACTCCAAAAGAAGAGCGGCCCGCGCGCCACAGCCGGCGGGCCCTACAAGAATTAGCTGGGCCGCGACCGGGCCGGGGCCGCTACGCGGTTAATGATTGGAACGGGCGGTTTGCGCGCGGAGGGGCGGTACGTCATACTCGGGAATCGTTGCAGAGAGATTATCGTTGTGGGATCGGGAGCCTACCTTATCTATGCGGACCCTGCCTGTGAATTCCGGTAAACGTGGGAAATCTGGATTTTTGCGAATGAATGCGCGCCGAGCGGCTAGCCTGGTGCTGGCCGTGCAATTGGTGAGTTTGCCGGGGTTGGCGGCGGGAGAGAAGGACAAGCCAGCGGCGAAAGCTGCACAGGATCCGATGCTGCAAGTGATGCAGGCGGAGCTGAACCGCGCCAAGACGGACCTGGCGAAGAGCGATCCCGCTCCTTATTTCCTGAGCTACACCGTTTACGACCAGGACCAGATTTTTATCGCGGGCGCATACGGGGCGCTGCTTTCGGACACGGCGGTGAAGCGGCGGAACACGGATGTAACCATGCGCGTTGGCACCCCGGAGCTGGACAACACGCACGGGCAGAGCCGCTCCAGCGGAATGACTTCGGGAAGTTTGCCATTGCAGGATGATCCGGACGCGACGGCGCGGGTGCTTTGGGAATTGACGGACCGGGAGTACAAGCGGGCCGCGCCGGCGTATTTGAACGTGAAAACAAACACGGCCGTGAAGGCCGAGGAAGAAGACAAGTCCCCGGATTTTTCGAAGGCCGACCCGAAGATTCACATCGGGGAGAAATTGACGGAGCCGCCGTTTGACCGGAAGGCCTGGGAAGACGAGATTCGGCGGGTGTCCGGGGCGTTCCGGAAGTATGCGGACGTTTATTATGCGACGGTGATTCTGCAGGTGGGAGTGTCGAACGCGCGGATGGTGTCGAGCGAGGGAGCGGCGATTGCGACGCCCAGCGCATCGGCCCGGTTGGTAATGGAAGCGCAAACGCGGGCGGACGACGGGATGGATTTGCTTCGTGTGGAAACTTTCCAGGCGCCGGCGGCGAGCGGATTGCCGGGCGAAGCGGTGCTGATGGAAAAGGCTGCGAAGATGGCGGCGGATTTGAAAGATCTGCGGAAAGCCCCGGTGGCGGAGCCTTACGACGGGCCGGCATTGCTGAGCGGACGCGCGGCGGCGGTGTTTTTCCACGAAGTCCTGGGCCACCGGATGGAAGGACACAGGCAGCGGGACGAGGAAGAAGGACAGACGTTCACGAAGAAGGTCGGGCAGGAAGTGCTGCCGAAGTTTTTGAGCGTGGTGGACGACCCGACAATCGGCGAGATTAATGGAACGAAACTCGCGGGAACTTACGAGTTCGATAACGAGGGTACACCGGCGCAGCGCGTGGTGGTGATTCAGGACGGCGTGCTGAAGAATTTTCTGACTTCACGGATGCCGATCAAGGGATTCGACCAGTCGAACGGGCACGGGCGAAACCAGCCGGGACTGATGCCCACGGGCCGGCAGGGAAATTTGATCGTGACGTCGAGCCAGAAAGTGCCCGAGAAGCAGCTGCGGCAGATGCTGATTGACGAGGCGAAGAAGCAGGGCAAGCCGTACGGTTTGTACTTCGACGACATCCAGGGAGGATTCACGCTGACGACCAGGTCCCTGCCGCAGGCGTTCCAGGTGCTGCCGGTGATTGTCTATAAGGTGTACGCGGACGGGCGGCCGGACGAACTGGTGCGCGGTGTGGATATCGTGGGGACGCCGCTGGCGGCGCTGACGCGGATTATCACCACGGGCGACACGCAGCACGTCTTCAACGGAGTTTGCGGAGCGGAGAGCGGAAGCGTGCCGGTGTCGGCGGTGGCGCCGGCGATGCTGTTCAGCGAAATGGAAGTGCAAAAGCGTGCGCATGGAAGAGAGCGGCCGCCGATATTGCCGGCGCCGGGAGCGGATGGCGGCAAGGATGATGCGACGGGGGTGAAGCCGTGAGCGGCATTAAGGGATTGAAGAGTGTAATGAGTTTGATTGCGGCGTTGGTACTTGCATCGGCAGCGAGCGTACGACCGAACGTGGCGGCAGCGGCCGAGAGTTTTGGTGGCGATGCGGCTACGGCGAAGGCGCATGAGGTGGCCAAGGGCGACGTGCTGCTGGAGGCGCTGCTGACCGAACTGGATCGCTCGAGAGACCGCTTGAAGATGGACCAGGTGAAGTCGCCCTATTACATCGAATACCGCGTGGAAGATGTGGACAACTACGATACGGAAGCGGCGTTTGGCGCGGTGCTGACATCGCAGCGGCAACGCCTGCGCGTTTTGCGCGTCGTAGTGCGGATCGGCGAGTACAAGCAGGACAGTTTTTACCAGCAGGGGATGGGCGGCGCGACGATACTGCCGCTTGACGACGATCCGATTGCGCTGCGGCGGCAGATCTGGCTGCTGACGGACGAAGCCTACAAGTCGGCGGCGGACGCGTACGCGGAGAAACTTTCGGCGCTGAAACAGTTCAGCACGGACCCGAATCCGATTGACGATTTTGCGAAAGCGCCGGTGGTTTCGAAAGTGGAGCCTGTGGCGACACTGAAGGTCCAAGAAAACGGGTGGCGAGAGACGCTGCAGGCGATGACCAACCTGTTCCGGAAATATCCGGAGGTGCAGTCGGTGTCGGCGTCGGCGCGATTCAGCGCGGTGAATCAATATTTCGTGAATTCGGAGGGCACGATTGTCCGCAATGGCCGCGTGAATTCGACGGTGACGCTGAATGCGGCAACGCAAGCGGCGGATGGGATGCGATTGCAGCGGAATCCGTATTGGTCGGAAGCGCAGCCGGAGGATTTGCCGAAGCGCGAACAGTTGTTGAAGGAAGCGTCGCAGGCGCTGGACACGCTGAAGGCGCTGCGGGACGCGCCGATCGTGGAGGAGTCTTACCGCGGGCCGGTGCTCTTCGCTCCGGATGCGGCGGACGACATCATGGCGGGACTGGTGGGCGGAAACATCCTGGGCAGGAAGCCGCAACTGGGGCGCCCGAACCGGACGGTGGGAGCGTTTGCGACGAGCTACAAGACGCGAATCTTGCCGAAATTCTTGAGCGTGGTGGACGATCCGACGATGAAGGAGTTCGACGGGAAAAAACTGCTGGGAAGCTATGACGTGGACAGCGAAGGCGTGCCGGCGCAGGCGGTGACCGTGGTGGACGACGGAACGCTGCAAAATTATCTGGTGGGGCGGCAGCCGATCCGAGACTTCCCTTCCTCAAACGGACACGGCCGGGCTTCGCCGGGAACGGCGGCATTCCCCACGATCGGAACGCTGATCTTCAAGAGCTCGGAGCCGGAGACGGCGCCCGAGCTGAAGAAAAAATTGACGTCGATGGCCGGCGAACAGAACAAACAGTTTGGATACCGCGTGGATACGCTGGGGCCGGGGAATGCACCGCGGCTGCTCTATCGCGTGTATGCATCGGACGGGCATGAAGAGCTGGTGCGCGGGGCGGTGTTCAACGAACTGGATGTGCGGGCGCTGCGAAACGATCTGATCGCGCTGGGGAACGATCCGCTGGTGAGCAATCGCGTGGGCGGCGTGCCGCAGACAATCATTGCGCCTTCGCTGCTGTTTGACGAATTGGAAGTGAAGAGGGCGGATACGAGCAAGGAGAAGCTGCCGGAGTATCCGGCGCCGGAGTTGAGGAAGTGACTGGTGATTGGTGACTGGTGACTGGATTCGAGAGGGGAAGTTTTGCGGCGCCGTTTGATTTGGGTGAAAGGATTTTACGTCGCAAAAGCGGGAGCTTCGCTCCCGCACTCAAAAGGTAGACGATGACGATCCGGGAACGGTTGGAATGGCTGAGCCGGATGGTGTTTCTGGTGTTTATTCTGGCGTCGGCGGCGTTTTTGAGCGCGATTACGGCGATGCGCGTGGCCATTCACGGCCGCGAAGTTTCCATGCCCAACCTGGTGGGAAAGAACGTGGCGGAGGCGAGCCAGTCGCTGCGGTCGAAGGGATTGGTGCTCCGAGTGGCCGACCGGTTGTACAGCGATTTGCCGATCAACCAGGTGGTGCGGCAGACGCCGCCGCCGGGGATGCTGATGAAGGTGTCCCAGCAGGCGCACGTGGTGCTGAGCCTGGGGCAGAAGCAACTGGAGATTCCTTCGCTGGAGGGCCACACCCTGCGCGCTTCACGAATTGAGTTGCTGCGCGAAGGATTGCAGGTGGGAGAGGTTTCGACCCTGTCCATGGGGAAAGACGCACCAGACACGGTGCTGCTGCAAAATCCGAAACAAGGAAGAAACGCGGCGACGCCACGCGTGGACGTGCTGGTGGCGGGGATGCCGCGGGAAGAAAGCTACGTGATGCCGTACCTGATCGGGTTGAGTGAGACGGAAGCGGAGAAGCGGCTGGACCTGGCGAAACTTCACCGCAAGCTGAACTATTTGTCGGCGCCGCAATGGCCGCGCACGACGATTATCGACCAGGCGCCGCTGGCAGGAACGCGGATCGGGACGAGCTCCGAAGTGGAATTGACCGTGGCGAATTGAGGGAAGGTTTTTAGTTCCTGGTTGTTAGTTGTTAGTTGTTAGTTTATGGCTGTTAGCTCTCAGCCTGGAGTTTATCGCAGGAGAGAGTCGCAAACCGCAGGATCCCAAGACAATTTAAGTGACTGAGGGAACATTTCCGGGGGCTGGCGCGTCTCCTTTTACAGATTGCTGCGCGAGGGGTGTATGCAAAACATGCTGCCGTGGGGCTTGTTGGTGTGTGTTGCCTGCGTGTGCGGGGTGGCGACGGGGCAGGCTCCGATCAAGGTGGACGTGCATCTGGTGAATGTGGCGTTTACGGCGCGGGATGGGCAGGGGCGGTTGGTGGAAAGCCTGAAGCGCGAGGATGTGGAGCTGCTGGAGGACGCGGTGCCGCAGAAGATCGAGTTTTTTGCGCGCAGCACAGACCTGCCGCTGACGCTGGCGCTGATTGTGGACGTGAGCGGGAGCCAGGATGAGTTTGGAAAGAAACACAAAAAAGACCTGGAAGTGTTTTTGAAGGAGATTCTGCGGCCGCAGGACCGCGTGCTGCTGGTTTGTTTCGGCAATCATTTGCGGCTGGTGAGCGATTACGCGAATTCGGCGGACCAGGTTCTGGAAAATTACAAGGAGTTCGATAAGGGGAAAAAACATTTCGCGGAGATCGGTCCGGCGGAAGAGCGCGACCTGGGAACCGCGTTTTACGACTCGATTTATTACAGCGTGACGGAAAAGCTGGCGGCGAGCGGAGGGCGGAAAGCGATCCTGATGTTCAGCGACGGCGAAGATAATTCGAGTTCGCACAATATGATGACCGCGATCGAGACGGCGCAGGCGGAAAATGTGCCGGTGTATGCGATTCGCTATACGGAGAAAAAGCACGGGAATCTGACGGCGCGGAATAAATATGGCATCACCGTGATGGACCGGGTGGCAAAGGAAACCGGCGGAATGCATATTGACGCGGAGGAGACGGATCCCCACACGTACTTCCGCCAGATCGCGGAAGAGCTGCGGACGTCGTATGAAGTGGCGTATTACCCCACGAATAGGGCAAAGGACGACACTTTTCGGAAGATTGTGGTCAAGCCGAAACAAGATGGCGTGCGGATACGCGCCAAGACCGGCTATTTTTCAAAGTAAGCGCTTCAACTATTTTTGAAAGCGGCAGACGGAATTGTCCGCTACGGCGCGGGCTGCTTCCTGTGCAGGTCGGTGCACACGGAAACGGCGGTGTTTGGGTCCACGGCGCTATCGCCGCCTTCGATATGGCGGATGATGCCGTCTTTGTCGATGACGATGTTGGCTCGCAAGGCCCACTGGTAGGAGTCGTCCTTCCGCTCGTAGGTTTTCAGGATGCCGTAGGTGGTGAGCATTTTCTTGTTCATGTCGCTGAGGAGGGGAAACTTGACGCCGATCTGCTTGGCGAAAGCGGCGTTTGCCGCGGGACTGTCCATGCTCACTCCAAAAACTACAGTATCGCTTGCATCAATCTTGCCGGAATCGATTCCAGACTGGACCGCCTGGAGTTGCTTGGTTCAACCACCGGTGAACGCGAGGACGTAGACGGCCAGGAAGACATTTTTCTTACCGTGAAAATCACTAAGCTTGACGGTTTTCCATTCGTCGCTGAGCAGCGTGAAATCCGGCGCGGCGTCGCCGACTTTCAGCGATAGTTTGGCAACTTCGTCTTTTTTCTGGGGACCGGCAGAGAGTGGAACGACAGCGGACACAGAAGCGAGCAATAAGGCGGATGCGAGAAGGCGTTGCATGGAAACTCCTAGATAGATTCTGCGCGTAATTGATGATAACCGGGGAGAGGGTTGGTAAGTAAAGGAATTTTGAACGAGGCGGGAAGGGGATTTAACACAGAGCGCTCAGAGGAAGAGCACAGAGGACACAGAGGGGAAGATTTAGAATGGCGTTAGCGCAAATAACCCCAGTTGTGGAGTTTGTCGGAGTCTTCGACCCAGCGGTCGCCGATGTCGGTGCGGTAGTACATGTTGGGAATGAGGATGTTTTTGATGCGGGTGTAGGCCTGGGCCTGGGCTTGCTTCATGGTTTGGCCGAGGCCGCAAACAATCAGCACAACTCCGGAGGTGCCGGCGACGAGCCACTGCTGGTTGACGATTTTTACGTCTTCGATGTGGATGCCTTCGGTGGTGGGCCGCTTGAAAACGATGGCGGCGTTTTTGGAGAAGGATTCGAAGGTGGCCTCGTCGTCGAAGGGGAAAGGCGGAACGACGATGCGGACGCCGACCTGGAAGCCGCTTCGGGTGCGCCATTTGGGATCAAGACCGTTGGCGAGCTCCCAGAAGAAATCGCTGATGGGAGTCAGAATGCCTTCCTGCTGGATGCTGATGGTGGGATAGCCGAAGCGCGAAGTGAATTCGAGCGGGTAGATGCCGTTGTTGTTGACGATGCAGTTGACGTCGATGTAGCCGACGTAGCCTTCCTCGGCGAGCTTGGGTTCCATTTTCAGCAGAGTGCGATTGAAGAGGGCGTTGGGCTCGCTCCAGAACATAGTGGTGCCCATTTCGCCGGTGGGCGGACCGACTTCACCGGGGAATAATTTCTTGTGCTCGAAATTGATGTTGATGGGATTGATGAATTTCTTGCCATTGAAAAAGCCGCCGACGGCGACCTCGACGCCGTTAACTCGGCGCTGGAGCTGGAAGATCTTGATTTCCTCGGAAAAAGCCCTTTTATACGCCTCGAGCATGCCGATAACGTCTTCACCGTTTTCTTCTTCGCCGACGAAGAGGCGGCGTTTGACGTTTTGGGCCTCGCCGCTGGGCTTGATGACGTAGCGGTCGGGATTTTTTTTCACGAACTCGATGGCGGGATCGAAGGAGTCGAAGTCCTGATAGGGGATGATGGTGACGCCGGCCTTCTTGAGTTCTTCCTGGCCGAAAGAGCGATCGTCTTCGAGATTGTCGGTATAGGGAGAGCCGCCGATGACGGGCTTGCCGGCGGCGCGGAGAGCCTGGGCTTTGGCGCCCTGGCCGAGGGTGTCGTCGAAGACGACGATGTCGGCCCACTTGCAGTCTTTGTCGTAGTCGCTGGATTTGGGGACAAAGCCGTCGGCGATGTCGCGTTCCTTTTCGTTTTCGACGTAATAGCGGACTTCGTGGCCTTCCTTGACCACCTGCCAGGCGATGTCGCCAATCAAGCTGGAGAGAGAGACGAAGAGAAATTTCTTTTTGTCCATGACTGAGGCCGCGTCCCTCCTGGGATCAGCGGGTTGTTCTCATTGTAGTTATGGTTTGGAAAGATGGGTATTACAAAACGTTGAAAAGTAAGAGCGGCCCGCATCGGAAGGCGGGGCCAGCAAAAGAAAGAAAATACGCCCGCCGCGCAGAACCATCCGGGGCGCAAACAACGCGCCTCGGAAGGCGGCGGCAACAAAGGCAAGCGGGGCCACTTAAAGGTGGCCGCTACGGGGGCAACACGGGCCCCGACCGGGTGGAGGCCGCTACGGAGAGATTTGGATAACCGCGGAAGCCGGTGGGCGCATCACAGAGGCAGAAACTGGTGTACTGGTCCGAAGGGCTAAGTTCGGGCGTTGCCTGTCCTTTCGTTCAGGCTATACTAGGTGGGTCCGAGCCGCCGGCGAGGGTAGCAGCGACGCATCAGGGAGCCGGGGCGCGGAGCCAGAATGCCAAATGTGAGGTGAGGATTGCGGCCATTACCGCTTCTTCTCATGAGTGCGCTTGTGCTGGTGTCCGCCAGCCAAAGCGATGCCCAACTTTTGCACAAAAAGAAACCGACCAATAAGTCGACGGATTCGACGAATACGGCGGAACCGGACAAACAGCTCTACGACAAGGCCATCAACGACATCAAGCACGGGCGCCACGAGGTGGGCCGTTTGGGCTTGCAGACGCTGATCAACACCTACCCGGACAGCGAGTACCTGGCGAAGGCCAAGCTGGCGATTGCGGATTCCTATTTCAAGGAAGGCGGGACCGCAAACACCACGCAGGCGGTGGCGGGCTATAAGGACTTCATCGTGTTCTTCCCTTTCCTGCCCGAAGCGGCTTACGCGCAGATGCAGGTGGCGATGGCCAATTACAATGAAATGCCCAAGGCCGATCGCGACAACACCCACACAAAGATGGCCGAGGAAGAGTTCCAAACGTTCATTCAGAAGTACCCTAAAGACCCACTGGAGCCACAAGCGGAGCAGCGGCTGCGCGAAGTGCAGGAGATACTGGCGGAAAGCCAATTCCGCATCGCCTACTATTACTACGTAAAGGGCGACCGGCGGGCAGCGGCGGGGCGGCTGGCTCCACTTGTGAATCGCTACCCGTTGTACAGCAAGTCGGACCAGGCGCTGTGGATGCTGGGCGATGTATTTGAAAAGAGCGAGCGGAAAGACATCGCGGGCGGCTACTACTCTCTGCTGGTAAAAAACTATCCCCTCTCCCAGAAGGCTCCGCTGGCAAAAGACAAACTGAAGTCGTTCGGCGTGCCGATTCCCCAGCCGGATCCGAAGGCGGTGGCCTGGATGACGGCGGAGCAGAACACGCCGAGGCCGAAGGAAACACCGATTCATCGGGCGAAAGACGTCCTGCACAGTTCGCCGGACGTGCATAGCGCCGCGTTTCACGGAACGCCGCAGATGGAGCCGGAAACGGACAATGGCGGGACAGACACTCTGAGCGGGGGCGGCCGTACGTCGCTGGTTTCTTCAGGCGGCGGAGGGGCTTCCTCCGGTGCATCGGGTTCGTCTGGTTCTTCCAGTTCGCCGGCCGTTATTGAGACGGTGAAGCCTGGCGATCCGGCGCCGGAAAAGCCCGCAGGCACGGAAGATACGACCTCGGGAACTGGCGATAGTACAAGCGGGACCGCCACGACGAACGCGGACGGAACGGCGGCGAGCGCGACGGATGCGGCGGCGACTTCGACAAATAGCGATGCAGCCAAGCCGGACGCGGCGCCAGCGGATAGCGCGTCTGCGGATGCATCGAAAACGGGCACAACGCCGACCGACGCAAACAGCAACCAGAAGGAATCGAGCAGCAAGAAAAAGGGATTGAAGAAGCTGATTCCCTGGTAGGGCGTGCCTGGATGGCGGAAGTTGAGCAATCGGTTTGAGAAGGCGGCGTTTCAGAGGCGAACGATAAGAAGGAAGGCGGCGTAAAGCCGCCCCTACACTAAGCGCGGCCACCTGAAGGTGTCCGCTACAGGGCATTTGGACTTGCCCGTTAGGACAGGTTGTTCCTTTAGCACAGAGCGTAGCCGCTTCCGACACACTCGCGTTTCTCCTGATTGACGGCTTCGCCGCTCGGTGCTCCAATACATTTTGTATCACTGTCTCCCAGTAGAAGTGGATGTCTGGAGGACTTGCAGTGGCTAAGATTCTGGTTGCGGACGACAACAGCAACATTCAAAAGATGGTCGGTCTGGCCCTGAAGGATCAGGGCATCGACGTCGTTGCTGTGGGCAACGGTGAAGCCGCGGTCCGGAAGATCTCCGATATTAAACCTGACCTGGTTTTGGCGGACGTGTTCATGCCCGTGCGGAACGGGTATGAGGTTTGCAAGTACGTGAAGGAAGATCGGGCCCTTGCTCATATTCCTGTGATCCTGCTGGTGGGTGCTTTCGATCCCCTGGATGAGCAAGAAGCGCAGCGAGTGGGCGCGGACGGAGTATTGAAGAAGCCGTTTGTACCGCCCGATCCGCTGATTTCGATGGTGAAGTCCGCTTTGGCGCGGGCAGGTGTTCCACTGGGGAACGAACCGGTTGCGGAAAAAGCGCCGGTGGCTGCGGCGCGCGTCGCAAAAGAAGCTCCGATTCCAGTGGCGGCAGCCAAAGTGGCCGCGGTTACAGAACTGCCCGAAATTGAAATGGAACCAGTCACCGGAACGTATTCGACACCGGGACCCGCTTCCGTAAAATTTGCGGCGGAGAACCAGCCGCTGGCGTTTGGGAGCCTGCTGGAGACGCCGGAAGCGGAAGAGGACGTCACCTTCACAGCCAAGCCGAGCGAAGCATTGGAAGCGGCAAGACATTGGGGCACACGAAGCGAATCGGATGAAGTGGAAGAAGAGGAAGATGAGGAAGGTTCGGCGCGCGGAGGCTGGCGGCCGGACGGGCTGGACGAAGCGGTGGAAGAGAATGCCGCGCCCTCAAAGAATGGAACGGCAAAGGATTGGCGGGAAGAAGCGTTTCACGGTAGCTCCCCCGCAAATGGCACCTCGAGTCACAAGTGGTCGCCTGTAGGAGCCGCTCCTGTAGAAGAACTGGCGGAAGCGCCGCGAATGGGAGCTTCGACGCTGGAGAATAAGCCGGTTGGATCCCCTGCCCCGTTTGCGGGCGATGCGTGGGCGGCTGCGCTGGCGACGACCGTGCAAGAAAAGATTGCGACCACGACGGAAGAGCCGGTGGTTGCTCCGACTTTGATGAACGCAAGCCCAGCGGTTGTGCAGCCCGCGCCTCAAAGTGTGGAGGCTGCCGGACCGGCGAACTGGGCGAGCGTGACGGATACTCCCTGGGAACTGGAAGCGAAGAAAGCGTCGCTGCTTGCGGCGACCTGGGACACTCCGGCTCCTTCGATGCCGCCGAGCGTTACGGAAGCGGAGCAGTTCCTGAAGGATGAGCCGGTGGTGACGCCGGAGCCCGTGATCGAGGGCGTGAGCGAGTTTGTGGAGCAGACTTCGTTCCACGGGGCTTCGGAATTCAGCGGGGAGCAGCCGGCCGAGGCGGTCGAGGCCCACGTTGAACCCGCACTAGAAAGCCTTGAGACAAAGGGTGCGGCTCCGTCGTACGAACTGCCCGCGTTGGATTTCTCGACGCAGGAGACGGAAACCACCACTGAATCGGCATACGCGGCGAGCACTCCAGAGGAATTGAATGCGACGCAGGAAGTGCCGGCGTATCAGGAACCGGATTATGTTTCGCACGCGGAGCCGCCTGCGGTGGAAGAACCGGCTCATGTTACGCAAACAGTGGAAGACGTGATCCGCGAAGGAGAGCCGACAGCGGCGCCAGTGGCAGCGGCGGTTCATCAGCCGGATATGGACGCGCTGGTGGCGCGGGTGGTGGCGAAGATGAATCCGGACGTGCTGCAGCGGGTTACGCAGGAGATATTGAAGCCGGTGATTGAGGCGCTGATTAAGGACGAACTGGCGTCGAAGAGATAAGTTTGAATTGAAGAGTTTTTTCGGAGAAGGCCACCTTTTGGGTGGCCTTTTTTTGTTTTTGGGATGGCGGATCTGATGATCGCGCATGATTTGGAAAAAGGCGCCCGCCTCGGAAGGCGGCCGCCACAACGGCTGGGCCACCTGAAGGTGTCCGCTACGGTTGAATTGACGGGGGTTGCGGGGTGACCTTATATTCAAGGATTACCTTGTGAGGATTTGTGCGCGCCTTGTGGTGGTGCGCGGGATTTGCATTTTACAGCAGCGAA
>DATHMM010000095.1:0-18010 GCA_035487095.1 Candidatus Sulfotelmatobacter sp.
GCGCCAAAGTACAGATCTACCAGGCCCTCGATGGCCGCGTCGCTCTCTACTACGGCGATACGCGACTGCAACACTCCGCACTACCAGGGGGGTGACAGATTCATGTTGCCGTTAGGGTGACAAATTCATGTTGCTACAACAACCCGGTCGCCGAGCGCATGGCTTTCGCTATGGCCCGCCCCAACAGCTTGCCGGCGGCCTTCCCGTATTTCTCCGTTTCATGCCGGGTTTGGAAACGAGCGGGCCCGTTCAGGAGGTCTTGGCTGCTTTTGCCGCGTCGTCCGGGGTAAAGGACTGGATAAACTCATCGACCTGCTTCTCAGCGGCGTCCCTGGCAAGTCCGTAACGTTCCTGAATCTTTCCCACTAGCTGCTCTTTCTTGCCGTTGACCGCGGTTACGTCGTCATCCGTAAGTTTTCCCCATTTCACTCGTACTTTGCCCATCGATTGCTTCCATTTGCCCTCGATAAGATCCCAATTCATCTTCATCCTCCTCAAGTGTGGCCTTCACGTTCAGTTGGACCAAGCTAGTTCAATTCGCAACGGTTCGTCTGTATAACTTTGCACAGTTGCGCAGCGGCAACTTCTCCATTTTCGCTGGTCATGTACTTCCTGTCGCAGGATGTGCGAGACTCACAGTTTGTTCGCGAACCGGCGAAGGAGCGTGGGTATGAAGCTGCAGGAATTGGCGCAAAAGTTGGAGTGCCGGCTGGAAGGCGAGCCGAACGCGGAGATTCACGGCGTGGCGGGAATCGAACAGGCGGGGCCGGGCGAAGTGACGTTCCTGGCGAACCGGCGATATGCGCCAAATCTGGGCACGACAAGGGCCTCGGCGGTCTTTGTGGAAGTCGGCGTGGACATCGTGCGCGGGCCGGACGCTCCGCCGCTGGCAAGGTTGCGGACCAATAATCCTTATCTGAGTTTCGCGAAGGCGATTGAGTTGTTCTATGAAGCGCCGAAGTATGCGCCGGGAATTCATGCGACGGCGGTGATTGCGAGGACCGCGAGAATTGGAGCGGGAGCCCACGTCGGGCCCTATTGTTTTGTGGATGAGGATACCGTGATCGGCGAGAACGCGGTGCTGCATAGCTTTGTGGCGATTTATCGCGGTGCGCGGATCGGGGCGAATTTCTTCGCGCACGCCCATGCGGTGGTGCGGGAGTTTTGCCGAATTGGAGACCGCGTGATCCTGCAGAACGGCGTGATCATCGGCGGAGATGGATTGGGCTACGCGAAGAACGCCGACGGAACCTGGTACAAGATGACGCAATCAGGGCCGGCGGTGCTGGAAGACGACGTGGAGGTGCAGGCGAACGCGTGCGTGGACCGCGCTACCGTCGGCGAAACGCGGATCGGCCGCGGCACGAAGATTGATGACCTGGTGCTGGTGGGGCACGCCTCCAAGGTGGGCGGGAATTCGATGTTGTGCGGGCAGGTGGGCCTCGCCGGCTCGACTCGGATTGGAGAGAACTGCATCCTGGCCGGGCAAGTGGGGACAGCGGGACATCTCACCATCGGCGATGGCACGGTGATTACGGCGCAGAGCGGCGTACCGAACGATGTCCCGGAGCGGGCGCTCTATTCGGGGTATCCGGCGGTGGAGAACCGGGAGTGGTTGCGGATGATGGCAGCGCTGCGAAGGCTGCCGGAGTTGCAGAAGCGAGTGGGGGAGTTGGAAGAAAAGCTAGGGCAACGCGATTCCTCGAAGTGAAAAAGTACACAGAGCTAAACCAGTCTGTAGGTGCCGGGCCGGCCCGTTCTTGCGCCGCTCAAGGGATTGGCTGCTGAGAGCTGTATCCGCAAAAGCGGTGGCAGAGCCACCGCACTCCAAATTAGGCGGCGCCGGGGAAACCGAGGGGACGCTGGTCGGGCGGAAGACCTGCGGCGAGTTCGTCGTGCAGTCGTTGATTGAGATCTTCGCGCTGATCGAGAGAGTATTGGGTGGAATCAATGGGCGCGAGAAATTCGACGAGGATTTCGCCTGGGTAGATTTTCAGATCACGTTTCTTCATGATGCGGTGCGCGTTGGAGCAGGCGATCGGCACCAACGGCACGCCGGCTTTGATGGCCATCACCGCTGTTCCCTTCTTGAATTCCTGCAGGCGGCCGTCGGGGCTGCGCGTGCCCTCGGGATAAATCAAAAAACTTTGTCCGCTTTTGATCGCCTCGGTCGCCTTCTCGAGGCTGGTGATGGCAGAGTCCCGGTCGGAGCGGTCCACGGGAATGAACTGCGCCAGGTGGAATGCCTGGCCGACGATCGGATAACCGAAGAGCGAGCGTTTCAGCAGGATGGCGATGCGGCGCGGGATGGCGCCGACGACCGCGGGCGGGTCGGCCGCGCTGGTGTGATTGGCGGCAAAGATCACCGTGCCGGCAGGAATGCGTTCGGCGCCCTTCACCTTGATGCGTACGCCGGCGGCGCGGACGAAGAACAGCACACCTTTTAGAGCCGTCCAATAGAGGGGATTCGGATTTTTCGTGAGCACAGTGTAGATGAGCAGCGGCGGGCCAAGGAGGAGGATGTATAGCGGGAGGAAAATGCATATGAAAGCGGCACGGAGCATGGGCTAAGTAAACTTTCTCGAATCAAGGGTGATGGGTCAAGTGCCGATGCAGGTAAATGTCAGGTAGCGCCGGCTTCCAGTCGGCCGGAGTTCTTCCCTGCGTGTGCCTGCCGGCTGGAAGCCGGCGCTACCTCATCCTTTAATGGCTACGCGCGGTGATGGGCTCAGTGGTGCCATGGAGGAGGCCGTCGCGGAGGCGGCGCGCGCGATCGTCTGCATTGAACACTTCGGCAACCTGGAAGACTTTCTCGCGAACTTCGCCGAGATGGATTTCGACGGACTCCTCCTTTTCCGCTCGCCGGACGCGGAGACGCAGGACGTCCCCAGGTTTCTGCTGTGTGGCCCAGCGCTCGGGGCGCCGCGGAACGTCCGCGTTATTCCAGCGCAGGATTTCGTCGCCAACCTGCAAGCCGCTTTTGGCCGCGGGACCTCCAGCGTCCACGGCGGCCACGCTCCAGGGCGCCCCGGGTTCGCGTTGCGGCAGAAAGCCGAGCGTTGCCCGCACGCTTTCCAAAGTGCGGAGTTCCAGTCCGGCGCGTGCAAGGAGATTCCGATATGGTAGAGGATTCGCGCCGCCCACATAGTTGTCGAAGAAGTCCGCCAACGAGCCGCCCGTAAGCTTCTCGGATTCGAGGCGAATGTCCAGGGAATCGCGATAGAACTTCCCTTCCCGGGCAAAATCGGTATTCATTTCGCGCAGTAGATCGTCAAGGCTGCGCTGGTTTTCGGTGCGATCGCGCAGGACGATGTCGAGAAGGAAGCCCAGAACCTGACCCTTCGTGTAATAAGAGACGCTACGTTGCGGCTGGTTGTAGAGCGCGTATTTTTCCAGCCAGGCGTCGAGGCTGGACTGCTCGGCGCTTTGCCACTGTTCGGCGGGGCGCGATTCGAGTTCGGTGATCTGCTGGCTGAGGTCCTGCAAGAATTCCTGTTTGCTCCAAAGGCCGGTGCGGACGAGCGCGTAGGAGCTGAACGTATTTGTTACGCCTTCGGCGAACCACAGCGAGCGCGTGTACATCTCGCGCGTGCGATCGACAGGTTCCAGTGAGGCCGGGCGAATACGTTTCACGTTCCAAAGATGAAAAAACTCGTGCGCGGAAACGTTCGGCAGCATCGCGCCGGAGGGAATGTTGATCGCCGTGGAGTTGGCGTGCTCCATGCCGCCGCCGCTGCCGTTGGCGCCCTTGCCAATGTGAAAAATAAACGTGTACTCGGGATACGGCGCGCCGTCCATGAGCTTGATTTCGTACGCGCAGATTTTCCGCAGTGCCGATTCAACATCGTGGCGTTTGTAATCGTCGCCGTGGATGACGACGTGAACGGGCGGATTCAGGTCGCGAATCGTGAATTCTTCGAAGTGCGAGAGTTCGATGGGAGAGTCGGCAAGAGCGTCAAACGTAGAAGCCTCAAGCGTGAACAACCGGGCGCCGCCCATCGATTCGTCGAGAATAGGTGAGGCGGAAGCGACATTCCATTCTGCGGGAACCTCATGAAAGGAAAGAATGCTTTTTTCGGCGCGACGATCGGGGACATAGAGAAGAATCATCGCGGGATTGATGAAGGCATGTTCAGAGTTGAGCTGGGAGCTGAAAGGACCGGGATCGTCCCAGAACGTGTCATAGGCAATCTTGACGGCGCCAGCGCCCCGGACGCGCCAGGTAAGTTTGTCGAGTTTTTCGATGGGAGCGCTCTGGCCGTTGACGGAGGCGCTGACCCGCTGCACGTGGCTGCTGAAATCGCGAATCTCGTAGAGAGCGTCCCAGGCGGCCATCTGGACGTCGACGTGGTCATCCACGTTGGGGATTTCGACAGTGACGTGGAAGAGGTGCTGCTCCGGATGGGCAAGAGAGACGGTGTAGTGGATTTGCGCTTCGGCCGGACGGGCGGGCGCAAAGAAAGCCAGCAGCAGAGCAAAAGCGGCGAGGCGCAATGCGACACGATTCGTGGTCACCGCGCGTTCGCTCCGCTGGTAGCGTTGCGCGCCGATAGTTTCTTCAGAAGCTTTTCGCAAAGGCCGTCGAAGCTGCCGTTGGACATGATAAGGAGCAAATCGCCGGCTTTTGCCTCGGCGGCGAGAAGATCGGCAATGGCGTCGGCGCCGGAAAGCACGCGCGCGTCTTTGCCGAGCTGGCGGACCGCGGCGGCAACGGATTCGGGATCGAGGCGCTGATCATCGGCAAGCTGTCCTGGGCGATGGACGCTGCCTAGAAGAATTTTGTCGCCGAGCGCGAGCGCTTGCGGCAAGGCATCCTGGAAAACTTTGCGGCGCATGGAATTGGAGCGCGGCTCGAGCACAGCCCAAAGGCGCTTGCCGGGCCAACGTAGGCGCGCCGCCTCGATCGTGGCTTTCACGGCGGTGGGATGGTGCGCGAAATCGTCCACGACGAGCACGCCGTCCACTTCGCCCTTCACGTCCATGCGGCGCTTTACGCTGCGAAAAGTGGAGAGGGCTTCCTGGATGGACTCGCGGCGAATGCCACGGCCCTGCGCGACGATCAACGCGGCCAGCGAATTCAATACGTTGTGGCGCCCCGTCGCGGCGAGGCGAATGTCAGCATAACGTTCGCCCTTATAAGAGACTTCGAAGGTCATCGTGTCGCCATCAGATTGGACGTTGGCAGCGACCCACTCGTTGCTTGGATGGAAGCCGTAGCGAATGACCGGACAGAACGCTTTTGCCGTGGCATTACCCAGCGCTTCGCCCGCCTCGGGATCGCCCCAGACAATCACCCGGCCACGGCGCGGAACTAGATTTACCAGCCGCCTGAAAGCCAACTGATATACATCGAAGTCGGCGTAAATGTCGGCGTGATCGAATTCGAGCGACGTGATGATCAGGTCGTCGGGATGGTAGTGGAAAAATTTCGCGGCTTTGTCCCAGTAGGCCGAATCGTATTCGTCGCCTTCCAGAATGAATTCTTCGCCCCCGCCGAGGCCGTAAGCCTGTCCGAAATTTTCGGCGATGCCGCCGACGAGGAAATTGGGCCGCTTCTTGGCGATGTGGAAGAGCCACGCGAGCATTGCGGTGGTCGTAGTCTTGCCATGAGTGCCGCTGACGACGATCGAATGCTTACCGGGGAGAAATTCTTCTTCAATAATTTCGGGGAGCGAACGATACGCCAGTTTGCGGTCCAGCATCTCCTCGACTTCAACGTTGCCGCGCGAAATGGCGTTGCCAACGATGATGAGATCCGGGGCGGGAGTGAGATGCTTGGGATCGAAGGAAGTGGCGTACTCAATGCCGAGCGATTCGAGAAACGTGGACGCGGGCGGGTACACGCCGGCATCCGAACCGGTGACGCGATACCCGCGTTCGCGGAGCATTCCTGCTAGCGGGGACATCGCGGAGCCGCCGACACCGATCATGTGAATGTGCTTTTCCTTAGACAAGAATGAATCCCCAGTTTGAATTCGATTTATCCTCAACTTGTACTTGTGCTGACCGACCTGAAGGTCGGCCACTCCAAGTTTACTCGACCACCGCCGGTTCGAGAATTTCGAGCGTGCCCTCTCCTTTGGCAACAAGTTTCGCGCGAACTCCAAGCGGAATCGTCAGCATTGCGCGCTTGGTGTGGCCGATGGGAGCGCCGTACACGATCGGCACATCGAGCGGGCCGAGGATTTCCGCGCAGATTTCGGGAACGATCGGGCTATCAGTGGAGGGAGGATCGCAATCCGGGAAGTCGCCGAGCAGTATCCCCTCAACTTTTTCGAAAATTCCCGCTTGATACAGGTGGCGGAGCGCGCGGTCAACCTGGTAAGGCTTCATGCCGCGATCTTCCAGCACCAGTATCGCGCCACTGGTATTGGGCTCGAAACCAGTGCCGAGCGTGGTTTGCAGCATGGTCAAACAGCCACCGACGATGCGGCCGGAAGCGCTGCCCGAAACAAGGGCCTGGCCGCAAAGAGGAATTTTCCATTTGGATTTCGTTTCGCTGACCGCTTGCAGGAAAGATACGAGATCGTAGCCCGACGGACGGTCTGCGCCGTGACTGAATCCGGTACCGACCATCGGCCCGTAGAAGCCTGCCCAGCCGCGAGCTTCCGCCATAAGCAGTTGAATGATGTTGAAGTCGCTGAAGCCGACCATGCACTTGGGGTCCTGCAAGCGCGTGGCAAGTCGAGAATCAATTAGGTAGTTGGCTCCGTAACCGCCTCGGGAGGCAATCACGCCATCAATGTGCTTGTCGTGGACTGTCTTGCAGAATTGCTGGAGGCGCGCGTCGTGGCTGCCGGCGAAATAGCCTTGCGGTTCCATTGAGGCCGGCTCTTCCACCTGAAACCCCAAACGGCGAAGTTCGGCCACGCCCGCGGATATCGCAGCCGCTTCCCCCGGAGACGACGGGGAAACAATTCCCAAGCGAGAACCTTTGCGAAGCGCCTTGGGCTTTTGCAATTTGGGGATGTAGCGCTTCATTCGTGATGGCCCTGCAGCGGAAGGACTTCGGTGACTATGCCCTGCCGGTTGAGCTGCCCGACGATTTGCTCCTGCTGCTTGTGACTGACAATAGCTTCGAACTCCACGATCGAATTGCCGCCGGTCATGGAGACGCGGAATTGCTGCGCGGGAATTTTCAGGGTGGCAAGCAGGCGCTGAATTTCGGTGGCAACACTTTCCGCATGGCTGCTCGTGAAGCGGAAAACCATCGCCCGGGCTCTCAGGCTGAATCGGTCGACGCACCAAGCCATGACAAAAAGGCCGAACAGGACGATCGCGGTGGCTGAAGCCGCGACGGCATAGAGGCCGCCACCCGAGGCCATCCCGATGGCGGCTTCGGCAAAGATGGTGGCCGCCGTGGTCATGCCGACCAGGCCCGCGCTGTCCTTCAAAATCGCTCCGGCGCCGAGGAAGCCGATGCCCTGAACGATGTTGGACGCGATGCGCGTCGGGCTCGAATCCCCGTAGATGCGGCTGATCTCTATGGACAGAATCGTGAAGAGGGCCGTGGACATGCACACAAACATGCTGGTGCGCACGCCGGCAGGGCGGCGATGGATTTCGCGTTCGACACCAATGGCTGCGCCCAGGCCGGAAGCGCACAGCAGCCGCAGCAGGATTTGGTGATAGGTAATCGCCACAGTTCGAAGAACCCCGGATTCAACAAAATTCTACCGCTTACAGTTTGAATTGGGTCAATTTCGAAAAGTGGCGTGCCCTGGCGTGTATCTCGGGCTTTTTGAGCTTCAGCAAGCGCTCCAGGCCGAAGCGCTCGACGGCAAAGCTGCCGAGGACGGAGCCGTAGACCATCGCGCGGCGAAGCGCGGCGTCGTTGGTGCTGCCGGCGCCGGCAATATAGCCCATAAAGCCGCCGGCAAAGCTGTCGCCCGCGCCGGTCGGATCGTGCGGTTCTTCCAGCGGGAACGCAGGGACGCAGAAGACGCCATGTTTGTCGACGAGCATCGCGCCATATTCGCCGCGCTTCACGACAAGCGTGGACGGGCCCATCTTGAAGATATGTTTCGCGGCACGCAGCAGATTGTGTTCGTTAGAAAGCTGGCGTGTTTCGGAATCGTTGATCATCAGGATGTCGACGTGTTTCAGCGTTTCGCGAAGCTCGTCGTTGGTGCGCTCGATCCAGTAGTTCATGGTGTCCATGGCGACGAGTTTCGGCGTACCCTTGACCTGATGAAGGACGTCGCGCTGGAGATCGGGTGCGATGTTGGCGAGAAAAACGAATTTCGAGTTGCGGTAGCTTTCGGGAAGGCGCGGTTTGAACTCGGCGAACACGTTCAGGTCGGTGACCAGCGTGACCCGTTCGTTGAGGTTCTCCGAATAGCGCCCGGCCCAGAAGAAGCACTTCCCTTCCTTGCGCTCCAGGCCTTCGATGTCGATGGAGCGCTTTTTCAGAATGGCTTCATCTTTAGGATCGAAATCGTCGCCGACGATGCCGACAAGATTGACGTGGGTAAAGAAACTCGCGGCGACGGAAAAGTATGTGGCCGCGCCGCCGAGCGTGCGCTCCACCTTTCCGTACGGGCTTTCGAGTGCATCGTATGCGACGGAACCAACGACGAGCAGGGACACAGGTTTCTCCTAGGACAGATATTTGCCGATGATGGCGGCAAGATTCTTCTTTGTTTTTGCGGGCACCAACTTGAAATCGGTGATCAGGGAATGCGCCAGGGCAGAGCCGCACTTGCACTTGCGCTCCGTGGGCATCGTCTTGATGGCCTCGCGAACGACATTCTGCGCGTTGGTGGCGTTCTGATTGAGCGTGGCGATGATCTGCGACGCGGTGACGGATTCGTGCTCCGGATGCCAGCAGTCGTAATCGGTGATCATGGCGATGGTGGCGTAGCAGATTTCGGCTTCCCGCGCGAGTTTCGCTTCGGTTACGTTGGTCATGCCGATCACGTCGAACTTCTGCGCTCGGTGAAAGTTCGCTTCGGCGAGCGTGGAAAATTGCGGCCCTTCCATATTGATGTAAGTGCCTTTGCGATGTACGGGAACCGCGGTGGAGACGCAAGCATCGGCAAGAACGGTTGAAAGCTGCGCGCAGGTGGGCTTGTCGAACGCCACGTGGGCCACAAGGCCGTTCCCGAAGAAGGTCGAGATGCGGCCCTTGGTGCTGTCGAAGAACTGGTCGGGCACCAGAAATTCGCCGGGGCGCAGATTTTCCTGCAGCGAGCCGACCGCACTGACGGAAATGATGCGCTCGACGTCGAGAAGTTTCATGGCGTAGACGTTGGCGCGGAAGTTGAGTTCGCTGGGCAGGATGCGATGGCCGCGGCCGTGGCGGGCCAGAAAGGCGACGCGCTTGCCTTCGAAGTCGCCGAGAACGATTTTGTCGGAGGGATCGCCGAACGGAGTCTTGACGTTCAATTCACGGGTATTGGTGAGGCCGCTCATCGCGTAGAGGCCGCTGCCGCCGATCACGCCAATCTCCGCGCGCGGCGCTTTCGTCCGCGCAGATTTCCCCTTTGCCTTTTTTGTGCCTGCCATGCATTTTCTCCTGGGAATTACCGGTTCAGATCCACCGGCTCGAAATCGATTTTGCCGTCGCGCTCAAGAAGCGTAGCCGCGGCGACGTCCGGATCGTGGCCAAAGACGACCGTCCAATTCTCTTTCGCCATGCGCGGCAGCCACTTGCGTTTCGTTTCCAGCGTCTGCAGCGGGTACAGGTCGTAAGCCATGATCCAGGGCAAAGGAATATGGTGCCGCGTCGGAAGCAAATCCGCAACAAAGGCCAGCGTTTTTCGGCCGCCGGTGAGGATCACGGCCTGGATGTCCGCATTGTGGCCGGGGATTCGCGCGACGGAGATGCCAGGAAGGATTTGCGTGTCGCCGTCGACGAGATCCCAGAGGCCGGCATCGGTGATGGGCCGACAATTTTCAGGGAAATAGCTGGCGCGGTCTCGCTCGGTGGGGGTGTTGCCGTGTTCGAGTTCGGCGCGTTGCACGACGTAACGGGCGTGGGGAAACGTGGGGACAGCGCGGCCGTTTTCGATGCGGGTGTTGCCTCCCGCGTGGTCGAAGTGGAGATGGGTGTTGATGACGAGATCAATGTCGCCTCGCCGAGCGCCATTTGCCGCGAGCGAATCAACCAGTGGGTCGCCATCCTGAACAGCGTAGATGGCGCGCTGTTTGGGATCCCACTTGGTGCCGTTGCCCGTCTCGATGACGATTGTTTTTCCATGCGCGCGAACAAGCAGCGAGTTGGCGCGCAGGCGGATGCGATTCTTTTCGTCCGGCGGAGATTTCTTCTCCCAAAACACTTTGGGGACGACGCCGAACATGGCTCCGCCATCCAGCCAAAAGTTGCCGCCGTCGAGATAACGGATTTCGATGTCCCCCAGGTGCATCAGTGAAATTCCTTTTCCCTGCAGTGCATCAACCCAGCCACTTCTCGCCTTCCGCAGTTGTCATCCCGAACCTGCGCCTTTTGCGGGTGAGGGATCTGCTTTTTCTTTTCTTCGTGGCACAGCGATTCCTCGCTGTGCTCTTGGTTCTTACCACGTCTGTGTAGTAGTCGATCTTTAGACCTTTGGTGCCGGGACGAAAGGCGCCCGCCTCAGAAGGCGGCCGCTACAAAGGCATTACTCGGCCAGGCGTGCCCCTCTCAAAATTTCGGAGACGGCGGTAAACGGATCCTTCTTGCGCTCCGCCACTTCGACGGCTAGCGCGCGAAGGCGGGCTTCGCCCTCCTTGCCGCCCAGAACTTTTTCAAGCAGGCGCGATTCCAGCAGTTCGATCAGGCGATTCTGCCAGTGCTCGATGTGCTTTTGACGGCGCTGGCCGCTGGATTCGAAATGCTTGCGGAATTTTTCAACGGTGAAGGCGAGTTCCTCGACGCCGCGATTTTCCGTCGCCACCGTGCGAATCACCGGCGGATGCCAGCCGTCCCGCGGCATCACCAGCGAAAGCATTGCGTGCAACTGTTCTTCCAGACGGTCGGCGCCTTCGCGGTCGGCTTTGTTGAGAACGAAAATGTCGCCGATTTCCATCAGCCCGGCCTTCATGTTCTGGATGTCGTCGCCTAGGCCGGGAACCAGAACTACGAGCACGCAATCGGCAAGCCGCACGATGTCGATTTCGTCCTGGCCCACGCCAACGGTTTCAATCAACACCTGCCGCTTCCCTGCTGCATCGAGTAGCAGCGCAACCTCGGCGGTTGAACGCGCGAGGCCTCCCAGGAATCCGCGCGTCGCCATCGAGCGGATGAAGATGCCAGTGTCGCTTGCGTGCCCCTGCATGCGAATTCGGTCGCCGAGAATCGCTCCGCCAGAGTACGGGCTCGTCGGGTCGACAGCAATCACGCCAACGCGATCCTCACGCTTGCGATGATAAGCGGCCAGCCGATCGACCAGCGTGCTCTTGCCCGTGCCTGGCGCGCCCGTGATGCCAGTGAGATAAGCCTGGCCGGTGTGAGGAAAAAGCTGTCGCAGGAGTTCTTCCGCCTCCAGCGAATGATTCTCGATGGCCGTGATGGCGCGAGAGATCGCGCGTACATCGCCCGCGCGGACCTTGTCGGCCAAGTCGTTCACGGCCGTAGTCATTGCTGCGCGAACCAGTATGAATGGAAGGTGGCGAAGGAAAGCATACCTCTAGCAGACTACCTCAACTCGCAAAATGGGTCATCCCAAGCGTAGCGTCCACCTTAAGGTGGACGCTACGGTATTTCCGCGTTATTTTTTACCGAGGAGTTGGCGGGCGATCACCAGCTTCTGGATTTCGCTGGTGCCTTCGCCGATGGTGCAGAGCTTGACGTCGCGGTAATACTTTTCCGCGGGGTAGTCCTTGATGAAACCGTAGCCGCCGTGAATCTGCACGCATTCGTTGGCGACGCGGACGGCGACCTCGCTGGCGAAGAGCTTGGCCATGCTGGATTCGCGCGTAAAGCGGACATCTTTCTGATCGGCGAGCCACGCCGCTTGATAGACGAGCAGGCGCGCGGCTTCGACTTCCGTGGCCATGTCAGCCAGCTTGAACTGGATGGCCTGAAATTCACTGATGGCCTGGCCGAATTGCTTGCGCTGCTTCGCATAACGCACGGCGGCATCGAGCGCGCCCTGCGCCATGCCGAGGCCGAGAGCGGCAATGGAAATGCGGCCGCCATCGAGAATTTTCAGGCTGCCCGTAAAACCTTCGCCTTCGGGGCCGAGGAGATTTTCGGCGGGGACTTTGCAGTCGGTGAATATAACTTCCGACGTGTCGCTGGCGCGCATGCCCAGCTTGTTTTCTTTTTTGCCGGGGCGGAACCCGGGCATTCCCTTCTCAAGAATAAACGCGCTGATGCCGTGCGAGCCTTTGGCCTTGTCGGTGACCGCCATGGCGACGCAGGTGTCCGCGTAATGTCCGTTGGTGGTGAAGGTCTTCGAGCCATTCAAAATCCAGTGCGCGCCGTTTCGCACGGCGGTGCTGCGGGTGCCTCCGGCGTCGGAGCCGGCTTCCGGTTCGGTGAGCGACCACGCTCCGAGTTTTTTCCCCTGCGCGAGTGGGACGAGATATTTGCGCTTTTGCTCCTCGCTGCCGAACTTGTAAATGTGATTGCTGCACAGCGAATTGTGGGCCGCTACAAACAGGCCCACCGAGCCATCCACGCGCGAGAGTTCTTCGATGACAGTGGCGTATTCGACGTAGCCAAGCCCCGCGCCGCCGTATTCCTCCGGGAAGATGACGCCGAGGAGGCCCATTTCGGCGAGCTTTGGGAGAAGTTCGAGCGGAAAGTGCGAGGCTTCGTCCCACTCCATGACGTGGGGCGCGATTTCGCCTTCGGCGAATTCACGGACGGACTTGCGGAGATGTTTTTGCTCTTGGGTGAAGGTGAAATCCACGGGTTCCTCGGGTAATAGTTATTTCTATGCTCTCTAAAAGTTTAGCTTATGAGTGGCGTTTGCGCACGTTTCGGTTGCGGGCGTTGCGAAGAAAGAGACGGACTTAACGCCCCGACCGGGTCGGGGTAAACGCCGTGCGCAGAGAAAGGGCATAGAGGTCGCAGAGGAGTCAGAAATAGCGGCCACTTGAAAGTGGCCGCTACCGTTACCAGCCTACGGGGTAGTTGTTCTTTTTGTTTTGAGCGTCGAGCCAGGTTTTCAGCGGGGCGAAATAGTCGGCGAGCGCGCTGGCGTCCAATTCGCGTTGGCCGGTCATTGTTTCGAGGGCTTCGGGCCACGGCTTGCTTGCGCCCAGGCTCAGCATGGCGTTCAGCTTCTCGCCGGCCGCATTGTTGCCATAAATTGAGCAACGATTCAGAGGCCCATCGTAGCCGGCGGTCTTGCACAGCGCGCGCTGAAACTGAAACTGGTAAATGCGCGCGAGAAAATAGCGCATATAAGGAACATTGCCGGGCACATGGTACTTCGCGCCAGGATCGAAGTCGGCTTCCGTGCGTGCGACCGGCGGGGCGACTCCCTGATACTTCTGGCGAAGCTCCCACCAGGATTTGTTGTACTCGGCGGGTTTGATCTTGCCGGAGAAAACGTCCCACCGCCACTTGTCAATCACCAGGCCGAACGGCAGAAACGCCACTTTTTCGAGAGCCTGCCGAAGAAGGTAGTCGATGTCGCCGGAGGCGGGCGGCACGGCGTCGATCAGGCCGATCGTCTTCAGATATTCGGGCGTGACCGAAAGCGCGATGGTGTCGCCGACCGCTTCATGAAAGCCGTCGTTGGCGCTGCCGCGGAAAAGCGGCGGCTGCTGGTTATACGCGCGCTGGTAATAGTTGTGTCCAAGCTCGTGGTGGATCACGCGAAAATCTTCCTCGGTGATCTGGATGCACATCTTGATGCGGAGATCGTTCTTCTCATCCACGTCCCAGGCGCTGGCGTGGCACACGACGTCGCGGTCCTGCGGCTTGGTAAACAACGAGCGCTGCCAGAAAGTTTCCGGGAGTGGGGCAAATCCCACGGATGAAAAAAAGTTTTCACCGTATTTGACCATGCCGTGCGCATCGGTCTTGCGCTCCACCAGGATTTTGGTGAGGTCGTAGCTTTGCGCCGGCTTCGGCGAATCCATCAGTTCGTAGACGTTGTTCCATTCCTGCGCCCACGGATTGCCGAGCAGATGCGCGGAGATGGGCCCGTTTGGCGGGACCACATCTTTCCCGTATTTCTTGGCCAGTTGGCCGCGCACGTAAGCGTGGAGCGAAAGATACAGGGGCCGAAGTTGTTCCCAAACTCGATCCAGCTCACGGGCAAAATCGTCGGGAGGCATATCGTACTTGGAGCGCCAGAGCGCCCCAACATCGGTGTAGCCGAGTTCGCGCGAACCGGCATTGCCGAGTTCCACCATGCGGGCGTAGCGTTCGCGCATTGGCGCGCCAATTGCATGCCAGCCGATCCACGCACGCTTCAGCTCTTCGGGATCGCGGCTCGTCGCCAGCAGGCGCTCAATCTTGGTAATGTCCAGGCAAGGTTTGGCGTCGCCGTCGGGGCACCACTTCCCTTTCCCATAATCGCTGCCCAGCGAAGTGAGAATCCCGGCTAACTCCTTTTGCGCCTTCGGATCGTCGGGCGCGGGAAATTCGGTGGCGTGCTCGAGCAGCAGGCGTTTGCGGGCAAGTTCGGGCGAGAGCGGCACCTTGTCGTAGCGATGCGCGAGCTTGGCGTAATTGGTCTCGGCGGTGTTGGCGGCCTCTTCTGCGTCGGCGGCGATGTTTTCCGTGTCAAACGTGATGAAGTTCAGCTGCACCCAGGCGGCGCGCTCGGCCTTCAGGCCAAGATCGAAGAGATCCTGCTCTGCGTGTTCGATGAAACGCTTGGCCTCGTCGGGCGTGGGAGCGGCTGTCTGCTGGGCGCTTGCGACGCGAGGAGCAATCGCGGATACCAACAGGAAACTGAGCGCGAGAGCACACGAACAGCGCAAGGTGATTTTCATCGGTGCATTTCCCCTTTTTCAACCTGACGCAGATTGTAGAACGAATCGACTCAGGCTACCTGGCCTTTTTTCTTCTGCACCACGGCGCCGAGTTCCTCAATGGCGCGGTCGATGCCGGCGCGGTTGACGTTCCAGTGGGTGACCATGCGGACGGAATGGACAGCCGTATCCTGCGCCCAGATGCCGCGCTCGTGCAAGGAGTCGCAGAGCTCGACGGCGTTCATGCCGCTGCCGGTGCAATCGAAAATGACGATGTTGGTTTTCACGCTTGTCGGGTCAATTTTCAGCCCGGGAATCTTCGCGACTCCTTCCGCAAGATGCCTTGCATTCGCGTGGTCTTCGTGGAGGCGCGAGGGCGAGTGTTCGAGGGCGATCAGTCCGCCGGCGGCGACGATGCCCACCTGGCGCATGCCTCCGCCGAACATTTTGCGGTAGACGCGGGCGCGTTCGATGAATTCGCGCGAGCCGAGAATCATGGAGCCGACCGGAGCGCCGAGTCCTTTCGAGAGGCAGAACATCACAGAGTCGACGCTCTTGGTCATGTTGGCGACGTTGTCGCGCAGCGAAACGGCAGCATTGAAAATGCGCGCGCCATCCAGGTGAACTTTCAGGCCCAGCGCGTGGGCGCGATCGCAGATCTCGTCGACACGCGAAGTGGGATATACGGTGCCCCCGGCCATGTTGCTGGAGTTTTCCAGGCACACCAGCGCAGTCTGCGAATCGTAATAAATCTTGGGCCGAATCCCGGCTTCGATCTGCTTCCAGGTAAGGATCCCGTCGTCCCCGCCGCGGACGGCGCGCGGCATGCATCCGGCGATGGCAGACATGGAGGCGAGTTCGTAGAGATTCACGTGGCTGCGCTCTTCGCAGACGACTTCGTTGCCGTGGTGCGTCCAGATTTTGATGGCGATCAGATTGCCCATGCAACCGGTCGGCACGAAGAGTGCCGCTTCCTTGCCGAATATTTCCGCGGCACGGTTCTGGAGCTTATTTACGGTGGGGTCTTCCCCGTAAACGTCATCGCCCACTTCAGCCGCGGCCATGGCGCGGCGCATCTCTTCGCTGGGGCGCGTGACGGTGTCGCTGCGCAGATCGACGGCGCCTTCGACGGGTAAAACGTGATCCGGATCTGTCAGCTGATTTCCTTTTGCAACGGTATAAGTCATGGGGGCCTCGTTGAAAGCCTAAAACGATTCGAAATCGATTGCAAAGCAAGGGTAGCGCCGGCATCCTGATTATCCTGAGCCGCGAAGGGCCGGCAAGCCTGCTTTTCCGCATGTGCAGGCCGGCTGGAAGCCGGCGCTACCTCACCATTCAGGCGGTGACCTGTAGGGACCGCAGCAGTTCCACGATTATTTCGCTCGACACGCTTAGTTTGTCAGCGGCAAGGCGCATGTTGTCCCCACGTGTTTCGACCATCCCGTGCGAAGTGAGTTGCCCGACTTTTTCCCCAAGGCTGACACCATATTCGCGTTCGATGCGGGCGAGATCGATCCCCGAAAGCTGGCGCAGACCTAGGAAGAATTCTTCCTCGAGAGCGAGTGCCGGGGTAAGTGTATCAACGGACTCGATCGCGGACTTTCCTTCTGAGATTGCGGCGACGTAAGCAGCGGCGTCATGCCGATTAGCCCAGCGCTGCGTGCCGGAAAACGAGTGGGCCCCGGCGCCGAATCCCAGGTACGGCTCGCGACGCCAGTATTTGAGGTTGTGACGCGATTCGTAGCCCGGCTTGGCCCAGTTGGAGATTTCGTATTGCACGAAGCCGGAGGATTTCAGCTCCGACTGTGCCAGTTCATAAAATTCAGCCATGGCTTCTTCTGAAGGAATATCTTTTGCGCTGTAACGCGAGCCGCTTTGCAGAACTTCCAGGCCGAGCCGGCTCCCCTCATCGATTTCCATCATGTAAATGGAAATGTGTTCGGGAGACAAGGCGATGGCCTCGGCGAGCGATTGCCGCCACGACGCATGCGTCTGCTTGGGAAGCCCGGCGATGAGATCAAAGCTGATATTGCGGATCCCCGCAGCTCGAAGAATGGGAACCGCGCGATAAATATCTTCCCGGCGATGCATCCGGCCCGCGGATTTCAGCTCTTCATCCACAAAGGATTGCGTGCCGAAGCTGACGCGATTGAACCCCGCGGCGGCCCATTGCGCGGCCCTTTCGGCGTCGATAGTTTCCGGATCGGCTTCCAGCGTAACTTCCCGGAATGAGCAATCGAAATTTAAACGAAGCGACTGAAGGATGCCCGCGAGGAGTTCGGGCTCGAGCAGGCTTGGCGTGCCACCGCCGATGTAAACGGTGTCGACAGATTCTGCCGAGGAACCGGCGGTGGCGGAAACCGTTACGCCTGCGGATTCGAGCAACTGGCGGTGATTAGCAACTTCCCGACAAACGGCGGCCGCGTAGGGAGCAAAGCGCCCAGGCGACACTACGCCCGTGTGGAAGTTGCAATAGGTGCACTTCGTCTGGCAGAACGGCACCTGGATGTAAACACCAAGATTCGGCATCACTCAAGACTGTAGCACAGAGCTAAGAGGCACCGCCGACTTCGCCAACTTCGTCCCAGATGCGCGTGGCGTGCGTTTCTTTCAGGAAGAGGCTGCCTACAACGAGGCTGATCGCACAGACCGCCAGTGGATAGTAGAGGCCCGCGAAGATGTTGCCCGTGGCCGCGCAAAGCGAAAGCCCGATCACCGGCAGCAGTCCGCCGAAAATGCCATTGCCGATGTGATACGGCAGCGAAAGTGAGGTGTAGCGAATGCGTGCCGGGAAGGCTTCCACAAGATAGGCCGCCAGCGGCGCATAAATCATCGTGAAAACAAAAAGCTGGGCGAAAACCAGTAAAACCAGGCTGGGGATATCCGGATTCGGAGCTTCCTTTGCGGGAACGAGTTGCGAGGTCAGCGGATCTATTGTCATAGGCGAGAGAGTGATCGCCCCAGTGACTTTGTTTTTTGTGGAGCCGACAGATACCACGTTGTTGCCCGCGGCCCGTTGCATTCCCTTATAAATCGGAAACCAAGTGACGATCCCCAGCAGGCACGCGGCCATCATCATCCATTTGCGGCCCACGCGATCGGAAAGCGCCGCGAAAACAATGAGCGTCGGAACGGAAAGGAGCAGTGCGGC
>DATHMM010000096.1:0-25509 GCA_035487095.1 Candidatus Sulfotelmatobacter sp.
GGCACCACATCAGAAAAGAACGGCATCCCTCACATTGAGCGAATTGCCCCCGCTGCTGCCATTCCTGGCGGCGAAATCGCAATTTTTGGCAGCGGCTTTACCTCGCGCCACGGCGGCCGCCCGCTGGTTCGCTTTGGCGAGTCTGAAGCGGCGCTTTCTCTCTCCAGCAGCAATCGCCTGATTGCGCGCGTGCCGGAAAACGCCAACGGCCGCACCATCCAGATCGTGAATGCCCAAAGCGAAAGCCAGCCGTTCCCGGTGGCGCTCGGCTTCCAGATCGCCGACAACCTGCACCCCGTAACCAATCCCGCCGTGGATTCCCAGGGAAATATCTACGTCACCTTCAGCGGTCCTCGCGGCCAGCGCGTCCCCGTGTCCCTCTACAAGATCAACACCAGCTATACCGTAAAACCCTTCGTGACTTCGCTGGTGAATCCAACGGGCCTGGCCCTCAGTGCGACAGGCGATCTCTTCGTTTCCTGCCGCCATGACGGCACAATCTTTCGCGTCACTCCCGACGGCCGCAGCGAACAGTGGATCGAAGGCATGGGCATCGCCACCGGCATAGCTTTCGATTCGAAAGGCAATCTCTTCGTCGGAGACCGCAGCGGCACCATTTTCAAGATCAGTCCCGACCGCGAAATTTTCGTCTTCGCCACGCTCGAGCCTTCCATCGCCGCATACCATTTGGCGTTCCATCCCAGCGGCGAACTCTATGTCAGCGGCCCCACCACCTCCAGCTACGACCGCGTCTACCGCATCACGCAAAACGGCGAAGTGCACGTCTTCTATCGCGGTCTCGGCCGCCCGCAGGGCCTCGCCTTCGATCAGGATGAAAATTTATACGTGGTCGCCTCCTTCGGCGGCCGCCGCGGCGTCGTCCGCATCTCCCCGCAAGGCCACGCCGAACACGTCCTCAGCGGCTCCGCCCTGGTGGGTCTCGCGCTCCTCCCAAGCGGCCGCGGAATCCTCGCCGCCAACAGCTCCCTCTTCACCATCGACTGGAACGTCCGCGGCCTGCCCCTGCACGGCTAGCAGTCCTCTGGCATTGTCGACTTCCTGGCTTTCCACGCCGCTGTAATCCCGAATCCCCGCTTGCCCCGAGCAAATTTTGCGATAGGCGCTTTTTTTGCCGGTGAGCGCCACCACCCCGCGCTTGTCATCCCGAACCCGCGCTTTTTGCGGGTGAGGGATCGCTTTTCGCTTGTGGGTTGCGTTCCAGTGAGGATGTCAACAGCGCCAGATGAGTTCTGGTCGCCGGCTCGTTGATCCGCAATCATCTCGGCCGCTACGCCGACTAAGCTACAATAATCTCCATGAAAGCCGAAATCATCGCCGTTGGCTCCGAACTCCTCACACCCGACCGTGTGGACACCAACTCGCTCTTCCTCACCGAAGAATTAAACAAGCTCGGCATCGAAGTTTTGCGCAAGACCATCGTCGGCGACAATCGCGAACTCCTCGCCGAAGCCTTTCGTGACGCCCTCGATCGCGTGCCCGTCGTGATCGCCAGCGGCGGCCTCGGTCCCACCGAAGACGACCTGACCCGCGAAACCGTCGCCGAACTTCTCGGCCGCCGCCTGCAACGCAACGATGAAGTCGTTCGCGCCATCGAAGCCCGCTTCCGCAGCTTCAAGCGCGACATGCCGGCCGTCAATCTTCGCCAGGCCATGGTTCCCGAAGGCGCCGAAGTCCTCGAAAATCCGCGCGGCACCGCCCCCGGCCTCTGGATCGAAGACAAAGGCCGCATGGTCGCGCTCCTCCCCGGCCCCCCGCGCGAACTAAAACCTCTGTTTCTCGAACAGGTCCTGCCGCGCCTGCAACGCCGCGTTTCCGGCGTTCGCATGTTTCATCGCGAGCTCCGCGTCACGGGCCTCGGCGAATCCCACGTCGAAGAGCGCATCCGCCCGATTTACACGCGTCACCCGCAGGTGAACACCACCATTCTCGCCGCCCCAGGCGAAATCCAGATCCACCTCCGTACCTGGACCGACGACGCGACCCAAGCCGAATCCACTCTCGACGAAATCATTCGCAGTTTCGAAATTGCGCTGGGCGACCGCATCTTTGCCCACAAGGCCGTCACACTGGAAGACGTCGTCGGGGAACTCCTCACCACCAACCGCGCCACCATCTCGACCGCCGAAAGTTGCACCGGCGGCCTTCTCGCCGAACGCCTCACGCGCATCCCCGGCAGTTCCAACTATTTTCTCGGCGGCGTGGTTTCTTACAGCAACGAACGTAAAACCGCGTGGACGGACGTGCCCGCGGAACTCATCGCCTCGAAAGGCGCCGTGAGCGCGGAAGTGGCCGTCGCTCTGGCCGAAGGCATTCGCCGCAGCGTCGGCACCACCTTCGGCGTCGGCATCACCGGCATCGCCGGCCCGGGCGGCGGCAGCGAAGAAAAACCCGTCGGCACCGTGTACATCGCACTGGCAACGCCCAACGGAACAAAAGAGCGGCTCGTCCATCTCCCCGGCGACCGCGAAATGATCCGCTTCTACGCTTCGCAGTTCGCCCTCGACATGGTCCGCGTACACTACCTCTTCGACGGCAAGCCGCAGCCTCGCCGCGTTAATCCGGCAAGCTGAGCCAGGCTCCCTCTGTGCGACTTTTCATCGCCATCGAAATTCCTCAATCCATTCGATCGACATTTGCTTCTCTCCTGAAAGATTTCCGCGCCATCGCTCCGCAGTTGAAATGGGTTCGCGCGGAGAATTTGCACGTCACCCTGAAATTTCTCGGAGAAACGGATCCCGCGAAATTGGGCCCGCTGCAAAACGCGCTCGCTGCAGTTCGTTCCCCCGAGCAGGTGCATCTCGAATTTCGCGGCCTCGGATTTTTCCCCAACGAAAAGCGCCCCCGCGTCTTCTGGGCCGGCACCCAAGCCTCCGCGAATCTGACATCGCTCGCCGCGGACATTGATCAAGCCGCGCATCGCCTCGGATTCCCACTCGAAGACCGCCCGTTCACGCCTCATCTCACGCTCGCAAGATTTTCTCTTCCCGGCATTGCGCCCAAATTCCTCCAGGAAATTCACGAAAAAAGGGCGCAGCTGTTTGGCTCGCTCCACGCGGAGGACTTCCATCTCATCGAAAGCAAGCTCAAACCCGCCGGAGCGGAGTACACTACCCTGCAAACGTTCCGCTTCGTATCGGAGGCTTAGCGCTGCATGTCGTTTTTCACGCCGACCACTTCCCTGCTTCTGGCCGCCGCGTATCTCCTCGGCTCCATTCCCTTCGGCTTGCTCCTCGCGAAGCTGTTTGCGGGAAGCGACATTCGCAAATCCGGCAGCGGCAACATCGGCGCCACAAACGTCGCGCGTGTGGTCGGGCCTGCCGCGGGAATCCTCACGCTCGTACTCGACGTCGCCAAAGGCGCCGCCGCGGTCTGGCTCGCGGCTCGCTACTCCGAACAGAATTCCACCGCCTTGATCCTCGCGGCCATTTTCGCCCTGCTCGGCCACTGCTTCCCGGTTTGGCTGCGATTCAAAGGCGGCAAAGGCGTCGCCACCGCGCTCGGTGTTTTCCTCATGCTCTCGCCGCTGGCCGCTCTCAGCGCGCTGCTCGTTTTCATTTTCGTCAGCCTGGCCTGGCGCTACGTCTCCCTCGGCTCCGTTTCCGCCGCGGCAGCCATGCCCTTGCTGATGTACTTCCTCTGGGCCCCCGGCCATGCCCCTCCATTGGTCGTCGACTTCGGCACTCTCTTCGCCTCCGCCCTCATCATCTTCAAGCACGACGCCAACCTCCAGCGCCTCGTCGACGGCACGGAACCCAAATTTTCTATCGGCAAATCCAAGGGAGACGCCACTTGAGCCGCATCGCCATCCTCGGCGGGGGCAGTTGGGGCACCGGCCTTGCAGTCGTCCTTGCCAATAGCCGCCGCAAACATGAGATCCGTCTCTGGGTCCGTGATTCCGCCCTCGCTGACTCCATCGAGCGCGACCGCGAAAACAAAAAATACCTGCCCGGCCTAGCGATCCCGCCCTGCGTTCAGCCCTCCGCAAAACTCGATGAAGCTCTGCGCGAAGGACAGATTGTGATCGGCGCGGTTCCCTCCGCGCATACTCGCGCCATTTTTGCGTCCGCTCTTCCGCATGTTTCGCGCGACGCCGCCTTCGTCAGCGCCACCAAGGGACTTGAACCCGCGACCCACCTCCGCATGAGCGAGGTTATCTCCCAAGTTCTCAACGCGCGCTTCGTCCCCGCCATTGCCGTGCTATCCGGCCCTTCCTTCGCTGCCGAAGCTGCCCAGGGCCATCCGACGGCCGTTGTGCTGGCCTCGCCTGATCCCGCCCTCGCCGCCTTTTTGCAGGAGGAATTCTCCGGCCCCTCCTTTCGCCTCTACACCAACGATGACGTCATGGGAGTCGAACTCGCCGGCGCCATGAAAAATGTCATGGCCATCGCCGCCGGCGCATGCCAGGGCCTTGGCCTCGGAGCAAACTCGCTCTCCGCTCTAATTACCAGAGGACTTTCTGAAATGACTCGTCTCGCCTCCGCCCTCGGCGGCAAGCCCGAGACCCTCAGCGGCCTCGCGGGAATGGGCGACCTCATCCTGACCTGCTACGGCGCCCAAAGCCGCAACCGCCGCGTCGGATTCGAACTCGGCCAGGGCCGCTCCCTCCCCGAAATCCTAGCCGGCATGACCATGGTCGCCGAAGGAGTCGGCACGACGGCCGCCCTCCTCGCGCTCGCCCGCGAAAACCACCTCGAACTCCCCATCACCCAGCAGGTCCACAGCATTCTCCATCTCAGCAATTCCCCCCGCGAAGCCATCCGCGCCATCATGGAACGCCCCCTGAAACGAGAATAACCATCCCGGATAGCGAGGGAAGATAAACTAAGAATGGCTCCGTTGAATTCCCGTGTTTCCACGCGGCTGTCATCCCGAATCCCCGCTTGCCCTGAGCGAACTTTGCGGTGGGCGCTATCAGCGAGAGAACACCACCACCTCGCGTATGTCATCCCGAACCCGCGCTTTTTGCGGGTGAGGGATCTGCTTTTCGCCTGTGGGCCGCATTCCGGCGAGGATGTCAGAGCGCCACAAAGAATCTGCCCCTCTCCCAATCACAAGCCCTCTAGGAAACACCAGCCCGAGGCCACCCCACCTCCGCGCCTCCTGTTCTCTGCTATCTGATCGCTGTTATCCTCTTCCTCCGCGCAACTGCTGCACGGGCCGCCTATATCCTCTTACTGATTACCGATTACTGATTAGTGATAACCGCCCACCGCTAGCCGCCCACTCCACCCACTTACTTCCCTCCCAGTACCTCCTTCCCAGTTGCACTTCCGCGCCCCCTGTCCTTTAGGCCAGCCGCTTTTCCCATCCCCTCCCTTTAAACTCAATCTGTTGCGATGGCGGAGATTGTTCCATCGATTTTGACGCGCCTCCGTTCCGGCCGGGTGCGCATCCTATGGCTTGTGCTCGGTGCGCTTCTGCTTGTCAGCGCGCTTCCCATCGGTTTGTATCACCGCCAGGTTCTTGAACTCAGCCAGGAAAAGCTCGTCGATACGGAGCGCGTGCAGCAAACCGAAATGAGCCGCTCCCTCGCCCAGGAAGTCCAGTTCTTCGAATCCAACCTCACGCAACAGTTGATCAGTCAGCGCCAAATCCTGACCCTTACCGGACTCATCGACAACGTCACCGACCCCGTCGCCGAACCCAAAGTCACCCGGCTCCTCGAAAATTTCGTCGATTCCAATCGCAATTCGTTCGTTTACCTCACCGCCGTGGGCCGCGACGGCAAGGGCACCAGCGCCTCGCAAGGAAACTTCCGGGCCGAGCAGGACCCCTTCGTCGCCAAGGCTCTCCAGCGCGCTTTCGTCACCTGCGTCCAATCGGTGAAATTCCGCAGCGATCCCCTCGCCCTCGCCCCGGATAATCGCCCCGCTTTCGTAATCGCGGTCCCACTGAAAGACGAGCAAGACAACTTCACCGGCATGCTCGCGGCCGTAGTTTCGCTCGACCCGATTCTCCACCGCTTGCAGGACGCCAGCGTCCGTGGCCGCACCGTCTTTATCGTCGACCACTACGGCCACATCGTCGCCCATCCCGATACCAAACATTTTGTCCCCGGCGAGGATCTGAGCGAGAAGTCGCACATGGTGGCCCAGATCAAAGCGCTCCCCAAGGAGTTGCGCAACACAGAAACCGCGCACTTTACCGAAAAAGAAGGCAATCGCCAGGTCGAAATGGTCGGCACCTACAGCACCTTCCCCGAGGTGAACTGGGCGGTCATCGCCGAACGCAGCGTGGATGAAGCCCGCGCCGACGCCGGCGTCACCGAACTCAACCAGCAGGCCCTGGCCTTCGTCAGCGTCGTCGTCCTTGTCGCCATCCTCTTCGGTTATTTCTTCGCCGTCGGCATCAGCACCCCGATTCGTTCGCTGGCCGCCTCCACCCGCGCCATCAGCCGAGGCGAGTTTCATCAGCGCACTCCCGTCCGGGGTGCCACGGAAATCAGCGAGCTGGCCGAAAATTTCAACCTCATGGCCAGCGACATCGAAGAGTACATCGAGAAGCTGAAGGAAGCCGCCGAGGAAAATCGCGAACTCTTTATCGGCTCCATCCGCATGCTCGCGGCCGCAATCGACGAAAAGGATCCATACACCCGAGGCCATTCCGGCCGCGTCGCGAAATATTCCACGATCATCGCCCAGGAATTGCGCCTCTCGCCCGAGGCTCTCGACAAGCTGAAAATTGCCGCGCTCCTCCATGACGTCGGCAAAATCGGCGTGGACGACCGCGTCCTCAAAAAGCCCGGCTCCCTGACCCCCGAAGAATTCGAAATCATGAAGACGCACACCACCAAGGGCGCCAACATCATGCGTCCCGTCTCTCAGCTGAAAGACATGTTGCCCGGTATCGAGTTGCACCACGAACACATGGACGGCCGCGGCTATCCCTACGGCCTCACCGGCCCGCAAATTCCGCAAATGGCGCGAATCATCGGCGTCGCCGACACACTCGACGCCATGACCACCAATCGCCCCTATCAAAACGCGATGGACCTCGACTACGCCCTCGGCCGCATCAAGGCCCTCGCCGGCTCCAAGTTCGACGACGTCATCGTCGAGGCCCTCGAGTCCGCCGTAAAATCCGGCAAACTCCGCCTAACCGCCGTCGAAGTCCAAGTCTAACTCTTGAGTGCGGAAGCAAAGCTTCCGCTTTTACGGTCTAACCTGACACCCAAATCCCCCGCCTTTGTAGGGGCGGGGTTTGCCTGCCCTGAGTTTGTCCGAGGGCCCCTCCCTCTTGGGTCACTCTTGCCTTTGTAGGGGCGGCTTTAGGCCGCCTTCCTTCTCTTTTGTCACCCCTGTAGCGGCTGCCTTCCGCTTGCCCTGACAAAGGAAGGGGGCGGGCGTTTTTGCGGTCTATACCCAACCACACAAATCCCCCCTCGTTGTAGGGCCTGCCTTCTGAGGCGGGCCGCTTCTTCCTAATCCCGTTCTCTCTCCGCTCGCCACCGCCACCTCCGTCCCTCCCCACCCAATCTGTTACACTTTTCTTTCCCGCCTTTTCCCCAGCGCGGGCCACTCTTATGATCACCCTCTTCGGAAAACCCGAACCCACGCTCCTCGAGCGCCTCAAAGAATCCGTCGGCAAAACAAAAGAAGCCCTCGCCGACACCCTCGATACCATCACCCAGGGCGGCCGCCAGATTGATCCCTCCGTCCTAAAAGAAGTTGAAAACGCCCTGCTCTCCGCCGACCTCGGCGTCAAAACCACCAAAGAGATCCTCGACTCCGTAAAAGAACAGCTCTCCCGCAACGCCCTCAATAACGGCGAGCAACTGAAACACGAGATCAAGAAACACGTATTTCGCGCGCTCAACGTGTATGGAAACTCGCCGCACCTGGTTAGCGCCGCCAACGGCAACGACCCTCGCGTCATCTTCATCGTCGGCGTAAACGGCGCGGGAAAAACCACCAGCATCGGCAAGCTCGCCAATCGCCTCCGCCAGGATGGCCGCAGCGTCGTCCTCTGCGCCGCGGACACCTTCCGCGCCGCCGCGATCGAGCAACTCGAAATCTGGGCCCAGCGCAACGGCGTCGAAGTCATCAAGCAAAAATCCGGCTCCGATCCCGCCGCCGTAGTCTTCGACGCCATGGCCGCTGCAAAAGCCCGCGGCGCGGACGCGGTTATCGTGGACACCGCCGGCCGCCTCCACACAAAATCCAACCTGATGCTCGAACTAGAAAAAATGAAGCGCACCGCCGCAAAAGTGATTCCCGGCGCGCCCCACGACGTCCTCCTGGTGATGGACGCCACCACCGGACAAAACGGCCTCGCGCAGGCCCGCGAGTTCACTTCCTCCGTCGGCGTAACTGGCATCATCCTCACCAAACTCGACGGCACCGCCAAAGGCGGCATCGTCGTCGCGATTTCCCGCGAACTCGGCCTGCCCATCCGCTTCGTCGGCACCGGCGAGCAGATCAACGACCTCGTCCCCTTCGACGCCCAAACCTACGCCGATTCGCTGTTCAACTGACACCGTGAATCCCCACGACACTCATTTCATGGAACACGCGCTGGACTTGGCGCGCAATGGCATCGGCCTCGCCAGTCCCAACCCGACCGTGGGCTGCGTAATCGTCAAAGACGGTGCAATCCTCGGCGAAGGTTTCCACCAATACGATTGGAAAGATCACGCGGAAATTGTGGCCCTCAAACAAGCCGGCGACCGCGCCCGCGGCGCAACCCTATACGTCACACTCGAGCCCTGCAATCACACCGGCCGCACCGGCCCCTGCTCCGAAGCGATCATCGCCGCGGGAATTTCCCGTGTCGTCGCTGCGATGGAGGATCCAAATCCGAAAACGCGCGGTACAGGATTCGCAAAATTGCGCACGGCCGGCATCGAAATCGAAACCGGTCTCTTGGAAGACGCCGCGCAAGAACTCAACGAATCCTTCTCCCACTGGATCACCACAAAAAAACCATTTATCACATTGAAATCCGCCTTAACCCTCGACGGCCAACTCGCCCTGCCAAAATCCCCCAAATCCAAAAAACACGAATGGATCACCAGCGAAGAATCCCGCGCCGAAGTCCACCGCATGCGCCACGCTTCCGACGCCTTGCTCACCGGCATCGGCACCATCCTCGCCGACGATCCGTTGCTCACCGATCGAACCGGCCTCCCGCGCCGCCGCCGCTTGCTCCGCGTAATCCTCGACACGCGCCTCCGCCTCTCCCCCAAATCGCGCATCGTGCAATCCGCCGACGACGATCTCCTCGTCTACACATCTGCCCTGCTCAAAACCCCGAAAGCCCGCAAGCTGCAAAATGCCGGCGTCGAATTAATCGAAGTAAAGCGCTCGCCCGCCGCGGAGGGCAGCCGCACCGGCCTCGATCTAAGCGCCGTCCTCAAAGATCTCGGCCGCCGCGACATCCTAAGCCTCCTCCTCGAAGCCGGCCCTCACCTCAACGCAGCCGCTCTCTCCGCCAACCTCGTCAACAAACTAGTCCTCTTCTACGCCCCCAAAATCGCCGCCGATAATCGCGTCCCCTTCGTAACCTCTATCTCCAAAACAATGCCCCCCCTGCGCATCCGCTCCATCCGCCAAATCGGCTCCGACGTAACCATCCATGCCTACCCGCGCAAGCCGCCTCTGTAGGGGCGGCTTTACGCCGCCTTCTTTCCTCTCTGTTGCTCCTGTAGCGGCCGCTTTCTGAAGCGGGCGCCTTTTGCCCGTCCCGAACGATTCTACGGGGCGGGCGCCTTTCCTCGCACGAAATCCTAACTTCCGTCGCCCACTCACCCCCAGCACACCCATCCAAAAATTCGCTACTCATTCCGCGCATACTTTGCGACCATTTCCCTCGAACCACCCCTGCACCCATCGCCCAACGGAGGCCCCCGCGTGTCCGAACCACCGCGTTCCTGGCGTCTCGGCTTCTGGAGCCTCATCGCCACGCAATTTCAAGGCGCCTTCAACGACAACGCCCTGAAATACCTGGTCATCTTCCTTATCCTCGGCACCAATCTTTCCTCTGACGAAGAAGAAGCCAAGGTCCTCCTCGTCGGCTCCCTCTTCGCCCTTCCCTTCATCCTCTTTTCCATGACCGGCGGCTATTTCGCCGACCGCTTCAGCAAACGCTCCGTCACCATCTGGACCAAGCTCTTCGAAATCGCCGTAATGCTCTTCGCCATCGCCGGTTTCGCCGTCCACAGCATGGCCATGTCCATGGCCGCCGTCTTCCTCGCCAGCACCCAGGGCGCCCTCTTCGGCCCCTCCAAATATGGACTGCTGCCCGAAATCTTGCCCGAAAAGCGCCTCTCCTGGGGCAACGGCGTCATCGAACTCGGCACGTTTCTCGCCGCCATCACCGGCACCGTCGTCGGCGCGCGCCTCTCGGAACTCTTCGCGAACCGCGAATACTTCTCCGGAGTCTTCTTCCTCGCCTGCTCCGCCATCGGCCTCGCCACCAGTTTCGGCATTTCCAAAGTCCCCGCCCGCGACACTTCCAGAAAATTCCGCGCCAATTTCCTCGGCGACCTTTTTTCCCAGGGCAAATTCATCGGCCAGGACCGCGTCCTGTGGCTCGCCGTCCTCGGCAACACTTACTTCTTTTTCCTCGGCGCTCTCCTCCAATTCGACATCGTCTTCTACGGCCGTGATGTCCTCCGCGTCTCCGCCACCCACGGCAGTCTCCTCCAAGCCGCAATCGCCATCGGCATCGGCCTCGGCAGTCTCGCCGCGGGCTACCTCTCCGGCGGCAAAATCGATTACGGCCTGATTCCCCTCGGCGCCATTGGTATCACTCTCTTTGGTTTTCTCCTCGCTGCCCCCGGCCTTTCCTTCAACGCGGTTCTCGCCCTTCTCGCCGTCCTGGGCTTTGCCGGCGGCTTCTTCATCGTCCCCATCAGCGCGCTAATCCAGCACCGCCCGGAGGCCCAGCACCGCGGCGGTGTGCTCGCCGCCGCCAACCTTTATTCCTTCATCGGTATTCTCGCCTCATCCGGGGCATTCTATGTCCTGAAGCACTACTTGCGCCTCGGCCCCGCGGCAATCTTCTTCTGGGCCTCGATTCTCACGCTCGGCGCCCTCGTCTACCTCTTGTGGCTCCTGCCGGATTCCCTGCTGCGTCTCCTCCTCTGGATCGCAACGCACACCATCTACCGCCTCGATCTGAAAGGTCAGGAAAACATCCCGGCTCACGGCGGTGCCCTCCTCACCCCGAACCACTCCTCCTGGATAGACGCCGTTTTGCTCGTCTGCTCCACCGACCGCCCCATCCGCTTCCTCATGTTCAAAGGCGTCTACGATCTCCCCTTCATCAAGCCCTTCGCCAAAATTCTGAAATTTATTCCCATCGCCTCCGACCAGGGCCCCCGCGAAATGATCCACTCCCTGCGCGAAGCCTCCGACGCGCTTCGCAACGGCGAAGTCGTCTGCATCTTCCCCGAAGGCGAAATCACCCGCATCGGCCAGATGCTTCCCTTCCGCCGCGGCTTCGAGCGCATCATCAAGGGCATCGACGTTCCCATCATTCCGGTCAACATCGACGGCCTGTGGGGCTCCATCTTTAGCTTTTCCGGCGGCCGCTTTCTCTGGAAGCGCCCTCGCCAAATCCCGTATCCCGTCCGCGTCTCCTTCGGAAAACCGTTGCCCTCTACGGCCAGCACCACCGACGTGCGCACCGCCGTCCAGGAACTTAGCGTCGATGCCTTCAATCGCCGCCGCCGTTACATGAAAACGCTAACCCGCTCCTTCATCCAGATGGCCCGCCGTCATTCCCGGCGTTTCGCCATGGCCGACGGCCGCACGCCAAAAGTCACCTTCGGCGAAGCCCTCACCAAAACCGTTTTTCTCGCTCGCCGCCTCCGCCCGTTATGGCAGGGCCAGAACATGGTCGGCGTCCTCCTGCCACCCTCAATTCCCGGCGCGCTCGTGAATTGGGCGGCCATGTTGCAAGGCAAAGTCCCGATCAACCTGAATTACACCACCTCCAACGAATCCCTGGCCTCCTGCGCGAAACAATGCGACCTGAAAACCGTCGTCACTTCAAAACTCTTCCTCGAAAAAGTCCACATCGAGCCGCCGGGAAAAGTTATCTACGTGGAAGACCTAGCCGAAAATCCCCGCCTCTCCGAAAAGCTCATTGCTCTTCTTTCCGCCAAGCTCCTTCCCGCCCGCCTCCTCGAGCGCTCTCTCGGCTTCACCCGCAAACCTTCCCTCGACGACACCGCCACCGTCATTTTTTCCAGCGGCTCCACCGGCGAACCCAAGGGCGTCTTGCTCTCCCACTTCAATCTCGCCTCCAACGTTGAGCAGATCGAACAAGTCTTCCACCTTCACAAGGGCGACTCCATCCTTGGCATCCTTCCTTTCTTTCACTCCTTCGGTTTCACCGGCACGCTCTGCCTGCCCGCCATGGCCGGCATCGGCGCCGTCTTTCATCCCAGCCCGCTCGACGCGCAAGCCATCGCCGCCCTCGTCAGCAAATATTCCGTGACCATGATGCTCTCCACGCCAACCTTTCTGAATTCCTACACCCGCCGCTGCCCGCCCGAATCCTTCGGCAGCCTCCGCATCGTAATGGCCGGCGCGGAAAAATTACCCGAGCGCGTAGCGCAAGCCTTCGAAGATCACTTCGGCATCCGTCCGCTCGAAGGCTACGGCTGCACGGAATGCTCCCCCGTCGTCGCCGTCAACACTTACGATTTTCGCGCCGCCTATTTCCGCCAGGTCGGCGCCAAGCGCGGCACCATCGGCCATCCGCTCCCCGGCGTCGGCATTCGCATCATCGATCCCGACTCCGGCGAATCCCTGCCCGTCGATAAACCCGGCCTGCTTCTCGTGCGCGGCCCCAACATCATGGTCGGCTATCTCAACCGTCCCGAAAAAACCGCCGAAGTCCTGAAAGACGGCTGGTACAACACCGGCGACATCGCCACCGTGGACGAAGACGGATTCCTCCGCATCACCGACCGCCTCAGCCGCTTCAGCAAAATCGGCGGCGAAATGGTGCCCCACATCAAAGTCGAAGAAAAACTCCACGAACTCCTGGAAGCCGACGGCCAGGTCTTAGCCGTCACCGCCATCCCCGACGAAAAAAAGGGTGAACGCTTAGTGGTGGTGCACACGCTGAAGGAAGACGTCCTGAAGGATTGCCTCGAAAAACTTTCCAAAAGCGATCTGCCCGCTCTCTGGAAACCCCGCCCCGATCAATTCATCCACGTAGAACAACTACCCTACCTCGGCACCGGCAAACTAGACCTCCGCCGCCTCCGCGAACTCGCCCTGGCGCCAGCAACCCCTACCAATTAATTTTGTAGGGCGGAGCTTGCTTGCCCTGAGTCTGTCCGAAGGGCTCCGCCCTCGTGGGCTACTCCAATCGTAGGGGCGGCTTTACGCCACCTTCTTGGGTTTCTCCTGTCTTTGTGGGGACCGCCTTCCGAGGTGCGCATTTTGCACCCCGAATGGTTTTACGGGGCGGTCCGCTCTTCCTCTTCTCTCGCCTTTGTAGCGGCCCCGACCGGTCGGGGCCGCCTTTTACTATCGCCCAACCCTCCGGCCGTCCGGTTTCCTCAAAGATTTCCAGCCCCAAAAACGCTATCCTGTAGCGGCCACCTTTAGGCCTGCCCTGACGAAGGAAGGGTGGCCAAGCTGCACCCCACTCGAGAGCAAACATGTTCACCGGAATTATCGAACACTTGGGCACCGTAGAATCCCTCACCGCCAACGCCGAAGGCGGCCGCCTGAAAATTCACGCCCCAACCGTCGTGAAGAATCTCGAAATCTCCAAAAGCATAGCCGTCAACGGTTGCTGCCTAACCGTCGTGGAAGTAGACGCCGATCACTTCTCCGCCGATCTCTCCGGCGAAACCCTCCGCAAAACCTCCCTCGGCGAATGGAAATCCGGCACCCGCGTCAATCTCGAGCAACCATTGACCGCCGGAAAAGAATTCGGCGGCCACTTCGTCCTCGGCCACGTGGACACCATCGGCCGCGTAGCGCGCCTAGCTCCCGAAGGCGATAGCTGGTGGTACGGCGTCGAAGTCCCCAAATCCTTCGCCCGCTACATCGTCCCCCAAGGCTCCATCACCATCGACGGCATCAGCCTCACCGTCGCCCGCTGGAACGCCCGCCTCGCCGAAATCGCCGTAATCCCCTTCACGTACGAGCACACCAACATCCGCCACAAAAAAATCGGCGAAGCCGTAAACCTCGAAGCCGATGTCCTCGGAAAATACATCGAACGCTACCTCGAAGCTCGCAACGCCGCAAAAGCTCCCAGCAATTTAAATGTGGCCGAACTGGTCAACCAAGGCTTCTAACTCTGTAGCTCATCCCTTCAGGGATGAGGGTCTTCATAACCCAACCACCCACCGCGCAACAAGCACCCGTAGCGGCCACCTTTAGGTGGCCAAGCAAATCCCACTTCACCCCGCAACCCGCTTACTCCGCGCCCCGCGCCAATACAAAACCAGCCCCAGCAAAATCGACCCCACCGTCCCCACCACCAATTCCATCTCAAACAGAACTTTGTTCGTGGAATCTCCCGGCGGAATCAACGACACCACGATCCCCAAAAGCACCACCAGAAATCCTAATCCGCCCGAAAGCCACAGTCCGGCCTTCCCACCCGGGATCAAAATGGCATGTGCGTTCTCCGCGCGATCCTTCCGCGCCGCCAGTTTGAAAATCGCCGCGAACATATACAGAAACGGAATGAAATACAAAATGATCGCCGCATCAATCAGTATCTGGTAGGCGCTCCGGGTGGATTGGTTGATCTGGCTCAACAACAAAATGGCCCCTGAAACCCCCGCCTGCACCAAGATCGAAACATACGGCGTCTTCCATCTCGGGTGAATCTTTCCGAACGCCGCGGGGAGATACCGGTCGATCCCCACCACAAACGGCACCCGCGCAATCCCCGCAACCGTGCTGCCCACTCCTCCGGCGTTCCCCACCGTCACCAGCATCGCAGCAAGAATCCCCAGAAATCCCACCTTCAACACCATCGAACCCGCCGTGATCGCGTGAAACACCCCGCTCTTCGGATCCAGGTCCCCCGCCGGCACCAGCGCCAGAATCGCAAACGTCCCCACGATATACATGAACGCAATCAGCGCGCCCGCGCCAAACACCGCCCGCGGCAGCGTCCGCCTCGGGTCCCGCACTTCTTCGCTCATCGCCGAAACCAGTTCCAACCCGGTAAACGCAAACGCAATCTGCGACCAGAAATTCACCGTGTCCCAATTCCACGCCGGCATCATATTCGCCGCGGTAAAGTGTGTCGCCGATCCGCTGCGAAAATAAACCAATCCCGCCACGCCCACCAGCACCAGCAGCGGCACGTACGTCCCCACTCCGCCCGCATTCTGCAGCCACTTTCCGATATTCAATCCGATGATGTTCAGCACCACCGCCACCAGCAGCAGCGCAATCGAAACCAGCAGCAAAAACGTCCTGTCCTGCGCAAGCGCCCCGCCCTTTTCCCCCAGTACGTACGCGCTCATCGAAGCGCTCGCCAGCAGCAGCCCCGGAAAATAAAACACCGTGTAGATCCAGTACGTCCACCCCGCAACAAATCCGTGAAAATCCCCGAACGCTTCCTTGGCCCAAACGTACAACCCGCCCTCTTCCGGAAACCGCGAAGAAAGTTCGTTGATCACGAACGCGCCCGGAACAAAAAAGAAAAGCGCCGCAATCACCCACAAACTGATCGAAGATGTCCCGTTGTGTCCCGCCGCCGCGATCCACCGCGGCCCCAGCACCGTCGCGATGTTAAACAGCAGCACATCCCAGAACCCCATCGTCTTCCGCAATTGTGATTTGGGATCAGAGATGACCGCGGGGGAACTGCTCACAGGGTCACGTCCAGCGCCGGAATCAGCTCATCCTGCAGCAGGAAGTCCCGCAAAAACGGGTCCGTCGAGCTTTCGAATTCCGCCCACGATCCGAACACCTGCGCCCGCCCGTCCTGCAGAAAAACAATATTGTCGGCCAGCCGCCTCGCCAGGTGCGTGTCGTGCGTCACAACGATCGATGTCTTGTGAAACGCTTCCTTCAACCGCAGGATCAGATCGCCCATGTGCCCGGCCATGATCGGGTCCACCATCGTCGTCGGCTCGTCGTAAAGTATCGCCTCCGGATTTTGCGCCAGCGCCCGCGCAATCGCCACCGCCCGCTTCGTTCCCGTCGAAAGCTCGCTTGGGATTTTGTCCAGCACTTCCTCCACTTCCAGCATGTGCGCCAGTTTCGAAACGTACGCGTCCACGTCCTCCGCGGTAAGTCCCGGCTGGTCTTCCAGTGGAAACGCGATATTTTCCTTCACCGTTAACGAATCGAACAGCGCCCCGGATTGAAAAACCATCGTGATCTTGCGCCGGATCTCTTCGAACTGCCGCTCCGTGAACTGCGTCACGTCCTGCCCGCCGATCAGGATGTTTCCGGAGTCCGCTTTCAGGAAACCCATGATGTGCTTCAACGAAACCGATTTCCCCACGCCGCTTCGCCCCATGATCACGCACGTGTCGCCGCGCTTCACCTTGAAGCTCACGTTCTGCAGCACCACGTGCTCATCAAACGCCTTATTCACGCCGCGAAATTCAAAATAATATTCCGCCGCGCCGCCCCCGCCTTTGCCCGTCAATCCGCTATCTTTAAGGTCTTCGCTCATCGATCCCCGTGAAACCCCTCTTTGTAGGTGCCGAGTTCACTCGGCCCGCCGACCCGTTCGCCCGGTCCCTTTTTCGAATACTTTCCGCGCCTCTTCGTGATCTTCAGGCGTATTCATATTCCAGAACAATCGCCCATCGGTATCAAATCGTTTCCATGCCGACTCGTCAAGCACTTCCATCGGCACGTGTTTCATGGCCTCCGACACCTTGCGCCCCCCGGCGTCGAACGCAGCCTGGATCGCCCCGGCTGATTGCGAGCACCAGCAAGCGCACAGCGGCTCTAGCCGGCGTCCGCGTTCCGGCACAACCACCAGCGCCTCGCTCGCCACCGCCCGTTTCATGAGGAAACTAAGAAACTCCTTCGTCATGAACGGCATGTCGCAACTGAGGATCATCGCAAACGGACACGGGCCGTGCACCAGCGCAAGCAAATCCTCAGGCGCCGGCGCTTCTTTCAAAAAATTCAGTGCGGTAACAATCCCTCCAAGCGGACCTTCCCCGGGCCAGCGATCCGCCAGCACAGGCCAGGGCGCGTCGGTGTACTTCCCCGCCGCCGCGATGATCGTCACGTCGTGGCAGACGCTCGCCAGCAATTCCCCCGTGCGTTGCAACATCGTTTTGCCGTCCAGGCTCACCAGCGCCTTGTCCGTCCCAAAGCGCGTGCTTCCTCCACCCGCCTGGATAAACCCGTGAAAGATCATTCCTCTTCCTCCGGAATTTCATGTCCCGGTCGCCGAATCCCTAACTCCCGCAATCGCTCCTGCAAACTCTGCCGGTGCAGCCCAATCGTAGCCGCCGTGCGCGAAATGTTCCAGCGATGCACCCCAAGCTGCCGCAACAAATACGCAACTTCAAACTTGCGCTTCGCCTCTCGAAAATCCTTTTCCTTTAACCCCAGATCGTCGCCTTCAGCCCCGCCCTTTGGCACAACCGGCGCTCCTTGCAAAACCTCTTCCGGCAAGTCGCTCGCCCCAATCTCCTCCCCTCGCGAAAGCACCAGGCTCCGCTCGATGGCATTCTTCAACTCCCGAACGTTCCCCGGCCAATCGTAATTCTCCAGCGCTTTCACAGCCTCCTTGGTAAGGCGCGCCGTCCGCCCCAGCCGCGCCCCATGCAGCCGCACAAACGCCTCCGCCAGAATGGCGATATCTTCCTTATGCGCGCGCAGCGGCGGCAACTCAATCGTCACCACCCGCAGCCTGTAAAAAAGGTCCTCCCGAAATTTTCCGTCGCGAATCGCCAGCAGCAGATTCCGGTGCGTCGCGCTGATCACCCGCACGTCTACGGGAATCGATTGCGTCCCGCCCAGCCGCTCCACCGTTCGATTTTCCAGCGCCCGCAGCACTTTCGACTGCGTCACCGGATTCATGTCCCCAATCTCGTCCAGAAACAGCGTCCCGCCGTGCGCCTGCTCAAACCGCCCCTTCTTCTGTTGCGCCGCGCCGGTGAACGCCCCGCGCTCATATCCGAAAAGTTCCGATTCGATCAGCGTCTCTGGCAGCGCCGCGCAATTCACCGCCACCCACGCCTTCCCGTTCCTCGGCGATCGCGCGTGAATCTCCTGCGCCAGCAGGTCCTTCCCCGTGCCGCTCTCCCCAAGTATCAGCACCGTGGAATCCGTCGCCGCAACGCGGTCGGCCAGCTCAAACGCCTTTCGCAACGCCGCCGATCGCCCGATCATCTGCCCGAAATGTCCCTCGGTAGCCACGCGCCGCCGCAGGTTTTCGTTTTCCTGTTCGAGTCCCACAAGTTTCAGAAGATTCGCCACCCGCTGCCGCAGCTCCTCCAGCTCAAATCCCTTCACCAGGTAATCCGCCGCCCCAAGCTGCATGGCCTCCACCGCCGTCTTCGCCCCGTCCAGCGCCGAAACCATCAGCACCGGCAGCTCATACCCTTCCTGTCGCAACCATTTCAAAAACGAAAGACCGTCTTCCCCGGGCAGCACCACGTCCAGCAACAGCAGATCCGGCTTCTCGCTGGCCAGCGACGAACGCCCCGCGGCCGCCGAGTCCGCCTCCACAACCCGGTAGCGGCTCTCCAGCGCACGCCGCAGCGCATAACGCGACGCCGGCTCATCATCCACAATCAGTACGGTTTTCATCCAATCAGCTCCGGTCACCGAAATTTGGCTCCATCGGGGGTCGGAGCTTTAGTTCATCCTGAGCATCGAAGGGCTCCGACATTAGCAGGCCCATGAAAATGGGCTTTAGCCCCTGAGGAATTGCTTTCGCTCGGATCATGAGACTTTCTCAAGCGGAAAATTCAACCGAATCTCCGTCCCGCGCCCCTCACTCACGGGACTCTTAATCTCCATCGTGCCCCCCGCTTCCTGCAACCGCCGGTCAACAATCGCCAGTCCCAGCCCTGTTCCGCGCGCCTTGGTCGTAAAAAATGGCTGCAACACTCTTGCATGGTCGCCCGCGGAAATCCCCGGCCCGTCGTCTTCCACAGAGACGCTGCAGATCTTCTCGGTGTAGCGCAGCACAACTCGCACGTGTCCGCCGTCCCCCACCGCCTCGATCGCGTTCAACACCACATTCGAAAGAATATCGTTCGCCGCTTCCTCTCCAATCGCCGCTCGCGCCTCGCCGTTCGTGTTCGAAAGTTGCACGGACACGCGCCGTTCCTCCGCCGCGTGCCGCAGCACATTGGCCACCGTCTCGCTCACCTGCCCAAGGTTGCAGCTTGCCGCGCCGCCCCCCGCGCGAATCCCCGGCCGGCTGAATTGCAGCAACTGATTCAATCGCGCCGATAGCCGGTTGATCTCCTCCAGCACCATCTGCGTCTCGCTCCGCAGCGAAGCCGGCAATTCCGCGCCCTCCAGTTGCACCTGCAAGATCGTCTTGATCGATCCCAGCGGATTCTTCAGATTGTGCGAAATGCTCGCCGCCATCTGTCCAACCAGCGCCAGCCGTTCCCGCTCCGCCAGTTCCCTTTCCAGTTGCAGCTTCTCCTCAATCAACCGGCAAAGATCAAACGCCCCCGGCAACTGCTCGCACAAAAATTCCAGCGCCGCATAGGTCTCCCCCGAAATCATCGCCCCAAAACCGCGCACACGCAGGCGTCCAACAAAGTGCCCGGGTTTCCCCATCACAAAAGCTTCCTCGCCACTGCTTTTGCCAAACATCGCATAGTCCGTTGTCGTGTTTCGGCCGGCCAGTTCCAGCCTCACCTCCGCCAATTGCAGTTGTTCGCCTATCCACCGTTCCGTATAGCTGCGAAGCTTTTCGAGGTCCCCCAGCCGCGCCACCTCCGTAATCGGCCCCATCAATTTCTGCGCCCGGTCCACCTCCGTCTGCGCCGTCTGCCGCAGCAATCGCCTCATCAGCCTTTGCAGCGGCTCAAAGAAAACCACGGGCAAAAACAGCAAGAGAGCCGCGGTTGCTTCTGGCGGCAGGTAAGCATCGAGCCACAAGCTCGCCCGGCGCACAAAGCTCAGGTACAGCAGCGCCAGAAAAACGGTCAAGACCGCATAAATCAGGTTGCCCTGCCTGCCGATCTGTAAAAAGTTAAACCGACGCACGCCTCGGAATAACTGGGCCAGCGGCACCAGCGTCAGCGTCAAAACGGCCATCGACAACCACGATTCGTTTCGCCCGTGATTGCTCCCCGTCCATAGAAACATCCACATCAGAAAGAAAGCCAATGCTACAAAATCAATTCCCAGTCCCTTATGGAATTTCTTCTGAGCTTCGTCGGGCGCTTTCTTTGCGAATCGCCACTGCCATAAGGCCCCGGCAAGAATTGCGGCGATCAGCCACGCCTGGAATCCAATCCCAAGCTGTCGCGACGATGCTTCAAACGGAAAGCCTTCCCTCACCCTCAATGCGCCAAGCAATCCAGCGGCGAGCACCAAAGCCGGGAGCCACGCAAGCAGCAGCCATCCAATTTTCGCCCGCCGCGAACCAATGAGTTCCCGGACACTCGCGTACTCCGCGTGAAGATGAACCACTAACGACGGCGTAAACCACAAGCCGAGGCACAGAAATATCCACGCAAACCTCGACAATGCCCCCGGTGGCGTCCCGTAATAGAGATTGGCGTTTAGCGCCAGCAGGCTGCTTCCAAAAAAACAAGTTAGCGCCAGGCACAGAAAGAAAAACACCCGCTCAAAATTCCGCTGCCGCCGATGGCCCAGGATCACCACCATCCAGAAAAACGGCAGCAACGTTCCCGCCGTCAACGCCACCAGCCGAAAATACAAAAGCCAATCCATTTAGCTCCTCGCCGGAGTCTATAACTGACCCCGAAGCAGGGCAATGCCCAAGTGCAAGGAAAATCTGGCAGCTCCATGTTATTGTAAAGAGGCAACTTAACTTAATTTTGCAGACTTGAAATCCACTGCCTAACCGCTTTCAATGCAGGGATTTTGCTTGACTTGATGGGATTTATTGCTATATTAGCAGTCGGTACCGAGGAGTGCTAACCGCCTTTCCTGCCCTCCTCAACCATCGTTTCTCAGTTTTTCCGTTAGATCACCTATGGAGGTTTTTCAAAGATGGCAGTCAATCTCACCCCGCTCCACGACCGTGTGATCGTGAAGCGCATTGAAGAGAAGGAAACCGTCAAGGGCGGCATCATTATCCCCGACTCCGCGAAAGAAAAGCCGCAAGAGGGCGAAGTAATTGCCGTCGGTGCAGGCAAGCGTGAGAAGGGCGAGCGTGTGCCCCTCGACGTCAACGTTGGCGACCGGGTGCTGTTCGGCAAGTACAGCGGCAGCGAAATCAAAATCGAGGGCGAAGAGCTGTTGATCCTTCGCGAGGAAGAAATTCTCGCCAAGCTCGGCGGCGCCGCCAAAGCAGCAAAGAAGTAAGCAAGTTTACAGTAATCAGTTTTAAGTCCTAAGTTCCGGATGTGTTTCTGACTGATTACTGAAAACTGATTACTGATTACCTTTACCAAGCTTCAAGCAGCAAACCAGTTCCAAGATCGAAGCACCTAGTAACAAATTCAGGAGGAAAGTACCAATGGCGAAGCAGATTGTTACCGGAGAGGCATCCCGCCAGGCTATTCTACGCGGCGTGAATGCCCTTGCGGACGCAGTAAAGATCACCCTCGGCCCCAAGGGCCGCAATGCGGTCATCGAAAAGAAGTTCGGCGCGCCCATCATCACCAAAGACGGCGTGACCGTTGCCAAGGAAATCGAACTCCGCGACCCCCTCGAGAACATGGGCGCGCAGATGGTTCGCGAAGTCGCCAGCAAGACCAGCGACGTCGCGGGTGACGGCACCACCACCGCCACCGTTCTGGCCCAGGCCATCTTCCGCGAAGGCGTGAAGACGGTTGCTGCCGGCGCCAGCCCCACCGCCCTCAAGCGCGGCATCGACAAGGCCGTCGAAGTCGCCATCGAGGAAATCAAGAAGCTCCACAAAGACGTCAAGGGCGACATGATCGCCCAGGTTGGCACCATCTCCGCCAACAACGACAAGCAGATCGGCGGCATCATCGCCGAAGCCATGAAGAAGGTCGGCAAGGACGGCGTCATCACCGTGGAAGAGTCCCGCACCATGGACACCACCCTCGAAGTCGTCGAAGGCATGCAGTTCGATCGCGGCTACCTCTCCCCTTACTTCATCACCGATCCCGAGCGCATGGAATGCATCCTCGAAAACGCGCTGATCCTCATCCATGAGAAGAAGATCAGCTCGATGAAGGACCTGCTTCCCCTGCTCGAGCAGATTGCCAAGCTCGGCAAGCCGCTCATGATCATCGCCGAGGACATCGAAGGCGAAGCTCTCGCCACCCTCGTCGTGAACAAGCTGCGCGGCACCCTGCAGTGCGCCGCCGTCAAGGCCCCAGGCTTTGGCGACCGCCGCAAGGCCATGCTCGAAGACATCGCCGTTCTCACCGGCGGCAAGGCCATCACCGAAGACCTCGGCATCAAGATCGAAAACGTCAAGATCGAGGACCTCGGCAAGGCCAAGAAGCTCACCATCGACAAGGACAACACCACCATCGTCGAAGGCGCAGGCAAGGCCAGCGAAATCGAAGGCCGCGTCAAGCAGATCCGCCAGCAGGTGGAAATCACCACCAGCGACTACGACCGCGAGAAGCTCCAGGAACGCCTGGCCAAGCTCGTCGGCGGCGTCGCCGTTATCAAAGTTGGCGCAGCGACCGAAACCGAGTTGAAGGAAAAGAAGGCTCGTGTTGAGGACGCCATGCACGCAACCCGCGCGGCTGTCGAGGAAGGTATCGTTCCCGGCGGCGGCACGGCGCTCCTGCGCTGCTTGAACGCTATCGACAAGCTCAAACTGCACGACGACGAAGCGGTCGGAGTTGGCATCGTGAAGCGGGCTCTCGAAGAGCCCTGCCGTCAGATCGCCCTCAACGCCGGCTTCGAAGGCGCCGTGGTCATCGGCAAAATCCGTGAATCCAAGGACGATAACTTTGGCTTCAACGCGGACACCGGTGAATACGTTGACCTCGTCAAGGCTGGCGTCATCGATCCGGCCAAGGTCACTCGCCTCGCTCTGCAGAACGCCGCTTCCATCGCCGGCCTCATGCTCACCACCGAAGCCTTGGTGGCCGAGCTCAAGGAAGACGACAAGAAGGGCGCAGCTGCCGGCGGCGGCCCAGGTGGCCCGGGCGGCATGGGCGGCATGTACTAAGATATGTACTACGGCATGTAGGGCCCGCTCGCCGCGGCGAGCGGGCCGCTTTCAACCCAACCAACCAGGGCGGTCGCGCAAGCGGTCGCCCTTTTTCTTTCCTGGAGAATATCGAACAGAAGGGTCGCAAAATAAGTCGAAATCGTTCATTATTCCTACATAAAATGCGCGCTCTAGAAAAACTGACGATAAAGAACTTCAAGTCCATCCGCGAGCAGACGCTCGCTCTCGGGAAGCTAAATATTTTCATTGGTGGCAATGGCGCGGGTAAGTCCAATCTGATTGAGGTATTCCGGTTCCTGCGCGAGATTGTGAATCAAAACTTGTCCGGTTACACCGGGATCAAGGGAGGTGCAAACACTCTCCTTTATTTCGGAAGGAAAAGATCACCCGGGATGTCCCTCTCTTTGGAATTTGGTGAAGGGAATACTTCCAATGCTTATTCTGTCGAACTTCTCGGCACGGATGAGGATCGATTCATCATTTCGAATGAGACAACTTTCTACCACGAACGGGATAAATACCAACGGGCTTACAACCATTTGGTTTCGTTTTCCGAGAAGGAGTCTAAGCTAAAATCTGATAGTCACATTTCTGCACGGCAAGTGATGGCCGATCTGGATAGTTACCGCGTCTATCATTTCCATGATACGAGCGATACGGCCGGGGTTAAGGGCACGGGGGACCTGGAGGACAATCGCTTTCTCCGTCCACAAGCGGAGAACCTCGCAGCTTTCCTTTACTGGATGCAGCAAAAGCAGTCAGATCATTTCGCGAACATCCAAGATACTTTGCGTCAAATTGCGCCGTTCTTTGAGGAATTTCGCCTCGCTCCCTCCAAGCTGAACGAGAACAAAATCCGGCTGGAGTGGAAAGAAAAAGGCAGCGAAGCTTACTTTAATGCGTCTTCGCTTTCGGACGGAACGCTTCGCTTCCTCTGCCTGACTACCCTGCTGCTGCAACCGCAATTGCCAGCAGTGGTTCTGCTCGACGAGCCGGAACTTGGGTTGCATCCAGCAGCGATCACCCTGCTCGCCGATTTGCTTTCCTCTGCGGCAACGCGCACACAAGTCATCGTGGCCACCCAGTCCGTCACGTTGGTAAATCAATTTGAACCGGAATCAATCTGGGCAGTAGATCGCCAGGATGGCCAGAGTATTTTCCGTCATCTCGGCCAGCAAGACATGACTGCATGGCTGGACGACTACGGTTTGGGCGAACTGTGGGAGAAGAACGTTCTCGGCGCGCGTCCATGAGCAAGCGAGTCCTGATTCTGGTCGAAGGTCAAACCGAGGAGCGCTTCACGAAAGATGTTCTTGGGCCTGCCTTTTGGGAGAAACAGCTATTTCTTCAGCCGACGATCCTGATGACGAAGAAAGTAAAGAACGGCCCGAACTTCAAAGGAGGCGTGACCAATTTCCCCAAGTTTAAGAACGATTTGCAAAGACTCCTGAACAGCGCAGGCGGTGCGCTAGTAACGACGATGCTCGACTACTATGGGCTGCCAGCAGATTTTCCCGGAATGAATACCAGACCCAACGGGACGTCAAAGCAGCGGGTCCTCCACGTGGAAGCAGCGATCGCAACTCATTTTGGCAACTTGCCGAACTTCTTACCATTTCTGGCGCTCCACGAATTTGAGGCTTGGTTATTTTCCAGCCCTGTCGAGCTTCCTCGAATCATGAACGAACCCCAGAAGCAAGTCCTGATTGAAGCCGTTCGGGCTGCAGTGAATACACCGGAAGAGATCAACGAGCGCCCTCAGTTTGCGCCCTCAAAACGGATTGAGTCGATGTTCTCCGGCTACAAGAAGACATTGCATGGACCGACGGTCACAGCTCGCATAGGTCTTGAGCGGATCCGGGAGGAGTGTCCCCACTTCCACGAGTGGCTCGCCAAGCTTGAGGCTTATGCTGACAAATGACACGCACTTTTATGTTCGGGCCGACACCTGAAAATTAAGTTCAGACAACTTTGCACTCTGCCGGACAGATTTACACTCTAACGGACTCTTGCTAATTAATTTCTAATCATAAAGCGGATTCATTGCCCAAACTGCTCATTCTATGCCGCTTATTCCGAAGCCTGCCTCCTCGCCTGCCAGCTTTGGCACTGCAAATGCATTAAAACATCGTGACATGAACATGAGCGAAAGCAGTTCGAACAATGAGTTATCGACCAATTCGGCGCTTCGGAATCGAAGCGCCGAATTCATGAGCCAACTCCTCCGAATCTTCGCAGTCCTCGGCGCCCTCGCGC
>DATHMM010000097.1:0-10465 GCA_035487095.1 Candidatus Sulfotelmatobacter sp.
GGCGTCGTCCCCACGCACGATGAAGCCCTCAAACTCTCCGACGACGAACTCGTTGAACGCCTCGTTTCCGTTCGCGGCATTGGCGCCTGGACCGTCGAAATGTTTTTGATTTTCCGCCTCGGCCGCCCCGACGTGCTTCCCATCCACGATCTTGGTGTGAAAAAGGGCTGGTCCGTCGCCTACGGCAAAAAGTACATGCCCAAGCCGAAAGAGTTGCTGAAATTCGGCGAGCGTTGGCGGCCCTACCGCACTGTCGCAAGCTGGTACATGTGGCGCGCCTTCGAACGCGCCGGCTACAAGGTAACCAACAAGATCCGCCCGAAACCCGTGAGAAAAAAGAAAAATCGCAAATCGCGTGGGAAACAAAAAGATCACAAGCGCAAACAGCGATAAAAACTAAATAGATTTTCAGGTAGCGATCGATTTCAGGGTTTTGTGGTTTCTCTCACCAGCAGATACATCCCCGCAAGGCCCAGCAGCAGCACAGCCCCTTCAAACGCAACGGACCGGTGATGCAATCGATTAAATTCCACCCGCCGCGGATCCATCTCCGGCGTGTTCTGCACCGAGACCATTTCCCTCTTCAGCGACGCCATCCGGTTGCTCACCGTAAATTGCGACGCGGCGGTCAGCAGAACCATCAATAGCACGCACAGCGCCGCCGCGCTCGTGAAGCTGCCGAAATCATGCGTCCGCGCAAGCCGTGCCGCCAGAAACACCAACCCCAGCGCGATTCCCGCAAAGTGCAACCGTCCCAGCGCAAATCCCACCATCATCCCCGCAGCATCCCGATCCCCCAGAATCGCAAACGCCCCCGGCGCCACCACAAAGCTCAGAAACGCATCCGCCCCCAGCCACAGGCTCAAACTTAGAAACTCAATCGTACGGAAAAAGGTTGTCATCAATAATTTCCATTAAACTATCTGGGAGCGAGGATTGGTGGGCGATAAAGGATTTGAACCTTTGACCTCTCGCGTGTGAGGCGAGCGCTCTAACCGCTGAGCTAATCGCCCGTCTCTCAACGGGTACCCTTTGCGGGGAAACATTGTTGCATTCGGCCGAAACGCCCGACCAACAACGTTCATCTATTTAAGCAGGAACACCTGGGGTTTTCAACCGATGCCGACCGCCACCTCTCACGTGGTCTCACAACTGCAGCGCTCCATCGCCCGAGCGATTTTCGGAAAGGAAGACGTCATTCAGCTTTCCCTGATCACCCTGCTGGCGCGCGGCCACCTGCTGATTGAAGACGTCCCCGGCACCGGAAAAACCACGCTGGCCCAGGCCCTCGCAAAATCCTTTCATTGCTCCTTCCAGCGCATTCAGTTCACTTCCGACCTGCTGCCGAGCGACGTCCTCGGCGTAAGCGTCTACAATCCCGAAACCCGCGAATTCGAATTCCGCCAGGGCCCCATTTTCGCCAACGTGGTCCTCGCCGACGAAATCAACCGCACCACTCCGCGCACACAATCGGCGCTCCTCGAAGCGATGAACGAGGCACAGGTAACCGTCGACGGCCGCACGCTCACGCTCCCACAACCATTCCTCGTAATCGCCACGCAAAACCCCGTCGAGCACCACGGCACTTACCCGCTGCCCGAATCGCAACTCGACCGCTTCCTCATGCGCATCAAGATGGGCTATCCCTCGCACGAAACCGAGAAGGAAATTCTACGCAACCGTGCCACCGACGATCCTATCGAAACTCTTGAACCCGTCGCAGACGTCGCCGACGTCATGACCATGCAGCAGGCCGTCACCCGCGTAAAAGTCGATTCCAGCCTTCACGACTACGCTCTGGAAATCGTCAACCGCACCCGCAAGTCCGACCAGTTGGCTTTGGGCGTCAGCCCACGCGGCACGCTGATGCTCCAGCGCGCGGCACAGGCTCGCGCATATCTGGAAGGGCGCGACTTCTGCCTACCCGACGATTTCAAGCAACTCGCCGTCGCCGTCTTTTCGCACCGCGTCGTCGCCAGCGCCCGCCACGCTTCCCTGCAAAAGAAATCGGAAACCACCGAAAATGTATTGAGAGAAATTGTGGAGTCCGTCCGCGTCCCAGTGTGAGGAAGAATGTTGTTAGTTGTAAGTTATAAGGTTTTAGTTTCCGGATTTTAGTTTTTTCAAACTAGATCTCGTCAATTCGAATCAAGGGTTACTAAGAACTTAGAACTTAAAACTACGTTCCTCCATGTCCTCGCTCACCTCCACTCTCAATGCTCTCCTCGCCAAATCCGATCGTCCGGCGGTGCGGGCCTTTTTCCTCTCCATGGCCGCGCTGACCATCGCCCTGATTCTGGCGCTCTATTCCGGCGCCGCCGCCCAACTCGGCAATCTGTTTCTCGCCAGCGCTTCGGCGCTCACCGCCCTCGTCGTCGCGGGATGGGTTGCCGTCACCCTGGTGCCCACGCTCGCTAAGCGCACCCCTCTCCGGTGGATCGGCTATCGCATGGAGTACCGGCTCACCCGCGAAGGTTGGATTTATATTCTCGGCATTGTACTGGTGGCGCTGGCCGCCATCAACACTGGCAACAATCTGTTGTTCCTGATTCTCGCCAGCCTGATTGCCAGCATCCTGATGTCCGGCATTCTTTCGTCCATCACCCTTGCTGGCGTGGAACTCAAGCTGCACCTCCCCGAACATATTTTCGCCGGCCAGTCCGTGCGCTCCTCCGTGGAATTGCGCAACGAAAAATTGACACTGCCCTCCTTCTCCTTGCGCGTCGAAGCCGCAAAAACGAAAAAGCAACCCGCCGCCGCAATGCTGGAAACGCCGGTTTATTTTCCCTACGTGCCCCGCCAGCAATCCGTGAAGCAAAGCGTTCCCCTGCTTTTTCCTCGCCGCGGAGTCTACCGCCAGGAGGCCTTCAAAATCGTCACCCGCTTCCCGTTCGGCTTTTTGCAGAAGGCGCGGCGCATGGATTTGGCGACCGAGGCGCTGGTCTACCCCACAGTTGCCGCTTCCTCGGAATTCCTCGAAGTTCTCCCCGGCCTTCAGGGCGCGATGGAAAGCAACGCCAAGGGGCGCGGTCAGGATTTGTACGCCCTGCGCGGCTACCTGCCCAACGACAGCGCTCGCCACGTCCATTGGAAAGCCTCAGCACGCTTCGGCTCGCTGATGGTCAGGGAATTCGCGCGCGAAGACGATTGTCGCGTGCTGCTGGTCTTCGATCCGCAGAGCCCCGCTGCAGGCTCGCCTGCAGAATCCAAGGAACGCGAACATTTCGAACGGGCCGTAACTTTCTGCGCGGCCTTGGCCTGGAATTTCCACGAACGCAACGCCCTGCTCGAATTCCGCAGCGCCGAAGCCTCCACTCCGGCGGCGCCCGCGTCCGAAAATATCTTCGCAATTCTGCGCCACCTCGCCCTGGTCCAGCCCGTTTCCCCAAATTCCCGGCCCGATCTTCTCAACCAACTCGCCGCGGATCCGAACTCCTTCAAAATAATTGTCACTTCCCAGCCGCGCGGCTCCATCCCCTCCGAACTCTGGAACACCTCCTACATAGTCTTCGCCACCGACCTCTCCGCCTGAACTTTTCCAGTTCCGTCACGTGTAGGGGCGGCTTTAGGCCGCCTTCTTCTCTGCTCACATCCAGGCTTGACCTCCGGTGCCGTACTCCCCTACTCCGCGGATATTTGCTTCCTGTGCGAAACTTGTTCCAACATGCTCACTGGCGCCCCCCTCTCTCGCTTCCGCAAAAACCTCCTCGCCTGGTTCGCGGAATTTCAGCGCGATTTGCCCTGGCGCCGCACCCGCGATCCCTACCGCATCTGGCTTTCCGAGATCATGCTGCAACAGACCCGCGTCGCCGCCGCCATTCCCTATTACGAACGCTTCCTGCAGCGCTTTCCCACAGTCGAAGCTCTCGCCGCCGCTCCGCAGGAAGATGTTCTCCGTTTGTGGTCCGGGCTCGGCTACTATTCGCGCGCCCGCAATCTTCAAAAAGCCGCCCAACAAATCGTCGCTCTTCACGGCGGTGTTTTTCCTTCCGAGCCGGAACAAGCTTTAGCGTTGCCAGGCATCGGCGCATACACTGCCGCCGCGATCCTCAGCATCGCCTTTCAGAAGAAACATGCCGTGCTGGATGGAAACGTCGCTCGCGTCATAGCGCGCCTGGATGCCGTGCGCGGCGATCTGCGCGCGAACGGAACGTGGCCAAAACTGCAAAGATCCGCCGATCATTTACTGGCGGAGCAATCCCCCGGCGACTGGAATCAGGCGATGATGGAATTGGGCGCGACCCTCTGCACTCCTCGCTCCCCGCAATGCCTTCTCTGCCCCGTCAGCGAATTTTGCGAAGCCCGCAAACACGGCTTGGCGGACTCAATCCCCGAAAAACGCCGCAAGCGCAGCACCGTCGAGATCACCCTGGCATCCCTTGTGCTGGTTGACCCGCGCGGAAACACGCTGCTCCTCGCCCCGCCAAAATCCGCGGGCAAATCCGCCGCGGCGGACGACATCCACACTCTCGTTTCGCGGATGTGGCACTTCCCGACAGTCTCTGTTCATCAAGGCAACGCGGGTGCTGAAGCTCAACTCAGGAAATTCTCGGAGGAGTCGTCCATCCTCGGCCGCAAATCCCGCGCAAAACTTCTCCCCCTCAAAAAATTGCGCCACGCCGTCACCTACCGCTCCATCACCCTCCTTCCCTTTAAAGTGGAAGTCCAAACCCTCCCTCGCATTCCCTCCACGAAGGCATTTCCCCTGACTGGTCTCACCTCCCTTGCCATTTCCAATCTCACTCGCAAAGTGGCCCGCGCCGCTCTGGCCTCCCCGTAAACTCTTCCCTTTATCCTTACGCGCCCCAAAATCCCGCGCCTCTTCCCGGGTGATATCCTGAACTGTCAAGCCCATGGCCTCCTCCTTCACCACCCCGGCCCAACCTCTCCCCGCGGAGCAATTCTTCCGCGCCTCTATTTTTTTTCTCGTTTTGACGGCCACGCTCACGCTGGTCAGCACCGGAAAACTCGACTTGGTAACCACATTGGCGGCCCCGCTGGCAATTCTTTACAAGGGATTCCGTTGGTGGCGCGGTCGTGGCCCCGAGCTGAAACAGTCCACCGCAACCAGGCTGGTCCTCGCGTACGTGTTCTTCTTTCCCTTTGACGCGTTTTTCTTTTCGCGCAATCTGGCCAGCGGCACGTCAAACAGCACTCTCTACGCCGCCCTGCTCGCCGCCGTGCATTTCCTGCTGTTCGTAACCGTCTTGCGGCTCTATAGCGCCGCAACCGATCGCGACGCCGTCTTCCTCGCCATGCTCTCCTTCGCCGCAGTTCTCGCCTCCGCCGTCTTCACCGTGGACACTAATTTCTTTTTCCTCTTTGTCGTTTACCTTTTATTCGGCGTCGCCTCCTTCCTGAGTCTCGAAGTCCGTCGCGGCGCTCGCGGAACCATCTTTCCTCCGATCCCCGCCGACGCCTCTCGCGAACGAAAGTTCTACAGCGCCATGTCGCTCGCGACCCTCAGCGTCGCCGCCGGCGCGATCATTCTCGGCTCAATGCTCTTTTTCTTCTTCCCCCGGTTCAGCGCCGGCTATTTCGCGCGCACCGGCTTCCAGCCCTCACTAATGACCGGCTTCACCGACAGCGTCGAACTCGGGCGCATCGGCGAGATTAAGCAGGACACCTCCGTGGTGATGCGGGTGAAAACCGGAACTCCCGTGAACTACCCGATGCTGCGCTGGCGCGGTATTGCCCTTTCCACTTTCGACGGCCGTAGGTGGTTCTCCCAGGAAAAATGGCACGACCTGCACTACGCCGGCCAAGATGGTTGGATCCCGCTCGGCTCCCAACTCGACGTGAAAGTCCCGGTCGTCGCGGAGCTTAAATTTATCGTTCTCCTGCAACCGCTCGCCAGCGACGCCCTGTTTGCTCCCTCGCAACTGATGGAATTGCGCGGCAACTTCTCAAACGACTCCGGCACCTACTACGGAACCGCCCGCCGCAGCACTCTGGGCACGGATTTAGCCGGCTCCGTGTACAACCCCGCGCGCAATTTTTCGCAGCTCCGCTATGAGGGAATTTCGCTTCTTCCAGAAGCGCGCCCGCTGAAAGCGCGGACCGCCGGCACGGAATATCCCGATGCCATCCAAAATCTTTATTTGCAATTGCCCGATAAACTGGACCCACGCATCCCCAGCTTGGCTCAGAAAATCACCGCCTCTGCCGGCAATCCCTACGACAAGGCGGTCGTCCTCGAAAGTTATCTCCGCCGGAATTTCGGCTACACGTTAAACCTGGCTGGAAAACCCGGCGCCGATCCCCTTGCGCAATTTCTTTTTGTAACCAAGGCCGGCCACTGTGAATATTTCGCTTCGGCAATGGCGGTGATGCTGCGCACCCTCGGAATCCCTTCGCGAGAGGTGAACGGCTTCCTCCCCGGCGAATACAACGATCTCGCCGGCGACTACATCGTCCGCGCCAGCGACGCCCACAGTTGGGTCGAAGCCTATTTCCCTGGCAGCGGCTGGATCACCTTTGATCCAACGCCCGCCTCCAACGGTTCCGCAAGCGGTCTTTTTTCCCGCCTGAGCTTGTACCTGGACTGGATGCAGCTCAACTGGAACGAGTGGGTGATCAATTACGATTTTTCTCACCAACTCGTAATGGCCAAAAATGTCCGGCAGGGCTCCACGGATTATTCGGAGTCCTTGCGTCGCTGGTTCCGCCGCGCCCAGGATCGCAGCATGTCCGGATTAACGGAATGGCAGCGCAGGCACACCCTTCTCAGCATGGTGTTTCCGGCAGCGCTGGTATTTCTTCTGGTGGTGTTGCGTTTTGATTGGATTCGCTCTCTTGCCTCTTGGCTGAGCCTCGCGCTCCAAATGCGCCAACCGACGGCGCTCCGGAATAATCCCCAACTCGCCTCCCGCCTCTACACCGAAATGCTCCGAGTACTCGAAAAGCGCGGCTACACCCGCGCGGAAACCCAAACCCCGGGCGAATTCGCGGCCACGCTCACACTCCAGCCCACCCTCCGCTCTGCAGTAGGCGAATTCACCTCCCTCTACGCCGAAGCCCGCTTCGGCGGCGCCGTCTGCGACGCCTTCCGCCTCCGCGCCCTCCTCGAACAGATCCGCTCCACCCCGTAGCGGCCCCGATCCCGACGGGGCCCCTCTTGCCTTTGTAGCGGACGCCTTCTGAGGCGGGCGCCTTTCGTCCGTCCCGGGGACTCCCTATGAACTCGGCCCCAGCGCCTCACAACCACCCATGCTAAAATGAAAAGATTGGCGTAAAGGCGCCAATCCCACTGTATGCGTAAGGTCGGTTTCATCTCTCTCGGCTGCCCCAAAAACCTCGTCGACAGCGAGGTCATGATGGGTATTCTCGCCCGCGAGGGCTACGAACTCACCCCGCGCGCCGATGACGCCGAAATCCTCGTCGTCAACACCTGCAGCTTCATCGAGCCCGCCCAGAAAGAATCCGTCGACGCCATCCTCGAAATGGCCGAGCACAAAAAGTTCGGCTCCGCCAAAAAGCTCATCGTCGCCGGTTGCCTGGTCGAACGCTACCGCGACCAGATCCTCCAACAAATTCCCGAAGTGGACGCCGTCGTCGGCACCGGCGAAGTCGAACGCATCATCGAAGCCGTCGAAGGCGATTTAAAGGTTCTCCCCGCGCAGCCCCCGGCATTCCTCTATCACGATCTCACCCCGCGCATCGTCACCACCCCAAAGCATCAGGCCTACATCAAGATCGCCGAAGGCTGCGATCACCCCTGCACCTTCTGCATCATCCCCCAGCTCCGCGGCGCCTTCCGCAGCCGCAGGTTTGAATCCGTCGTGCGCGAAGCCGAAAATCTCGCCGCCGCCGGCGCCCGCGAAGTCACTCTCATCGGCCAGGACACCACCTCCTACGGCGAAGACCTCGGCCTCCGCGATGGCCTCGCGCAACTCCTCGAACGCCTCGCGCAAGTGGAAGACCTCCTCTGGGTCCGGTTCCTCTACGCCTATCCAAACCGCGTAACGCAAAAGATGCTCGAAACCCTTGCGGCTCACCCTCGCTTGGCGAAGTACATCGACATGCCGCTGCAGCACGCCAGCCGCAACGTCCTGGCCCGCATGAAGCGCGGCTCGCACGGTGATGCCTTTCTGAAACTTCTTGAGCGTATGCGCGCCACCATTCCCGGCGTCGCTCTCCGCACCAGTTTCATCGTCGGCTTCCCCGGAGAAACCGACGCCGACTTCCAGGAACTTTGCGATTTCGTCGCCGCCGCAAAGCTAGACTGGATGGGCGTCTTCGAATATTCCGACGTCGACAACGCCGGCAGCTTCCCGCTCGACGGCAAGGTCGACGCCGAAACCATCAACGACCGCCGCAACCGCCTGATGGCCCTGCAAAAGAAAATCTCCCGCGAAAATCTGCGCAAGCGCAAAGGCCGCACGGAAACCGCCCTCGTCGAAGGCCCATCGAAAGATAATCCCCTCGTCTGGGAAGCCCGCCTCGAATCAATGGCCCCCGACATCGACGGCAAGCTCTACCTCACCGACATCGAACTCCCAACCGGCGAGATCGCATCCTCCGGCGACATAGTAAAAGTAGAGATCACCAGAACGGACGCCTACGACCTAATCGGCCGCGTCGTCGCTATCCAACCGCGGCCAACCGTGCGCCCGATGCAGAGCATCCCAGCGGCCCCACCAACTGAACAACTAACTCGTATCGCGACTGGTGCAGCGTTGCGGGTAATCGGCTAACGCAACGACCCCCCGTAGCGGCCACCTTCAGGTGGCCCAGCCTTCTTGTAGGGGAGGGGCTCGCCCCTCCCTCCTGGGTTCCTCTCAATTTTGTAGCGGCCGCCTTCTGAGGTGCGTTGTTTGCACCCCGAATGGTTTTACGGGGCGGGCGCCTTCTGCCCGTCTCGAACGATTCTATGGGACGGGCGCTATTGGTGGGATTTCAAATCATGTCTCTCGCCAGATCTGCTCTGCGCTTGTCCCCATCCCCCTCCGAATGGTAAAACAATTTCTTCACCATGAAACACCATTGCCCTGTCTGCAAAAAAACCACCGACTCCGCCACGGACGCGGACTTCCCGTTCTGCTCCGAGCGCTGCCGTTTGATGGACCTCGGCGCGTGGGCCGCGGAGAAGTACGTTGTGTCCGACCCCATCTTCGACGAAGAGGACATCCCCGAGGCTGATCGCCGCGCTCTGCGGGAAGACGGACACGATAACGATGACACCATCCACTGATCCGGCCACAAGTCCGTCCGCAGTCGCCAAACCCCGCTTCGCCTACGCCATCGCCACAGTTCTCGGCACAGGCTATCTCAAGCCCGCTCCAGGCACCTGGGGCTCCGCGGTGGGCCTGCTGCTCGCCGTCGTCGCACATCCTTTCACCTGGTTCTTGCTCCTCGGAAAAGGCATCGAAGTTGCCATCGGGAAAACTGCCCCCTTGCTGACAGGATTCGGCGGAACGTTGCTGCTCTTGGTCCCTTCCATAGCCGTATGGCTGATTCTTGCGTTGCTTGGAGTTAAGACCAGCAGGCAAGTTGCCGAATCTGCCGGAGTCAAAGACCCGCAATTCGTCGTGATTGACGAGGTTTCCGGAGTGCACCTCACCCTTATCCTGAGCTTGGCTCCGCTTGCGCCGATGTTCTTTCTGAAACCAGAGGATGCGGCCACGTTTGCACTCTTTAGTGGTATGAGCATTCTCAACTGGAAATTCTTGCTGGCTGGTTTCCTCCTCTTCCGCCTCTTCGACATCACAAAACCCTTCCCCTGCCGCCGTCTCGAAAACCTCCCCGGCGGCTGGGGCATCATGGCCGACGACTGGATGGCCGGGGTCTACGCTGCCATTTGTTTGCGTCTCGCGTTACACTTTCATTGGCTATGATCCTTGGGCAACGGCAATGAAATTCGGGTTTGGCACCACACAAGAAAAGAACGGCATCCCTCACATTGAGCGAATTGCCCCCGCTGCCGCCATTCCCGGCGGCGAAATCGCAATTTTTGGCAGCGGCTTCACCTCGCGCCACGGCGTCCGTCCGCTGGTTCGCTTTGGCGAAGCAGAGGCGGCGCTTTCGCTCGCCAGCAGCAACCGCCTGATCGCTCGCGTGCCGGAAAACGCCAACGGCAGCACCATCCAGATCGTCAACTCCAAAAGCGAAAGCCAGCCGTTCCCCGTCGCCCTCGGCTTCCAGATCGCCGACAACTTGCACCCCGTAACCAATCCCGCCGTCGATTCCCAGGGAAATATCTACGTCACCTTCAGCGGCCCTCGCGGCCAGCGCGTTCCCGTCTCGCTCTACAAGATCAACACCAGCTACACCGTAAAACCCTTCGTCACTTCGCTCGTGAATCCCACCGGCCTCGCCCTCAACGCTAAAGGCGATCTCTTCGTTTCCTGCCGCCATGACGGATCAATTTATCGCGTCTCGCCGGACGGCCGCAGCGAGCAATGGATCGAAGGAATGGGCATCGCCACAGGGCTGGCCTTCGATTCAAAAGGAAATCTGTTTGTCG
>DATHMM010000098.1:0-6943 GCA_035487095.1 Candidatus Sulfotelmatobacter sp.
GGTCAATGACGTCGAACACATCGAATCGCAATCGCTGAACGGCATCGCCATCATCAAGATCTATTTTCACCCGGGGGCAAACATTCAGACAGCCCTGGCCCAGGCGACGGCCATTTCGCAAACATTTCTAAGAAGTCTTCCGCCCGGCACCACGCCACCGCTGGTCATTATTTATTCCGCGTCCACAGTGCCGGTCCTGCAGGTAGGGCTCAACAGCGACAGCTTAAGCGAACAGCAGATGTTCGACTACGGAAACAATTTCATCCGGACCCAGATTTCGACGGTGCCGGGTGCCTCAATGCCGTTCCCATACGGCGGGAAGTCGCGCGTGGTATCCGTTGATATTGACTCGAACGCGCTGCAAGCCAAAGGACTGTCTCCGGTCGACATCGTCAACGCGGTGAACGCACAGAACCTGATTTTGCCGACCGGCACCGCAAAGATCGGCTCCCTGGAATACAACGTGGAGATGAACGGCAGCCCGAAGACCATCGCGGAACTCAACGATCTGCCAGTCAAAACGGTGAACGGCTCGACGATTTACCTGCGCGACGTTGCGCATGTGCGCGACGGATTTACACCGCAGACCAACGTGGTGCTTACCAACGGCCAGCGCGGCGTGCTGATGAGCATCTACAAGACCGGCAACAATTCCACTCTCTCCATCGTCGACCGCGTGAAGCAGGTGCTGAAGGACTATGGGCCTTCGCTTCCGACCAGCCTGCAAGTGAGCAACTTTTTCGACCAGTCGATTTATGTGCGCGCGGCGATTCAAGGCGTATTGCGCGAAGCGCTGATCGCGGCGTGCCTGACGGCCATCATGATCCTGTTGTTCCTGGGAAACTGGAAGAGCACGCTGATCATCGCGGTTTCGATTCCGCTCTCCATCCTGGTCAGCCTGCTGTGCCTGAGCGCCCTGGGCGAAACGATCAACATTATGACACTGGGCGGGTTGGCGCTGGCCGTAGGCATCCTGGTGGACGATGCCACGGTGGAGATCGAAAACATCAACCGCAACCTGGCGATGGGCAAAGAGACGGTGCAGGCGATTCTGGACGGCGCACAGCAAATTGCGGTGCCGGCGTTTGTTTCGACGCTGTGCATTTGCATTGTGTTCTTGCCGATGTTCTTCCTTTCTGGCGTGGCGAAATACCTGTTCGTGCCGCTGGCGGAAGCAGTCATCTTCGCGATGCTGGCTTCGTATATGTGGTCGCGAACGATCGTGCCGACGATGGCTATGTATTTGTTGAGTGCGGATGACGAGTATCAGGCCGATTTGCATGCGGGCGAAAAGATGGGCTTCTTCCGCCGCTACCAGCAGGGATTCGAGCACTCGTTTGAACGGCTGCGGGAGGGATACCGCAAGGCACTGACGGCTGCGCTGGATCACGCCTGGGCATTTTCCGTGATGTTCCTGGGATTCTGCCTGCTTTCGGCCGGACTAGTATTTTTCCTCGGCCGCGATTTCTTTCCGAGTGTCGACGCAGGGCAGATTCGCTTGCACATGCGGGCGCGAACGGGCCTGCGCATTGAAGAGACGACGCGGCTTGCCGACCAGGTCAATCAACTGATCCACCAGGTGATTCCGAGCAGGGACCTTCAGACCGTGATTGACAATGTGGGACTGCCGTATTCGGGCATCAATTTGACGTACAGCAACTCCGGCACCATCGGCACCGCCGACGCGGAAATCCTGGTGCAATTGAAACAAGAACGCGAAAAATCCACGGGCGCCTACATCAACGAATTGCGACGGCGCCTGGCCACCGAGTTCCCCGGCGTGCAATTTTTCTTTCAGCCGGCGGATATCGTGACGCAAATCTTGAATTTCGGGACGCCCGCGCCGGTGGACATTGAACTCATCGGAGCGAACCAGGCCGCAAATTACGAGATCGCGCAGAAACTTGCGAACAGGATGACGCATATCCCGGGCGCCGTGGACGTGCACGTGCAGCAGGCGTTCGACGAGCCGACACTGTACCTGGACCTGGATCGGACGAGATCGCAGTACGTAGGCATGCAGGCGCGCGACGTGGCGCAGAACCTGCTCGTGTCACTCTCATCCAGCTTCCAGACTTCCCCGAATTTCTGGCTAGATCCGAAAAACGGGGTCAGCTACAACGTTGCCGTGCAGACACCGCAATACCGCGTGGACTCGTTTCAGGCGCTGCAGAACACACCTATCACGGGAGTGGGACCGGGTGTGACGCCGCAAATTCTGGGGAATCTGGTGAACACGAAGACCGTCGCGCGGCCGGCATCGATTTCGCATTACAACGTGCAGCCGATGATTAACGTTTACGCGTCTGTGTACCAGAGAGACCTCGGCAGCGTTGCGCAGGAAGTGCGGAAACTGGTGCAGGATGCCGAAAAAACCTTGCCGCGCGGAAGCCACATCGCGATTCGCGGCCAAGTGGAAACGATGGATTCCTCGTTCCTTGGGCTGGGCGTTGGACTGATCGGCGCGATCTTGCTGGCGTACTTGTTGATCGTGGTGAATTTTCAGTCTTGGCTGGATCCCTTCATCATCATCACAGCGTTGCCGGGCGCGCTGGCAGGCATCTGTTGGATGCTCTTGATCACACACACCACGCTGAACGTGCCATCGCTGACCGGGGCCATCATGTGCATGGGGGTGGCAACCGCCAACAGCATTTTGATGATTTCTTTCGCAAGAGAGCAGATGATTGAGGGGAAGGCCCCCCGCGAAGCCGCGTTGGAAGCCGGCTTCGTGCGCATACGTCCCGTGATCATGACGGCGCTGGCGATGATGATCGGCATGGTGCCGATGGCGATCGGGCTGGGCGAAGGCGGCGAACAGAACGCGCCGCTGGGGCGCGCGGTAATCGGCGGATTGCTGTTTGCGACCGTGGCGACATTGTTCTTCGTGCCGTGCGTGTTTTCGATCATTCACGGATGGCTGGAGCGGCGCAGGCACCGGACGACCGGGGCGGAACCCGCGGTATCTTGAGAGATTGTGAAACTGAATTTGGAGCGATGGGATGACAACCGAAGGTTTGGAAAACAGTAGGAGCAGTGGAACGGGGCGGAGGAGAAGTCCTCTGTTCACGGTGTTCTTCGTCGCGGTGGCGGTATTAATCGTGGTTGGCGGCTTGTTGCTGTTCCAGCGTCGCGCGCAATACCAGGCCCTTGCGAAGGAAACGGAAGCCGCGGCAATCCCCACGGTTGCGGTCATCCATCCAAGCGTGGAGGCTGGTGACGAGAATCTGGTGCTGCCCGGGACATTGCAGGCGTACGTGGAGTCTCCGATTTATGCGCGCACCAACGGCTACCTGAGAAAGTGGTATCACGACATCGGCAGCCGCGTGAATAAGGGCGAATTGCTGGTGGATATTGATACGCCGGAAGTGGACCAGCAGTTGGGTCAGTCGCGAGCGGACTTGAACACCGCCAAAGCGAACGTCCAGCTCTCCGACATCACCGCGACGCGGTATACGGAGCTTTTGAAGACCGACGGCGTTACGAAGCAGGAAGTGGATAATGCCTTGGGAGATCAAGCCGCCAAGCGGGCGATCGTGGAGTCGGCGGAAGCCAACGTGCGGCGCCTGGAAGAACTGGAATCGTTCAAGCATATTTATGCGCCGTTCAGCGGCGTGCTGACGCAACGCAATATCGACATCGGAACGTTGATCAACGCCGGAAACGGCGGAACGTCGCAGCAACTGTTTTATCTGGCGCAGACGGATCCGATCCGCGTTTATGTGAATGTGCCGGAGCCTTTTGCACCGTCCATTCATCCGGGCATCGGCGCATACCTCGAACTGACGCAATATCCGGGCCAGAAATTCCGCGGCAAAGTCGTGCGTACATCGAATGCCATCGATCTTTCGACGCGCACTTTGTTGACGGAAGTGGACGTGCCGAATGCGTCTGGGCTATTGCTTCCGGGGGGATACGCGCAAGTGCATCTGGAAGTGACAGTGAAAGGCGACCGCCTGCAGGTGCCCATCAATTCCCTGCTCTTCCGCGCCGAAGGATTGCGGGCGGTGGTGGTGGATTCGAACCACAAGGCGCGGCTGCAGACGCTGACCATCGGCCGCGATTATGGTGTCACGCTGGAAGTGATGAACGGGCTGAAGGCCGGGGACTGGATCGTGCTGAATCCGCCGGACTCCTTGAATGAGGGGCAAGAAGTGCGCGTGAAGGAAGTCCCGAATCCGATTACGGCGGCTCCCGCCGCGGCGCCAAAGGAAACGCCAAAACCGCCGACTGCTCCGGCTGCCACGGGGAAAAAGCCCTGATGCCGGTGGAGAAAAAAACTACAAAGAAAAGCGCGTGCAGCGTAGGGGCGCTGGCCCTGGTCGGATGGATTGCGGGCTGCACGGTCGGACCAAATTACAAGAAGCCGGCGGCGCCGGTCCCTGCGAAATGGGATGTGGAAGAGCCTTTCCGTGAAGCCACGCCGAAAGACGCGGTGCCAAAAACGGCGTGGTGGACGGTGTTCCGCGACGATGAGTTGAACGCCCTTGAAACGGATCTGCTAGCCGCAAACCAAACCCTGAAAGTTTCCGTGGCGCATTACCAGCAGGCGCGGGCTTCGGCCGCCGTGCAGAATGCCACGCTTTTTCCTACTCTAGGCGTGGCGCCAACTGCGTACCGCCAGCGTTATTCGGGCGATCGGGCGACGGGATCGTCTTTCCCTCTCACCGGCCCGATTACGCAGAACAGTTGGGAGATTCCCTTCACCGTCAGCTATGAAGTGGACCTGGTGGGACAGCGGCGGCGGACGATTGAAGCAGCACAAGCCTCGTTGCAGGCAAATGCGGCCGATCTCGAAAATGTGCGCTTAATTCTGACAGCTGAGCTTGCGGCCGATTATTTCAGCCTCCGTCAACTGGACACCGAGATAGGGGTGCTGCAGCGCACCGTCGACGCTCTGCAAAAAGGGCTGGATCTGGTCAACTCGCGGCACAAGGGCGGAGTAGCATCTGGCCTCGACGTAGCGCAGGAAGAAACACTGCTGAATAGCACGCGCACACAAGCCACACTGCTTCGACAGCAACGTAAGCAGTTTGAGGATGCGATTGCAGTTTTGACAGGGCGTCCCGCGCCGGATTTCCATCTGGCGGTGCGCGAGCTTACCGCGGAGCCTCCGAATCTGGATACTTCGTTGCCGTCAGATCTTCTGGAGCGGCGGCCGGACATCGGGGAAGCCGAACGGGAGATGGCGGTGGCCAACGCCCAAATCGGAATCGCTAAAGCTGCGTACTATCCGTCGCTGCAACTCTACGGCCAGGGCGGGTGGAACGCCGCAAAGATTTCCCAGCTCTTCAACGCCGAGAGCGGCGTATGGGCGGTTGGCACGAATCTGGCGCAGAGTATTTTCACAGGCGGGGCGAGGCGGGCGCAGGTGCAATTCTCGCAGGCGGGATACGACGCCGCGGTGGCGAGCTATCGCGGTACGGTTCTGGGCGCGTTCCAGGAAGTGCAGGACAACATTACGGGCCTGGAAGTGCTCTATACCGCTCAGAAATCGCAGGAGGAAGCGGTTGACGCCGCCCGCCGACAAGTGGACGTCGCGACGTCGCGGTATGTGGGCGGCCTCGTAAATTATCTGGACGTGGTGAGCGCGCAGCAAAATTTGCTGAGCAACCAGCAGGAAGCCGCCATCATTCACGGCCAACGCCTGGTAACAGCCGTTCTCCTCGTCAAAGCGCTGGGCGGAGGCTGGGACGCAGCAAGCCTCGCCGCCGTGCAGGAGAAGGCCCACCTGAAAGATATCGTCGCACCCTAGCATTCTGGATAGTCTCCTAACGGTCTCGATCAGATTCCATCCTGAGCTGGCATAATGGAGACTTGCTCAAGTGCAACTCTTCATTCCCCTGCAGCAATACTAACTTTTCAGCACTCTCTTGCGGGTCCAAGAGCCGGTGTTACACTTCCTTCCCACACTTGGCTGGCGAGGAGAACGCCGTTTGCTCGAACACTCCTATGTTTTTCGAGACATTGCGATGGTGTTTGCGGCGGCGCTGGTGTGCGGGTTCCTGGCGTGGCGGCTGCGGCAACCGATTCTGCTCGGTTATGTGCTTGCCGGATTGCTGCTGAGTCCGCTGACGCCGGGGCCGCGCGTTCACGACGTGCAGAATTTCGAAACGATGGCGGAAATCGGCGTGGTGCTGCTGATGTTTTCCGTCGGCATTGAATTTTCCGTGCCCGAACTATTGAAGGTGAAGTGGGTGGCGCTGGGCGGCGCGCCGCTGGGCATTTTGCTGTGCGTCGGGCTTGGCACGGCGGTGGGCGCATTGCTCGGCTGGCCGCTGATACAGGGGGTCGCGGTCGGTTGCATTATTTCAGTAGCCAGCACGATGGTGCTGCTGCGCTTGCTGATGGACCGCGGAGAGATGGCGGCGGAGCACGGGCGCCTGATGGTGACGCTTTCGCTGGTGGAGGATTTAGCCGTGGTCGTGCTGACGGTGGTGCTTCCGAGCTTTTCACCCAGTGACGGAGTTACGTTGGGAGCGGCGGCGTGGAAGGTCGGCAAAGCGATCCTCCTGCTGGTGCCGATCGCGGTGGCGGCGTGGAAGCTGTTTCCTCCCTTGCTGGCGCGCGTGGAGAGAATCTGCAACGACGAAATCTCGTTGCTGCTGGCGCTGACCATCTGCCTCGGGATCGCCGCCTTGACGGAAGCCGTGGGGCTTTCGCTGGCGTTGGGAGCTTTCCTCGCCGGACTGTTCCTGGGAAATTCGGCGTTCACGCACAAACTGGCGCACCAGACACAATCTTTGCGCGACATCTTCGTGGCGTTTTTCTTTGTGTCGGTGGGGATGCTAATGGACCCAAGCACTTGGCGAGTAAGCTGGCCGCTGATTCTACTCCTGGTTGGACTGGTACTCATCGGAAAATTTGTTGTGTGGACGGGTGTTGTTTGGCTTTTCCGCTATCGCTTCCGGACTGCGTTTCGCGTAGGCCTGGGGTTGACGCA
>DATHMM010000099.1:0-20255 GCA_035487095.1 Candidatus Sulfotelmatobacter sp.
GACGCAAGGCGGCGAAACTACAGGGGTGCCGGGCAAATTCGCAATCATGATCCAAGCCGGCTGGGTGGGGTCCGGCTCCGCCTGTCTAAGCTGGGTAGCTGTCAAGCGGACACGCGTGACAATGGATGCATCGCAATCCACCACTGTCGGTGCGCCGGCGAGACTCGGCGTGCAGTAAGCCGGCGAGATCGGGATCGTAAACACCTGGGTGGCGTTGTTCAATGGCGGGGACACCTGAGCGGAAGAAAGATTTGCCGCTGAGCTAGGCGAGATGAAAAAGATTTGCGAAGTATTCAGCAGGTTCTTTGCGTTCAGAAAGATGTCCTGAAGCAGGCCGCCGGCGGCAATTGAAGTTGGATACACGCCGGAAAAGCTCACTGGATTCGTGGTCACGTTGATCAGCGTGATCGTGGCAAACGCGGGGTGCGCTGGGTCTTGCGCGGACCACGCCACAACAATCACCGTGGTTGGCGCGACCGATTTGCTTCCGGACGGGACGGTATCCGTGGGCAAAGTGCCTGGCGCCGTATAGACGCCGTTGGCATCGATCGTTCCGCAAGTAGGGGAGCAGGTATCCGAAAGTGGACTTGCAGTCTGATCATCAAGGTTGGAGGAAGCACTATTCGGCTGCACCAACAGGAACTTTGCGTTGACCGGAGGAGAGTTCAGGAAATTCACCTGGAACTTCGCAGTCTGATTTGGCGAGATCCCCACCGGAACCGTGGCCGTCGTGGGAGTGATGGAAGCCCGGATACCGGAATCCAAAGTCACCGTCGCAGTGGTCGTCTTGCTATGGTCGGCGTCGGCGGTAGCAGTAAAAGTCAGCGTCGGAATGTTGGGACTGGGGAAATTGGCGAGGGATGGCGCGGTATACGTCAACACATTCGAACCGTTCGCCGTGCTGATGGTAAAGGTACCGATATTCCCCGTGTCGCCCGAAATCGTCTGGCCGGAGGTGCAGTTACCCGTCACTGCTTTGGGAGCCGGGTTGGCGGTGGTAGACGGCGGCGTGTACGAGAACGTGCAAGGCCAATTGGTGACGGTGGTATTGGTGGAACCGCTCACGGTCGCGGTGAAGGTCTGCACTTGCCCGGCGATCACGGTTGCCGCCGACGGCGTGGCCACGATGGTCACGACGTTCGCGCTGGAACTGCCGCACCCGGAGATCACGATTGCCGCACCGGCGGCACATATTCCCAAGATCGCGTTTATAGCTGTTCGCCAACTCATGGATGAATTCTCCCTGATAAATTCACCGCGGGCACTCCCCACGGTCCTGCTGAAACTATCCCTCTGTTCGAAACTCGCAGCGCCCGCGCTCCCCTAGAACGTGCGGCTCACCGTAAACCGGAAAGTCGTCCTGGGCTCGAAATAGTTCAGACCCGAAGGTGCGAAGATCGGCTGCATTGCCAGCACAACCGCCGAACTGCAGATCGATTGCCAATTGTTCAGATTGTTCGGATCGATGGGGGTGAGCGGATTGGTCTGGCCGCTATTGATACATTGCAGCGACAGGTTCTTCCCGTTGATCTGCGCGTTCGGGGCAAACAAAGTCTGGTGGAGGCGCAAAGGATTGTAGGCGTAATAAATGCGGAACGGCGCCTGTACGATGGGCAGATTCACGATGAACTCTATGCCCGCCGAATCCCGCAGCTTGAAATTGGTCCCCGGTGCAATCTGCAATTGGGCCTGCTGGTTGGCCAGCGGGAAGAGACCGTTGATGTTTTCGACGCCGCTGGGAGCGAGCTGCAATCCGCCTCGGCGCAGCGTTCCAACGGTTCCGATATCGTTAAACAGCGCCATCGAGACGGGTCCCGCGATCGGGATGCGGTACTCGAGATTCATTACTCCTTGCGTGTCGCCGCCGGGGAAGGTGATGGTCTTCACGAGAACGGGGACGGTGAACGCTGCGCCGGAGACGGAAATCGTCTGGTTGACGGAGTTCGGGATGTACGTGACCGGGGAAACCGCGCGAATGTCGAACCCGCGCAAATCATTTTCCCCGCCGAGGTAGAACCGGCTGTAGGGAGGAATTTCCTTCCCGTCGTACCCAGTGGTGAATCCGGCCAGGAGCCTGATGCCGATGGCGTTGCGGTGGTGGTTGATGGGGTGGAAATACTTGAACTCGCCGGTGTTCGTGATGGTGTTTACGTTGCCGCCGATGGGCCCGCCCGTGAACGACACCGAATAAAAATAGCTTTTCCCGCGCGTGGCATTGATCGGGTTGTCAATCGTGTTGTAGCTGATCGTTCCCGTCACCGTGCTGGCGATAATGCCGTTCAACGCGCTGGGCCCGGCGAGGCTGCCGAACTGCAAGGACTCGAACAATAGCGCCGAGGACTGGTTAAAGGTGGAAATGTTGGTCCGCGTGAGGCCATAGGTCAATCCGACGCGGGTAAACACGTGCTTCTTCAAAGCGTAGTTCGCGAAGGTGGTGAAGCCGGTGCTGTTCTGGTTGTAATCCTGGATGAATTGCGGATTGATGCTGACCTGTTGCCCGGTGAGCTGGGCCGCCTGCTGCGCCTGGTTGAACTTGTACAGGGTGGAAAATACCGTAAAGCCGCTGCTGATCGGGCGGTCAAACAAGTAGGGCTCCGTGAAACCGAACATCAGGTTGCGCTGGTATTGGCCGACCTGGGCGGAAAGCGTCAGCGTTTCGCCAAGCCCCAAAAAGTTGTTGGTCTGATAGGTGAGCCCGATGAACCCGCCGGCCAATCCGCTGACGCCGCCCTGCAAGCCGATGGACTGCTTGCCCTTTTCGTGGAGCTTGAGGAGCAAGTCGACGGTTCCCTGTTTCTGGTTGCGTTTGATTTCGACGGCTTTGTCCGGGTCCAGCTTGTCGAAATAATCGAGCTGGTTGATGCGAAGGACGCTCAACTCCCAGGCGCGCTTGTTGAAGAGCTGGCCTTCGTCGATCAGGAGTTGGCGGCGGATGACTTTGTCGCGGGTGGTGGTGTTGCCGCTGAAGTCGATGCGCCGGACGTAATACTGCTTGCCTTCGTCGAACTTCATCGTCAAATTGATCTGCCTGGTGGCTTTGTCGATGTCCTGTTCAGGCGTCGGCACGAAATCAATAAACCCGTACTGCCCGTAAATCTTCGTGTAGTCTTCCATCGCCTTGCGAATCTTCGAGGTGGAGAACACATCCCCTTGTTTCAGGGGGAACGCGTTCTTCAGGGCGTCCACTTTCAGCGAGAGGGCCTTGTCGGGGTCGCTGCTGGCGATTTTCAAGGTGCCCATCGTGTACTTTTCGCCTTCTTCGATGGGGATGGTGATGTTCACGGCTTTACCGCTGGTCCGCCCCGCCACAACGGGAATACCCCAGCGCCAGCCTGTCGTGTCGACGTTTTCCAGGATGGGGTCCTTCACAAGCACATTGAAGTAGCCATTGTCCTGGTAGGTCCCGCGGATACCGACTTCCATGTCTTCGATCAGCTTGTCGTGGTCGTAAGTTTTCGACATGACGTTGATTTCGGTGATCTTCAGGGGGATCGCATAGGGCCGATCATTGTGCATGGCGCGGATCAGCTTGCGCCGGCTGAAGGCATGATTCCCCGTAAATTGAATCTGGCCAACTTTCACTTTCGGTCCTTCTTCAATCTTGAAGACCAAAATGACGGCGTTGCTGGAAGCGATCCGTTCGTATTGCGGCGTGACCGTCGCAAATTGCCTGCCGTGTTCGCCAAGCAGATCCTTCAGGACCACCTCTGCTTTTTTGATGCGGGTTGGGTCGAACTGGCTTTCCACGGTCAAACCGACTTTTTTCTCTTTAAAACGGTCCAGAATGTCGGATTCCGAAATGGAGTGAATCCCGTCGTAACGGATGCGCCGGATCACCGGGCGCTCTTTAACCTCGAATACGATCACTTTCCCGTTGGGCTTGGTGGGCGAGTCTTCCACGCGCAACTTCACATCTTCGAAAAATTGCGTATTCCAGAGAGCCTGAAAATCCCGCCGCAGGGTCTCTTCATTATAGGGATCGCCTTCACGGCTGAAGATGCGCGCTTTCAGGGTGTCCGTTCGAATGCGGCGGTTTCCCACGAACTCGATGCGGTCCACCAGCAGGTTGCTGCCTGCCGGCGCGGCTGCACCGCTCTGCTCCGTAGGGAACTCGTCAATTTTCTCTGTGAGGGAATTCACATCCAGGTTGGCGTGAAACAGGTAATGCGCCTGTTCACCGCTGGTTTGCTCTTCTAACCGGGAAGGCCTGGCGTGAATCAAAGATGGGGCAATACAGGCGACGAGGCCGAGCAGCAGGAAACGTCTCCAGGAGACACCTATTCGCTCAGAACGCGTCAGGTTCATCCCCGAGAACACACAGACTGTCCAATGAGCGGCCATTGAGAGGCTCAAGGCCGCGCCCCCAAAATCAATTTGTTATTCTCCCGCCAGGCCCGGTGGGGCTGGTTGCGCGTACCACGCGGGACGGTTTCCACTCTGGCTAAACCGCTTCGCGTTCACACGTGTTGCGTCAGATTCGCTAGTGGACGACTGGGGTTGCCTCACCAACAGGCCGGAACGCGAGACCTTCCCCCGCAACGTAAATCTGCAATGTTGCAGGCCTCTGAATTCCCCCCTGGATCAGTGCTTCGGAGAGCGGGTCTTCGACGTATTTCTGAAGAGCCCTGCGCAACGGACGCGCTCCATAATTGCGGTCCGCGCACGTTTTCTCGAGAACCCACTGCCTTGCTTCGGGCGACAACACTACTTGCACTTGCCGGTGAATGAGTGTGTCATTCAACTGGCCAACGAGCAAATCGATAATGCGAAGCAGATCTTCGTCACCCAATGGATTGAAGAGGATTACTTCGTCCAACCGGTTCAGGAACTCCGGATTGAACGCGCGCTTCACTTCACCCAATACCAGGTCTTCCATGCTTCGCAGGCTGGCTTCGTCGATTCCCGCCTGGAATCCGATGGAGGTGCGCTTCTGCAAATGCCGCGCGCCGATATTGGAAGTCATGATGATGATGGTATTCCGGAAATCAACCGTATTTCCGAGGCCATCGGTCAACTGCCCGTCCTCGAACACCTGCAACAATATGTTGAAAAGGTCGGGATGCGCTTTCTCAATCTCGTCCAACAATATAACCGAATACGGCGTCCGGCGCACGCGCTCGGTCAACTGGCCGCCTTCTTCGTAGCCGACGTAGCCTGGGGGTGCACCTATCAATTTTGATACCGAGTGCTTTTCCATGAACTCGGACATGTCAAAGCGCACCAGCGATTTTTCCGAGCCGAAGAGAAATTCGGCGAGGCGGCGGGCCACTTCCGTCTTGCCGACGCCTGTTGGCCCGAGGAAGAAGAAGCAGCCGACAGGCCGCGAGGGTGACTTCAATCCTGCGCGGCTGCGGCGAATGGCGCGGGCCAAGGCGGTGATGGCCTTGTCCTGGCTAATGACGCGCTTGTGAAGTTCGGGTTCGATGCGGAGGAGCTTTTGTTGCTCGTCTTCCTTGATGGAAGTGACGGCAATTCCCGTCCAACGAGAAACCACTTCCTCGATGTCTTCACGGGTAACGATGCCGGTGGAGGCGTCGTCCAGTTTGTAGCGCTCGCGCAAGACACGCAGGTTTTCTTTTTCCTTGCGCTCCTCTTCGGAGTAGAAGCGGGCCTTTTCGAATTCGTGCGCGGCAATCGCGGATTCCATCCGGTGGGTGATGAACTTCACGCGCTTTTGCACTTCGGCTACTTCTTCCGGCACCGAAGCCTGGCGAAGTTTCACGCGCGCGCCCGCTTCGTCGATCAGGTCGATCGCCTTGTCCGGCAAAAACCGGTCGGGAATGTAGCGATTCGAAAGATAGACAGAGTAGCGCAGCGCTTCGTCGGTGTAGCTGACCGCGTGGAACTTTTCATAACGCTCCCGCACGCCGCTGATCACCTGGATCGCTTCTTCTTCGTTGGGCGCAGGAACTTTCACGGCCTGGAAGCGCCGCTCCAGCGAACGATCTTTCTCCACCGATTTTCGGTATTCGCCGGGCGTCGTCGCGCCGATGCACTGAATCTCTCCGCGGGAAAGTGCCGGCTTCAGAATATTCGCCGCGTCCAATGAGCCTTCCGCCGACCCGGCCCCGACCAGGGTGTGCAATTCGTCGATGAACACTATGGAATTCTGGCTCTCCATTAACTCCTTCATGATGGTCTTCAGCCGCTCTTCAAACTGCCCGCGATATTTCGTGCCCGCAACGATTAAGGATAAGTCCAGCGAAAGAATTCGTTTGTCCGCCAGGAACGGCGGCACATCGCCATCGGAAATGCGCTGTGCCAAGCCTTCGACGATGGCCGTCTTGCCAACGCCCGGTTCGCCGATCAGCACCGGATTGTTTTTCGTCCGACGGCATAGAATCTGAATGACGCGCTCCACTTCGCCTTCGCGTCCCACCAGTGGATCAAGAGAGCCTTCCGTCGCTGCTTGCGTCAAATCGCGGCTAAACTCCGCCAGCAAAGAAGTCTCTTTGGGCCGTGAGGCGGTGGTCTTCTCGCCGGTGGTGCGCGACAATTCTTCGCGCAGCGCCGAGAGCCGCAGCCCGCGCTCCATCAGGATTTCCGCGCCAAAGCACTTCTCTTCGCGCAGAATACCCAGCAGCAGGTGCTCCGTACCGACGTGCTTGTGGCCCAGGCGCTCGGCTTCTTCCGCTGCCATGTTCAGGATGCGCTTGCATTCCGCGCTCAGCGGCACCTCCACCGAAGTGGAAATGCGCTCGCGGATGGTAATGCGGGCTTCGATTTCTTTTCGAATGGATTCGATCGAGCCCTGCTGGCGCAGGAACCGGTTCGCCAGGGCTTTGTCCTCGCGCATCAAGCCGAGCAGCAGATGCTCCGTCTCGATGTACGGGCTGCCGTACTGGCTGGCTTCGTACCGGGCAAAAAAAATGACGCGACGCGCTTTCTCAGTATATCGTTCGAACACGTTAGCTCGCTTCTCCCCCTGGGGTCCCCGTCGCTTCGGCTTTCACCGAGCGAGTCCGCAGAACGCCATGTTCCAGTCCAACCACGCGGTCACATCGTGCTGCCAGCGCCAGATTGTGCGTCGCGATGAGCGACGTGAGGCGATGCGTGCGATGCAACCGTTCCAGCAACTCGAACACGGCCCAAGCATTCTGCTCGTCCAGATCTCCGGTGGGTTCATCTGCCAGCAGCACGCGCGGCCCTGTGACGAGCGCCCGGGCAATCGCGACACGCTGCTGTTCCCCGCCAGAAAGTTCACCCGCACGGTGTTCGGCCCGGTCCTGCAGCCCAACCTCCGCCAGCCATTTCCGCGCTGTTTCCAACGCGACTGGCTGTGGCTCTCCGCGCACCAGCAAGGGCATCGCTACATTCTCCGCCGCCGTAAAATCCGGCAGCAACTGATGCCTTTGCCAGAGAAACCCCACGGCCCGATTGCGAAATTCCGCCAGAGCCGCGTCTTCATTTGTTTCGATCGCTTTATGCGCAAAGTATACTGTACCGCTTGTTGGAGTGTCTAGCGCACCGAGCAAGTGAAGCAATGTGCTTTTTCCCGCTCCGGACGGCGCAACGATCGCTACCATCTCTCCTGCGCGCAATTCCAGGTTTGCATCGGTCAAGACTTCCAATGTTTTCTCGCCAGATCGGAAATTCTTCCGCAATCCGCGCGATTCCAGCACGACTTCGTCTTGCAGATCTCCTCCGGGGGTGGTCGGCGAAGCCATCAATGGCATCCTTTATCCCCGCGTGGGCCTCGGCAAGGGTTTCTGTCACAGCACGAGTTCGCGGGCATGTACATTTGATGCGTGATATCGAATCCGGAACAGCCCGAACTGATGCGACTTACTTGCGCTTCCGTGCCCAACAGTTTTCCCATTTCCTTCCCCAAGCTACCCGTGTGGGTAGACGGAGAAACTGTTCGAAATTGGAACATTTCTAATTGTCTCTGTTTCAATACTTTACGGTAGGCCTTGCGGTCGCACCGCACCTGCGGCGCCGCGGCTGGAAAAGCCTCCCAAGTATTGCCTTCTGTAGGAGCAAATCGAGAGCCATACCCGGTATCGCCCTTGGTTCCAGAACCCATTTCGGGCTTATTCAAACCTCAGGATTTCCACAGGGAGCAAGCGTGCTGCTTCGCGAGCAGGCAGCAGCGTGGCCACCACGGCGATGCTCATAGCTGCAATGGCGATCCACAAGCCATCGAGAAAATTGGGATGGAACGGCACATAGGGCACGGCGTAAACCTGTGGATCCAGAGGTATGAGTTGATAGGTTCCGGCAATCCAGGCAAAGGCATAGCCAACGACCAGCCCGAGGGTGGTGCCCGAGGCCCCAATCGCGAGTCCCTGGTAAAGAAAGATGCGGCGCACCTGTTCCCTGCGCGCACCGAGGGAAAGCAAGACAGCGATGTCGCGGGCTTTGTCGGTGACGGTCATCGAGAGAACCACCAGGATATTCAGTCCGGCAACGAAGGTGATCAGTCCGATGAAAATCGCCGTGACCAACTTTTCCAGCTTCAGGGCGCGGAACAGCGCCTGGTTTTCCTCTATCCATGTGGCCGCGGAATATCCCTGCCCTGCTGCGCGCTCCGCCTCAAGAGCAATTTGCGGCGCCTGTTCTGGCTTCGCCAGCCGGAACTCCAGGACGTTGACGATGTCTCCAGCGCCCGCCAGCGACTGCGCCGCCGGCAGGGATAAGAAGCACCAGTTTTCATCGTAGTCGTAGAAACCTGACTCGAATACGCCTGCGATCCGGAATCTCCTGGTTCGCGGCAACAATCCGAATGGCGTGAGACGGCCCTGCGGGCTGGTCAGAGTGACAAAATCTCCCGGACGCATTTTCCATTCGTCGGCGAGTTGCTTGCCGATCAGCAATCCATCAATTCCGTCCGCATCAGCTGAAAAGTCGAGTTGTCCGGAGGTCAATTTCTGCAGGGCTTCGTCACTTTTCTTTTCGCGATCGACGTCGATTCCTTTGGTTACCACGCCGCGCGCCTGGCCTCCAAAGGACAGCAATACCGTTTCGTAAATCGCCGGAGTAACCGAGCGCACGCCGGCCATCTGCTGCAATTTGTCCGATAACGCCAGATAGTTTGGAATTCCGCCGGAGCCGGGCCGGGTGAGGGAAATGTGGGCCGTCACGCCCAGCAGCCGGTCTTGCAGAGTTTCGCGGAAGCCGCTGTTCATCGAGAGCGCGATTACGAGGGTGGCCACGCCGGCGGCCACGCCAATCACGGAAAAGAGCGTTATCAGCCTGAGAATCGCGGGGCGATGCGGCGAACTAAGATAACGCCGGGCCACAAACCATTCGAAGCTCATGACGCGACGGATCCTCTACGCCTTGCCCGCTGCTTGCGCCGGCGGCTCATCTTCTGTGTTTCCTTCCGGGCGCAGCAGGGGGAACAAGATGACGTCGCGAATCGAATGGGAATCGGTCAAAAGCATGGTCAGGCGATCGATGCCGATGCCTTCGCCCGCAGTCGGCGGCATGCCGTGCGCCAGAGCCCGAACGTAGTCGACGTCGAGTTGCTTGGGTACTTCGTCGCCGCCTTGGGCAATTTGCGCGAGGAAGCGTCGCTCTTGCTCCTCGGGATCGTTCAATTCCGAAAAGCCGTTGGCAATCTCCATGCCCGCGACGTAAATTTCGAATCGCTCGGCCAGGCTCGGATCATCGGGCTTCTGCTTGGAGAGCGGCGAAATCTCCGTCGGCAAATCGTAGAGGATGGTCGGCTGAACCAGTTTGTCTTCGGCGATGGTCTCAAACAGCAGCCCGGTCCACTCGCCGTCCGCAGGCTTCCCCTTCGCGGCGGCATACCCTGCATGATTTGCCTTGGCCCAGTTGTTGTAGCGCTCCGTGGCGCGTTGCGCTCCGCCCGGGGCCGCCAGTTCCTGTAGGGTCGGCGCTGGGCCGGCGCCGTCGGGCCAGTACTTCACGATGGCCTCGCGCATGGTCAGCCGCTGCATCTTGCTGAAATCCAACTCGACGTCGCCGTACTTCACGGTGGTCGATCCGGTGATCGCGTTTGCAACCTGGGCGAAGAGTTGCTCGTTCAGATCCATGAGGTCCCGGTAGTTGCTGTAGGCCTCGTAAAACTCCAGCATGGTGAATTCCGGATTGTGCTGGGTCGAAATCCCTTCGTTGCGGAAATTCCGGTTGATTTCGTAAACGCGATCAAAACCGCCCACGGTCAGGCGTTTCAAGTAAAGCTCGGGAGCGATCCTTAGATAAAGGTCAATGTCCAGCGTGTTGTGATGGGTGACAAAGGGCCGCGCTGCCGCTCCTCCCGCGATGGGATGCATCATCGGTGTTTCCACTTCGATGTAGTTGCGGCCGTCAAAAAATTTTCTTAGCTCGCGGACGATTCGCGCGCGCGTCTCAAAAATCTCGCGCGAACGTTCCGTTGCGATCAGATCCAGATAGCGCATCCGGTAGCGCAACTCGATATCGGAAAGGCCGTGCCACTTCTCCGGCAGCGGCAACAGGGCCTTGGACAAGAAAAATAATTCCTCGACCCAGACGGAAAGTTCGCCTGTCTTGGTGCGAAACATGTGCCCGCGCACGCCGACGTGATCGCCCAAATCGAGCAGTTGGAAAAGTTGAAAACCCCGCTCTCCGACTACGTCCTTCTTCACATAAATCTGAATGCGCTTCCCCCCGCCTTGCAGGTGGGCAAACCCCGCTTTCCCCATCAACCGGTAGGAAACGAGTCGCCCCGCCACTCGAACTTCTTTTTTCTGCGCTTCCAGGTCCGGAGCTGGCGTGGAGGCGTACTCCTGGACAAGATCCGCCGCGGTGTGGCTCCAGCGAAATTCGTGTGGAAATGCTTCAAATCCAAGAGCTTGGATTTGCTGTAGCTTCTTCTGGCGTTGTTCAAACTGGTCGCGCGGCTCGAATTGCAAGTTGAAATTCCCTTTCGCTGTGGCTGCAAGAGGAGTATAAGGGCGGCTGGTTGGCTAGGGCAAGGAAGGCAGCAAGGAGCGATAAGCCAGCCCAGTTCCATTTTGGTACACGAAAATTAATATTATCGATTCTTAAAAGTTTTGTTATACTCCCAAAACTCTTCGACGCGTCCCGCGGAGGTCAACAGTGCGCCTCAGTTTCTCATCTCTTCGTGTTGGCTCTGTGTCTCAAGACTGGAGATCCCCGCTCTCCAGCGAAAAATCCAGAACTTACCTGAACACATTGCGTGAACTTGAAACATCGTACGCAATGTTCAGCGTGAATTTGGATGAAGCCATCGGCCTTCGTCGCAATGGCCGTCTGAGCAAAGCCCATCAGGCCCTGAGCGTTACGCCGGCCTTATGCAGGAGACTCGCTGACCCTCTTGAGTCTCTGCTCCGGGCCATGCTGTCTCACGCGAAGCACTTTCGCACTACTCCCAATCTGAGTCCTCTCGATCCTGAAAATTTTCATCAGGCGAAGAGCCGCCGCGCCGCGAATTTCAATGGGATTTGCAGCCGCATCTTTCTGAGCCAGCGTTCACAATTCCTTCATAAAATCTCGACGCTCCTGGAACTTGTTGAAAATCTCAACGGGTCCTTCTCCAGCGCTGCGCAAGAGCTGAACGACCCCACCTCCGTGCAACCAGAGCTCGAATGGGACCAACTGGACGATTCCCACTACGACCTGAACACCTGCCTCCGGGAATCCATAGTCCTGTTCAAATGCTTCCTGCTTGCTCTGCCGGACGGACAACTGGTGGAATTCAATGAAGCACTCCGAGGGTCTCCCATCCCTGCGCCCAGCGCACTGCTTGCCCCAAAGCGGCATCTTGCCCATAGACGGATGACGCTCCTCAAGGGACAATAAACCTTTACCCCCTGGGGACGTCTTTTTGGCCCCATGCAACCTATAGACGTTATCCACCCTCTATAGGTGCATATGTGCGCCTCCTCCGTCATCTCAGGGACAACTTTAGGAGCGACTCGGCGCATCCGTACTAGCAGTGGCGCCGCAACTGGACAGTTGGCCCGTCAAAGACCAGCACAACCGGTAGCGTGGACTGAAGCGGAGGCAATCCGTCTGGCACAGGCGGGGAACGCCGCTGCTTTTGAGTTTCTGTACCAGCTCCATGGCCGCCGGGTATATGCGCTGTGTCTCCGGATGGTAGGGAATCCGGCCGACGCGGAAGACCTGATGCAGGAAGCCTTCCTCCAGCTATTCCGCAAGATCGGCACGTTCCGCGGCGAATCGGCGTTTTCTACCTGGTTGCATCGCATGACGGTCAACGTCGTGCTGATGCGTTTGCGGAAGAAGTCGCTACCCACCGATTCGCTCGAAGAGACCCTGGAACCCGACGCCGAAAACAGCGGCCCCAAGCGGGATGTCGGCGCGCCCGATTTGCGGCTTTCGGGAGCCGTGGATCGCGTGAACCTGGAGCGCTCGATTGAGAAGCTCCCTCCGGGTTACCGGACGGTGTTCGTGCTGCACGACGTGCAGGGGTACGAACACAATGAGATTGCGGGCATCATGGGATGCTCGGTGGGAAATTCGAAGTCGCAGTTGCACAAAGCGCGCACACGTCTTCGCGAACTGCTCCAGGAGGAGATTCGCCAGCAGGCTCGCGAGGAACGCAAGGCCGCAAAGACTCCGTCAGGTTCTTAGGAATAAGCTAGAATGGGTAAAACACTCCAGTCACCCGGTGCAGAAAATTCGTGGACTACGTTTCCAGGGACAGCCGATGACCGCTTATCCCTCGGGAGATTCTTGTATGCAGTGTAAAGAGTTGGAATCCCTACTCGAATCCGAAGGGCTTGAGCAGCTGGACAAAGACGCTCGACTGCACCTTGCCACCTGTGGCGCTTGTCAGGGACTTGTCGCCGATCTCGATTCTATTATCTCCGCGGCCAAGGCGCTTCCTGCCGAGGTTGCGCCGCCGGATCGCATCTGGATTTCCCTGCGTGCGCAGCTGGAAACCGAAGGGCTGATCAAGGAACCTGCCGAGGTCGTTGGGCAGACTTCCGTGTGGGAATCGATTGTCGCGTGGATGAAGCCGCGCACGTTTGCGACCGCGGCTGCGGCCGCGCTGGTGCTGGCTGCCGCGATTTTCCTGGCCCGGGTGCCGCAGCGGAGCGCTCCAGAGGTCGCAAAGAATCCACCGGTTCTCGAAGCTCCGCGGGTCTCGCAACCTGCCACGCCTACGCCGGCAACTTCTTCCGCCGAGGTGCACACAAATGTGGCCACGCAGAAGCAGTCTGGCATCAAAACGGGGGAACTCGCGCCTTCGCCTTCGGAGTCTGCGTCATTCACCCTTAACCAGGCGGAGCTCGACGTGCCCGACATGCAGCTCGCCGGCAATTCCCAGGTGGATGCTTCTCTCCGCCAGAACCTGCGTACGCTGAATGCATTCATCGCCGAGTGTGAACAACATCTGAAGCAGAATCCTCAGGATGAACTAGCGCGCGAATATCTTAATACTGCGTATCAGCAGAAGGCCGATTTGCTGGCCGCGATGATGGAAAGCGGCAGGGGTGACAACTAAAATGCAGCCCACGATCAAGCATCGCCAATCTTTGAGTGTATGGAGCTTCGGGCTTCTTCTCTTCGCGGCATCCACCGCCATCGCCGCCTCGCCCGAGCACCAGGAGCGCCATTTCGCCGTCAAGGGCCATCCTGTCGTCGTCCTGCAGAACATTGTCAACGGCCGCATCGAGGTCAAGTCCTCGAAAAATCAGGAAGTCGTCGTCTCAAGCACCTCCATTGCCGACAAAGTCGCGATTGACATGGAGCAGGTCGGCGATCGCATCGATATCAGCGCCTCTTCGCTCAGTTCGTCACAGGCGCCGCATGAAGTGGAAGCCAACTTTCAATTGACGGTGCCCGAGCAGACCGAGCTGCAACTGAAAACGCAAACCGGCCTGATTTACGTTGAGCAGGTCACGGGCGACATGAAGCTCGAAAGCGTTGCGGGCGACGTTCACCTGAAAGAGGTTTCCGGCTACATCATCGTTAAGACCACCGGGGGCTCGCTGGTTTGCACGCTCTGCTCCGGCAAGCTGGAATTCACATCGATCAGCGGAGGCGCGCAGGTTCTTCAGCCGTCCCTCACCAACGTGAACCTGATGACCACCTCCGGCAACATTCTTTACGATGGCGACTTTATCCGCACCGGGCTCTACACCATGCGCAGCGGAAAAGGGCTTGTCGAAGTCCGGTTTTCCGGCAACGATTCTTTCGACCTGAACGCGCGGACCAATCTGGGCGTCGTGGACAATCAGGCCGCGGCTTTCCTGAAGCCAGACACGCATGCGAGCCGCCACACCGCGTCGCGCTACGCTCACAGCCTCTTCGGCACGGTTGGGCAGGGACTGGCCAAAGTCGAACTTTCCTCGTACAGCGGCACCATCCGCATCCTGAAGCGCAACTAGCAGGTTGCGGCGGCCAATTTCTTATTGGGCTTACTGCGTAAAAGCGGAAGCTTCGCTTCCGCACTCAAATAGAAATCGGCCGCGGCTCCTCTACCACCTATCGTTTTCACCAATATCTCAATCTTCGGCTTTAGCTCCAGCTTCCATCGCTGTATTCTTTATCTAGCATCATGAAATCAACTCCGCGGTCGTCGCCATCGTGAACCAGACGCTTACAGCTCGCGGTCCTATTGCGCGCATTCCGATCGTGTGCCTCGCCGGGTTTATGGGCTCGGGTAAAAGCACGGTCGGCGCGCGCCTTGCGCGGCATCTGGGCTGGCGTTTCGTGGATCTCGATGAACGCATCGAAGCATCGGCGGGCATCACCATCCCGCAATTTTTCGAACGGCACGGCGAGCCGGCGTTTCGTCAACTGGAAGCCGATGAGCTGCGTGCCGCTCTTGGCCGCGCGGTCGAACAAAAGGAACCAACCGTGCTGGCCCTCGGCGGCGGCACCTACGCGCAACCCGGCGCGCCGGAATTTCTCCGCAACGCGGGCGTCCCCGTGATCTGGCTCGATGCTCGCATTGAAGTCCTTCTTTCGCGGTGCATGACCATGACCGGCCGGCCGCTTTTCCGCGATGAAGCCAGTTTCCGTGCCCTTCATGCGCAGCGCATCGTTTCTTACCAGCTCGCCGATTTTCGCGTGGACAGTTCCGGGGATGCGGCCGTGGTTGTCGCGGAAATTCTGCGCCGCGGCATTGCCGGAGTTCCGGCAACCGATCTCGAAGCGCATCTTGAACTTGAAAAGCCGAAGTCCTGAGGGGGAGCCATGAGAAGAGATTGTTTCCGTCGAGCTTCGTTCAGCGTTTTGGCTCTGCTACTGGCCTTCACGATTGTGGCCGGCCTCTCCGCGCTCGCTGCCGACAAGAAAGCCGCGCCAGGCTCCGTCTTCGCCGCCGACAAGGGGAAATTCAACATCCTTCTTGATGGAGCATCCATCGGGCGCGAGGAATTTGAGATCGAGCCCTCGGGTGCCAGTTGGATCGCCAAAGGCTCCACTTCCATGAAGACTCCCGACGGGAAATCCTCCAAGGTCACCGGCACGCTCACTCTGCAACCCGACGGCGCGCCGCTCAGCTACGACTGGGCCGCGCAAACCGAGAAGTCCAACTCAGCGCACATTATGTTCGTGAACGGCGTGGCCAAAACGACGCTGCAGATGCAGGGCGCCGCTCCCTATCAGCAGGACAACTCCTTCGGCTCGCCGCTCATCGCCGTTCTGGACAACAACCTCTATCACCAGTTCGAACTTCTTGCCCACATTTACGATTGGAACAAAAAAGGCGCGCAAATTTTTCCGGTGCTCATCCCACAGGAACTGACTCCCGGAACGATATCAGTGGAATCCACCGGCACAGCTACCGCGGCTGGAAAATCCTACGAAGCCCTGAAAGCCACGACCGCGGACCTCGAAATCCTTCTCTATCTCGACTCTGCCCACAAACTCATGCGGCTCGAAGTGCCATCGGCGAAAGTGGCCGTCGTCCGCGAATAGCTTAACGGCCACCTCATAAATAGAGAACGGCCCCAAGAGAAGCATTCTTCAGGGGCTAAAGCCCCGACCTCCTAAAGACCCCTTTCGGAGATAACTTCTAGTCGAGCAGATCCGACTCTTCACGGAGGATGCGGGCGAGAAGCGGCTGAAACTGGAACCAGCCTGCGAAATGTGTTCCCACTTGCCCCCTGGTGGCGATTGCCTGCGCGTGATCGATCTTTACCGGCTCACCGGCGGCCTCGGCGAGCAACTGGGCATGGCAACTCCGGTCCATGGTGATGAACCACCATGCCGCCTCCTCCACCGTCTCGCCCACGGTGAGCAAGCCGTGATTCCGCAAAATCGCCGCTTTGTGCGGGCCAAGGGCTTTAGCGATCCGCTCTCCCTCGGAAGTTTCGTAGACCACGCCCGTGAAGTCCGCGAACAGGCCGTGGTCTTCGTAAAACGCGCATGAGTCCTGCGTGATGGGATCGAGCAGCCGCCCGAGCGACGCCCAGGATTTGCCGTACATCGAATGCGCGTGCGCCGCGGCAACCACGTCAGGGCGCGCCGCGTGTACTTGCGAGTGAATCGCGAATGCCGCTCCATTTACCGGGTGGTTGCCTTCGACGACCTGGCCGCGATGGTTCACCAGAATCAGGTCCGACGCGCGGATTTGCCCGAAATGCATCCCGAACGGGTTCACCCAGAAATGGTCCAGGCGTTCCGGGTCGCGGGCCGTGATGTGGCCGGCTACCCCTTCATCAAATTCGAAACGCGAAAACAGGCGAAAGGCGGCGGCAAGCATGCGCTTGCGATGCAGGCGCTCCTCGGCCGCGGTGGCAAATTTGGGTGGTTGGGGAACGTTTGGTGCGCTTGCAGGTGAGCCTGCCATTTCGTCCTCCGGCAAGTGGAGTTGGAGACTGGAAGCTTACTGCGTTTGCGGCCAAAATGCGACGCGCCACTTCAATTGACTCCCGACGCATTCTCACTCGAATCCATCGGCACAGCCAACGCCGGAGGGAAATCTTACGAGGGCCTGAAAGCCAACACCTCCGACCTCGAAATCATTCGCTACCTCGACTCCTCCCACAAACTCATTCGTCTCGAACTCCGCTCCGCCAAAGTAGCCGTCGTCCGCGAATAGCCCTACTTACTCCCACTCTTGCTCTGGAGATCCGCAGCGATCCACATGTTCGGTGACCGCGTTTACCAGGCACTAGTGACTGTGTTTGTAGCCATTCCGCGGTCATTCCCGGATTGCCGACGACGCGCGAAGGAATTGCCAGATGCCGGTGGTGTCTGTGACTTGGCCATTGTTCGACAACTGCGGCAGGCTTCTCAGGGCAAGACCAGTTATTATTTTCTCCCAAAGTTCCGAGCTGTTGACGTGACAGCCACTAACCTTCCCGTGTAGTATGGCTAGCCTACAGGACCGTACACGGAGCTTGGATTCCATGATCAGAAATGTATTGGCTCGCCATTTTAGGATGCGTCTGACCCTCGCCTTTGGTTTGGTTGTTGTGACGGCACTGAGCAGTTCTGGTTGCGGGGGAGGAAGTGGTTCAAGTGGCGGAGGCGGAGGCAATCCCCCTCCTCCTCCGCCGCCGTCTACGACTCAGGTGCTCAGCCTCGCAGCGAAGCAGATTGTTTATGATTCCGGCCGGCAGTTGCTCTACGCTTCGGTGGGGAGCGCAGACGCGAGTCATCCCAATTCAGTGGCCGTGATCGATCCATCCAGCGCCGCCGTGACGGCCACAATTTCCGTTGGTACAGATCCGCATCGTCTGGCGCTTTCTCAGGACGGCACTTACCTGTACGTGGGAACCGACGGGATCAACTCCGTACAGCGAATCAATCTGGCGTCCAAAACTGTGGAGGCAACGGTCAATTTGGGAGGGAGCTCACTCGTCGCGGGTGACATACAGGTGATGCCCGGCGCCCCGAAGACGGTGGCGGTTGTGAGAAAATTTGCGCTTGGTTCGCCGTCTGCGCAAGACGTTGCTATTTTCGACGACACTACGATGAGGCCGAACACGAGCGCCTCGTCAGGCCAGACCATCGACGTCATTGCATTTTCTGATTCCGGCTCCTCGCTTTACGGCCTGGATAATGAAATTTCCGATTTTGCCTTCGTGCGCATGACCGTCGACGCGAACGGACTGTCAGTGCAGGACACCAACTGGAGTCTGCTTGGATGGGGCTACGGTGCGAAAATGGCCTACAACTCCGGGCTGATCTATTCCACGTTCGGATCTGTCCTAAACCCGTCTTCGTTAGCCCAGCAAGGGACGCTTCCCCCGAATCCTTCAAATATACCGAACCAGTCCACGGTTCCGTACGCCGAAAGTGTTTTCGTGGACCAAGGTGTCCCCTACCTGCTGACACATGTTCCACAAGGCCTGCCCACCATTACGGCGTACGACCCGCACCATTACCTGATGAGCGCGTCCAGCACGGTCCTGAATTCGGGTAGCCAGTCAGAAGACAGTTTGGTGAAATGCGGGAACGCTTGCTTCGCTTTCGTAGGATACGCTCAAGGCGGCAACGGTTCGGTGGTCATAAGCACCGCCGCTCTCACGCCCGTTGCGGCGACTACACCGACGCTCTCCAATCTGATGCCCAATCATATTCTCTGGGATCCAGGCTCTGCGCGCCTGTATGCCTCGATCCCGGCCGCCGCGGGAACTTGGGGCAATTCGGTGGCGGTGATAAATCCTGCGACCCAAGCCGTGGAGAGCACGATTTTCGCCGGCAGTGAACCCAATGCCCTTGCCGTGTCCGACGACAGCCAATACCTGTATGTAGGATTGGACGGGGCTGGCTCAATCGCACGCATTAACCTGACCACGCACTCGCTGGAGTCTCAGTATTTCTTGGGAATTCAGGTACGCCTGGGTCCGGTGCGCGCCCAGCAGATCGCGGTTATGCCTGGGGCGCCGCATACCTATGTCGCCCTTCTTCGCTTTCAGTCAAATCCATCGCCCAACGACGCAGGAACAGCCGTCTACGACGATGGGGTGCAGCGGCCGACTACAACGGGCTCGAACGACATGATGGTCTTCTCGGATATACCATCGGTTTTGTATGGCTACGGCTACCAATTGAGCGGCAACGTGCAAGTCATGACGATAAATTCCAGCGGCATCTCCATCACGAGCACGGTGACGCGTCCGGTAATTGGGCTCCCTACACGCGTTCAATACTATTCAGGCACACTCTACACCTCGACCGGGCGCGCGATCATTCCCGCCACTCCAGCGCTCGCGGGAACCTTCAACGTGGCGTCTCCGCGCGATATGGCGATCAATGCTACGGGCGGCAAAGCATATTTTCTTGCCGATAACAGCGTCACCCAGAAGGCGGCGTTGTTGCAATATGACTTGAACAAATTTGTCCTGACGGGTTATCAGGATCTGTCCGGGAACGCGGGCACCGGCACGGAGATGGCGGAATGTGGGACCAACGGTTTCGCGGTCTTAAATTATCCCGGCATACTGTTTGTCAACGGCACATTCACGGCAGTGCCTCCGTTTGGGTCAAACGCCGCGAATCTTCCTGTAAACCGGTTACTGTGGAATTCCACGACCGGGCAAATCATCGCCTCTGTTCCTGGTTTCGTTGGCCCCAGCGGCAACTCCATTGCGCTTATCGATCCAAATAGCAAGACGATCACCTCTTCCTTTTATGTGGGCAGCGAGCCCGACCCGATGGCGCTTTCGTCGGATGGAAATACTCTTTTTGTCGGGCTGGATGGCAGTGGAACGGTGGCGCAGGTCAATCTTCAGGCCCAGTCAGTGACCTATGCCACCGGTTTAGGGTTCGATTCGCTCGCAGGCCCGATGATTGCTCAATATCTCGCCTCTAATCCGGCCGATCCTAACGTTGTCGCCGTGTCCCGGATGGCCGGCGTGGTTCTTTTGGATCATGGCGCGGAGCTTCCGAACATTTCTGCTTCGCCCTTCAACTCGATCGATTCGATTGCGTTTGGAAGTTCCGGCACCGATCTCTACGGCTACGACAACACAGACACGGGCTTCTATTTCTACCACATGAGCGTCAACTCCACAGGGGTATCCCTCGTCGACGCCTACGGACGGCTCTTCTACGGTTTTAATGCGGACATTCAGAATCATGACGGCTCGATCTACTCGAGCAATGGAACAGCCGTCAATCCTGCGGTCCCCACCTTGCAGGGCACGTTCCCGGGCGCAAACGGTGCCTCATCGGGATTCTTCGACGATACGACCAAGGAAGCTTATTTCCTCAACTACGATCCAACACAAACGCCTGCCGATTCGGTTCTACGCTATAACCTCAGCACCTATGCTTTCCTGGACTCAACTCCCCTGAACGGGCTGTCGAGCCCGGGCTGGGATTTGATTCGATACGGCACTAACGGCATCGCGCTCGCAACTTCTTCCGGCCTG
>DATHMM010000100.1:0-3866 GCA_035487095.1 Candidatus Sulfotelmatobacter sp.
GACGGATTCGGCGGCGGAGAAGCCGCGTCCTGGAGTGGCCTGGGCGGTGGTGCCAAACGGCCGGCGGGCGCTGGCGCGGATTAGCTCGAACTTCTATAAGAAGCCGGCGGAGCGGATTGCGATCACGGGCATTACGGGGACGAATGGGAAGAGCACGACGGCGTTTCTGCTGGAATCGATTCTGAGGGCGGCTGGGCGCAAGAGCGCATTGATTGGGACGATTGAATATCACGTAGCAGGGAAGGTTTTGCCGGCGCCGCATACTACTCCGGAGGCGCTGGAACTGAATCGCATTTTCAGCGATGCGCTCGGTAACGGGGCTACTGATGCGGTGATGGAGGTTTCTTCACATGCGCTGGCGCAGGAGCGCGTATTTGGGGTGCCTTTTGATGTGGCAGTTTTCACGAATCTGACGCGCGATCACCTGGACTATCACAAGACCATGGAAGAGTACTTTGCTGCCAAGCGGGTGCTGTTTGAGGGCTGCGGTACGGATCCGCCGCGGGCCGTGGTGACCAATTTGGACGATGAGTACGGAGTGAAGCTGGCAGAGTTCAGCCGGAAGCGCAGTTCGGTGGTGTTGAAATATGGATGGGAGCGCGGCGATCTGCATGCGGAGAAAGTGGAAATCACGACGCGGGGGACGCGATTTGATCTGGTGATGCCGGGGGTGAAGCTTGCGGTGTTCTCGGCGCTGATTGGCCGGGTGAATGTGTACAACATCCTGGCGGCGGCGGGAGCGGGCTACGGGCGCGGGTGTTCGGCAGAGGCGATTGCGGCGGGGATCGACAAGCTGGCTTGCGTTCCGGGAAGGTTTGAGCGGGTGGATTGCGGGCAGCCGTTCACGGTCGTGGTGGACTATGCGCATACCGACGATGCTCTGCGGAATCTGACGGCTTTGGCGCGAGAGTTGGTTTCTGCGGCGAAGACACGAGTGTTGACGGTGTTCGGATGCGGAGGAGATCGCGACCGGAAGAAGCGTCCGTTGATGGGCGAGGCTGCGGGGCGGGGAAGTGATTTCGTGGTGCTGACTTCGGATAATCCTCGCAGTGAGGATCCGGTGGCGATTATTAATGACGCGGTGGTGGGTCTGCAGAAAACCGGGGTGAAGTACAGCGTGGAGCCGGACCGGCGCAAGGCAATCGCGCTGGCGATTGGCGAGGCGCGGCCGGGAGACATCGTGCTGCTGGCGGGCAAAGGGCATGAGAAGGTGCAGGTCACGCGGGAGGGGCCTGTTCCATTTGACGATTTGGAAGTTGCGCGCGGGGCGCTGCAGGCAGCGGGGTTTGAATGCCAGGCTGCTCAGGCTGGAGCGAAGGCATGAAGCTGACGCTCGCCAGGATCGCCGAGTTTGTTTCCGCCGTGGTGGAGTTTTCGCCCGAAGAAGTGGTGCAGGAGTATTCGATTGACTCGCGGACGGTGGGGCCGGGCCAGCTTTTTTTTGCGGTGAAGGGTGAGCGGCTGGATGGGCACGACTTCGTTGAGCAGGCGCTCAGAAATGGTGCAATTGCGGCGGTTGTGCGTAAGGATCAACTGGGCCGCTATCCGCACGAGACGAGGTTGCTCGCTGTGGAAGATACGCTGGCGGCGTTGCAGACTCTGGCCACGGCGGTGCGGAAGCTTTGGGGCAAGCCGCTGGTCGCGGTGACGGGATCGGCGGGGAAGACGACCACGAAAGAAGCGATCGCTCATGTGCTGAGCGCACGGTTTCGGGTGCTGAAATCTGAAGGGAACTTCAATAATCATTTCGGCTTGCCGCTGATGCTGTTAAAGCTGGAGCCTGAGCACGACGTGGCCGTGATTGAGATGGGGATGTCGCACGCGGGGGAGATTCGGGCGCTGGCAAAGATCGCGCAGCCGGAGATCGGAGTTGTGACGAACGTCGCGCCGGTGCATCTGGAGTTTTTTGATTCCTTGGCGGGGATTGCGCGGGCGAAATATGAACTGGTGGAGTCGCTGCCCGCGAGTGGTGTGGCGGTGTTGAACGCCGATGACGAGTATGTTTCGCAGTTTGGACGCGACTTCAAGGGTAAAGTTGTGATGTATGGCACACGGGCAGGCGCGGACGTGCGTGCGAAGAATGTCCAGTCGAAGGGAACGGACGGCGCGGAGTTCGATGTGGTGATCGCAAGCGTTCGGGAACACGCGACGCTGCCGCTGGTCGGGGAGCACAACGTGCTGAATGCGCTGGCGGCGGTTGCGGTGGGGTTGGAGCGCGGGCTTAAGCCTGCAGAGGCGGTCGGAGCGCTGGCTACGTTGGCTCCGGCGGATAAGCGCGGGCAGGTTCTCCAAGTGGGTAACATCACGGTGATCAACGATTGCTACAATTCGAATCCGAAGGCGCTGGAAGCGATGGTGGACGCTCTGGCCACGATGACGGCCAAGCGGCGCATTGTGGTGGCGGGCGAGATGCTGGAATTGGGGCCGGCGGGCGAAGAGATGCACCGCCAGGCTGGCGAGCATATCGCAGAGAAGAAGATCGATGTGCTGGTTGGAGTGAGGGGACTGGCGCAGGCGATGATCAATGGCGCGCGAAAGGCGGGAACTCCGGCGGAGTTCGTGGCGACGCCCGAGGAAGCTGGCGAATGGCTGGCGCGCGAGGCACGGGATGGAGACGTTGTCTTGTTGAAGGCTTCGCGCGGAGTGAAGCTGGAGAAGGCGCTGGAAGTGTTGAAGGCGCGCTGGGCTGGCGCAGTCTCACGAAGTTGAGATCACGGAGAGGGACGGAGGCTGATTGCTCTACTGGTTGTTGTTCCTGAAGCTGCAACATTATTTTGCGCCGTTCCGCATCTTCCGTTATCTGACGTTCCGCACCGCATTTGCCAGTCTTACTGCGTTGTTTACTGCTCTGATCGTGGGTCCGCTGGTGATCAACCGGCTGCGCGAATTCCAGATTGGACAATATATTCGTGAAGAAGGTCCGAAGGCTCATCAGAAAAAAGCTGGGACGCCGACGATGGGCGGGTTGCTGATTGCAATCGCCGTTGTGGTGCCTACGTTGCTGTGGGCGGATCTGAGCAACCGGTTCGTATGGATTGCGGTGTTTGCCACATGCGCGTTTGCGGCGATTGGATTCACCGACGATTACACGAAGGTGGCGCGCCGCCGGAATCTGGGGTTAACCGCGCGAGCCAAGTTGGGGTTGCAGATTGCGACCAGCGTGGTCATTGCGGTGATGCTGATCACCATGCAGACCTATGGGATGTATTCGACCAAGCTGATTGTTCCTTTCCTCAAACAGTTTCATCCCGATCTGGTGGTGGAGACTCTGGAGCGTAATCCGCACCTGTGGGGGCTGGCTTTCGTGCCCTTCATCGCATTCGTGGTGCTGGTGATTGTGGGTTCGAGCAACGCGGTGAATCTTACGGACGGGCTGGACGGGCTGGCGATTGGCTGTACGGTGATTGCCGCGGGCGCGCTTACCGTGCTCACTTACGTAAGCGGGCACGCAACTTTCGCCACCTACCTGGAAATCCCGCGCATGCCGCAGGTCGGCGAACTGACGATTTTCTGCGGGGCGATGGTCGGGTCATCGATTGGATTTCTCTGGTACAACGCACATCCCGCGGAAGTTTTCATGGGCGACGTGGGATCGCTAGCCCTGGGCGGGGCGATTGGGACGGTCGCCGTGATCATCAAGCAGGAACTGTTGCTCCCGTTTATTGGTGGAGTGTTTGTGATCGAGGCGATGTCGGTAATTCTGCAGGTGGGATCGTACAAGCTGCGCAAGAAGCGGATTTTCAAGATGGCGCCCCTGCATCATCATTTTGAGTTGATGGGATGGTCGGAATCGAAGATTATTGTGCGGTTCTGGATCGCGTCGCTGGTGTTTGCGCTGTTCGCGCTGACGACGCTGAAGCTGAGGT
>DATHMM010000101.1:0-4598 GCA_035487095.1 Candidatus Sulfotelmatobacter sp.
TCCTCACTCTTTCAATCCTAATTATTCGACCCGGCGCGGCTTTCAATGTTGCAGCCAAGCGCTCGGGACTGGCGGCTCGCCTAATTGACGAAGCGGCGAATTCGCACGTTCATCACCAAGCCAATCGCCAGGAAAACAAACAACGTAGCCGAGCCCCCGTAGCTCATCAGCGGCAACGGGATGCCGGTAACCGGCATATAGCCGATCACCATGGCCACATTCACCAAAACATGGAAGCCAAGCGCTGCGGCTACGCCCATGACCAGAAACATGCCCGCGCGATCTTTCGCGCGCTGAGCATTCTGCACTAGTCGTAGCAGCAATGCCATGTACAGCCCTAAGGCAAGAAGCACGCCTTTGAATCCCTGCTCTTCAGCCCATGCCGACATGATGAAGTCGGAATAACGTACCGGGATGTAGCCCAGTTGATTCTGACTGCCCTTGCCAAACCCTTTTCCCCAGAAGCCGCCGGAGCCCACCGCAATTTCCGATTGCAGCAACTGATAGCCGGAGCCTTTTGCGTCTTCTTCCGGGTGCAGGAAGGAAGTGATTCGTTCCCGTTGATACGGTTTCAGAATATGCCGGCTGACCGGCGGATAAAAAACGCTTCCAATCAACAGAATTCCTGCCAAAGAAAATATGGCCGCATGTTGCCATTGCAATCCGGCCAAATACGCACCCACAACGAGCAAAGGTACCAAAACAAGCGCCGTACCCAAGTCAGGCTGTTTAAGAATCAGTGCCAGCGGCAATCCTACTAAAAGCCCTGCCTTAATCAAGTCACGCAGGGAGAGTTCATCGCTGCGCACCTCCGCAAAGAAGCGCGCCAGTACAATGATTATAATCAATTTGACCAATTCTGACACCTGAAGAAATTCGCCCAGGAAGGGAATCCAGCGCTTGGCCCCAAACCGCGTGTGGCCCACCAGGAGGACGGCTACAAGTGCTGCTATTCCAATGATATACAGCACGGGCGCCTGGTCCATGATCAGATGGTAGTCGATTCGCGAGAGTACGAACATCAGCACGAACCCGATCACCAGCCAGCGAATCTGCTTCGTATGCATGCCGGCCAGTGCGCTGCCGTGCGTCGCCGAGTAAATTTCCACCACGCCCAGCGCGCAGATGGCGGCGACAATCGCCAGCAGCCACCAATCGTAATCGCGTGTTGTTGTTCCTTCGTTCATCCTTTTTCCCTGATCATTTCCCTGATCAAATTTTCTCCGCTCGATCTCCTTCGCGCTACTCAGGCAGCTGTTTCTTCTCGGAGATTTGTGCCACCTTGGGAGTTTCCACCGGCTTTTGTATTTGCGCGGTAGATTGTCCCTGGTTTTTCTTCTCTTTCTTGTCGTAATACGCCTTCACGATATCGCGCACCACGGGCCCCGCCGCCGTCCCGCCGTGCTCCGACGTGTCTTCCACCACCGCCGCGACAATAATTTCCGGATCGCGCCGCGGTGCAAATCCCACAAACCATCCGTCATTCTTGCCTTTACCCAACCCTAACCGACTGGCCGCTCCGTAACTCATCATCTGCGCCGTGCCGGACTTCCCGCAGAACTCGATCCCTTGCAGCTTCACGGAATTGCCTGTTCCTCCGGCTTCGTTAATCACCCCGTACATCCCTTGCGTCACTTGTTCAACGGTGCTCTCCGCCAGCTCCACGTGCTTCTCGCCGACGTTCTGGGCGTCCTTCAGCATGTGCGGCTGCTTGAATTCGCCGCCCGACGCGATCCCGCCGATCACATAAGCAACTTGCAGCGGCGTCACCATCACCGAACCCTGTCCGATCGATACCGAAATCGTCGATCCCGGATACCACTTGTGGTGATAGACGCGCTGCACCCATTCTTCCGACGGCACCAGGCCGGGTTCCTCCGACGGCATATCGATGCCCGTCTTTGCTCCAAGGCCCAGCATCTTGGCGTATTTCGAAATCGTGTCGATTCCCATCCGCTGGCCGACGTTGTAGAAAAATACGTCGCAGGACTGCACGATTGCCTCATGCAGATTCACCACTCCATGGCTCTTTTTCCCGTAGACCCAGCATTTGTGCATCTGCCCGTAAAAAACCCCGTAGCCCGGGCAGAATGCAGTGAAATTTTGAGGCGGCGTCTTCGACTCCAGCATCGCCGTAGCCATAATTATCTTGAAAACCGATCCCGGCGCCAATTGCGCCTGCGTTACCCGGTTCAGCAAAGGCTTGCCCTGATCTTCGTTCAACCTCTGCCATTCTTCTTTCGAAACGCGGATAGCGAAATCGTTCGGGTCCGGCGCCGGGTGGCTCGCGAACGCCAGCACCTCTCCGGTCCGCGGATCTAGCGCCACCACCGCGCCCTTTTTGTCGCCCAGCCCGGTTTCCGCCATCTGCTGCAAATCGTAGTCAATCGTCAGCTGAATCTGCTTGCCGGGGATCGCCTCCTGCTGCGTCAGGCGCCCGACTTCCTTCCCGATGCTGTTCACAATCACGCGGCGCATGCCGTCCGTGCCCACCAGTATGTCGTTGTACTGGCGCTCCAGGCCGGACTTGCCGGCCACGTCTCCGGGGCGATATTTGCCGTTGCCGGCCTCGATCTGTTGCTCGCTTACTTCGCCCACGTATCCGCTGGCGTGGGCCATAAACCCGCCCGGCAAATAACGCCGACGATGCACCATCAGCATTTCGAGAAGCGGAATATCGGCGCGATGTGATTCGATGAACGCCACGTCGCCTGGCGTGGCTTCCGGCTTGATTACGATGGGTTGAAATTTGGGAAGCGCCCCGGTGTTGTTCAACTGATCTTTCAAATCATCCAGGGAAAGTCCCAAACCGTCCGCGATGGCGGGAAGATTCTTCTCCACGGCGGCCATGTCGTCGCGTAGCAGCAACACGCTGAATGAAGGATAGTTGTCGACAAGCACGCGGCCATCGCGGTCCAGCATGCGTCCCCGCGGCGCGATGATCGGAATTGAGCGCACGCGATTGCGCTCCGCCATCACCCCATACTTGTCCGAATCGATTACCTGGAGTTTCCAGAAGCCCAGCAGCAGAAGCGTGATCATTCCCACGATCACGTAGGAGGCGGCGGCCAGCCGTTCTTGCGGCAGTCGATTATCGTTGCGAAACCAGTACGACACGCGAGACCTGCGCGCGAGCCGCTATCGTTCTCAGGGCTGAGCGGCGCCCGCTCGCGCAAATTCTTTTCACTGAAGCGTTGAAGTGCGAACTCTCCGGTCGGCGGGGCCCGCAAAAAAACGCCCCGGTCCACCTGTGGAAGCTCTCGAAATCGTCGCCCGGCCCCTGAAACCGTCTCCTTTCAGAAGCCGTTCTCAAATTAGCACCCGGTCACAACCCACGCAACTCGTCCTGAGGTACAGGTTGCGCGAGAAGCAACGGTAGGCGAGGCGGCTTGGCGGAACGCAAAGGCCGGTCTGAATTCGTGAGTTGCGCCTGTTTCCCATAAGCTAAACTCATCAGGCAAAAGCAGCGCTTTTCATTTTCTTTGATGGCCGTCCTTCCTTTACACTTTCTGTTTCTCTATGTGGCCCCATTCGAATCAGCCATTGCGGCTCGCGCTCGTCGGAATGTCCGGTGCCGGCAAGTCCTATTGGACCACCCGCATCGCCTCGGCCGGCTATCCATCGGTCTCCTGCGACTCGGAAATCGAGCTCAGGTTGAAGCCCGCGCTCGAAACCGGCGGCTACAGCGGCATCAACGGAGTGGCCGCTTGGATGGGCTGGCCGCATCTTCCCACCTACGCCGAGCGTGAAGCGGCGTATCTATCGGAGGAAATTGCGGTGCTCGATGAAATTTTGACCGGCCTGGAAAAAAATCCCGCGCGCGACCTGGTTCTCGACACCACCGGCAGCGTTATCTACGTGGGAAATCATCTGCTGCATCGGCTGCGCAAGCAATTCCTGGTGGTTTATCTCGCGGCTTCTCGCGATGAGCAGCAACTCCTGATTCAACGGTACCTGGAGGACCCGAAGCCGGTTCTCTGGCGCGGGGCGTTTCAGTCCCGCGTGGGAGAGGACCCAAAGGAGACTGTGGCACGCTGCTACCCCGTGTTGATCGGCGCGCGCCGCCAGAGTTACGAAGCGCTCGCGCATTGCTCGATACCCGTTTCCGATTTGCGCGGGCCGCTCCTGCGCGAAGAAGCGGACAAAAAAGCGGCGGGCGAAAGTTTCCTGGAAATGATCCGTCGGCACCCGGAACGTCCCAACAATCCCGCGAAGGCGGAGCCCGGCGCATGAGATATCGAAGCACAGGTGGAAAAGCGCCGCTCACGTCATTGCGCGGTGCAGTACTGCGCGGCCTCGCGCCCGACGGCGGGCTCTATATGCCCGTCGAAATCGCGCGGCACACGCCCGAAGAATTGGAAGAGTTCCGCCGCTTGCCGTTTACGGAAGTCTGCTTCCGCGTGGTGAGGCCCTTCGCGACGCCAGACGTGCCCGAAGAAATGTTGTGGCAGATCGTGGCCGAAGCCATCAATTTTCCGGTAAAGCTGGTTTCGCTTTCGCCGGCCCTGCACGTTCTGGAGTTGTTTCACGGGCCAACTCTGGCGTTCAAGGATTTTGGCGCCCGCTTCTTGGCCCGGCTGATGGGATATTTCGTCCGC
>DATHMM010000102.1:0-10600 GCA_035487095.1 Candidatus Sulfotelmatobacter sp.
GAGAAAATCAATTTTCTTCCGCCTGGTGTCTCCGCGTATCCCGAGAGAGTCCGCACATGCGTCACCGAGCCGGTCTTCGCATGAATCTTCTTCGCCAGCGGCGGCTCTTTCATCCGCTCGTTCAGCGTGCCATCCTCTCCAACCACTGGAAGCGAGGCAAGATAGTCCAGAAACCACGGCTGCTTCTGCGCATATTGGAGCAATGCAACGAACGCCCGCGGCGTCACCAGATCGTGCCGAGACAACCCTGAACCGTCCGTCTGGATCACGTCGCCCTCCGGAATCCCCGTCTTCGCATAGAACGCTTCCGGAAATCTCTGCAAATCCTCCGGTGTGGCCCAGCGCCCCTGTTGCCGTGCCGCTGTTCGCAGCAGCACTTCCGTGTGCAGGTTTTGGCTGATTTTGTTTACTAATTTCACCGAATCTTTCAACGGAATCGAAAGATGCTCGGCCAACACCGTCCGTGACGCCGCGGCCGGATCCGGCTCATGCAGCGCACGCACGCTCCCGCCGATTTTGACTCCACGGTCCGCCAGCAATTGCGCGAGCAGATTCGCCGCGTGCAGCGCCGGCTCCTGAATCGCCAATACCAGCTTGCGCGGAGCGCTCCCCGCCGGCATCACACCGCTCACAGTCACCGTATCCCCGCCCGGCTCGCGCGTCAGCCGCAAATCCGCTTTTTCCTTCGCGCCGACAGTGGTCACTTCATTCTTCACCACAAATTCCCGCGTCGGCGGCTCGACTGCCGCCGCCACCGCGCCGCCAGACTTCTCTCCCGGCGTCAACGTCAGCGCGACCGTATTGTCGTTCACCACGATCGCGGAAATCGCCGCGCCGTATTCCCACACCATGTCGTCGATTTCCCAACCGTCCGGGTAGCGCTCCCGCGGAAAATAACTGTCGTCGCCGACAATGTCTCCAGAAATCACTTTCACGCCGCGCGCTGCAATCGCGTCCGCAAGCTCCGCCAGCGCCTTCTCCGGAGGCCCATCAAACTCTTCCTTGTTCTCATAAGGGAATTTGCGGTTCGACAAATTCGGATCGCCGCGCCCGACCAGAATCAAGTCACCGGAAAGTTTTCCGTCCTGACCCAGCGCACCGTTCGTCTCAAGCGTCGTACGAAACCTGAACTCGGTGCCCAGCGTGTCCAGCGCCAACGCGGTCGTGAGCAACTTCATATTCGAAGCCGGCAAGAAATATTCGTTGGCGTTCTTTTCGTAGAGCGTCGCCCCGCTCTCCGCATCCACCACCAGCAGGCCCCATTCGCCCTTATCCACCGGAGCCGCGCCCAGCAAATTCTGCACGCGCTCAGCGAATCGCGCCTGCGCGAGGCTCACTTTCTCCTGCCAACCTTTTTCCTGGGCCGCCCCGATTTGCAGCGTCCAAAGCGCAATCAGCACGCAAAACGCTCCCCGCGCACCGTATCGGCTGAATCGCACTGCAATTCGGCTCTTGGCAATTCCCATGGACTGAAAGTATAGTCGAAAGTCAGTGGGCGCTTCCTCCCGTGCTATCGCGAGGAGCAAGAGCAGGGCGCATCGCCACTTCCAGCCACGCCCCGCAACTTCCGCCGCCCGTATGGCTTTATTGGGCTCAAGCACTGAGTGGAAGCACTATTCTGAAAAGGTGGATTCGAATGAAAAAGTTAGTTCCGTTTTTGTTGGCAGCCTCATTTCTCTGCCCACCCATCGTTGCTGACGACGGCAAGGAAAATGGCCGCCTCGAAAACTGCGGCGTGGTGATCCAGGAAATCATGGATATTCCCGACGACATCCCACAGGACCTGATCGACAAAGCCTACTGCATCATCGTCTATCCTTCCGTCGTCAAAGCCGCGTTTGTTTTCGGAGCCAGCTACGGCCGCGGTGCCATGACTTGCCGCAGCGGCGAACATTTCAACGGCCCCTGGAGTTCCCCGACAATGATGGCTCTGGAGGGCGGCAGCTTCGGCTTGCAGATCGGCGGTCAGGCCACGGATTTCGTTCTCCTGATCATGAATGGCCGCGGCGCAAACTCGGTTCTCAGCTCCAAAGTTAAGCTCGGCGCCGACGCTTCCGCTGCCGCCGGCCCCAAAGGCCGCAACGCCGAAGCCTCCACCGATGTAACTCTGCGCGCGGAAATACTTTCGTATTCACGCGCCCGCGGTCTCTTCGCTGGGATTTCCCTTGCCGGTTCCACCGTTCGCCCGGACAACGGTGCCAACGAAAAGCTCTACAAGAAAAATGTCGCTCCAAAGGACGTCGTCTTCAAGGGTGTAGAGCCGGTGCCCGCCTCTGCGCAAAAGTTCATCTCCTACCTCAACAAGAAATCGCCAAAGAACCTGGCGTCGGGCAAGGAGATCTAGCCACTAACATAAAGATATTCCTGGCTTTAACAAAAGGCCTCGCAGATGGAATGGTGAGGCCTTTTTTCTTGCAATTCCAATAAATATGACCTATAGTCATTTATGGGTGTAGGTCATTTTATGCAAGATGTCTCTCAAACTGCCCCTGCTAACCGCCGTGAGCGCCAATCCACAGAGCGTCGTGAGCGGCTCTTCCGCTCCGCACTCGATCTTTTCGCTCGCAAAGGCTTCGTCGAAACCACAGTCGAAGACATCACTAATGCCGCTGATCTCGGGAAGGGCACTTTCTTCAATTATTTCCCCAGCAAGGAACACATCCTCCTTGCCTTCGCCGAGATGCAGCTCGAGAAGCTGAAGGCAGCCTTTGAAGAAATGCGCGTCGCAAACGTGCCTGTTCCCGTGTTCATGCGCTCCCTCGGCGCTCGCATGACTCAGGAGCCGATCCGCAATCCCGCCATCATCCGCATTCTTCTGCAGGCCTTTCTTACGGACACCCCGGTTCGAGAGTCCGTGCTTGAACTTCAGAATCGAGTCATAGCCATTCATACGGAGATGATCCGCATCGGCCAGAGCCGCGGCGAAATCCGCAACGATCTGCCGCCCGAAGTCATCGCGCACGTTTTCCGGCAAACCATTTTTGGGACTCTGCTCATCTGGACCCTTCATGGCGACGGCACGTTGCTTTCGCGCATGGAAGATTCCTTCGAAGTTCTCTGGTCGGGACTCGCTCCGCGCGGATCTCCTTCTCCGGATCCGGCAGTCGCCTAGCTCACGTTGGAGATGGAGATTATGAATCGCAAAATCCTAATTCCCGTTCTCGTTGTCGCTGCCCTCATCGGCCTGGCGGTCTATTCCTCAGGTATGCTTCATCGAGACTCATCTCTGCACGGCTCCGGCACCGTCGAGGCCCGCAACATTCGCGTCGGCTCGAAGATCGGTGGCCGCATTGACAAGATTCTCGTTCGCGAAGGCGATCCTGTCGAGGCCGGGCAAGTGCTCATCACCTTCGACGAAAAGGAGCTTGACGCCTCGCTCGCGCAATCCCGCGCAGCGTCGGAAAAAATGCAGCGTGGCTACCGGCCCGAAGAAATTGCCGAAGCCCGCGCCGCTGCCGAACAAGCCAAAGCGGAATTCGATCAACGGAAGAACGGCTACCGCCAGGAAGACATCGACGCCGCCCAGGCCGACCTTGACCGCGCGAACGCCGACGAGGTTCGCGCCCGCCTCGACGCCCAGCGCTACGATTCGCTGGCTGAAAAAGATCTCGTCTCTAAACAACAACGCGACGCCGCGGATGCCAATTGGAAGATGGCCAAGGCACAAGTGGAGAATTACCAGCACAAGCTCGATCAGTTGCATCGCGGCTATCGCGCCGAAGAAATCGCCGCGGCTGAAGCCCGCTATCTTCAAACCAAGGCCACGCTCGAAAAACTCGAAAACGGTAATCGCGTGGAAGACATCTCCGCCGCCAAAGCTGCGCTCGCCTACGACGAAGCCCGCTTTCGCGAACGACAAGTACTGGCACCCGCCGCTGCCTCCATCGAAGTGCTCGACGTTCGCCCCGGCGACCTGATCGCACCAAACACGCCCATTGCCACGCTGCTCGAACGTGATCAGATTTATGTCCGCATCTATATTCCCGAAACCGAGATCGGCCGCGTGCATCTTGGCCAGAAAGCCCAGATTCGCGTGGATTCCTTTCCCAAACAGGTCTTCGACGGCGCTGTTGAGCAGATTAATCAGCAGGCGGAATTTCTGCCGCGCAATGTGCAGACCGTGGAAGAGCGCGTACACCAGGTTTTTGGCGTGAAGGTGCGCATTGATGACACGTCGCACCTCGTCCGAGCCGGAATGGCAGCCGACGTCACACTCGCGCCGGGGAGCTAAACCGTGGCTGATCTCGAAAAACCCGCCATCTCCGCCGAACATCTTGTCCGCCGCTTCGGCAACTTCACTGCCGTGAATGATGTCGGCTTCCGTGTTGAAAAGGGCGAAATATTCGGTTTTCTTGGGCCGAACGGCAGCGGAAAGACCACCGTTATCAAAATGCTGACGGGATTGCTCCCGCTGTCAGGCGGCGAAGCCTCTGTGCTCGGCATCGATGTACGAAAAGATCCGGAAACGGTTCGCGAAAATATCGGCTACATGTCCCAGAATTTCAGCCTTTATTCCGATCTGACCGTAACCGAGAATCTCACGTTCTATGGCCGCATTTACGGCCTCTCGAACGATCGCCTCCGCAAGCGCATGGACGACATCATTCAGCTCAACGGCCTCGGCCCATACCTGAATCGTCTCTCCGCGCAGCTTTCCGGTGGGTGGAAGCAGCGCCTCGCCCTAGGCTGCGCCATGCTGCACGAACCAAAACTGATTTTCCTCGACGAGCCGACCGCCGGCATCGATCCCGTCGCGCGCCGTCAGCTGTGGGACCTGCTCTTCGAACTTTCCGCCCACGGCATCACCTTCTTCGTCACCACGCATTACATGGACGAAGCCGAGCGCTGCAGCCACGTCGCCTACATCTATTACGGCAAGCTCATCGCCGACGGCACTCCGGATTCCCTGCGCGAGTTGCCCGACGTGCAGCCCCCCGGCACCTATCGCGTGGAAATCACCACGCCGGAAGTAACCCGCGCCCTGCGTATCGCCCGCACCCTCCCAGGCATCCGCAGCGCCACAATCTTCGGCCAATCCATCCACGCGCTCATCAACGACGATCTCGACCTCGATCATCTTCGCGAGCAATTGCTGAGACAAGGTATCATTGTCGCGGAAATCCGCCCGCTCGCGCCCTCTCTCGAAGACGTTTTCGTCGAACTCACCTACAAACATCAGTCGGAAACCGAGGCACGCCGTGATTAATCCGTTTCGCGGATTCAGCGCCGTATTTTACAAGGAAGCGCTGCACGTCCGCCGCGACTTCGGCACGCTCTTTTTCTCTTTAATTATTCCCCTGCTTCAGATGTTTTTGCTGGGTTTTGGAATCGACACCAACATCCGCCAGATCAACACCGTCGTCTACAATGCCGACGGGCGACGCGAAAGCCGCGAATTGCTCGACCGCCTTCGCAATTCCGACACGTTTCACCTCGTTCGCTTCGTGGAAACCGATCACGACCTCACCGACGCCATCGTCTCCGGCAAATGCCGCGTCGGCATCAAGATTCCGGTCGACTATTCGGACAAACTGCTCCACCAGATGAGCGCCCAGGTGCTCGTGCTGATCGACGGCTCCGATTCTTCCGTCGCGGGCCAGGCCATCAATGTCACCACCGCCATCGGCCTCGACGAATCCCTCCGCCGCGTCCTCGCCACCACTGACACACCGTTCGCTGTCGACATGCGCCCCAAAATCCTCTTCAATCCCGATTCGCGGTCGCCGAATTTTTTCCTTCCCGGCCTCACCGCGATTCTCCTGCTCAACGTCACGACGTTTCTCACCGCGTTTTCCATCGTCCGCGAAAAAGAGCGCGGCACGCTCGAGCAACTCTTCGTCACACCGGTGCGCCCCATGGGCTTGCTCCTCGGCAAGCTGCTTCCCTACCTGATGATCGGTTTCTTCGAGCTTTGCATGATTCTCACCTTCATGCGCTTTATCTTCAGCGTGCCCATTCACGGCAGCGTGCTGTTGCTCGCCCTGCTTTCCCTGCCGTACATCTTCGTTTCGCTCTCGCTTGGCATTCTGATTTCCAGCAAGGCCAATTCTCAGGCGGAAGCCATGCAGCTCGCCTTCCTAACTATTCTTCCCAGTATTTTTTTTTCCGGCTACATCTTCCCGCGCGAAACCATGCCCAAATTTTTCTACGTTCTCAGCTACTTTGTCCCCGCCACCTATTTCATCGACATCACCCGCGGCATCATCCTCCGCGGCGCCGGCTGGGTGCACCTCTGGACCGATGCCGTCGCCCTTTTCACCATGGGTTCGCTGCTCCTGATCATCGCCGCCCGCCGCTTCCAGAACAAAGTCATCATGGCGTGATATTCTGCTTCCGCTGTCGGGTCTCTGAATTACGCGCTTCATAATTTTCGGGGGATTTCAGCGCCGGAGGTGCGACAGATTCCTCTCGCACGTAATTCCAGTCGCCTATTTCCTCCAACTGAACCCAGAACTCCTCCTCTCGCTCCACCATGTCGTTGAGGGCTTCTTGCGGCCCGCTCAATCCGCCAACGACTAACCCTCTCTGCTTAAGCCGCCCGCTCTGCCTCGCGACTTGGGTTCCTGCCGACTTTGCGGATGCCTCTTGACCCGCCAATATCACCATGATATCATTACGATATGAATGGCAGTTCTCGAAAGGATCTCCCCATGAACACCTCACCTGCCCCCTCCAATCACGAAAATGTCGTGCGGGTCCAAAACGGTTGGGCCCTGCTTGCCTTGCTTGTTATTTTCCTTCTTGGCGATTTTGGCCTCTTGCTCTTCGGCGCGAAGGGTGGTCGCGATGCGTCCAACTCGCCCAGCAGGATCCTTGTGGTCGGTTCTGTCCTCCTCTTCGTCGTGCTCGTTATTTTGTTCAAGGGCTTCTTCACTTTGCAACCCAACGAAGCTCGCGTCCTCGTCCTGTTCGGCGACTACAAGGGTACGGTGCGCACCAGCGGTTTTCACTGGGCGAACCCCTTTTATTCCAATGGAGCATCCCAACCTGGTTCCTTACCGGCTGGAGATCTGCAGGCCAAGCTGGCGGCCGCGAAATCCGCCGGCTCGGGTTTCGCCCGCAACCTGTCGGGGCGAAACAAAATCTCACTCCGCGCTCGCTCCCTGAATGGCGAGAAGCTTAAGGTAAACGACAAGCGCGGCAACCCCATTGAAATCGCTGCCGTAGTCGTTTGGCGCGTGCAGGATACGGCGCAGGCCACCTTTGACGTCGACAATTACGAAAGTTACGTCGCCACGCAAAGCGAATCCGCGCTTCGCCATCTCGCCAGCCTCTACTCCTACGACTACGGGGAAGATCACGAAAACACACTTCGCGGCAACGTCACGGAAGTCTCCCAGGCCCTTCGCAGTGAATTGCAGGAACGATTTGGCCGGGCGGGTGTGGTCGTGGACGAAGCGCGGCTCACTCATCTCGCCTACGCTCCGGAAATCGCGCAAGCCATGCTCCGCCGCCAGCAAGCCGAGGCCGTTATCGCAGCCCGGCAGAAGATTGTGCAAGGCGCCGTCAGCATGGTGGAGATGGCGCTGAAAGAATTAGCCGATAAGCACGTCGTGAACCTTGATGACGAGCGCCGCGCCGCCATGGTCAGCAACCTCATGGTTGTTCTCTGCGGCGAATCTGAAGTGCATCCCGTCGTGAACGCCGGCACACTCTATAACTGACAGGCTGAAAAATGGAACGAAAGTCCTTTCTCCTGCGCATCGATCCTGTGCTCTGGGCCGAACTGGAGGCCTGGGCGCAGGACGAACTGCGCAGCGTCAACGGCCAGATCGAATATCTGCTTCGCCAAGCCGTCGTGAAGCGCAAAGGAAGCAAGACTCCTTCTCAACCTGTCCCAAACGTCCTTCACTCCGAAAAAAAATGAAATTAGAGAATCACTGCACAAACGAGTTCGCTTTGTATTCCGTCGGGCTCCGGCGTATTCTTCCTAATCACTTTCTCTCGTTGGTGAATAAACTTGTCCTGTCCGATCTGTCAAAAACGCAAGCCCGGCCGCTTCTGCCCGGCCAAGGCCGAAACCATCTGCCCCGTCTGCTGCGGCACCGAGCGCGAAGTCACCCTCGACTGCCCGCCCGACTGCGCCTACCTCGTCGCCGCGCATCGCTACGAAGAACAACACCCGCGCCAACTTCCCGCCGACACGCCCCTGCTCGACGTCCGCCTCGCCCCGGATCTCGTGCGCATCCACCCACAACTTCTCTCCGCCATCGCCTTCACCGTCGCCAAATTCTGCGCCACGCAACCCGCCGCCACTGACCCGGACGTTCTCGCCGCCCTGCAATCGCTCGCCGAATCCTACAAAACCCTCGCCGCAGGCATCGTCTATGAACAGCCTCCTGTCCCCTCTGTCCAACGTGGCCTCTACGACGCCCTTTCCGCATTCCTTACCGAAGCCAAGCAGCCGCAATCCCAGGCATCGCTCGGTACTTTCAAGGATTCCGAAATTTTCCAGTTGTTGGTCTTCCTCTACCGCATGGGCCTGCTCCGCACCAACGGCCGCCCGCGCTCCCACCGCTTCATCGAATTCCTCCGCGGCCAATTCCCCGGCGCTCACGAACTAAAGCGCGAAGAATCCCGCATCATCGTGCCTTGATCAGATGTTCCGTCAGAAACTTGCGATTTGCACGAGGCCTGAATTCCGGCCGGCGTCACTGGAGATTGGCTTGGCTAAAGGCATTTCATCGTATGTTCGGCCATACAACTCCCGTCCCGTTATATCTTTACGGACGCCTCCCCACTGTTTAAAGAAGAAAGGGACATCGCTGCTTCTGCATTGGGAATGAATTGATTCCACCCATTCTCGCTTCATGGGCCGCGCTCCCGGCCCTGACTCTCCACCGACGATTACCCAATGGATGTCTTTCAACGATAGGTTTTCGAGCGGGCCAATGAGCGGTTCACACGATAGAAAACGAATGTGCGCTGGGACCGATGCTAGGTCGGTTATCCTTCCCATGACCCTTGCATCTTCGACACTCACTCCCATCCAAATATTCTCAGTCCAAAGCAATGTCTTACCGAGTTTCTTAAGTCTGTCGCTACGTTTGGTAAGAATTTGAAACGTGTGCTGCCGGCATGCTCTCATTGTTGCAAACACACGTCGGATAAAATCATCAGGAACATCCTCTTGAAAGAGATCACTCATGGAATTCACGAATATGACGCGTGGTTTTTTCCAACGCTTTGGAAGGTCGACAAGATCCTCATGTAGGGTTGGTTCGAACCCATTCCTGTACCGAACTGCCCCCATTGCGTGGAGTCGTTTCGCCATTCTCTCTGCGTAGCAATGCTTGCAACCCTGACTTACCTTGAGACACCCAGTAACCGGATTCCACGTCATTTCAGTCCACTCGATGGTGGATACTGTCGCCATAACCGTGCCCCCCTTACCGGTGGACGATCCTTGCGCGGCCCAGAATCGATTGCGCTATCTTTAGCGCTGGAGCCGCTCCACGCTCATTTGACGCTGCAAAACAAAGCAAATATAGCGGGCTGGATTTAGAGTTGCGCAAAATCAGTCCTTTCGCAACCCCCTCAAAGCAGGTCTTCAATCTCTCCTCGACGAACGCCGCAATCTTTTTCTCCCCGGCATCACGAATCAACTCCTCCCTTGGTCCGAAAAGATCGGTCATCGTCTGGGCTTCGTAAAAACGGGCCTTCCATTCATTTGTGCCGAAGATTAGGTCCAGTCGCCTTTCCCACTCCTCGTCTATTTTCTTTCCGTCACGCACCAACAGTCGGGCGACTCCGATACCTAGTGGGAAAAGGTACCAAAGATCGATCCCTTTTGTTGCAGCAAGTGTTGTGAGGGTATCCCACTCCACTTGCATTCCATAAGGATCGAGAAAAACAACAGCACGTTCTCTTTTCCAATCACGCTGGGTCGACCACTCCCTCAGAGCTTTATTCGCGTCCTCTGAGCTAAATTCACAGCGTGCCAGTAATTTCTCATGGCGTTTTTCAATCTCCACCTTGAGTTCCTTCAGGTGAACTTTCGACGTTTCGATGAAAAAGTACTTGTCAAATGGACTCTCAAGTCCAAGTGCCTTGATCGCACTCCCATCTCGATAGCTCTGTGATTCGGGGTCCTCGTAGCTACCCTCAAACAAAGGCTCTGGCCGATCAGGTGTTTCTCGAATCGCCCGGGAGCCCGTGCCAGCAAATGCGTCCACATACCACGTTCTATAACGTCGAGCGTACTTGTTTTGCACAAAAATCTTTCGATATGCCGAAAGGTACTTCCCAAGACACTCTGGCTTGTCCTCCGTCCACTCACCACCGAAGGTATGTCCACCCATCTAGTCGCCGCCGCAAGAGGGATTTACGGGTCGCGCCGAAGGCGCTCTCACGTGGCTTTAAATATAAGCTTCGTTGCAGATAAAGAGTGCTATTAATCTAGTGTAGTTACCTACATGGTACTAAGTTGTTCGCGATCGCGCCTGCGTCCCAGCCGAGCGATAGCTGGGCTTGCGGCGCGCTTGGCCGATCGCCTTCCCACGGGCGCGAGGCAAAACCAAACTTCTGCCGGATGCGCGCCACTCGCTCGGACGCTTTCTTGCGATACTCTTCCGGCGCGTAGCCGTTTTTTGTGTACCAC
>DATHMM010000103.1:0-40334 GCA_035487095.1 Candidatus Sulfotelmatobacter sp.
CTCCGCGAGACGCCCGACGGCGGGATCGTGCGTGTCCGGGACGTCGCTCGGATCGAATTGGGTTCTCAGGACTACAGCGTTGTTGGCCGCCTCAACGGGAAACCAAGCGCGATTATCGCTGCCTATCAGTTGCCCGGCTCCAACGCCGTCGACGCGGCGGCAAAGATCACGAAGCTAATGGCCCAGATGAAACAGCGGTTTCCGGAAGACATGGACTATGTCGTCGCGCTCGACCAGACCCGCGCGGTCACGGAAGGCATCAAGGAAATTGTCAAGACGCTTGTGATCGCCCTGGCGCTGGTGATTCTTGTCGTCTACATCTTCTTACAGGGCTGGCGCGCCACGCTGATTCCACTTCTTGCGGTGCCCGTCTCGCTGATAGGTACATTCATACTCTTCCCGGTGTTCGGTTTTTCGATCAATACACTGTCGCTCTTCGGCCTGGTGCTGGCGATCGGCCTGGTGGTGGACGACGCCATCGTGGTGGTGGAGGGCGTGGAACGCCACATTGAAGAAGGCATGACGCCGAAGGACGCGGCGTTAAAAGCGATGGAAGAGCTCTCCGGCCCAGTGGTCGGAATCGCGCTGGTGCTCTCAGCCGTATTCGTGCCGACGGCGTTCATTCCCGGAATCACCGGCAAGCTCTATCAGCAATTTGCCGTCACCATCGCTATCTCCGTTTTGCTTTCCGCCTTCAACGCGCTCACTCTCAGTCCGGCGCTGGCGGCGTTGCTGCTCAAGCCAAAGGAAGAGAGCCGCGGATTACTGCAAAGATTTTTTGACTGGTTCAACCGGGTTTTCGATCGCGCCACCGAGGGGTATGTAGGCTGGAGCGCCGTCCTGGTGAAGAAAACCGCGGTAGTCGTGGTGCTGCTGGTTGTTTTTGCCGGCGCAGGCTTCTTCTTCGCCAACCGCGTGCCAACGAGTTTCCTTCCCGACGAAGACCAAGGATACGCCTACGTCAGCATGCAACTTCCGAATGGCGCTTCGCTGGAGCGCACTAATGCCGTCGTCGAGCAAGTCGAAAAAGTCATCATGGATACGCCGGGTGTTGCCCAGTCCACCTGCTTTGTCGGATTCAGCTTACTGAGCTTTGCGCGCACCACTTACAACGCGACGTTTTTCGTGAACTTCAAGCTCTGGGATGAGCGGAAGACGCGTGAAGAGCAGTTTCAAACCCTTAAGGCGCATCTGAATCAGCATTTGAGCAAGCTGCCGAGCGCCGTGGCGTTCGGATTTTCCCCGCCGGCGATCCCGGGTGTGGGAACCGCCGGCGGCTTTACGTTCATGCTGGAAGACCGTTCGGGCAGTGATATTCAGTTCCTGACGAAAAACCTGGCCACCTTTATGGAAGCTGCCCGAAAGCGGCCGGAAATAGCCAGCCTGAGCACAACGTTTTTGCCAAACGTGCCTCAGCAATTTGCCGATGTGGACCGCGACAAAGTTTTGAAGCAAGGCGTGAACCTCAGCGACGTTTACAAGACCATCCAGGCCTTCATGGGCGGCTATTTCATCAACTATTTCAATCGCTTCGGCCGCCAGTGGCAGGTGTACATCGAAGCGGAAGGCGAAGATCGCGCAAAGGCGGAGAACGTCGGCCAATTTTACGTTCGCAACAACAAAGGACAGAATGTTCCGCTCTCGACGTTGGTCACCATGAAACCTCGCCTCGGTCCGGAATTTCTGCTTCGCTTCAACGAGTACCGTTCTGCACAGCTTAATGGCAGTGCCGCGCCCGGCTATAGCGCAGATCAAGCCACCGCGGCGCTGGAAGAAGTCTTCAAACAGACCATGCCGCGCGAAATGGGTTTCGACTACTCGGGGATGTCGTTTCAGGAACAAAAGGCCCGTGAAGGTGTACCGGCCTCGGTGATTTTCGGACTTTCCCTCTTGTTCGTTTTCCTGATCCTGGCAGCGCTCTATGAAAGTTGGTCGTTGCCGTTTAGCGTTTTGCTTAGCACGCCAGTAGCGATTTTCGGGGCCTTCGCAGTTTTGTACTTGCGCCGCTTCTTGCAGAGCGTATTTCTGCCGCCATACCTGGTGCAGATGGAGAGCGATGTCTATTCGCAAATTGGGCTGGTCATGCTGATCGGTTTGGCTGCGAAAAACGCGATTCTGATTGTGGAGTTTGCTAAAGATCAATTCGAGAAAGGAAAGCCTTTGGCGGACGCCGCGTTGGAGGGCGCCCGGTTGCGCTTGCGACCGATTCTGATGACATCGTTCGCGTTCATCTTGGGTTGCGTGCCGTTGTGGACGGCGAGCGGCGCCGGCTCCGTTGCCCGGCAAATCATGGGGACCACAGTTATCGGCGGGATGGCGGCTGCCAGCGCGCTTGGAATTTTCTTTATTCCGGCGATTTTCTACATGGTTGAGAAATGGTCGGGCGCGGACAAGGAGCGAGCCGCGGGAAGTTTGCCTGCGGAGCCAGCGCCGGCACCGGGAGACTGAGATGAAGACCACCAGGCGAGGAGCGGCAAAAGCTGCGGTGACCAGGAAGAAGAAGCTGACCCCGATCGTGTTGGCGCTGCTGGCCGGCTTCGTGGTGGGCGGGTGCAAAGTTGGCCCGAACTATAAACGACCGGCGGTGCAGACGCCGACGGAATACCGGGAATTGAAGGATGGCCAGCAGGCGCAGGTTCAGCCGCAGGTGGCTTCCTACGCGGACCTGCCGTGGTGGCAAGTGTTTCAAGACCCGGAATTGCAAAAGCTGATCGGGACGTCGCTGAAGCAGAATTACGATTTGCAGCTGGCGACGGAGCGAATCAATGCGGCGCGAGCGGCGGTGGCCATAACGCGGTCCAATCTGTTTCCGCAGGTGCAAGGAAACGGGAAGTTCTCTGGAGGAAAAGAAGGCACCTTCCAGACCAAATTCAACTTTCTGTCGCTGACGGCCGACGCCGCCTTCCAACTGGACTTTTTCGGGAAGCTGCGGAGGGCGACAGAGGCGTCGCGGGCCGAACTGCTGGCGACGGAGGATGCGCAGAAGACGGTGATCCTGACGCTGGTAAGCGACGTGGCCAGCGACTATTTCGCGCTTCTGCAATTGGACCTGGAGCTCCAAATTACGAAGGAGACGGTGACTACGCAGGAAGACTCGGTGAAGCTGACGAAGTTTCGCGTAGATCACGGAGTGGCCACGAAGCTGGATGTTTTGCAGGCGCAGCAGGTGCTGGATTCGGCGAATGCGACGGTTCCCGACCTGGAAAGACAGATTGCGCAGGAAGAGAATGCGATCAGCATACTGCTGGGAAATTACCCGCAGGGCGTGCCGCGCGGGCGCACCCTGGTGGAGCAGCAGCTGCCTCCCGAGGTGCCGGCGGGTCTGTCGTCGACGCTGCTGGAGCGGAGACCGGATATTAAAGAGGCGGAACACTTTCTGGTGGCGGCGAATGCCGAAGTCGGAGTGGCGAAGGCGGAATTTTTTCCGCAAATCTCGCTGACCGGATCCGGCGGCGGATCGTTCGGCAGGAGCAGCGCGTTCTCGCAGCTGATGAGTTCTCAACTGGGGATTTGGTCGTATGGAGCCCAAGTGAGCCAACCCATATTCACGGGCGGAGCGCTGCGCGGAAATTTAAAGTTGGCGAAATCGCAGTATGACCAGGCACTGATTTCCTACCGGCAGGCGATCCAGCAGGCATTCGGGGACGTATCGGATGCGCTGATCGGGTATGAGAAATTCCACGAGGTGCGCGTTCGGCAGGAACAGACCGTGGCGGATTTGCAGGAGTCTGTTCGGCTTTCGATTTTGAGGTATAAGGGCGGAACGACAACGTACCTGGAAGTATTGGACGGGCAGAGGTCGCTATTTAACGCGGAACTGGTGCTTGCGCAGGCCCGGGGCACCGAGTTCCAGAGTTTGGTGAACCTCTATCGGGCGCTGGGCGGCGGCTGGCAACAATAGCTGGGAAGGCCAGGGTGTGGCCTAAGAAGTTCAGGTGTCTGACTTACCGCGAAGGTTAATCGAAACTAATTGTCTACCGATCCGTTGCGGGATGCATCAAATGTTCTCCGCATATAGTTGAGGCTTGTCCAGACGCGTTGGCGGGATATAGGATATTTTCCCTCGTGCCTTCGCTAAAAAAATGTTGAGGTGAGGAGGGCTTCTTGAGGCTGAGTTACGGGCTAGGCCAGGGTCTCCTGCTGGCCGGGCTTTTTCTTTCTGGAACGACACGATCCAACGCACAAAATGAAGCAACAACCGGCACGAGCAGCCCTGGGCAGACTATTCCCGGAACGCAGGGAGTGAGCCCGTTCTCCGGTAGCGTGCCGGCGAAACTGGTTCCGGGAGTTTTACAACTTTCGTTGCAGGACGCGATCAACCGAGGATTGAAACAGAATCTCGGGTTGCTCCTTTCCAGCGCCGATATCCGCGGCGCTCGGGGGCAGCGGTGGGAGCAACTGAGCGCGCTACTGCCGCATGTGACGGCGTCGCCGTATGTAGCGGATTCGCAGATCAATCTTGCAGAGCTGGGCCTGACAAGTTTTGGCGGGCTGCAAATCCCGGCATCGATCGGTCCGTTTTCCTATTTTGATGCGAGAGTGTCGCTGACCCAGACGCTGTTTGACAGAAAGGCGTTCAACGCGACGCGGTCGGCGAATGAGAGCCTGAAATCGTCGGAGTACACGTTCAAGGACGCGCGAGACCTTGTGGTGTTGGCGGTGGGATATACCTACTTGCAGGCGATTGCGGACGCGGCTCGAATCGAAACGGCCGAAGCGCAGGTGAAAACGGCGCAGGCGTTGTTCGACCAAGCTTCGGACCAGGTGACGGCGGGGACTTCGCCGGCCATCGACGGCTTGCGGGCGAAGGTGGAGCTGCAGACCCGGCAGCAGCAACTGATTCAGGCGAAAAACAATTTTGCGATACAGAAGCTTACGGTAGCCCGAGTGATCGGGCTGGCGCCCGGGCAGGAGTATGAGTTCACGGATAAGTCGCCGTACCGGCCGTTCGAAGGAATCACGATTGAGGACGCGTTGAAACACGCTTATGGGTCGCGCTCGGATTACCAGTCGGCGACGGCGGACGTTCGCGCGGCGCAATTCGCGCGAAAAGCGGCGACGTCGGGGTATTGGCCGTCGCTTTCGTTCAATGCAGACTACGGCACGGCGGGGTCGCATCCTTCGACGGCCACGCAGGTATACGACTTGCGCGGAACGCTGCTGATCCCGATATTTCAGGGAGGAAGCGTTCACGGCGATGTGTTGCAGGCCGATGCGAGGCTGGAGCAGAGCCGCGAGCGGTTGGACAATCTGCGGGCGCAGATCGATTCCGATGTTCGCGCCGCGTTGCTGAACCTGGAGTCGTCGGCGGAACAGGTGAAGGTGGCGCAAAGCAATATTGAGCTGGCGGAAGAGACGCTGGCGCAGTCGCGGGACCGATTCAGGGCGGGGGTGACGGATACCGTGGAAGTGGTGCAATCGCAGGAACTGGTGGCGAGCGCGCACGAACAGTACATATCGAGCCTGTACAGCTTTAATTTTGCAAAAATTTCCCTGGCGCGGGCCCTGGGTGTCGCCGAAGAGGGCGTCAAGGAATACTTCAAAGGACAATGAACATGGCCGAAGAGACTTCATCCCGTCCGGTGGCTGGCGCAGGCGACGAATCCTCCAGCACGACGCCAGCGAGGGATACGCATAACGCGCGGGCGTACCGGAATTCGAAGCAGCGGAAATTCGGAATGATTGCGGCCATTGTGGTGGTTGGGCTGGTCGCGGGCTTTTTCCTGTGGCGGTATCTGAGCAGCTACGAATCCACCGATGATGCGCAGGCCGATGTGCACCTGTCTCCGGTGAGCGCGCGCATTTCGGGGTACGTGATCAAGGTAAACGTGGACGACAACCAGTGGGTGGAAAAGGGAACTGTGCTGGTGGAGATCGACCCGAAAGACTATGAGGTTGCGGTGGCGCAGGCACAGGCAAATTTGGCCAGCGCGGAGGCGACGGCGCAATCGCTGAATATCACGGTGCCGATCACGTCGGTAAGCACGACGAGCCAGCTGCAGTTCACAGCCTCGGACATTGAAAACACGAAGGCGGGAGTGATCGCGGCGGAAAGGCAGTTGACGGCGGCGCACGCGCAGTTGGAGCAAGCCGAAGCCAATGACGTGAAGGCGCAGGACGATCTCAAGCGCTACAAACTGCTGGTGGATAAGAAGGAAGTGGCGGATCAAGTCTACGATCAGGCGCTGGCAGCAGCGAAGTCCAGCACAGCGACTGTGGCAGCGGCACGGGCCAATGAAGCGGCGGCGCAACAATTTGTGCAGCAGGCACACGCGCGCGAGGCGCAGGCCAACGCAAACTATCAGTCGGCGGAAACCGGGCCGCAGCAAGTGTCTTCGACGAAAGCGCGAGTGCGGGCGGCGATTGCCGACGTGGAGCAACGGCGAGCGCAATTGGAACAAGCGGAGCTGAACCTTCAGTACACGAAAATTGTGGCGCCGGTTTCGGGCGAGGTGAATAAGACGGTGGTAGTTGGCCTGAACGTGCAACCTGGGCAACAACTGCTGACCGTGGTGCCGCTCGATGAAGTGTGGGTTACGGCCAACTTCAAAGAGACGCAGCTGCGGCACATGCGAGTGGGCCAGAGAGCAACGATTCATGTGGACTCCACGGGCCGAACGTTGAAAGGACATGTGGACAGCGTAGCGGGCGCGACCGGGCCGCTCTTCAGCCTGCTGCCGCCGGAAAATGCCACGGGGAATTACGTGAAGATCGTGCAGCGAGTTCCGGTGAAGATCGTTCTTGAGAAAGGCGAGAACCGGGATCGGACCCTTCGGCCGGGCATGAATGTGGTGCCCGACGTTTATCTGCGATGAGCTCCGCAACGGCGACACTGGACCAGGAGATTTGGCGGCCGAAGTACAATCCGTGGCTGATCGCGGTGGTTGTGGCGCTTGGGGCGTTTATGGAGGTGCTGGACACCAGCATCGCGAACGTGGCGCTGCCTTACATGGCGGGAAACCTGGCGGCGAGCAACGATCAAAGCACCTGGGTTCTGACCTCCTACCTGGTTTCGAACGCCATCATTCTGCCGATCAGCGGCTGGCTGGCGGGCACGTTGGGGCGGAAGCGGTTTTTCATGGCGTGCCTGACCGTGTTTACGATCAGTTCGCTGCTTTGCGGGATCGCGCCGAGCCTGGGGATGCTGCTGCTGTTCCGGGTGCTGCAAGGCGCGGGCGGCGGAGGGTTGCAGCCAATGGCGCAGGCCATTCTGGCGGATACTTTCCCACCGGAGCAGCGTGGATTGGCGTTCGCACTCTACGGAATAACAGCGATCATGGCGCCGACGATCGGGCCGACTTTGGGAGGCTGGATCACGTTCAATTATTCGTGGCGGTGGATTTTTTTCATCAATATTCCTGTTGGCATCGTGACCTGGTTGCTGGTGAGGCAGTTCGTGGAAGATCCGCCCTATTTGGGCAGGCTCAAACGCGCGGGCGTGAAGCTGGACTACGTTGGGATCTCACTGTTGACTTTGGGGATCGGCTCACTGCAGGTCTTGCTGGACAAGGGGCAGGAAGACGACTGGTTCGGGTCCCGGTTCATTACGACGTTGGTGATTACCGCGACGGTCTGCCTGATTTCTCTGGTGATCTGGGAGTGGTTTCAAAAGAACCCGATCATCGACGTGAAGATGTTCAAGAGCTTTAATTTTGCGAGCGCATGCCTGATGATGTTTACGCTGGGGATTTTATTGTTCAGCTCGCTGGTGCTGATGCCCCAATTCTTGCAGACACTATTGGGATACACTTCGCAACTGGCGGGGTTTGCGCTATCGGCGGGAGGGCTTGTCCTGCTGATTGAGATGCCCATCATGGGCAAGATGACGACGAAAGTGCAGGCGCGATACCTGATCGCATTCGGCTGGCTGACTCTGTCGATTGCGATGTTTTATTCGACCCAACGGATCGACCTGCTTATCAGTTTTAAAGCGGCGACGCTCTTGCGAATCGCGCAGGTGATCGGGCTGGGGTTCCTGTTCGTGCCGATTTCGCTGGTGGCGTACATCGGAATTGCGCCGGAGAAGAATAATGCGGTGGCGGGACTCGTGAACTTCATGCGGAACATGGGAAGCAGCGTGGGGACGTCGCTGGTGACGACGCTGATCGCGCGGCGCTCGCAACTGCACCAGGCAAGGCTGGTGGAGTACACGCGGCCGGACAATCCGAATTTTCAAAATACGCTGAACGGACTTACCGCACAGGCCCAGCACGCGGGCGGACTGAGCAAGCCGGACGCGATTGCGCAGGCGTACGCGAGGATTTACGATTCGGTGCAGGCGCAGGCGGCGAGCCTGGCGTACGTGGATACGTTCATGGTGCTGTCGGTAGGGGCGGGGATTATGTTTTTCCTGGCGTTTCTGTTGAAGAAGAACGATCCCGGAGGCGGCGGCAGGATCATCGTGGATTAAATGAAGCGCGCTGAGCGAGGATGGAGAGAGATTAGATCTTATAGGGGAACCCGGGTGACGGCATGATCAGAATCATCACGATTGAACGGGAATATGGATGCGGCGGGGGAGAAATCGCCACTTTGCTAGCCAAGAAGTTGGGCTGGAAGCTGTGGGACCACCTGCTGACGGAGGAGATTGCGCGGCTGGCGAATTGCCCGCAGTCGGTCGTGGAGGTCCGCGAGGAACGCACCGATCCGCTGTATTACCGGCTGTTCAAATCGTTTCTGCGGGGGAGCTACGAAGGAAGCCTGAACGCGCACAAGCTGAACCTGGTGGACAGCGAAACGATATTGAAGCTGACGGAAAAAGTGGTTTTGCACGCGGCGAAAGACGGCAATGGCGTGATTGTGGGAAGAGGCTCGCAACGTTTTCTGCGCGAGCGCGAGGACACGCTGAGGGTGTATCTGTACGCGCCGCGGGAAGACAAAGTACGCAGGTTGCGGACTCGCGGCAAGACGGCGGAGGAGGCGGAGATCCTGGTGGACTCCGTGGACAAGGAGCGGGCGGATTTTATCCGCAAATATTTTCACGTGGAATGGCCGGAGCATGCGGTATTTCACACGCTGCTGAACACGTCGATTGGGGATCAGTGCGTGGTGCAGATGATCCTGAGCTTGAAGAATTCGCTCGACGGGTGCGGCGTGCCGGTTGGCGCCGGAAATTAGCCTGTCAGCTCTGGCCTGGCATTGGCCTAATCGTGCCAGAGTGCTGCGGGCGCTTCGTATGTCGGCCCCGCTTCTGAACAGCAGTTTCAGCAAGAAATTTCCACAGTTTCCCATTCGTTTTCATTCCTTGACCAAATTGGGGATCGCGTCGCTTGCTGGCGCAACCTAACCCTATGTAGAAATACCGAGATACGGACGTGCCACGCAATTCGGCTGGAACATGGATTGCTGATATTCCCCAAAGGCCCCTTCCGTTCCCGCACACGTTTGCTTGGGAGAATTCAAAATGAATGGACCCTGTTGCCGTCTCATTGGGCCAGTTTGCCTACTGCTGATCGGCCTTGCTGCGGCTGTCCCGGGCGCTGTTGCCCAGACTGGCCACTGGCAGACATTGCCGTACACCATGCCGATCAATCCCGTACATACGGCACTGCTCTACAACGGAAAGGTGCTGATCGTCTCCGGCTCAGGCAACGTGGCCGGGAACACGAATTTCCAGGCGGCGCTTTGGGATCCTCAGGCCGGCACGATTACGACGCAACCTGTCGCGTGGGACATGTTCTGCAACGGCATGGTCGTGCTGCCGGATGGACGGCCGTTCGTGATGGGCGGCACGCTCCAGTACGATCCGTTTCACGGAGAGTTGAGCACCGCCACCTACGACCCCGCGACGAACACGTTCACCAACCAGCAATCAATGGCGCATGGGCGCTGGTATCCCACTGGGACGGTGCTTGGCGACGGGCGCACCATGATTTTCTCGGGGCTCAATGAGACCGGCGGGACGAACACCTCGGTGGAGTTTTATAGCGCCGGTTCGGGTTGGAGCGCGGCATTTGCGGCTCCCTGGACTCCGCCTCTTTATCCGCGCATGTACGTGCTGCCAAATGGCAACGTCTTCTATTCGGGCTCGACCACTGGATCGAGCATTTTCAATCCTTCGACTCATACCTGGACCACGAACATCGCATTTACAAATTACAGCGGCACACGGACGTATGGATCGTCGGTGCTTTTTCCTCTGACGCCCGCGAACAATTACACGCCGAAAGTGATCATCATGGGCGGCGGCAGCCCCTCCACCAGCACAACCGAGATTATCGACCTTTCCGCGGCCACCCCGAAGTGGGTTTACGGGCCGAACATGTCGGAGCCCCGGATCGAAATGAACGCCACGATTTTGCCGAGCGGCCAAATTCTGGCGCTGGGCGGCTCGCTGAACGATGAAGACACGAGCACGGCCAGCTTGAACGCCGACCTATATGATCCCGCGAGCAATACATTCAGTTCGGCGGGAGCGCTGGCTTACGCACGGCTTTATCATTCGGTCAGCTTGCTGCTGCCCGACGCCACGGTTTGGGTGGCGGGCGGAAATCCCCAGCGCGGCACATACGAGCCGCACATGGAAGTTTACACGCCGCAGTACTTGCTGAATGCGGACGGCACGCCGGCGACGCGGCCATCCATCGCCGGCACTTCTTCGAATGTCATCGGTTATGGCGGGGCGTTCCAGGTGCAGACTCCCGATGCAGCTTCGATCTCGGGCGTGGTGCTGATGCGCGATGGGGCCGTGACTCACGCGTTTGATATGGACCAACGCTATGTTGGACTTTCTTTTACCGCAGGCGCGGGTGTTTTGAACGTGACCGGGCCGCCGAACGGCAACATCGCGCCGCCGGGTTATTACATGCTGTTCATTCTGAACAGTGCGGGCGTTCCCTCCGTGGCGACGATTCTGCAAGTTTCACTGGCAGCGAACGATATACCTCCCACTGGCACAATCACGAGCCCCACGTCGGACGTGACCATTTCCGCCGGGCAATCGGTTGTCTATTCCGGGGCGGGAACCGATCCGGACGGCACGATCAGCGCATACTCGTGGTCTTTCCCGGGAGGAAATCCAAACGCGAGCAATCTCGCGAATCCCGGCAGCGTGACGTACTCCACTCCAGGCACTTACGTTACATCTTTTACGGTAACGGACAACGCAGGCCTTACCGATCCCAAACCGCCGACGCGCACGATCACCGTGCAACCGGACTTCTCGCTGGCGGCCTCGCCGGCCTCCGCAACTGCTGTGCAAGGAGGCGGGACTTCGTTCACTGCAACTGTGACTGCGGGCACTGGATTCTCGGGCACGGTTGGGCTTACGGTGAGCGGACTGCCAACTGGCGCGACCGGGGCGTTCAGTCCCGCGTCTATTGCAACTTCCGGCTCCAGCACATTCAGTGTATCCACGAGTTCGACCACGCCGACCGGCAGTTATCCGCTGACGATTACGGCGATGAGCGGCGCATTGACCCATACGGCGAATGTGACGCTGTTGGTGAGCGGCGACTTCTCGGTCAGCGTCTCGCCTGCCAGCCTTGCTGTGGCGCGGGGCTCGAATGGAAATTACACCGTCAAGGTCACGGGCGGCAGTGGATTCACGGGCACGGTTGGTCTCAGCGTCGGCGGGCTGCCACGCCGCACTGGCGCGAGTTTCAATCCCGCGTCGATCAGGGGCTCGGGCTCGTCTACACTGACGGTGAGCGCTAATCGTAAATCGCCGACCGGCACGTTCACGCTGACCATTACCGCCACCAGTGGCGGGTTAACGCACACCCAGCGGGTAACGCTAACCCTTCGCTAGCAGAACACAGTAGAATACCGGCCAACGCCGGGAGCGCCTGCCCTCCGGGGATGACTTGCGGCGATGCGACCAAGGGGGCCCTTATGTCCGTTTCTCGCAGAAATCTCCTTCGACAGATTGGCGTTGGAGCGGTTGTAGGCGCGGCATCTCCGGCGCTGCGCGGCTTTGCAGGGTTTCCTGTGAACGATGCGCCCCGGGTGGCGACGGCGGCCGATCCTGTGCTGCTCTATCGCAACGAGAATCCTTATGGACCTTCGGAAAAAGTGCTGGCGGTGCTGCGTGAATCGGCGTCGAGCGGTAACCGTTATCCGCGGACTGAATATGACACGCTGATCGGGAAACTGGCGGCGACGCACAAAGTGAAGCCGGAGCAGATCGTGCTCGGCTGCGGCTCCGGCGAGATTCTGGCAATGGCAGCGCTATCGTTTCTGAAGCCAGGCAAGAAACTTGTGCAAGCCGCGCCCACGTTTCCCTCGCTGGGGAAGCTGGCGCAAACGGCGGGGGTTGAAGTCGCCAGCGTTCCGCTGAACAAACGGTATGAACACGATCTGGGCGCAATGCTGGATGCCGCGCGCACGCCCACAGGGCTGGTTTACATAGTGAATCCCAATAATCCCACGGGGACGATCACGCCGCGGAATGATATCGAGGCGTTTATCGGCAAGCTGCCTTCCGACGTCACGGTGCTGATTGATGAGGCTTATCATCACTTCGTGACGCCGAATACGGCGTACGAGTCATTTCTGGACCGGCATTTTGACGATCCGCGGATCATCGTCTTGCGCACTTTTTCGAAAATTTACGGGCTGGCTGGGATGCGGATTGGGTACGCGGTCGCCACGCCGGAAATGGCCAAGCGGCTGCCCGCAGGCTTTCCCAACTGGACGGTGAGCGTGGTTTCGGCTCGGGCCGCTTCGGCTGCGCTGGACGACGTGGACTATGTGCGGCTCGGGATCAAGCGAAACACGGACGACCGGCAGGAGTTTATGAACCAGGTGAACGCGCGGATGCTTCGAGCGATTGATTCACAGGCAAATTTCGTGATGGTGAATCCGATGCGACCGCCGGATGAAGCAATCGAACATCTGAAGAAGAATCACATCCTGATCGGGCCGAAGTATCCGGTGCTGGATAAATACATCCGCGTGTCGCTGGGAACACCGGGAGAGATGCAGGCGTTCTGGCGGGCGTGGGATCTGATGCCATTTGGCGGCAAGATGGCAATGTAATCGCTGATTTCCGATAATTGTGCCGGAAGATTGGGTGTGTTTCCTTCGCGGCGACCTTGACGCAGTCGCGCCCACCGCTAAAGCAGCCTTTCAGAAATTCTTCCAAAAAACAAATAGGTAGCACGCAAAAAATAACAGCGGGGCCGGATGACTCATTGATGGAAATTCCGTGAGAGCAGTGATAGTGTGCTTTGCATTTAGGGGACGTGGCCTTTTTTCCAGAGTGAAACGGGAACTCAAGCGATGCGGTGGGGGGTGTTTATGAATCGCTATTTTTCCACATTGATTCTGATGCTTTCGTGTGCCTGGCTGGCCTTTGCGCAGGGCGGGGCAACCGGCGCGATCAGCGGAACCGTGCAGGATGCGTCCGGTGCGGTTGTTTCTGGAGCGAAAGTAAGAGTGTTGAGCGACGCGACCGGCCAACAGGTGCGCGAACTGACCACGGATGAAGCGGGAATATTTACCGTGACGCTGCTTCCGGTCGGCAACTATACGGTGGAGGTGAATGCGCCGGGCTTTGCCCCGAGCAAGTTTACGGGAGTTTCCGTTTCAATTACCGAAACGACTCGCATGATCGCGACGTTGAAAGTGAGCACCGAGCAACAAGAGATCGTGGTGCAATCGCAGGTCAGCCAGATCGACACGTCGGACGCGGCTACGGGCGAGATTATGGGCAGCCAGACGATTACGACACTGCCGCTGGCGACGCGAAATTTCCAGCAGATCCTTACCTTGTCGGCGGGGGCTTCGTCGGATTTGAATAACGCGTCGCAGCTTGGGCGCGGGCAGGTGTTTATCCACGTGAACGGCGGGCGCGAGGACAATAATAATTACCTGATCGACGGGATTTCGGTGGCCGATTACGCGTTTGGGGAATTGACGTATACGCCGCTGCCTAATCCGGACGCCATCGACCAATTCAAGGTGAGCACGAGTTTGTACGACGCCACGCAGGGACGGAACGGTGGCGGGAACATCAACGCAACGCTGAAGAGCGGGACATCGCAATATCACGGCGATGCCTGGGAATATTTCCGGAATACGGTGCTCGACGCCAACGACTTTTTCCTGAATGCCAGCGGCTTCAAACGGCCGGTGATTCAGCAGAACATTTTCGGCGGTGATTTTGGCGGGAAAGTGGACCCCTCCGCGAAGTTCGGCTATTTCTATGTGAATTATCAGGGCACGCGACAACGAAGCGGGGCGTCGGCGGGAACGTTCATCAATACAACGATCCCCTATGTTCCACTGGCAGATCGCCAATCGGCCACTAAATTGGCCGCGGACTGCGGGCTGCCCAGCGGAGTGAACGTTGATCCCGTGGCGCTCAATCTTCTGAACTTCAAGAGCAATCAGTTTGGCGGAGGGGCCGGGGGCTACCTGTTTCCGCTGCCAACCAACGTGCCGGCGAGCACGCCGTGCCTGACGCCGGTGCCGTTCCTGGTGAGCCAGACGGGCAAATTCACCGACGACCAATTCACCACAAACTGGGATCGCGAGTTCAACGGGAACAAGGATCGCGTCTCGTTCCGCTTTTTCTGGGCCGATTCCGACACGTTTCAACCGTTCGGAGCCGACTCGTTTCAAGTGCAGACCGGGGGGCCCCCGACGCCGAACAATCTGAATTTCCCGTTGGAAATTCCTTTGCACAATCGGGTAGGAAGTATCACGGAAACGCACTTGTTCTCCAACACTCTGGTGAACGAATTCCGCTTCGGAGTGAACATCATCAGCGACAAATTAAATAACGTGCCGCCGGTGACGAGCAGGCAGGTGGGAATCAATCTGCCCACGGCCAACGGCGACCCGAACATTTACCGGTTGCAATTCGGCGCGTTCGCCTTTGGGCCCTTTCCGCAGCAGTTGCAGCGGGCGCTGGGGGATAGCTTCGTGATATTGGACACCGTGAGCTGGACACACGGGAATCATACGTTGCGTTTCGGGCCGGAGATTGATCGCACCACGCTGCGGCGCAGCTTGCCGGTGGCGGACAACGGATTGGTGTTCTTTTCGCCCCCCACTGTGGGCACGGATTTCCAGAGCTTCCTGGCGGGCTCGCCGTTCTTTGGCGAGGCTGGGGGAGGAGTCGGAGATCACGACTACCGGATTCCCGCCTATGCGTGGTTTGCGCAGGACGACTATCGAGTCACGAAATCGCTTACGCTGAATCTCGGCTTTCGCCAGGAGTTTCTTGGGGCGCCGTACGACGAAAGCTGCCGCATCGGCAACAGCATTCCGGAGCTTGCCAATACGACAGGACAGCCGTTTGTTTATCCGAAGTGCGTGAACCAATACAATCTGCCGGGGCTGACCGGGACGCAGGCACGGAGTTCGTTGAGCAATAATTTCGCGAGGGTGCCGGAGCCTCGCATCGGTTTTGCGTACGACCTGTTTGGCCGCCACGACACGTCCATTCGCGGAGGTTACGGAATTTACAGCGTGCGCGAGGATTTAGGCGCAGTGGACAATTTGTCGTTCTCGCCGCCGTTTTTCCCGATCGCGATTAATTTCCTGCCGGGGCAGGGAAGCCTGGCGAATCTGTTTCAGCCTAATCCGGCCACCGGGTTTCCGGGCATTCCGCCGCTCGGAGTGTTGAGTCCGGCGTTTGTGCCTTCGCCCTCGTTCTTTACGACGTTTCCAGCGACATGCACGCTGGGCAACGGCGCGACAGGAGTTCTATCCCAATGCGGGGCTTCGTTCACCGGCAATGTGGCCGGCCTGATTGCGCTGCAGGTGCCGCAACATTGGGTGGCGGGGACCACGCAGCAGTGGAACCTGACCCTGCAACACGAGTTTGGCAGACAGTGGTTTGCGGAGGTCGGATACGTCGGGACAAAGGGGACGCACCTGCGGTCGACGTACGATCCGGCGGAAGCGACGCTGGCGTCGTCAGCGCACCCGGTGGTGATTCCAGGCGTGAATTGCAACGGGACCACGGGTCCGGGCGCGCAATGCTCGATCGTGGACAATACCGTGGAAAACGCGCCGGCGAGGTCGCCATTCCTGGGGATTGGGCCGGCCAATTTCGAGGCGTTTGCGCCGAACTCCGATTCGCACTACCACTCCCTGCAAGCCACGCTGGGACACCATTTTTCGAAGGGGCTTTACTGGCAGAGCGCGTATACGTTTTCGAAGGAGATCGACGACGTATCGAATGCGACCGTGTCGTTCGACACGCGCTTCAACAATCAGAAAATTGCGAGTGATTCGCGGGGGCTTGGAGATTTCGACCGGCGGCACCGGTTCGTGACCAGCGCGGTTTACGAGTTGCCATTTTATGGGAAGGCACAGGGCTGGACAGGTTATGCGCTGGGCGGTTGGCAAGTCAGCGGCGTGCTGACGTTGCAGTCTGGCTTGCCGTTTACTCCGATTGATTCCGCGGGGGGAAGCGCGTACGCCCTGAGCAGCCCAAACCTTGCGACCCCGATATTTGCGCCTGGGCGCAACTGCGGCAACGCCGCGACACCCGGCGGAGTCGAATCGCGCCTGGGGCACTGGGTGGATCCGACGGCGTATCTGCCCGACCCGGTGATTCCACTTGCCAGCGGCGCGCCAGGCGATGCCACCGGATTCGGCAACGCGGGGCGCAATTGCGTCATCGGGCCACCGCAGAAGAACATTGATTTCACGGTGGGCAAAATGTTCAAGCTGACGGAGCGGCAGAACCTGCGGTTCCAGGCGGAATTTTTCAACCTGTTCAATCACCCGTCGTTTGCCAATCCGTCGGCGACGGATATCGAGAGCGCGAGTTCGTTCTCGCAGATCACGTCGGTTGTGGGAACGCCGCGGCTGATTCAGTTTTCGCTGAAATACCTGTTCTGAGCGGATTACATTTTTTGAGTGTCATGCGGCGGCTCGGAGCCGCCTTTTACTATTTGGCGCGAGCGCGGAAGTTTTGAGGTCTTGTCGGGGAAGTTGCACGGGGTAGTTTGAATTCAATGAACGAAACCAAAAGAGACGTCAGACCCAAGACCAAGATACAACAGCGGCAGCTGGGCACCCTGCGCGTGACTATGATTTGCGATGAACGGGGAAATTGATTTGCTCGATCGATGAGAGGTATCTCACAAAGAGAGGTTCGCTGACAGAGTCACGCGGTCAATTAGTCTTACCTCAGTTACGTTGTTTTGTGATATAGAAAGCCGCGAGAGAGGGAAACCATGCCCACGAATGATCCGAGCGAAAACAGACCCGGCCGCCCAAATCTGCCTAATCTGCCCGCGCCAAACATTGAATACAGAGAGTTCGGCGGGGGAAGCGGCGCGGCGGCCGCGGCTACACCGGCCGAAGGCACGCCGAAAACCGAAGCAATAGCCGTAACGAGCGGGCCACACGGGCGAACCTTTTCCATGGACACCGAGGACATTGTGGCGATCGGCGCCGTAATTCTTTGCATCGGCGGCCTTCTTGCCGCGGTGGTTGTGGCCGTTGGACTGGTGCTGGGAAAGGTCCAGGGATCTGACGCAACAAAAATTATCATTGGGTGCGTTGGCGGCTCAGCAATCGCTGCGATACTGGGGAAGGCCGCAAAAAAGAGCAAGGAAAAGAAGACACCTTGAAGCGTTGATTCAGGATCGAGGGCTGTGCCATGTGGGGACGGAGTGGGCTGCAAAGTCCCAGGTGCAGAAGCCGTATTTGAAGCTCTCTGCATCCCCGTGGATTATTTTAATTTGTTTTACAGGGAAGCGGGCTTTTCGGTGGTCTTGGCTGAATCGTTGAGTTGCTGCAATTTTGCGAGGTGGAGGCGCACTTGATCGGCGTTTGAGGCGTTTGGAGCGAGTTCGAGGTAGGTGTTCAGCTCGGAGATAGCGGTGGCGTAGTCGCTTTTTCTGGCAAAGATTTCACCGAGCAATAGATGCACCTGGGGATAGCGACGGGGAAAGGCGATGTGTTCCGCCTTGAGCGCGCTCTTTTGGGCCTCTTCGATCTTGTTGAGCTGGAAATTCGCGGCCGCGTTATAGAAATAAGCATCGGCGTAATTGATTGGATCGAGATCCACGATGAACGCGGTGACATTGACTTGATTCAAGGTATCGAGAGCCAGGATGTGATTGGAAAGTGCCAGTAGCTCAGGCCAATTTCCTTCCTGAAAGGCGATGGACGCGAGCGAAAGGTAGGGCGGGAGGAACCGGTTATCGATGGCCGTGGCCCGCGTGAACGCGTTGCGAGCTGCTTCGACCTGCTTTTGCTTTTGCAGAACGCTGCCCAACTGATTCCATGCGACTGCATACTTCGGGTAAATCGCCACGGCGGATTCAAAATACTTGCGCGCGCCGGCAAGATCGGTTTTGCGCTCGGACTTGAGGCCCTTTTCGTAAGCTCGCCGGGCATCGTTCGGCGCCTGGTAGGGGGCCGCGTTCAGGGTCGCGCCTTTGATTTTTGAGAGCCGCTGCACGACGATGACGCCGACGTTGATATTTTCGCCGAAGGTGTCGAGCTCCATCAGACTGATGGCGTCGGATTGAAGACCGGAGCCCGAGGCGCGTAATTCGCAACGCCTTAATTCACTTCGTGGAACGCCCGTAACCGAGGAGTTGCCAGTTCTGCCGGATGTGGAACTCGCCTCGGCGCTGGCGTCGAGGACTGGGTCGGTATTCGTCCCCAGTTGCATGCTGAAGCCGCCGTTGGGAGACGCGTACACCTGTTGGCGCACCTTGTTGTTGCAAATCCGCTCCACCTTCATATCGTTCGGAATCGGGGAGTTGTCGCTGGTGGTGACGCGTCCCTGGAGAAACATCACGAGAGTGCCCGACGGTTGATTTGACCCCGAATTGGGGAAAGGGGAATTTGTAGGAATGGTGGAGGTTGGGGGCTGCGGGGAAGGCGGCGGAGGCGGTGCCGGGGGCTTCTGGGCCACGGAGGCAAGTGGAAAAAGGGCGATGGCGAACGCCAGCAGGACGAAGATGCGGACGCGGTGGCTCATGGCTCGTTTCTTGCGCGGAAAAACTCAATTTTAGGCGGCGGGCATGTTGGCGTCAAGGATGGGGAATAAAATCAAAAGACAAACTGACTGGATAGGGGCACGGAGGAGGCTTCTGCTGGGGAGAATTGCGTTGCGCACGAAAGTCGTGTACACTATACTCGTATGAAAAACATAACCCTCAGTGCCGATGAACAGCTTATCGAACAAGCGCGCCTGTTGGCCAAGGCCCGGCATAAGACACTAAACGCTCTGTTCCGCGAATGGCTCGAACAAATTACAGCGCAGAGCGGCGGAGCGCAGGAATTCGACGCGATGATGAAACGCCTAAAACATGTGCAGGCGGGCCGGCGATTCAGCAGGGAAGAAATGAATGAGCGGTAAGTTCTTTCTCGACACAAATATCTTTGTGTATTCCTTTGATTTGAGCTCACCGAAAAAAGCAGCAGAAGCGACAAAACTGATCCGGAAGGGAATCGAGACACGCGGCGGAATTGTCAGCTATCAGGTGGTGCAGGAGTTTTATAATGTCGCGTTGCGCCGCTTTGAAAAGCCTATGAGCACCTCGGATGCGGAACAATACTTAACGACTACCTTTCGCCCTCTGTTGGCGGTCCATTCGTCGCCCTCTTTGTATGGGGAAGCGTTGAGGATTTTGGCCAGGTCCCGATTAGCTTGGTACGATTCACTAATTGTAGCTTCGGCGATTGAATCGCAGTGTGACGTTCTCTACAGCGAGGACTTTCAAGACGGACAGCAGTTCGGGAACGTGACGATTTCTAATCCGTTTGTCTAAAGGAAGCGGGGCGGGACGGGGACGCTCTCCCGAAATGTGATGGATGGAGAAGAGAATTTGGTGGACGAGACCGGGATCGAACCGGCGACCTTCCCGGTTAGGACCGGGACGCTCTCCCAAGCTAATTGTCGAGATGAAATGTGGCAGGAATTGGTGGACGAGACCGGGATCGAACCGGCGACCTCATCGTTGCGAACGATGCGCTCTCCCAGCTGAGCTACTCGCCCACTAGCAGCGACCTTTTGATATTAGCAGAGGCGTGGAGAAGATTCCAACGTGACAAGAATTAAGGTGGCGCCAATGGGCTGGGCCACCTGAAGGTGGCCGCTACGGTTGGTCGTGGCCGGAGCCGTTGCGCTGGGCTACGATTTTGCGAGCGTTTTCGTAGAGGGCGCGGGCCTGGGGAATGGACTCCACGGCTTTTTGGACTTGCGGGTCGGCGGCGAGGAGGACTTTGTCGCCTTCCTGGGTGCCGTAGGCGGACATGAAAATCTCCTGTTTGATCTTGCGCTTGATCCAGTCGAGGTTGTCGGCGTACTCAACTTCGGTGTACTTCACGTTGTGCTTCGCAAGATAGCCGCGGAATTCGCGGAGAACGTTGTCGTCCACTTCAAAGCTGTGGGTGATGGTGGGCTTGGTGCCGAGGTAATAGCGAGTGAAGCCGGCGACGCCCTGTTCGGCCGGGTAGAGAACATCGGCGCGGAACAATGCTTCCTGGAACTTGTCGTACTTGAGCGCGGGGACGATGATGTCCGGCGTGATGCCGCCGCCACCGGTGACCTGGCGGCCGCTGTCGGTCTGGCGGATCTCCGTGGGGTGCTCGGGGACCTTGCGCTCGTAGTGATATTCATAAAGCGAGATGGATTTGTAATCGCGCTGGATCAGGCGGCCGCTGGGCGTGTAGTAACGGGCAGTGGTGAGAGCGAGGCCGGTGTTCTCAGAGAGCGGCTGCACGGTTTGGACGAGGCCCTTGCCGAAGGTGGTTTCGCCAACCACGAGGCCGCGATCGTGGTCCTGAATGGCGCCGGAGACGATTTCCGCGGCGGAAGCGGAGTTATTGTTGACCAGCACGACGATGGGGACGTTCATGCCCTGATTGCCGCGCACGGCGTAGAAGCGGCGCTCCGGGGCGCTGCGGCCGTGATAGGAAACGATCAGCTGGCCCTTTTCGAGGAACATGTCGCCGACAGCGACGGCTTCGTTGAGCAGGCCACCGGGATTGCCGCGAAGATCAAGAACGAGTCCGTCGAGAGAACTGGCGCCAAGCTGCTTCAGGGCGTCGGCAATTTCCTTATCGGTGGTTTCGTTGAACTGGTTCAGGCGCATGTAGCCGATGCCGGGCTTGAGCATGGTGACGATATCAACGGAGTGGCGGGGAATTTCGTCGCGCGTGACGGTGAAGACGAGAGGGTCGGCATAGCCTTCGCGGCCGACGGTGATTTTGACGACCGTGCCCTTGGGGCCTTTGAGGAGGTCGGCGACCTCTGTGGTGGTCAGGCCATCGGTGGACTTTTCATCAACTTTGGCGATGACGTCGCCGGGACGAAGGCCAGCGTTGTAGGCAGGCGCGCCGACGTACGGCGACATGACAACGGTGTGGTTCTCGCGGGGAGCGACGACCATGCCGACGCCGTAATACTTGCCGCGCTGATCTTCGCGGAGGAGGGCGAATTGGCGGGCGTCAAAGAAATTTGAGTGGGGATCAAGCATGCGCAACATGCCGGGGATGGCGCCCTGATAGACGGCTTTGTCGGCGTCGACGGGTTCGGCGTAGTTCGCCTGGACGACGGAGAGAACACTGGTGAAGTCGCGGACGGCGGTCTGGTAATCGTCCGTATTCGCAGTGGTGGCGCGGACCGACGGCCCGTAGATGCCCCCGAGCACTCCAGAGATGAGCAGGACTACAACTACCAGGATCAGGCCCCGACGTTCTGGATTCATGGAAACCTCGCTATTAGCTTAAAGCCCAGTATAACACGCAAACGGGAACTCCTGTTTGACACGATTGGCCGCCCTTTCTATGATGCAGACAGGGCGTTTTACGGCGCTTTTTATCTATGCTCAGCGTTCCACACATGATTGTGGTGTTTCTGGTGGTGCTGGTGGTCTTTGGGCCCCAAAAACTGCCGGAACTGGCGCGAACGCTGGGGAAATTGATGGCGGAATTCCGCAAGGCGTCGACGGACTTCAAGAGCGCGTTTGAAGAAGAGATGCGGGACCTGGAGCGCCAGGCGCGGATCGCGGAAGTTCGGAAGAAGACGGCCGAGGCGGAGGCCGCGGAGGCCAAGGCGAAAGGCCTGGAATCACCTGCGGCGTCGAGCGCGACCTCTGGCACGGAGCCCCTCCCGGAAGCGGCTGCGGATTATCCGGCAGGGGATGGACCCGTGGTTACGCCGGTGGCCGAAGCTATCCCTAGATTAGACGCGTCGAACGGCGAAAGCGTGGCTCCGTCCGGCGAACCCCAGAAGGAAAGCAACCCTACCGAAGCTCCCCCCTCCCATGACCAACAGCAGCCAGCCTGACAATTCCATCGCAGCGCGACTGGAGGAGAGCGGCGGCCAGATGACGTTTTTCGAGCATCTGTCCGAACTGCGGAAGCGGATTATCAATTCGCTGTATGCGATCGGGATTGGGGCGTTCGTTGGGGTGTATATCGCGCCGAAAGTGATTCACTTCATTAACGAGCCGATGCAGAAGGCACTGGTCGCGGCGGGGTACTCGGACAAGCTTTATTACAACCATCCCGCTGGAGCGGTAAACCTCGTCATTACGCTGGGCGTGTATATCGGGCTGGTGATCGCGTCACCCGTGGTTCTCTACCAGATATGGCTGTTTGTGGCGCCGGCTTTGTACAGACATGAGCGAAGCGCGGTGACCGGATTCTTGTTTTCGACGGTTCTTCTGTTTTTGACGGGGATTGCGTTCGGATATTTTGTGACGCTGCCGTACATATTGAAGTTTCTGGTGAGTTTTCAGAATTTTGGCGGTACGGTGGCGCCGCTGCTGAGCATTAACGAGTATTTCGACCTGATCCTGATGATTTTGCTCGGACTGGGGCTGGTATTTGAGTTGCCGATTCTGATTTTCTTTTTGACGTTGTTCGGGATTGTGACGCCGACGTTTTTGTGGAAGAACCTGCGGTACGCGATTTTGATTATCGCGGTGGTGGCGGCGGTGATTACGCCTACGCCCGATGCCACGACGATGCTGATCTTCATGGCGCCGATGGTGGGGCTGTATTTTGTTGGGATCGCGGTTTCGGCGGTGGTTGTGAGGAAGAAGAGGAAGCGGCTGGAAGCGGAAGAAGCCGACAAAGCGAAATTGGAAAATTGAAAATAGAAAATCGTGAAGCGAATTGGCAACGCCCCGACCGGGTCGGAGTAAAGGCCGGCGCAGAGTTGCGGAGATTCGCAAAGAGCCACAGGAGCGGGGAGAAGATGGGGGCATTTGGGATGGCGCGGGTGATGGTGCTGGGGCTGGTGGCGGCTGTGGCGTTCGGGTGCAACTCTGGGCAGAGCGCTCCGGCGGGCAGCGGAAATGCGAACGCGGGGCAACCGCCGTTCATGAGCGCGGTGGCCGGGCCACCACCGAATGCGGCGGATGAGGCGCCGCCGGCGGAGAAGACGGGCGGGTTCGATGGGAAACGGGCTTACGAGCAGGTGGTGAAGCAGTTGAGTTATGGGCCGAGGACCGCGGGTTCGCCTGCGCTGGCAAAGTTGCAGGATTATCTGGTGTCGGAGTTGAAGTCGTATGGGTGCGCGGTGGATACGGATTCGTTTTCCGCGGATACGCCGGCGGGCCGCCTGCCGATGAAAAACATTCTGGCGAAGATTCCAGGGCAGAAGCCGGGGATTATTTTGCTGGGAACGCATTACGACACGAAGCGGCTGGAGAACTTTGTCGGCGCGGACGATGCGGGGTCTTCGACGGGCGTGATGCTGGAGATGGCGCGATTGCTGTGCGCGCAGAAGCAACCGGGGAAGTATGCGGTGTGGATCGCGTTCTTCGACGGGGAAGAAGCGGTCAACCGAGAGTGGAAGGACCCCGACAACCGCTACGGCAGCAGGCAGATGGCGGCGAAATTCGCGGTGGATGGGGATTTGCCCAAAATTAAGGCGTTTATCCTGGCGGACCTTGTGGGCGGGCGAAACCCGCATTTTAAGCGGGACGGCGAGTCAACGAAGTGGTTGAAAGACATGGTGTGGAGCGAGGCCGAGAAGCTCGGATACGGAAACGTGTTTGTGAAAGAGACGACGGACTTTGGCGGCGACGATCACTATTCGTTTACGGCGCGACATGTGCCGTCGGCGGATATCATGGATCTGGATGTGCAGAACGACGTGCCGTACTGGCACACGCCGCAGGACACGATCGACAAGATCAGCCCAAAGACGCTGGCGATCGTGGGGCACACGATCCTCGAATCCGTCCAGGAATTACAGAAAAAATAAAACTCTAGCTCAGGCCTTTTAAACCTGATGGTTTTCGATGCGAGGGCACAATTTTGCCTGCGCTATGGAAATCCTCACCCCCGAAGGGGTGAGCTACAGCGCTAGTGGTCGTACTTGAACGATTTGTTCGGATAGGGTGGCGGCGGCGGAATGGGACGCGGATCCTTTTGGATTTCGTCCTGTAAATATTTTATGGCCGCGTCCAGTTGCGCGTCGCTGCCGGCGAAGGTGGCGTGCGGAAGATTGTCCACGACGATGTCGGGGTCCACGCCGTGACCTTCGATGAGCCACTTGCCGTCGGGGCCGTAGACGCCGATTTCGGCAGCCGAGGCGATTCCCTGATCAGCCAAAAAGTTACTGAACGAGAGCCATACTTCGCCGCCCCAGGTGCGCATGCCAATGATTTTGCCGAGATTCAGGCGGCGGATGCCTTCGCTGAAGGCTTCGCCGTCGGAGGCGGTGTCCTGGTCGCAGAGCACGACGATGTGGCCGCGGAAGGCGTACTGCATGTTGCCGAAGGGGTTGCCGACGCGTGGTTGCCAGAAGAACCAGTTTCGCCGCAGGAGCTTCGCAAGAATCCAGGAATCGATGTTGCCGCCGTTATTGTGGCGTACATCGATGATGAGGCCCTGGCGGTCGTAAACGGGATAAAAATCGCGGGCCCATTCGGCGATATCTTCGGGGCCCATAGCGCGAAGGTGTACGTAGCCGATGTGGTTTTGCGAGTCGGCTTCGACTTTGCGGCGGCGGGAGTATTCCCATTCGGCGTAGCGGAGATTGCGTTCGTCGCGTTCGGAGATCGGAGAGACAAGGACTTCGCGCACCTGGCCAGAGGTTGATTTCACCTGGAGAAGTACTTTGCGGCCGGCTTTGCCGCGGAGGAGCACGCGTTCATCGGAGACGCTAAGCACGTCGGCGCCGTCGATGCTCTGGATGATTTCACCTTCATGGACCAGGGAATCCGGGCGCGAGAAAGGAGGAGCTTGGTCCGGAAGATCGGGGTCGTGAAGATAGATGTGCTCGACGACATCGCCGCCGGCCTTTTCGTCGCGGCGGAGCCCAGCGCCGAAGCTGGCGATATCGACGTGGTCGCCGGGTTCGCGAGCGTCGCCGCCCACTACAAAGATGTGCAGCGCGGAAAGTTCGCCGACCATTTGGGCGAGGAGATCGTTGAGCTCTTCGCGGTCGGCGACGCGATCGACCAGAGGCAGATAGCGGTCGCGGACTTCGGGCCAGTTCACGCCGTGCATGTTGCGGTCGTAGAAATAGTCGCGTTCCAGGCGCCAGGCGTCGAGGAACATTCCGCGGAATTCGGCGCGAGGATTGGTGAGGATGGTCCAGCGTGCCATGTCGATTTTGGCTTTGCCGTAGGCCTTGGCATCGGAGAGCGTGGAGGGCTTCGCGTCGGAATCGACGATCAGGAAATCGTGCTCCTTCCAGATCAGGATTTTCTTTCGGTCTGCGGAGATTTCATAACCCTTGACGTCGGCCAGGACGGTGTCGGGCGCGTCCCCTTTGTTGGCGATATCCACGCACTGCAGCGAACGCTTGGGCTGAACTTCTTCGCCGCGGTCCAGCCAACAGAGGCGCTTTTCTGATGCCTGCAGCTCAGAATAGTTTCCGGCCGGAACGGGGACTTCATTCAGGCGGGCGGCAATTTCCGTGAAATCGATATTCACGACTGGCGGGGCCTTTTTCTCTTCAGTCGATTTCTTGTCGTCGCCTGATTTCTTGTCTTCGGAGTCTTTCTTGCCCTTGGCGTCTTTCTTTTCTTCTTTCTTCTCGTCGGGCTTGTCAGTTTTCTTTTCTTCGGCCTTTTCCGGTTTGTCCGGGTGGAGTTCGTCGACGGGTGCGAAGGGAGAGCGCAGACCCGGCGTCAGCGCGAGTTCGTAGACCTTCATGGAGCGATCGAAATAGGGATCCGGCTGGCGAGCGCCCCAGGGGGCGCGCACCGTTGTCTTGAGCATGCGGTCGGAGAGGAAATAGAGCCACTTGCCGTCGGAGCTCCAGGCGGGGTTGCCGCTGTTGTAGCGATCGGAGGTGAGCGTCTGAATCGCGCCGGTGTTTGCGTTGAGAACTTTGATCTGGTCAAAGGTGTTGTTTGAGGTTTCGACGTAGGCAAGCCACTGGCTGTCGGGCGACCAGGCGAGGTCGGAGAAATCGCCGTTCATGGATTGAGCGATGAGCTTGTCGGCGTTTGATTTGAGATCCAGAAGCCAGAGTTGCTGATCTTTGTTGCGGTGGGCGAGCCAGCGACCGTCCGGGGAAGGGACGCCTTCCCAGCGGAGGACTTTCGCGTCTTTGGTGAGCTGCTCCGGTTTGCCGATGCCATTGGCGGGATATTTCCAGAATTCGGTTTCGCCTGTTGAGGTGGCGAGGGCGATGATGGATTTTCCGTCGGGAGTGTAGCGGGCTTCGCGGAAGCGAATCGCGGAGTCCCCCGCGACTTTAACAATGCGTCCGCTCGGGGCAGCGGGTAGCGTGAAGACTTCTCCGCGCGCGGTGAAGACGGCGGCGCTGCCATCGGGAGCGACGTGGGCCATGGTGAGGAATTCGAGCGGCTTTTTGACCCAGTGGTCGCGGAGCTGGTCGAAATCGGAAACGAGGGTGACGGGGATGATGGCGTCCTGATTCGTGTTGAGGTCGAGTAGCCAGAGGTCGGCGCCGCACTGGTAGACGATGCGGCCGTCGGAGAGGGAAGCGGACTGCACATCGAAGCCGCGATGGTGCGTGTGCTGCTTCAGGTCGTGGCCCTGCGGATCCATGGAGAAGACGTTCATGGTGCCGTCGCGGTCGGTGAGGAAATAGACGCGGCCGTTCCAGAACATCGGATTGTGGGAGGTGCCGGCGTAGTCGGCGGTTAGAGGGACGGCTTCGGAGCCGGAATCATAGCGCCAGATATTTTCGGCGGTGCCGCCCTGATAGCGCTTGGTAGAGCTGCCTTGCCAGGGGAGGCGAGTGAAGAAGAGAGATTTGCCGTCGGGGGTGAAGGCGCCTTCGGAAGATTGGGAGAGGGGAAAGACTTCGCGCTGGCCGTTGGCATCCACGGCGACGAGTTTAGGGTCGGGCAGAGTGGAATAGCGGCGGGTGCGGAAGAGGACACGGCCATCGGGCGTCCAGCCGGCGACTACGGCGCCGGCGTCCCAGGTGCGGCGCTGGGGGAGGCCGCCGTCAACGGGCATGGTGTAGACGTCAACGGGGCCTTCGTAGTCGGCGCTGAAGGCGACCGTTTTTCCATCGGGAGAGATGGCGGCGTTGACTTCCTGCCCGGGACTGGAGGTGAGGCGGCGCGCCGGGCCGCCTTTGGTGCTGACCGACCAGAGATCGCCCTCGGCGGTAAAGATCACGGTGTCACCGTGGATGGCGGGGAAGCGGTAGTAGCCGGGGCGGGTGGGGGAGACGTTGTCTGCGTTTAGTGGAAGACCGAGAAGAAGCGCAGCAGCGAAGGCGAGGATCAAACCACGGCACAACTTTGCGTCGTTCAAGAAATTCATGTTGGAAGCGGCTCCTGCCGTGCGCAGCGCCGGGGCATGAAGGGAGAGCATCGGCGGCTGGGCGGGCGAAAATGTTTTGAAACTGCCGGAAGCGCGGAACAGATTTCCGGCGGCAAAGAGTATACAACTGCAGGGCACGCAATATTCAGACGTTTAGTGAGCCGCGGAACCCCCGGGCGGCATAGTAAGATTCCGCGCCGTTGTGATACAGGAAAACGGTGTCGAAGCGGCGGTCACAGAAGAGGGCGCCGCCGAGTTTCCGGATAGCGGTTGGCGTTTTGACCCAGCTCGAGGTTTTCGTATCGAAATTTCCAAGCTTCTGCAGTTCGCGATATTGGTCTTCTGTTAAAAGCTCGATGCCCATGGCAGCGGCCATATCCATAGCGCTATCTTTTGGTTTATTTTCTTTCCGTGACTCCAGCGCTTGACGGTCGTAGCAAAGACTTCTGCGGCCTTTGGGACTCTCGGCAGAACAATCACAAAAAATGTATTCGCCAGTGTCTTGATCATGACCAATCACATCCGGTTCACCTCCGGTTCGTTCCATTTCACTGAGTGACCGGAGCTTTTCAGGATTGGCTTCCAGCTTTGCTTGAACTTTGGCCCATTCAAGGCTTGCATGGCCGTTCATGTTTTGCTCAAAACGAGCTTTCAATGCTCTGAGCAGTTCTTTACGCTGTTCTGCTGACAAGTCCTTTTTATGGCTTTTGACGTTTTGCATACGTATTGCGCTCACTTTCGTCGTTCCCCGCGTTTCTTATTCTGTTACTCCGGTGCGCCTCGCGATACACTTCGACATGGTGACCGCTAGTTTGCGGGCCCGGCAAACAGCAACAGATTCCCATCCGGATCCTTAACGACGAAATTCCTGGCGCCCCAAGGCTGCTTTTTCAGCGTCTGGTGAAAGGCAACACCAGCGGACTGAAACTCAAGGAACAGGAGCTTGATCTCGGCCGCTGTCGCGACGGTCATGGAAACCGACAACAGTTCTTCCCGCTCACGGACCGTGGACTCGATTACTGTTCGCTCGACACATCTTAGATTGAGACGTGCCGCGTCGCGAGCCACCTGTGCATAGTAGGGAGGGTTGCCGTAAGTGAATACAAGCGAAAAGCCTAACTTCTGCTGGAAGAATTCGGAGGTTCGCTTGATATCGGTGACGAACAGTTGCGGCTCCGCGCAGATAATCGTCGCCTTGGACGGCGGCAATATCACTCTGCGCGAGTTGGTGGAGAGTCCAGTTTTCAGGGCTTGCCAACTAGCGAAGCCGTTCTGCCTTGCGACCATTTCTTGGGCATCGCTGAGTTTAAAGCTCGCCGCCAGGATCTCGGAGTCAGGCATATTCAGGAAACGAGGCAAATGCCGGCGGATTTGTGCAGCGACGGGATAATGGCGTTCGCGATGCCACCGCAATATGAGCTTGGCTTGTTTCTTGAGGTTCTCTAGATTGGGCATGCAGGCCTCCACGATGGGATCGTAGGTGGGCATTGCCCTTCGGCGACGCGCCGATGCACCCTACATGCGCCGATGGCAGTATCTGCTGGCCTGTCCGTAACTGTCAACTAAGGTCGACGACCAACAGATCCGCGTGGTTTGGTGAACCCGGCGCTTGTGCTACATTGAGATTACCCACCGACAAACATGAAAAGCGCAAAGACAAAGGACATACAGGTTCGCGCCGCGAGTGGAAAGTATTTCGTGGTCTGCGAGCGCGGGGCGATGACGAGTGCGCAGAAAGAGATTGCGCGGCTGGGGAAGTTTTCGAGCGTGCACATCTTGTCGTCGCCGCTGGTGTGGCATGCGCTGGAAAAGAGTATCCGGCAGGGCCTGCCCGCGCGGATTGCGCCGAAGGTGCATCTGTTTGACGACGCGGAATCGGAGAAAAACCTGCAGTCCGTCGAAGGGCTGACGCAATCGCTGGTTGCTGCTGGTGCGGATCGCCACGCGCTGGTTGTCGCCATTGGCGGCGGCGTGGTGGGGGATGTGGGCGGATTTGTCGCAGCGTCGTACTTGCGCGGGGTTGCGCTGGTGCATGTGCCGACGACGGTGGTGGCGCAGGTGGACAGCGCGTTGGGCGGAAAGACCGGCGTGAATCTGCCGGAAGGGAAGAACCTGGTAGGAGCGTTCTATCCGCCGCGGCTGGTGCTGGCCGATCCGGAGCTTCTCGCCACGCTACCGGAGCGCGAATTTCGCGGCGGGCTGGCGGAGGTGATTAAATACGGCGTGATCGCGGACGCGAGGCTGTTCGCGTTTCTGGAAAAACAGATGGACGCGATTTTGCGCAGGGATGCAGGCCCGCTGGAGCAGGTGATCCGGCGCTCGATTGCGATCAAGGCTCGGGTGGTGAGCAAGGACGAGAGGGAATCCGGGTTGCGCGAGATTCTGAATTTCGGGCATACATTTGGGCATGCCCTGGAGTCGGTGACGCGCTACCGGCGCTTCCAGCATGGGGAAGCGGTGGCGTGGGGAATGATGTGCGCGGGGCTGCTGGGGCACGAAGTTGCGGGGACGCCAGCGGACGTGGTGTCGCGCCTGGTGGCGCTGGTGCGCCGGATGGGGCAACTGCCGCCGTGGCCGGACGTGAAGCCGAAAGAGCTGATCGCCGCGATGCGAGCAGATAAGAAGGCGCGCGAAGGGAAGTTGCGGTTTGTGCTGGCGACGAAGCTTGGCCAGGCTCGCACTGTGGAAGGCGTGGCGGAGAAAACCGTTGAGTGCGTCCTTCGCTGCGCGCCGCAGGTTTTCATGAGGCCTGTGGAAGCGCTGGGGAAGTGCGATGGCTGAAGCCGGAACACTGCCGAAGGGCACGCAGCCGGAGGGCGCCACCAGCGAGCAGGACGCTTCGCGAAAAGTGCGCGAGATGTTTACGCGGATCGCGCCGCGGTACGACCTGCTGAATCACCTGCTATCCGGGCAGATGGACAAACGCTGGAGGGCGCGCGCGGCCCGGGAACTGCGCCCGATTCTGGAACGGCCTGATGCGCGGGTGCTGGATCTTTGCTGCGGGACAGGCGACCTGGCGTTTTCGCTGGCGCGTAACGCTAAGGCAAAAATTATTGGCGCGGATTTTTCGCACACCATGCTGGTGCGGGCAAGGGCGAAAGCCGCTGAGGAAGCGAATGGCTCGGCTCCCGTGCCATTCTTTGAAGCCGACGCGCTGAACCTGCCGTTTGCGGATACGTCTTTCGATTTGGTGACGACGGCGTTCGGCTTTCGAAACTTGGCGAATTATGAGGCGGGCCTGCGCGAGATTCGGCGCGTGCTGAAAACCGGTGGAACGCTGGCGATCCTGGAATTCACGGAGCCTGCGCCGGGATTGATGGGGGATGCTTACCGGTTTTATTGCCAGAAAGTTTTGCCGAAAATCGGCGGGCTCATCTCCGGCGATGCGGCCGCTTATGCCTACCTGCCCAAGTCCGTAGCGCGCTTTTTTCATCCGCACGAATTGGCGGGGCTTATGGAAGAGGTTGGCTACTCGAACGTGCGGTTTGTTTTGATGATGCTGAATTCGGTGGCGCTGCATATCGCCGTAAAGTCGAATTGACCCGGTATTTACCTTAGGCAACTCTCCCGCCAATACATTAAGCACAAAACTGGGGTCGTGGGCTATGCTGCACCGATGAATCGTGGAATCCAAGTGTTCTCCGCAAGCATCTACAAGGTGGGAGTTATTCGGTACGTGGATGTGCCGCGGGAGATTTCGAGGAAGCTCGGCAGCGCGCCGCACGTGCCGGTGACCGGAACAGTGGAAGGCGTTCCAGTTCGGACCACACTGGTTTCGCGTGGAAAAGGGTGCTACCGCATGGCTATCCACGGAGAGATCCGCAAGAAGTTGCGTGTGGATTGCGGCGCGGCGCTTGAAATTGCGATCGAACTGGATGAGGAATCGCGCGAACCGGTATTGCCACCCGCCCTGGTGTTGGCGCTGCGGAATGCGCCGAAGGCGCAGAGACGGTTTCGCGAGGTGAGCACCGCGCTGCGACGGCAGATCGTGCGTTACCTGGTGGCCGTGAAATCGCAAGAGACGCTGGAGCGGCGAGTGAGCCGGTTCGTGGCGAGATGGGAAAGGAGAAATCCCATGAAAAGGGCGAAGGCGCCAAAGTCGAAGAAGGCGGGCAAATAGCCAATTTGGAACGCATCTGGATTTGTGTGTATTGGAGTATTGACTGATACGACTAGCCTATTGTGGCAACACGGAGGCTGCCAGTAGTCTCAGCGGGAAGAAGGCGGTCGGAAGGAGAGCCACGCCATGAACCGAACACAGACGGAAACACAAGCCCGGGAGACGAGCGTGGCGGAACTGGCGCTGCGCGAATTGCAGGACCGCATCGAAGCCAGCGGGCTGGAATCCAGCTATTCCGAGTTGGTATGCGATTTATGCGTTGGGCAGGTGTCGCTGGAAAAGGCTTTTGGAGAGATTCATCAAAAGGCGATGGAGCGGATGGTGGCGCTGCTGGACACTCGAATCATGGAAGATGAAATTGCCCTGGATGCCTGCCTGGAAAAGATCGCGCAGGAGTCTGAGCGCGTGGCCTGGAATGCGCTGGAGCAGGGCACGGAGGCTTTGCGCGAAGGATTGGCGGTCCTGGAAGGCGCGGAGACGCTGGGCGACGGCGGATACGTTAATTAGAAATTAAGTTAGATTGTTTGTTTTTTTGCCTTCAACGAGAGGCCGCTGCCCAGGCTTCTTTTCGCTTGGCCATCTGAAGGTGGCCGCCACAATTCAATTAAATTCGTTTGAGGACGATGGCGGTTAGGTCGTCCATTTGTTTTGTGCCGGCCGCGAAACGCAATACCTCTTGATGCAGGTCGGAAATAATTTCGGCGGCAGATTTTTCGCGTGCCGAGCGAATTGTCTGGGCAAGACGGTCTGTTCCGAACCGCTCCTCGCTGGCATTTGCCCATTCGAAGAAACCGTCCGTGGCCAGGAGCAAGAGGTCCCCCGGGGCAAGTTCGAGGGTGTGCGGCGGGTCCGAGAGAAAAGAATCGGAGATGCCAAGGGGTAAACCGTGAGCCTCCATCAGTTCGAAGCGGTCGTTCTTGCGTGTGTAGAGGAACAGTGGGGCGTGGCCGGCGGAGAGCAATTCCACGGTTGAATTTTCGGGGCCGAAGATCGCCGCAACGAAGGTAATGAAGCGGCCTTCGCGGACGTCCGCTGCCACGGCGGAGTTGATCTCTTCCATGGCCTTGAGAAAGGAATCCTGACTGCGGAAATTGCAACGCGCGTAGGCCCGGCAAACGGATGCGAGCAGGGCCGGGCCGATGCCGTGGCCGGTGACGTCCGCCAGCGCTGTGACGAACTTCCCACTTGGAAGCGGTTGCCAGTCGTAGTAATCGCCACCGGTTTGGTCGGCGGGCTGATTCCAGGCGGCAATGTCCCATCCAGCGACCTGCGGCATGGAATGGGGTAGAAGCGACTGCTGAATGGAGCGGGCGACGTCGAGGTCGTGTTGCAGGTGCTCCACCTCACGGCGCGTTTCCGCTTCCCTAAGCGCGGCTTCCACCTGAGAGCGAAATTCGCGAGCCACGACGGCAGCGGTGATTCCCACAACGATCAGGCTGATGGCATAGGTGAACACATTTTTTTGTGGGGAATAAAGGGAGATGTCCACGCTCGGTTGCAACGGCCGCCAGCCGAGGTGATAAGCGGCAGCGAGATAACTGCCTGCGGCGATGAACCCGCAGAGGACGCTGAGCGGGGGGTCGAGCCGCAGAATGGTGAGCATCAGGAGCAGGAAATAGATCAGGAACGAAGGATTAGCAAGCGGGCGATAGCCCGAGATGATGACGGAACTGGCCGCGCTGGCGATGCTGAGGGCGGGAAGGGCGATCTCCAGGAATATGTTCAAAAACCAAAACGCTCTGGCCATCGGCTGTGAATTGCGAATTGCTTTTCCCAGCGCGCGGAGAATGATCAATTCGATGGCGACCAGGATGCCAATCAACACCATAAACATGGATAGGGTGGAGATATTATCCGGCGTGGGCGCGAGAAGCGTGCGAGTGCCGCGAAGGACGAGGATAAAGGCGAGTAACGCGAGGAGAATGTAGATGCGGAGGCGTTCGCTTTGCCGGAGCGCCTGTTGAAAGGCGGGCGATTGGGTTTGCAGATCGCTCATGGGTCCTCTCGGAGCAGGGCGGTGCGCGACACCCGTGCGAGGCATTCTCGTGGAGAACCCACCTAAACACAAGATTGGACGGAACTGTCCAGAGCGGATAGCGGTCTAGCGAACCCAGCCGGGATCGCCGCCGGCTTTGCGGACGGCATCTTCCAGGTCGGCCACCTGTTGCTTGAGCGACTCGACCTCGCTCTTTTTGGCTTCAACCTTGGCGGTCTTCTCGTTGATATCGGAGCGGCTGTATTGCTGCGCGAGGGCCTTTTGCGGATCGGGGTAATACTGCACCTGGTCTTTGTTCAGCTCACGTTGCAGAACGTCGAGTTCCTGTTCCGCGCTGGCGAGCTTGTCGCGGAGCTTTTTTGAGCGCTTGCGCCAATAAGGCTCTTGCTTGGGATCGTCGGCAGGATCGAGCGATTTTTTTACGGAGACATCATCGGCCTGCTGCTGGGAAGCATTCTTGTTGGCCGCATCGGTGGCTGCGGGCGGAGGCGGGGGCGCGGCGGACGGGATGTCGTCATTGGTGAAAACTTTTTTGGGCTTCGGAGCGGTCTTTTGGTCGGTGCGAGCTTTGCGCGCGGCGTCCGCTACGGGATCGCCGGTGGACGGTTGCGTGGAATCCTGCTGTTGTGCGGACGCAGCAAACGCAGCGACGCCGAGAAGGGCAGACAGAGCGGATATACGCCAAATTGCCGATGTATGCATGGTTACCTTCCTCCACTGGAGCAGCCAGGGAGCTCCCAAGAGTTGAAGCAATGCTTCAAAGGATATTGTAACGCTTTGCGGCGCCCCTGGGATGCCAGGATGCCAAAGGATAACTGGGGCGCGAAGCTAGGGGTGCTGGTTCACAATGGAAAACAGCCAGGGCAGGGAATAGACCACTGCGAGAGCTCCAACGCCGAGAAAGGTGCCGAGCGGAAGTTGGTACTGCGATGCAATTGCCCACCGGATGGAGGAGACACTGCCAAAGCCACGCCTCGCGGCGCGAGTTGCCAAGCCGCGCTTCCAGCCCAACAGGTAGAGGATGGCGATCCATAAGAGTCCAATTACGGTGCCGAGAAGGGTGCCCAGGAGAATGGTGAGAAACGCTCCACGAGGTCCCAGGAAGGCTCCAACCATAGCCATCATTTTGACGTCGCCCATCCCCATGCCGTCGCGCTTGCGGGCGAGCTTATAAAGCGCGGCTGCGCCCCACAGGAGCATACTGCCGAGCAGGGCGCCGAGGACGGCGTTCAGCACGTTGAAGAATAAATCCGATTGAAATGGAAAGCTGCGGAAACCGGTCAGAAAAAAAAGCATGCCTGCGGTGGAATCAGGAATGGGAATTCGAAAGGCAAACACCAGGCCCATGGCCATGCCGGGGAAATTGACGAGGTCCGGAAGGAGCCGCACGCGAAGGTCGGTGACCACCAGAACGAGGATGAGGCAGGAAAAGGTCAGCCATTTGAGGGTAAGAAGGCTGAGGCCGTACTCGTAGTAGGTGAGGACAAAGATCAGGCCGGTGGCGAATTCAACCAGCGGGTACATCGGGGAGATGGGCAAGGCGCAGTTGCGGCATTTGCCGCGCAGGAGCAGCCAGCCGAAGACCGGGATGTTGTCGTAGGGTTTGATGGGATTGAGGCATCGGGGGCAGCGGGAGCCCGGCGAGACGATGGAAAGGCCCTCCGGAATGCGGGAGATGCAAACATTCAGGAAGCTGCCAATAACGATGCCGAAAAGAAAAAAGAAAAGCGGGATCACAGTTTCGACTGTGACATATGAGGAGAAGAGGCTCAACGCGGGGGATGGCGGAGCGTGTCGCATGGCTAACGACTGGATGCCGTTTCCCTGTGAGTTTGGGGAGAGGGAGCGCGTCCGCTAAACTGGATGTATATGGCGATGAGCAGGTATGAGCATTGGATACGCCGCTATGAGCACAGGCGTTGGACGACGGACGACAACCGGATGGTGCGCCCATTTGAATGGGGGCTGGAGCATATCGGCGGCGATTCGAAGAGCGCGAATCCACGCGAGTTTGTGCGGGAATATGCGCGCGAGGCGATTGAGAAGAGTGACGAATGGTATGCGCGGGAAGAGGTGCGGGATTACCGGTTGGACGCGGAGAATGTGCTGACGTTCACGAGCCCGGTGGAATCGCCGTGGCCGGAAAACAATACGGTGCATGGACAATTTTTCCCCGCGCGGAAACAGGGGCCGGCAGTGCTGGTGCTGCCGAACTGGAATGCGAAGTGGCACGGGCAGGTGGCGCTATGCCACTGGCTGCAGCGGATGGGAATTTCAGCGATGAAGATGAGCCTGCCGTACCACGACAGGCGGATGGCGAAGGGACACGAGCGGGCGGACCAATTGGTGGGGCCAAACATTGGACTGACACTGGCGGCGAACCGTCAGGCGGTGAAGGACGTGCGCGCGTGCCTCGATTGGCTGGAGCAGCGTGGTTACACGCGGCTGGGGATTTTGGGGACGAGCATTGGATCTTCAGTCGGATATATCACGCTGGTGCACGACAAACGTGTGCGGGCCGGCGGATTTTTTCACGTATCTACTTACTTTGCCGACGTGGTGAGCAAAGGGATGACGACGAACCATGTTTGGGAAGCGCTGCGGCATGAAGTGACCGTGGATGAGTTGCGGGAGTTTTGGGCGCCGGTCAGCCCGATGCCTTACGTGGAACGAGGCCTGGGGGCGAACCGGAATACATTTATGGTCTATGGCAAGTATGATCCGACGTTCTTGCCGGAGTTGACCCACGAGATGCTGGACGCGTTGCGGAAGAGCGGTGCCGAGCCGCGGACGCTGGAACTGCCGGTGGGGCACTATTCGCTGGAATTGGCGCCGTTCAGTTACATTGCCGGCTGGCGAATGTTTACGTACTTTTTGGAGGCACTGGCGTGAGGGGAGTGTTGCAGGATAGGGCGCACGGGGGTAGGATCTACCAAGGTAGATAATGTGCTACCGAGGTAGACAATGAGTTTAAACATTAAAGACCCCGAAGCGCATAAGCTTGCGCAATCGCTCGCCGAAGCAACGGGAGAGACGATGACGAAAGCGGTGACCATCGCCCTGAAAGAACGGTTGTCTCGCGTGCGTCGCGCGAAGAAAGCCAGGGCTACCCTGGAGGAAGTGCGTGCGATTGCCAAACGGTTCCAGAGTCATTTGACTGGGCCAGTCGAAGATCACGGGACATTTCTATACGATGAAAAGGGACTGCCCAAGTGATCGTGGATACCTCCGCGATTCTCGCCATCCTGCTTAGCGAGCAGGAAGCCGACGAGTTCACTGAATGTCTGCTTAAACTAGGAGATAGCAGGATATCTGCGGTCTCGTTTGTTGAGGCCTCGATCATCGCAGAATCGAGAGGTGGCGACGGCAGCGTTCGGCAACTGGATGCCCTAATGAAAAAAATTGGAATAGCGATTGAGCCTGTGTCCGAGGAGCAGGCACTTTCTGCCCGGCAGGCCTTTTCTGATTTTGGGAAAGGCAGACATCCGGCTGGACTGAATTTAGGCGATTGCTTTTCGTATGCACTCGCAAAACTCGCGGATGAGCCGCTGTTATTCAAGGGGAATGACTTTCGGAAAACAGATATCCTCGCCGGCAACGGATAGTCAGCGAGCGAATCTCGTTCGATCAACGTCCCACACGATTGCAATTAAGGGTCAGTGCAAGATTTTGGCGATGGCGCCTTGCTCGACCAGGGTGGCGACGGCGTTGATGTCGGGGGCTAGGGGGCGGTCGGCTGTTACTTTCGGGGAGGCGGCGCGGACGGCGTCGTAGGCTTTTTTCGCGAGTGCTCCGGTTTGCAGTGGGGCGAGCAGGTCGATGCCCTGGCAGGCGCAGAGAAGTTCGATGGCCAAGATGTGACGGAGATTGTGGAGCATGCGTTCGAGGCGGCGGGCGCCGCTCATGCCCATGCTGACGTAGTCTTCCTGATTACCTGAAGTGGAAATCGAATCGACAGAATGAGGAGTGGCGAGCGCGCGGTTTTCGCTGGTGAGCGCGGCGGCGGTGACTTGCGCGATCATGAAGCCGGAGTTGAGGCCGGGATCGGGAGTTAAAAATGCCGGGAGCATGCTGGTGAGCGGGTTGGTCATTTGTTCGACGCGACGCTCGGCGATGCCGCTGAGTGTGGCGAGCGCGATCGCGACTTGATCCGCGGCCATGGCCAGCGGCTGGCCGTGGAAGTTTCCGCCGCTGACGATGTCGCCTTCGCCGTTGGATTTCACAAATACGAGTGGGTTGTCGGTGGCGCTGTTTAATTCGACAAGGGCCATTTCGCGGGCTTGCACCAGGGAGTCGCGGACGGCGCCGTGGACTTGTGGAGTGCAGCGCAGGCTGTAGGCATCCTGCACGCGCGTGTCTTTGTCGGGCGCGCGGTGCGATTCGCGGATCTGGCTGCCTTCGTTGAGGTGTGCGAGATTGCGGGCGGTTCTGCCGGCCCCGGCGTGGGGGCGGGCGTGCATGATGCGAGCGTCGAAAGCGCCGGGGCTGCCGCGCAGGGCGTCGAGCGAAAGGGATGCGGCAACATCGGCGGTATCGGCGAGGGTATCGGCTTCGAGCAGCGCTAGACTCAGCAGGGCGAGCATGCCCTGTGTACCATTCAGCAACGACAATCCTTCTTTTGCTTCCAGCGCCACGGGAACGATTCCAGCGCGTTTCATGACTTCCGCGCCGGAGAGTTTTTCGTGCTTCAGGTGAGCTTCGCCCTCGCCGATGACGACTTGGGCGAGGTGGGCGAGCGGGGCAAGATCGCCCGATGCGCCGACCGATCCTTGCGAAGGAATTAAAGGATGCACACCGGCGTTGAGCATCGCGCAGAGCGTCTCCACTACCAGCGGGCGAATTCCGCTTAAACCTTTGGCGAGGGCGTTTGCGCGGAGAAGCATCATCGCGCGGGTTTCAGGAATCGAGAGGGGCGTGCCGATTCCGCAGACGTGGGAGCGAACTAGATTGACCTGGAGTTGCCGGACCTGCTCGGCGGAGATGCGGACCGAGGCGAGCTTGCCAAAGCCGGTGTTGATGCCGTAGGCGGTTTCGTTGGCGGCGACGAGGCGGTCGACAACGGCGCGGGAGGCCTTCATGCGAGTGACCGCGGCGGGGGAAAGAGCTACGGGATCGTGATGCAGGGCGACGGAGTAGAGTTGGTCGAAAGTAAGATCGTTGCCGGTGAGGAGGATGGGCATGAGGACAGTTTAAAGTTAAAAGTTGAAAGTTGAAAGTTTTGGAGGGGGAAAGGATTTATCGCAGAGGGAGGGGAGGAGACGCAGAGGTCGCAGAGAAGATGGACGGAGAAGAAGGCGAAGAGAAGAAGGCGGCCTAAAGCCGCCCCTACACCGGATGTGCGGAATCAGGGTGTGGGTTGAGCAAGGGAGAGGAAGGCGGCTTTGTATTTATCGGGGAAATGTTTCACTTGGCCGGCACGGTTGCAAGCGACGTGAATGGTATGGCCTGTTGCCAGGAGCTTGTTGTCGCTTTGGCGAAGGAGTTCGTAGCCGAATTTCAGGGTGCGGTTTTTCGCTTCGAGAATGCGGGTGCGGACAGTGAGGAGTTCGTCGTAGCGGGCTGGATGATGATAGCGGCAGTGCGCGTCGGCAACGACGATGTAGGTGTCGTCCTCAATTTCCATGAGTTTGTAATCGAAGCCGAGGGCGCGCATCAGTTCGACGCGGCCGACTTCGAACCAGATCAGATAATTCGAGTGATAGACCACGCCCATCTGGTCGGTTTCAGCGTAGCGCACGCGGAGAGTGGCATCGTGATGAGTCAGCATAATCGATTTTCTAGTATGCATGAATTGGGGATGAAGGGGGAAAGAGTCAACAGTCGACAGTTTACAGCCGACAGCTTAAGAGAAGAGCGGGGGAAGAGAAGAGAAAAGAAGGGAAGCAAAGTTCTTGCCAGGTTATTACTGAGTGCGTAAGATACGCGGCCGTTACTATGCAGCATTACAGCAAGCTTCGGGTTTGGGAGCGCAGCCATCGGCTGGTTCTGGAGCTTTATCGGGCTACGCAGGGCTTTCCGGTGGCCGAACGTTATGGCCTTACTTCACAGTTGCGGCGGGCCGCCGTATCTGTTCCGACAAACATCGCAGAGGGTTCGAAGCGAACTTCTCACAAGGACTTTGCACACTTCCTGAATATAGCGGAAGGGTCGCTGGCCGAGACAGAGTACTTGATTCTGGTCAGTCGCGATCTTGGATTAATTCCATTACACACGGCAAGCAAACACTTGGAAGAGGTTGCGGAACTCTTGCGAATGCTCCACGGGCTCCGAGTCACGATCCAAAAGGAACCTTAGTACACGCGGCCTGGCGACGCGGGAAGAACTCCGGGCTGTCGGCTGTTGACTGTCGTCTGTCGACTAGTTCTTTTCCGTGCCGTCCTGCCAGATGGGTTTGCGTTTTTCGAGGAAGCTGGCGATGCCTTCCTTGAAGTCGGGGGTGCAGCGCATGCGTGCGTTTTCGAGGACGGCGCGCTCGAGGTCGGCATCGAGGCTTGGGGCGGCCGCAGAGACGAGCAGGCGTTTGGCGCGGGTGACGCTGCTGGGGCTTGCGGCGATGATCACTTCAGCGAGTTCGTTGAC
>DATHMM010000104.1:0-21651 GCA_035487095.1 Candidatus Sulfotelmatobacter sp.
TAGCCGGCGAGCAACAAACTGCATTCTTTCATCCATGACCGAACACTCCTTCCAAGGCATCATTCCCTCCTCTCCCTAGAGGAAGAAGTGTTACCCATGTGTCCGGTACAAAGTGTTACCTATGTCTCGAGTCGCTCATTCAGCAGATTCCCGAGCGTCGTCCCACAAATCCCAACTCACAACTGACCCCACACTTCACTGCACCATCTGCGTAGCCACTGCCGGCACCACGGTTGGAATCGAATTTCAGTGGCATCAAAACACAGGGACTAACTCTGACGAAGCTGCCGACGGTCGTGGGCGTGCTCGGAATGGCCGTTTTCGTCGAGCCAAGCCAAAAGACAACGGATACTGCCGCGTGCCAGGGCGATACTGGAATCGGCGGCGCCGTAGTAGATATTGATGGTGTCGCCGTCCGCGTCCACCGTATAGCCGCAGGGAAACACGACGTCCTGAACGTCGCCGTGGCGTTCGTAGTCTGCTTCGGGAGCGAACATCCAGGAATCGCCACGAACCAAACACTTCTCGGGTTGTTCCAGATCAAAAAGAGCCAAGCCGAGACGATAGATGGAGCTTGATGGCGTTCGACGGACGCCGTGGTAGATCATGAGCCAACCTCTGGGCGTTTCGATCGGCGGTGGAGACATGCCAATCTTGTTGGCGTCCCACCAAGCGCCGCGGCGGGCTTCCAGCATGAGTTTGTGGCTGCCCCAGTGGCGCAGGTCGGGAGAGTAGGAGATCCAGATGTGGGCGCCGAGTGGCGTCATCGGCCTGTGAATCAGGGCCCAGAATCCGTTGATTCTTCGGGGCAGCAGGGCCGCGTCTTTGTCATCGGGAGACATGATGACGCCGAATCTTTCGAAGGAGCGAAAATCCTTTGTGAGGGCGAGGGAAACTCCGGGACCGCCGCGCGAGTACGAAGTGAAAGCGATTGCGTATTGCTTGAGTTCGGGGACGAAGGTGATGCGCGGATCCTCGATGCCCCACAATTCTTCGGGGTAGCGCTCAGGATCGGGGGCGAGCGTTGGTTCGCGATCGATTTTCCAATCGTCGACACCGTTTGCTGAGCGAGCAGCGCAGAGATGGGAGAGGCCGCGGAGATCTTCGACGCGGCAGAGGAGAAGCGTGGAACCGTCGGGCAGCCGGGTGGCGCCGGCGTTGAAAACGCTATTCATGGGATAAGGCCAATCCTTAGCGGACAGGATCGGATTCGCGGCGTGGCGGACAAACAATGGGTCTTGTGGAAGCATGGTTCCTCTTTTAAGAAAAAATCAAATGCAAGAAAACAGAGATCGCACGCAGCCGGGGGAGTTGCAGGGGGCGACCGCGGATGGTCAGGCCTTTGGATCAGTGGTGTCCGCTTCTTCCAACTTGCGCATTTCGAGAAGGGCCATGAGGAAAGACAAGGTTGATTCGGCTCCCTGGTTTTCGTTGGCCCGGTCTGGATGCAGGCCATCGCGGCAGCCGCCGGTGGTGGGATCGTAGAGGGCGATTTGGAGGTCGTTGTCGCCGAGGAACCAGTTGAAGGCGGTCCAGGCTTCTTTCCGCCAGCGGCCTTTTCCTGTGGCGCGGTAGGCTTGCAGATAAGCGGATACGGTGGCGCAGGCTTCGATGGGTTGCTGGTCGAAGCGGGCTTTTTCTGTTTTTTTCGAGTAGAAGCCGTGCGAGCCGATTGGTACAAAGTGGCCTTTGGTTTCGCAGCGCTGCGCGACCGCGAGCCAATCGAGGGCTTCGAGCCCCGCGGAAACCATGGCTTCGTTGCCGCTGCGCGAGCCAGCGCGAATCAAGGCTTGCGGCAGGCGGGCATTGGAGTAGGAAAGAACGTTTTCAAACCACTTCCAGTCGGCGGTACGGTTGGCGATATACGAATCGAGCATGCGATTTGCGAGCGCGTCAGCTGCGTTGAGGGCGGCGCGATCGCCGGGGAATGATTCGAGGTATTCGAGCAGCCCGAGCAATGTAAATGCGCAGGCGCGGGGGCTTTTGAACTCCACGGCGGCAGGAACGGCCATTTCAAACAAGCGGCCCGCAGCGCCACGGAGTCCGGCGTCATGGGTTCTACCGAGGACGGTGCCCAGGCCCCACAAAGCGCGACCGTGGCTGTCTTCGGAGCCTTGCGGCTCCTGCCATTGGCGTTCGTAGCTGAGGCAGTTTCGGAAGCGTTTGGTGGCCGGATCGAAAGCGAGCCACAAGAAAGCGAGGTAGCGAGCGGCGAGATCGAGAGCGGCTTTCGCGGAAGTGCTGCCAAGTTCTTCGAGGAGGATCGCGACGATGAGGGCGCGGGCATTGTCGTCGGTCGAGTAACCCTCTGGGTAGTTCGGGACGTTAAAAACCGCGTGCTCGACGATTCCGGTGTGATCGGTCATGCGGCGCAAGTGATCCAGTTTAATGGAGGGCAATCGGTCGAGAACCTTTTCGGTATTCTGCGCGGAAAATGTGGCGCGCGGCTTGCGCAATCGCTCGTTGTACACGCGTTCGAAACTCCCCATGTATTGCTGAGCTACGCGGTCCCAGACCATGTCGCGAGCGTAGAGATACGCGCGCTTCCTCATGGCATGGCGCGCGGTGCCGTTGTCGAGAAGTTCGATGGTCTTTGTGGCAATCGCCTTGGGATCGTTGAAGGGAACGAGAACGCCGCGCTCTTCGTCAAGAAGTTCCGTGGCATGCAAATAGGGTGTGGAGATGATCGCTTTTCCGGCGCTGAGGGCATAGGCGAGCGTGCCGGAAACGACTTGTCCCTTGTGCTTGTAGGGGGTGATGTAAATGTCGGCCGCGCCGATGATTTCCATCAACTGTTCCGGGCTCTCGAAACGATTGCGAAAAATAACGTTGGCCTCGACGCCGAGGTCTTTTGCGAGTTTTTGCAAAGACGCCCTGTACTTGTCACCTTCGCGGCGCAGGATATGGGGGTGGGTTACACCGGAGATCATGTAGACGACGTTTTTGTGGCGCGCGAGGATTGCCGGAAGGGCCTGGATGACGTTTTCGATGCCTTTGTTCGGCGAGAGCAACCCAAAGGTGAGCAAAACTTCTTTACCTTCGGTACCGAAGGCATCTTTATAGAAATTGGGATCGGTGAAGGCCAGGTCGGGAATGCCGTGAGGAATCAGGTCGATCTTGGATGCCGGAACGTGGAACACTTCCTGCAAGATCTCCGAAGATTGACGGCTCATGACGATGAAGCGATCCGACAAGGCGGCGATTTCCAACATTACCGCGCGCTGATCCGGATTCGGTTCGCGAAGCACGGTATGCAGGGTGGTGACCACGGGCATTTGCAGGCGGCGCAAAAGTTCCAGGATGTGAGCGCCCGCGGGTCCGCCAAAAATTCCGTACTCGTGTTGCAGGCATACCAGATCAATGTTGCTGAAATTCAGGAAATCGGCGGCCTGGCGGTAAGAGGCCAACTCGTCCTGGGCGAGTTCGAATCGGATCCGCGCGGGGTAGGTGTAGCCTTCCGGGGTGTCGTTGACCGGGAGTGCCAGGAGTTCGGTGGCTTCGTATTGGGCATGAATCGCGTCGCACAAATCGGTGGTGAAGGTGGCGATGCCACATTGGCGTGGCAGGTAGTTGCCGATGATGGCCACCCTGCTGGGCAACGTTGGACGCGGGTGCCCTGGTCCGAGAGGAACAGGCGTGTCGTCAACGACGGGCGGATCAAGGTGGATTACTTGTTCGAGCGTGATTTGATCAACCAACTTGAAATTGTCGGGGACGTCGATAGCAGGCGACCTTTCTGTTGCAGGAATTATCTTCGGCATTGACACTGGAATCCCATCCTGGAACTTAATTTGCGCGATTTACTGGCAAGGGAATGCGGGCTACGGGCGAAATGTTTTCTGGTTCTTCAGCCGCTCGGCTTCCAGATCGTCGGCTTCTTTTTGCTTGAGGTCGGCGTCGCGCTGGGGTTTTTCCTGCTTCTCCAGCGTTACGGCGTTGGCAATGGCAAGTTCCGCTTCAGCGTTAACCTTTTTGGAGAAGATGATCAGGCTAAAATGATTCGTAAATGCAGAGCTGACCAGCTTGAGGAAGTATTGCGAGTCTTCCCAGGAGGCAAGGCTTTTTTCACTGTCACTGTATCTTTCGGATGAAGCGGAATTGGGCGGCGTCTCGAGAAGCGTCGCCGGGCCGTATTTTGCCGAGATGGAGACGACCATGTCGGCTGTGGTGAGGCCCTGCGTGGAAGCGGTGTCGTAATTTACGGAGATTTTATAGAGCTCGCCATTGCAAAAAGAGAAGAGCATCTGTTCGACGCTATCGGCGTGGTAAGAAGCCCCGGGAACAGCCGGCGGCCACCAGGTAAGCTCCTGGATAAGCGTTGGGCGAGCATGAATCACCTTCACATCGGTGGGCTTTCGGTCTGTCTGCTTGAGCATGGTAGCCGTGCTGGAGCCCAGTGAAAATCCGCGGTACTTCGAAAAATCCTGCGCGCGGAGGATGGGGGAAGCAAGAAGAAAGAAACCGAGGCAAAGAATGGAATTGCGTAAAGTTTTCATTTTCAGATCTCCCACGAATACTTAAGAACTTGAAACCAATGCTTCGACTCTGTTTCCGACTGCCGGCTCGTTTGGAGAAACAGGTTTAATGCGGGTGAAATCGCTGGCGCGATCCAGTGCGAGACCTTGCTGGATGTGGCGGAAATTGGCGGTGACAATTACACAAGGGATACCGAGAAACCATCTTGAGCGGATTTCTCTAATCTCCAGCGAATTGAACTTTCGCGCGGCTGGTTTCGCCAGGATGGTGCGGAGCGCCCTGCGAAGCGCCGAAGGACCTGGGCGGCCAAGAACGATTGCCTTCAGTTCACCGGCTAAATAGAAGAAGTTCCACTTCGCTTCCAGAATTTTTCGGCCGAGCCGAGGGCCATCGCAATTTCTGACGGCTCGCCAGCCGGGGAGAAACGTCTCTGTCTCGATGATCAAACCACCCGGCAAGAGTGTGTTCTCGCGGATAAAAAGAGTTCCCGCCGATTCATTTGCTGGCATTTTGGCCTTTCCGAACGGCAAATCGGGTAGACCTCAACACAAAGAGGCCGGACTTGCTGACCCCAGTTAAGCCTGCTCGACTTTTAAGGGAAGCACGTTCTCCGGGGTTGCCGATCGTCAGGAGACTGGCACGGTACACGCTGAATAAAGCAACTTCACTGCAAATGCCGATTCCCAGCAGTTCCCGACTCCCCATCGTACAAGGTGTCCAGGCGAAGCGCTGTCCACAATTGCACAGTTTTTGGTTCGATCGGCTCGATGGCCTGAACCAGGCCATCGAGGATCGCTGCTTACCGACTGCGGGACGCAGAGAGGCGGTTGCGCTATGGCTTGCGCTTCTTTGGGGGTTGTTTGGTTTCGCCGCCCTTGGTGCTGATGAGGGCGAGGAAATCCTTGGCGTTGAAAGGATAACGACGAATGGATTGTTGTCCTGTGGTGCTGAGGGTGATGTCGACGCGGCGATTGTTTGCCAGGACGAGCACCTTGAAATTTTTCATCAACTGCTCGCGCTCGTCGGGCGTCAGGTCCGGATTATCGGCCATCTGCTCCTTAACCTGCTCGGGAGTGAGCTGTTGCTCTTCGCCAAAAGACTTGGTGTCAATGTGGTCTGCCGGGACGCCGTGTTCGACGAGGTAGTCCTTGGCGCGCGCGACGCGGCGGTCCGTAAGGCCTTTGTTGTACTCAGCGCCTCCACGAGGATCGGCATGGCCACTGAGGATTAAATGCGCGTCGGGTCTGTATTTCAGATAGCTGGTGAAGTCCGCAGCCAGCGCTTCCAGGATCGCCGCCTGACTGTCGAGCAGGCCGCGTTCGGGATGCTCGATGGTGGGCCGTGCGGTGGCAAAGTAAATCGTATGGAGAGCCAGCTTGGACTCCAACTGCTTGATCTCCGGCGCGGGAGCAGGAGGCGGCGGAGCTTGCACGAGCACGGCGGTGGTATTGGAGGATGTCAGCGCGGGAACGCGGTCATCGGCGACGTTGCAGGTGACAGTGATGGTGCCGGGCTGCGAGCTGCCGGTATTCAGCGTGGCACTGCTGCCGGTGCCGGAGATGTCGCCGGCGCTTGCCGAATAACTGTAGATGAGCCTGCGGCCATCGGGGCTGCTGGCGTTGGAGTTGATAGTGGAGGTGCCGCCGGGGAGGACAGTCCCGGGATCAGCGGAGCAGGAGATGACTGGTGGATGCGGCTGCTTGACGGTGAAGCTGGCGCTGCAGGAGGCGACGCCACGCTTGCTGCCGTCACTTAAATTTGAGGTGACGACGTAGGAGCCTGGCTGCAAGCCGGTGGTGTCTATCTGAGCGGAGGCATCGCTGCCCGGAATTTTGATGTTGGTGGCGTTCCAGGTGTAAGTGACAGTGCGCTTGGAATTGAAATTGGAGCCGCGTGAAGTGGCGGTTACGGACTCGCCGGCAAAGACATCGGTTGGCTGCACGGAACACGAAGCGCTGGGAGGAAGCCCCGGCTCACCGCCGCCGAGGTTAAGGACGACGCCAGTCTGCAGGCGAACTCCATAAAGTTGGGTACTCGGAACCGTGGTAGGAGCATAGCGGTAGTTCGACAGTATGTAGTCGGCCCTAATGAGCCGAATGGCGATGTGCCGGGATACATTGAGATCGAGGCCGCCGCCGAACATGACGCCGAGCTTGTCGATATCGTGGAAGGCATCCGGTGTGAGGCGATGGTCGCCCACGAGCAGTTCAAGAAAAGGAGTGAAGTGCCGGGTGCGGAAGGTGACCTTGGGACCGAAGGAGAGGTTGGCGAATCCGGCATCGTCGATTCTGTTGGCTAGCCCCTTTTCTCCACTGCCCCAGTTGGTGCTCGCATCGAGGGTCAATCCAAACCAACGATCGAAATTATAAGAAGCGCTGACGCCGACACCGCGGGGATTCCATTCAAGGCGGCTGGTGAGTGGCAGCAAAGCGCCGGGAAGCTGGCCGTGAATGGTGGCGCCGGGATCAAATACGGTGTAGCCGCCGAAGAGCTCCCACTTGGGAGCGGGCTGGTCCTGAGCCGCGGCGAGGCTGGCAAACATAAACAGGAGCGCGAACACGGCCGGCAACAATGATAAAACGCGAACTGGATGGCGCTTCAATTGAGATGACATACGAATGTTCCTCCGAACTTTAGCAACCTGAAATGCTTTTCCAGTCAGACGCGCGGCGAGCCCGCCAAAGGGCGGGCCCACCGCCGAAGACTTTACGGACATGCCGGGACAACAACGGTGTTGGTGTCCATGGTGACGGCGCCTGTGCGAGCAAGGGCTCTGCCATTGAGCGTTGCGTTGGTGGTGAGAGTGATGGATGCCTGAGCCATGATGGTTCCGGTGAAGGAAGTGGAGGTTCCAAGGGTCGCGGAACTTCCCACTTGCCAGAAAACGTTGTGGGAGTTAGCACCATTGATGAGGATGACCTGGCTGTTCGTGGCTGCGGTGGTGAGCGTGGAAACGATCTGAAAGATCCAGACGGCGTTTGGATTTCCTTGACCGTCCAGTGTCAGATTTCCGGTTATTCCCAGCGAGGGTTGCGCGCTGGTGGTTTTATAGACGCCAGCGGGCAAGGTCTGCCCTCCTATGTCTGCGCTGAGAATGGCGCCTCCGGCCGCGCCTGCGGCGTTGTTGTAGGCGGTGGTCAAGTCCCCTTGGGCGGTCATAGCAACGGTATCGCCCGCATGGAATGCGCCTGTAATGGAGGCGGGAGACCCGAATCCTGTTATTGCGGTTCCAGGCCAAACTCCTACATCTCCGCTAACGGTGGTGGCGGTTCCGGCGACATTGGTGACCGTGGAGCCGGCGAGAATGCCAAAGCTGCAAGCCGAGCCCAGGGCGATCGCGCCAGCGGGCGGCGGACAAGGAGCCGAGGTGGTGAAGGTCCAGACGAAATTGGCGGCGAGAGAGTTGCCGAACGGGTCTTGAGCGCCAGTGGTAATTGTGGCGGTGTACGCGGTGCTGGCGGTGAGAGCGGCGGCGGGAGTAAAGGTGGCGATCATGGTGGCGGCAACGTAGCTGACGGTGCCGGCCGTGCTGGCGCCGCCGGCGGTCAAAGTAAATGTAGTCGCTGTGATAGTCGCGGGGTTCATGGGCTTGCTGAAAGTTGCGGTGATGATGGCGGTATTGGGGCAAACGAGCGTGGAAGCATTAGGAGGAGTGACGGCGGTTACCGTGGGAGGGGTCAGTGGATCGCCTGGGGCCCCTAGTCCGGCGTGTTTATCCGGGTCGCTGCACCCGACCATGACGACGGCCAATAAGAACGCCGGAATCCAAATCTTCGAAAGCTTCAGTATGCGCATGTGCTTCTCCTCGCCTTCCAGTCACAATCCGTTGCCTGCCGCTCAAAGTCGCGCGGAAAAACTCGAGACTCCAACTTTGCTGTGTAGTTGGATGGAGAACTCAGTCCATTCCTGGGTACTTCATATACCAACCAACCAATCTCGATGTCTGTCTAATACTGAACACACGCGCGACAGAGCATACAAGACAGGGCGTTGTTCACTTTTGCACAGTCTTGCCACGGCGTTCCTGATAGCCTGAATATGGGCGGAGAGCGCCCATATCCGAACACTGAAACAGCGCAAATATGAAACGTAAGAAAGCCATACGTAACGGAAGAACCGGGCTGTTTAACGCTCAGAAATTTCTCGACACCGCCGGGGTGGCGAGAAAGGTGATGGACTACCATCGGGGCGAATCGATTTACTCGCAAGGGGAAGCCGCCACCACCGTTATGTACATCCAGAAGGGCGGGGTGAGATTGTCGGTGGTAAACGGCTCCGGGAAGGAAGCCGTGGTTGCAATGTTCGGCCCTACGGACTTTTTTGGAGAGGGATGCATGGCGGGGCAAACGGTCCGCATGGGAACGACAACCGCGGTTACGCCGACGACGGTGCTCGTGATTCAAAAAATGGAGTTGTTGCGGGTGCTGCACGCAGAGCACGAATTATCCGATCATTTCATCGCGTACATGCTGGCGCATAACATCCGGGTGGAAGAGGACCTGATCGACCAACTGTTCAACTCCAGCGAAAAGCGGCTGGCGCGCACGCTGCTGTTGCTGGCCCGCTACGGAGAGCAAGACCAGCCGGAACGTGTGTTGGCGAAAGTGTCGCAGGAAACGCTGGCAAGCATGGTTGGCACCACGCGTTCGCGGATCAATTTCTTCATGAACAAATTCCGGAAGCTCGGGTTCATCGAATACAACGGCACAATCAAGGTCAACAAGTCGTTGCTCACGGTCGTCCTGCACGAGTAATGCCCTTCTCCAAAAAATAAAGAGCCTGCAGGGTGGTGAATTTCCCGGCAGGCTGGTTTTGTTTGACGGCTGTTAATTCGAAGCGGCGTGCTGCTCCGATTCGTTGTGCGGTGCGCTCTTTTGCAGAACGGAGACCAGGTGACGCCCCGTTTCGGGTACCCCGACGTGCTCGCCTCTGACAATCTCCTTTGCCTTCATGGCGTGGCCATAAACCTGTTCGTTTGCGTCATCGTCCGGACGAAGTGTAGTGCCCTCGAGGGAGACTCCGGCAAACAGGCCGCGGGAACGCGAGTAGCTGAGGATCTCGGCGCGCATCCAGGCGTCGGTATCCGCGGAAGCGTCGCGACCTTTGGGGCCGGCGGCGATGGACGCGTCGGCGCCCAATTTGACCTTGCTGCTGAGGATGGACTCCATGCCTCTGTCATTCATGACGAGCAGGATTAAGTCTGTAGCTTCTCCGCCGATCTGGAAGCCGATGCTGCCGCCTTCCAGTGCGTACATAGCGGGTGCTCCCCAAGGTCCGCGGAATTTATCGCCGGTGCGGCAAACCATGGCTCCGCGGCCGTATTGGGCGCCAACTACAAACGCCGCTTTCATCAGGTTCGGAAACACGATGACGCACTCGGCCTTCTCCAACAGTTCATGAGGAATGTTGTCGGGGACGTTGAGCACTTCCTGCATGACAACGCCGCTCTCTTCGAGGCGTTTTTGCTCCTTGTTCAGATCCGAGGCAAACACGGATACTGCCGCGATGGTGATACAAGCCGCTCCAATTAATATTCGTTTCATCTGTGACCTCCAGGGTCAAAACTTTCTTATTCGATTGGTTCATGTCCGAGGGACTTGCGCTTGATGGGCGTTCAACGCAGATTGGTTCACGAGAGGGAGATGGGTAACCCGACTCTCAGGCGGGACACTTTCGGAATGTCAGGCTAGGAAACTTTTCTGGAGCCGGTTACGACCAGAAGGATTCCCCCAACCAAGGCGAGTCCACCGAGGATTGGAGGGACGGAGACGTGCTCCTGCCTTTCTGCCGTGGCGTGAATCGGGCCAACGTCAATCACTTTTTCCTGACGAGTGTAATTGAATCCCTGATAAGCCAACGCCAGGCCACCAAGAACAACCAGAAGGATTCCAATCATCATTGCCGGCTTCATAGTCACCGCTTTCCGATTAAATGGTGCCTCTTCGGCCCGAGACCAGGTTGATCACCAGAATCACCAGGGCCGCGAGCAGAAGGAGATGGATAAGTCCTCCCGCGGTATAGGAAGTGACCACACCCAACAGCCAGAGAATGCACAGCACAACAAGAATTGTCCAGAGCATGACGTATTCCAATCTCACAAGTGGCCCGTTATTCGAGCACTTGTGCCACACCAGATTATTGGTGTTCGATATCCCAAGATTGCATCATCATAGTAGCCATCCAAGCGCGGAACGTCTGTTCACTTGGGAACATTTTTTCATCTATTTTGCCGGAGCCGCCGCGAGATTTTGGGTTGGGTCCACCAGTTTCAGTTGATCGAGAGAAGCCAGGACGCTCTGCCATCGGGCTGTGTTTTTTTTCATTTCGATAGGAGCGGAGAGGTCTGAATAAAATTCGAGAACGTTCTGGCGCAGGCCGGGCGAGGTCAGATCGAACTTGCGGCCGGAAAGCTGGCCCAGCAACTTGGCGTAAGTTTCATCGGTCAGGGGATACTCGGCGGCGATGGTTTCCTTGCCAGTGTCGAAATCGGTGTTGGCCAGCGTCAGGGTACCGGCGCGAACTTGCTGCAGATAGATGCGGTACTGATCCACTGTGTTGTTGATGCTCTTGAAGTAGAGATCCTCGGTTTTTGGGGTTGGATTGTTGAAAGCCATGGCCTTGAACGGACCGATCTTCGGCATGTAGCGCAAGACGGCAGACCAGAAACGCGTGCTGAATTTGGGTTTGGTGTAGTCCTTGCCCCAGGACTTTTCATATTCGGAGCGCGACAACCGGTACAGGAATTTCTCCTTCGCAAAGTCGGGAGTCTCTTTCATCATGTCTTTTTCGTGAGTCCGCAGGGCGATTTGCGTCATTTCTGGGATCATGCGGCTGACGGCAAAGCGGTACGAGCCGATGGCCATATCCTCATGCGCCAGAACATCTTTCAATTCCATCCCGTAGACGATTGGGAAGGTGCGCTCGAGCAGCGGCTTGGAGACCTGGAAGCCGATGAAATCGTGATATTGCTGCGAGGCGTAGCGATTCTTGGCCACCTGGACCATGTCGAATCCAAATTCTGTCTTCAGGTGCGCGGTGTGGTCGTCCGCATAGCGCACGGAGTTCCCGAACTTTGCCCGCAGCTTGGGATATTGGATGGAAACGGCCTGATTGACCGCCGGATGGCCGGCGATATCGGAGGCATAGTGCGCGAGCGCGCCCAGGGCAAAGGCGTATTCGTCGACGTCCTGGCTTTGCCGCAGCAATTCCTCGACGAAGTCGCCGCTGCGGACGTAGTGCACTAGATTGCTGAATTCCACACTGCCGAACGGATAGTAGCCGAGATCCTGGATCACCGCGCCGCCGTAGGCGTAGCTGTGCGCTTCGGTAAGTTGTTCATCCGTCAAATCCGGAAATCGGTGCAGAAGAAGAGGCCGCAGTTCACTGGCCCAAACGAGATCGACGATTTCCTCGTGCGTGAGCACGGAGTAGGCAAACGAACTGCTTGTGCACAAGAGCGTTGCCAACAAGAGAGCCACGATGCGCACACACAGCGGGCCGCAAGCGCGGAAACCAGCCCGAGTGGCCGGCCGCGCTTCAGTTTGATTTCTTGAGTTCGGTGACAAGTTTTTTCGCTTCCTTCATTCTTTCTTTGTAAAACGCAGGGTGCATCAGCGCTTGCTTGTCTGCGGCATTCATACTTCCCAGAGTGCTCTTCTTCGACAAGAACAGAGACAAGGCTGCGTAAGTCTTGATCTCCTTTTCGAGAAACTTGACCACGCGTTGCTTAGTGACATTCATAGCCCACCTCCTGATCGATCCCGCCCGCAGTTGTACGCGAGTCGCGGATGATTGTGAACGCGCCGGTTACAGCCTACCGAGCAGCACCAGCACGACGACGATCAGCAGAATCACACCAATCCCGCCCGTCGGGGCGTAACCCCAACTGCGGCTGTGCGACCACCGCGGAAAAACTCCCAGGAGCGCCATTATCAGGAGAACGATCAGTACGGTTCCGATCATTGGTTGTTCCCTTCTCTATCCAGCAGGTACGGAGAATTTTGTGTCCTCCATCCCGGCGGCACCTGTGTCCGAGGACCTTCGTGCACGCCGAGCGGCGGAGTATTTAGCTTGCTGCGCACGAATTGCGCCACCTGTTAGTTCAGGTAAACATTGACGGCAATGCGATCGCGAGGATACCTGCGGTTGTACAGGTAATAGCCATCGCCAGAGTAATCGATATAGACGTCGTCGCTGTCGTACCAGTTGTTGGCCCAGTATTCCGGCCATGAATCGGCCAGGCTGAACCAATAGCCGCCGTATTGAAAGCGGGGATATCCGCCGACGACTACGACTGGATAGCTGTAAATGCGGAACGAGTGGCCGGAGCCGAAGTAACCGTTATAGCGGTTTTCCGGAATGCGGTAACCGTTGTAGCCGCCGCGTTGCTGCCAGTCGCGATGCTCGGACTGATAGCTGGTGGCGCGATGCTGCTGCCAGATACCCTGCTGTTCGCCTTCCTGGCGCTGCTGCTCCTGCTGAGTTTGCATGTGGACCGGCTGGACATGAGCTTGCTGCTCCGGGTGCTGTTGTTGCTGGCTTCTGGCTTGCTGTTGGGTTTGATTGGCCGAGCGGTCCTGCTGTTGTTGTTGACTCTGGCGCTGCTGGTCCTGCTGGTGGTTGGTAATTTGCTGTTCTTGTTTCTGGGAATTGTCGTGCTGTTGTTGCTGCTTCGCGGAGTTGGCCTGCTGTTGTTTCTGTTGTTGGTCCTGCTGGGTCTTCGATTGCTGTTGCTGGGCGTGCTGTTGCTGCTGCTTACTCGCGTTGGCCTGTTGTTGTTTTTGTTGCTGGTCTGGCTGGGTCTTCGCTTGTTGCTGCGCGTGCTGTTGCTGTTGCTTCTGTTCCGGCTGCGGCTTTGGCTGCTGCGGATGTTGCTGCTGCTGTTTTGGCTGGGGTTCCTGCTTCGGTTGATTGGCAGGCTTTTCCTGGGGTTTCTGCTCAGGCTTGGCCGGATGTTCCTCCTGTTTGGGTTTTTCCTCCTGGCCCTGGCGAGCGATAGCCGGCGCGCCAAATCCCAAGAGCAGAGCCATTGCTGTGGTGCTGATAATTCCAATTGATTTCATACAATTTTCTCCATGACCGAAACTTGCTGCGCGCGTTCTGGTGCCTGGCCGGCGCGCTTCCATTTGCGGCCACAAAGTCCGTTCCCGGATTACGGATCCGGAGCCGCCGTTCACCACCGTTTGTTTATGTGCCGATGCGGATCCGGGACAGAGTGTGAAAGAGTCCGAACGCGTTCAGGAGCCACAATACGACGCAGATGACCACGACGGAGTTGAGGATCGACTTGATGGTTCCCTGCATGGGAATGAAACGATTCACAAGCCACAGCAATACGCCCACAACAATCAGGGCGATCAAAATCTGCATGAGAGGCATACTTTTCTTCCTTTCTGTTCGGGTTGCGAGACACTTTCAGCAAGGCCGCATTTTCACGCCTGCGCTCCGCTTTAAGTTGCCGTTCGATATCCTTGGCGCTTGTGTAGGCTGTGGGGAACAAGCTCTGGGGGCCGTGCAGCCGAACAGTACAATTGCAACATCGCCATCGTAGGCTTTCGCGGGCTGCCCGTCTGTTCACTTGTATACAGCTTCCCCGATTGTTTGGCGCGGGAGCGATTAACTACCGTCAATCCCGAAAAAAAGTGGAAACGCGATGACCTGAGCGGAAGAGAGTTGCGCGGCTTAAACGGTTTGGTTCTTGCCTGAAGCCATCGGTTTGGGCGACAAAGGCTGTTGCAGCCAGTGCCCAATAGATTTCTTCATCGCGAGGAGGTTCAACGCGGCGACGGTAAGCTTCCAATCGTGCCTGAATTCAAGCTTCCATTGTCGTAGTACAACTCCGGCGGCAGCCATCGCTTCTCGCGCCGCCCGAAGTACTCTCGCAGAAACGCCCGACCACATGGACCTGGATACCACCGGACCGATGCAATTCCCTGGGCGATTCAACGTCAATGCTGGTGAGCGCTCGCTCTCAACGTTCGAGGGCTCTTGTTGCACCCGTGGGGGCGAAGCGGCTGCTGCTAGCAGGCGTCCCATCGTGGCCACAAGTTCGGCCGCGCAGTCGGATTGGGAAACGCTCGGGTTCAAGGCGAACCTGTGATCGACTTGCTGGGAACCGATTCCCGGCGAGGCGGGAACCAGGTCTAGTATCGAGAGGGATGAGTCCGATTCTACTTCCGAAGCCGCGCTTCCCTCTTCTTGTTCTTCTTCTGGAGCGGTAGCAATCATGCTCTCTTGCCCGCTGGGTTCGCGCTCCTCATCCGCAAATCCAACTGAAGTTGCAGTCCTTTGCGCGCCGATTTCTTTCAGCAAACCGCCCGCGTCTTCCCGAGAAGCCCCCTCGGTTTCGCTTGTGAAATCCGAATGCATGACGGTGAGCTTGCAATCGCTGTGGATTGGCATGCCAAAGTGAGGAGAGAGGGGCCGAAACTCCTCCATCAAGAAGTCGCGCGCGGCTTCCTCGACCATTTGGGGTGGAACCGGATTGAGTCCTTCCACGTAAGCGTTGATGAGGGCGTGTTCGCAGAGCAGATTCATCACCCGGGGGATTCCGTGGGAATAATAATACAGCGCTTCGACGGCGTCGGAGTCGAAGATGGGCTCGCTCGCTGCGCCTGCGATACGCAGCCGATCCGCGATGTATCCCCGGGACTCCTCAAAAGTGAGAGGCGCGGTGTTGCAACGCAGCGCAATCCGTTGCCGAAGCTGCCGCATTTCCGGGCGTTTCAACTTCTCTTCCAGCTCCGGCTGGCCGACAAGCACAATTTGCAAAAGTTTTTCAGAAGCGGTCTCCAAATTGAGTAGAAGCCGGATTTCCTCCAGCAATTCCAGGGAGAGCCCCTGGGCTTCGTCGACGATCAAAACAGGCGTGGAGCCGGCGCGGAAGCGTTGGATCAGCCACTGGTTCAGCTCCAAGAGCATATTGCTTACCAGGCGGTAGTCCGTGGAAATTCCAAAATCGTTGAGGATGAAATCGAAGAGATGGTTTGGTTTAAGATGAGAATTAAAGATGAATGCCGTCGGTATTTGCCGCTCGCGCAGCCAATCAAGGAGATGATTGATGAGGGTGGTCTTGCCAGTTCCGACTTCGCCGGTCAGAAGAAGCAGTCCTTTGCGGTTCTGAACCCCGTAAGTAAGCTGGTCGAGCGCTTCTTGAACGCGCGAGGTTCGGTGCAGAAATCTTGGGTCTGGATTTATGTTGAAAGGATTCTCGCGAAGTCCAAAGAAGAGCTTGTACATGGCTGTGTAGTTAAGACCCCCGACGTGGAGTAGGCCGGTTTCCTTTCCGGCAGAAAATCCTGCTGTCTAATTGCTCGACGGTGGCTCTTCGCGAGGACGTTTGCCCGTCGCGTCGAGCCAATCCAGGGAACGACTCTCGGTCTCCACATCGTAGTTGTACTGTTGAATGGCGAGCGCGGCCAGGCGGACTGCGCGCTCAATCAACTCATTTTCGGTGAAGGCGGGCTTGCGAGGAAAGCAGCAGTATGTTTCCAGCGTGCCGAGAAATGCCTCACTGGGCGAGAGGATCGCGACGCAACTGAATAGGGTGAGCCCGAACTGCGTGGCACTTTGCGCGATTGTGTGCAGAGTATGCTCCCCGTCATCGGGGAACAAGACCAGCGACACGACATTGCCCAGTTGCACATCCAGCGCCGTGCATATTCTGTCCAGCACTTGAGGCAGTGGAGCGCCCGAGGAAATCATGTCGAGCAGCTGAACTTCCACCGCCAGCAATGTCTGCACGTTGTCAGATTCTTGGCGATACATACGGTGCTCCCCAAGTACATCCAGAATGAACTCGTGCCGAGGGACGCGGGAACCGTCGTGTCCGCAATCAAATTGCGTTCAAAAGCAATTTGCGCCGGTAAAGGAAAAGCCCCAAGCCAGCCATGCCGAAGAGTACGAGCGTTTGCGAAGCAGGTTCAGGGACCGGCATCAAAGGTTCAGGGGCGCCGCTGCCAACTCCCGTTCCGTTTCCGTTTCCATCGCCGTCCCCGCCTGCTCCTTTGGGTTTTCCCTTGCCCTTGCCGTTATTGGTTTCTGAAGAAGCGCCCTGGTTGCCGCCGAAATCGACCAACCTCGGCGGACGGACATCAGAGTCCATTCCAGTACTCAGGTACGCACCAAGATTGGCGCCCTTTTCGCCCTTTGCGAATTCGCTGAAGGACGCGGGAGCGAAAGAACTCGATTTTGAGCCTTCCTCCTTGATGGAGCTCACTAGAAAATTGCATCGGGCGGAGTTGCCCTTGAGGTCTTGCTGGTCCGCCAGCCCCTCGGAGAAAGAGACAAGGCTGTTTCCACTCCTGGAATGAGCGGAAATGTTATCGGCAGAAGCAAAAGCCGGTGCGACGAGAATGACTGCGAAAAGCAATGTTGCTTGATGGTTTTTCAATGTACTGCTCCTTGCTCTATTCGCTTAATTTAGCCATGTTCAATTCAATTGTTTCGGGCGGCGAACACATATTAGAACCCGCACGGCAGGCTGTCTGTTCAGTTTCGGACATTGTCTTCGGATAGAGGGGCGACCTCGAACAGAGGAGAAGGAGCGGAATCGAGGGCAATCAGAGGTGAGTACGGGGCTAGGGGCAAGTTAAGAGACGCAGCGGACAGAATTTGTGAGCCTGAAACAGGCGCTTGAGGAGCTTGCAGAAGGGCCTCCACTAACTCCGGAATGACGGTTTTCACCACGCTCAACCACTTCAGAAGAAAATGCCCCGCAAAACAAGCGAATACGATACCCAGAGAGATCAGGGCCAGCGCAGCAAAGAGGGAACAAAAAATTAGCCAGCAGGCCAGGAATTCCTTGGCGCGGTAGGAATATCGAATGAGGGCAAAGAGGAACGCAGCGAAAAACAAAAGGTATAGACCGGGGAGCCACGGGCGCAAAATGGCTTTCAGAATCATGGATTGAATTAAGGAATCGTTTCGGGCGGTAAAAAAGAAGGACGGCGAAATGACGGATACCGCCTGACCCGCCCAGACCAGTCGATATCGCTCTGTCTCGCCGTCCAAGGGAGATCCTATGGGACTCGCGCAGAGGGCGCTGTTCATTTTTGAACAGATTGCGAAAGATTTCATGAGTAGGCTGATCCCAATGAGACTGTCCGCGGGAGAACCCCCGCCAGATGCGGACACCCCGGCTTGCCCACGGAGACTCAAATCAAGAAAGAGGAAGGTCGCTGATAATCCGGGCTTTTCCCAGAGAAGAATCTACGAATTGGAGAGACGAGCATGACTTGTGTTTTGTGGATTACGCTGGGCTGCGGACTTGCCGGGATGATTCGGCTGGGTCTAGAGGTCCGAGCGAATTACATGCGCCGCCAGGAATCGGAAGAACACATGGAGAAACTGTATTCTTCTGTTAAGTAAGCTGCCCGCGTGGGATGGGGTCTCCTCCTGGAAGCAAGAGAGACGCGGGGGAACGCATGGAACCGCATAGAGCGACATCTGTGAGGAGCGAATGATGAATCACACGGGGCAGCTGGCATCCCATTTGGGCGTTTTCAACTCCGGCCACAGTCTTGGCGGCAAGGTCGAGCAATACCGGGATAAACAAAAAATTTTCACTCAAGGCGATCCCGCTTTTACGCTTTTCTACATTCAGCACGGCGGGGTGCGGCTTACGACGCGATCGAAGGGCCAGCCCTCCGCGGTGACTGCAATTCTGGGAGTGCACGATTTTTTTGGCGAAGTTTGCCTGGCGGGATATCCACTGCGTATGTCCACGGCGGTCGCGATGACAGGGAGCTCCATACGTACCATCAAAAAGAGCAAAATGCTGCAATTGCTCCGCAAGAAGACTCAGGCTTCCAACGCCCTGGTTAGCTATCTGCTGTCCAGCCTAAAGAAATACCAGGATCATGTGGCCGACCTGCTGACTTCCAACGCCGAACAGCGGCTTGCGCGCGTTCTTCTGCGCCTCGCGCATCTGGAAAAGGATGGGTCGGCGTCGGCGCAGATTCCCATGGTGAGCCACCAGGTTCTGGCGGAGATGGTGGGCACCACCCGCCCACGCGTGAATCTATTCATGAACCGGTTCCGAAAGCTGGGGTTCATTCATTACGATGGGATATTGGTAGTGAACAAATCCTTGCGCAAGGTCCTGCGAAACAACTGAGGACAGTTTGCGGAGCGGCATTCCACACTCACAGCTGAGACACAACCCGGAAATTCGCGTGAATTCAGATTTCCTTGGTTTGGACCGCACAACCGAAGGCCTGCTTTGGATGCGGGCTAAATGGGGGAGATTGCCGACTCCTCTTGCTACTTGCTGACGTTCCACACGTACAGGAATACGTCGTCGCTGGCGGTTGCCACGCGGCGGCCCATTTTCCGAGTGGCCCGATTCAGCGCAGAGCGGACCTTTTCCTTGGTTTGCGCCAAATCGGCCAATGGCACCTTCAGCGCCGAATCGGTGCCCAGACGGTCGAGGTCCTTGAGGATCGTGGTCACGATAAGCTTATGCTTTCCCTCACGGCCCTGCGGCACATCCGACTGGATCATGGTCTTGAAGTGCATGTGGACGGCTTTCGGATCAGTGCGCCCCATAAAATCCTCTCATTGAAGAGCGCGTTAAACTAACCTAACGCTATCGTATGTCATCGTAACGCGAGGCACAAGCAAAATTATGTCTCGTATTAGACACCTCGCTGCGCAGAACGAATTCTCTCGCTTCGAGCAAAGTCGCATAGTCGCGACTGATTCCAGCTTTAAAGATTGCAAAAGAGTTAACCCGTATCGCATTAAGCCTGCTAGTTTGTGCACAGTGAGAGAGGCAATTGAAATGGCAAAACCAAGAACTCATTTCGAGCAAGTTCCCCTGGAGATCATCAAAAAAATCATTAAGGAAGAGATCCCGCCGGAAGTAATTATCAAGCCGAATCCAGCAACCAGCAATAAAAAGCCGAAGAAACCCCTTCTGCCGGCTGGGCAGCAAGCGCAGGAGAGTGACCACACACCTTTCCAGATGGGGTTGACAAAACTATGATTCAGACTAAAAAAGTATTTTCCAAAGGCCCGCCAAGGAAAACAGTTTCCTTCAATGCACAGGCGTTTCTTGATTCCGCCGGGGTCACGCGGAAAATCAAGCAAGTGGAAAGGGCGGAGGTTGTCTACTCGCAAGGAGAGGCCGCCAAGAACGTAATGTACCTGCAAGAAGGAAGTGTAAAGCTCACCGTGGTAAACGGAGCGGGCAAAGAAGCAGTGGTGGCGATTCTTGGGCCCGGCGACTTCTTTGGAGAAGGGTGCCTGGCGGGCCAGTCCGTTCGCATGGGGACGGCGACCGCGATAACGGGCAGTACGGTACATATGATCGAGAAGCATGAAATGTTAAAGGTGCTGCACGAGCAGCACGCCCTCTCCGACCAGTTCATTGCGTTTATGCTGGCGCGAAACATCCGCGTGGAAGAGGACTTGATCGATCAACTGTTCAACTCGAGCGAGAAGCGCCTGGCGCGCACGCTTTTGTTGCTGGCGCGGTACGGCAAGGAGGACCAGATCCATGGAGTCCTGCCCCCGATATCGCAAGAAATGCTGGCGGAAATGATCGGAACGACGCGGCCGCGAGTGAATTTTTTCATGAACAAATTCAAGAAATTGGGGTTCATCAAGTACGACGGCGGGCTTACGGTGAACACTTCCCTATTGAGTGTGGTGCTGCACGACTGAAGCAATCAAAGCCATCCGGCGTGGTGAGGCAGGAATAGATCGCCGGTTTTAACTCCTGGACAGGACTTTCGCCCCGGCACCGAATCCGCGCCCCCAGCTCCTTAATTGATGTTCGATAAGGTATAGCAAGAGTCCCGCTCGAACTCTTGCTCCCCGCGGAGTGTGTTCGAAAGCAAACGATTCAAGCAATCTCAAGCAGACTGTGCTGTACGGGAGCCCCGAGGCTGGGCGGCTTTCATTTCGTAGAGAGCTTTGTCGGCTGCGTACAAGAGTGTTCCGATCGTTGCAGCATCTTTGGGAAAACTGGCCAATCCGACACTGACGGAAAGTGCAGGTTTCTCGGCATCTCTTTCGAGAAGATCACAAATACGCCGCGCGACCAGCGTAGCGGAGGCCCAGTCCGTCTCTGGCAGAACCAGGGCAAACTCGTCTCCGCCGTGGCGAGCCGCGGTATCTACGGAACGACTGCAGTCCCTCAATATTTGCCCCAGGCGGCACAGGGAGCGGTCACCTGTCAGATGGCCAAAACGATCATTGATCTTTTTCAATTCATCCAGATCCAGCAAAAGGAGCGAGAATTCGCGGCCGGTACGCTTGGACCGGCAGATCTCAGACTGCAAGACTTCAAAGAGACGGCGATGGTTGGCCAAGCCCGTAAGAGAATCGCTGTCGGCCTGATGCCGGAGATGATCCTCGAGGGTTCGCTGCTCGGTGATGTCGACGGCGATTATTTCGTAACGTGCAAAATTGCCGTTTTCGTCAAAAGCACCTCGGCCACCCAGCCTGACCTTCAAAGCTGTGCCGTCCTTGCGCTTCCACTCGACTTCGACGGGTTCAATTTGTTGCCGCTCGCCGGAGCCCGCTGTAAACGGAACACTCTTGCGAAGATTTGGAATGATTACCGAGGCGCGGTTCGCCGCGAGGAGCGCATCTTTCGAATCGTAGCCGAGCATGGTTACCAGGGCCTGATTGACGTCGAGCAATTCACCGTCGGAATCGCACTGGTAGATTCCATAAGCGGGGTTGTCAACGAGGGCGCGGTAGAGAGATTGGGAATGCTGCAAAGCTCTGCGGGCGTCGTCGAGTTCGTCGCGCAGTTTTTTGTCGTTCAGGGCACGCCGAACGGCAGAAGAGATATGAGCCAGATGCTCGCGGGCGACGTATTCAAAAGACCCCGGGTCGCCAAGCTTGGCCAGCGACTCCAGTTCGAACCGCGGGGTCAACAAGATGAGCGGGATATTCAGTGCAATCTGATGAAGAAGGTGTATCGCTTCGGGGGTCTTGCAGATTGGGCTGGGGAACTCAACGAGAAGGACATCGTATGTTTGGGATTTGAGCTGTTTCACGCATTGCGGAAGGTTCAAAACAAAATCAGAAGTGACTGTGAACTGCCCTTTTTTTAGTTCCTGAAGGCAACTATCGATTGCGTCCGCATCGCGGTGAATGAAAAGAACGCGGAGCGAGCGCGTCCTGTGGGGCTGTGTTCCCTGTGCCCCGGAGATTCCCGGG
>DATHMM010000105.1:0-9382 GCA_035487095.1 Candidatus Sulfotelmatobacter sp.
CCGCAATATTGTGCGCACCGCGATCGACGACAAGGACATTCAGTTCGTCGCCGTCAACGATATTACGGATGCCAAGACGCTCGCGCACCTTTTGAAATACGATTCCGTGCTCGGGAATCTGCCGCACAAAATCACGCATACAGACGACACGATCAGCATCGAAGGCAAGGCCATCAAGGTTTTCAAGGTCAAGGACCCGGCGGAAATCAACTGGGCCAGCGTCGGCGCGGATATCGTGGTTGAGTCCACGGGCCTCTTTACCAAAGGACCCGAAGCGAAGAAGCACCTGCGCGCTCCGGTGAAAAAGGTGATCATTTCAGCGCCTGCGGAAGATCCCGACGCCACGTTTGTGCTCGGCGTGAACGACAAGACCTACGACCCCGCGAAGCATCACGTGATTTCCAACGCTTCCTGCACAACGAACTGCCTCGCTCCGGTCGCCAAAGTTTTGCACGAAACGTTTGGGATTCACAGCGGCACGATGACCACCATCCACTCCTACACCAACGATCAGAAACTGCTCGATTTGCCGCACAAGGATCTGCGCCGGGCGCGCGCCGCGGCCATCAACATGATTCCAAGCTCGACCGGCGCGGCAAAGGCGCTGCACCTGGTGATCCCGGAGTTGAAAGGCAAGCTCGACGGGTACGCGATGCGCGTGCCGACGCCGAACGTCAGCGTGGTGGACCTGACCGTGTTCGTCGAGAAGCCGGCGACGAAAGATTCGGTGAACGCGGCGCTGAAAGCGGCTTCCAATGGCCCGTTGAAGGGAATTCTCGGCTATACGGAAGAAGAGCTCGTCTCCTGCGATTTCAAAGGGAATTCGCACTCTTCGATCGTGGACGCGGAATACACCAAGGTGGTCGGCGACCGCTGCGTGAAAGTGCTGGCATGGTACGACAATGAGTGGGGCTACTCCTGCCGTTGCCGAGATTTGATTAAGCTGCTCGCGTCGAAGTTTTGACGAGCGGTTGCGAGTCTAGATTAGGGATAGCAGCGATCAGATAACAGATAGCAGGAACCTCTCGTCCAGCGCGAGAGCAAGGCGAGGTGCACTGCCTCCTGTTATCTGATCGCTGATCGCTGTTATCCGCTTACTGATTACTGATCGCTGATTACTAATTACACTCAACACGGACCAATTCATGACCAAACTCACCATCCAAGACCTCGACCTGCGCGGCAAACGCGTTTTCATCCGCGTGGACTTCAACGTACCGCTGAAAGACGGCTTGGTCACCGACGACACGCGCATCCGGGAGACACTACCTACGCTGAAGCTGGCGATGGAAAAAGGCGGACGCCTGGTGCTTGCTTCGCACCTCGGCAGGCCGAAAGGCGGGCCTGATCCAAAATATTCTCTGAAACCCGCGGCGAAAAAACTGGAAGAGTTGTTGGGCAAGCCGGTCGCGTTCGCAGCGGATTGTGTTGGCCCCGATGCGGAAGCCAAAAGCAAGGCATTGAAGGACGGCGACGTGCTTGTCCTTGAAAATGTGCGCTTCCATCCCGAGGAAGAGAAGAACGACGAGGCTTTCTCGAAGCAGCTCGCGGCGCTTTGCGACGGCGTCTTTGTCTGCGATGCCTTTGGTTCCGCGCACCGCGCGCACGCCAGCGTCGTAGGCATTACCAAATTCGTGAAGCAGGCCGCCGCCGGCTTGCTTATGGAAAAAGAGCTCGCCTACATCGGCAAAGCAATTAGCAACCCGACGCGCCCCTTCGTAGCCATCATCGGCGGCGCAAAAGTCAGCGACAAAATCGAAGTGGTCGAAAACCTGATGAAGATTGCCGACGCCATGCTCATCGGCGGCGGCATGGCCTACACCTTTTTGAAAGCGCAGGGCGTCTGCATTGGCAAGTCACTGGTGGAGGAAGACAAGCTCGACCTGGCGTGCAAGATTCTTTTGAATGTGAAACGGAAGAATTTCAAGCTGATGCTTCCGCTGGATAATGTCGTTACCCCGGAATTCAAGGCTGACGCACCCACGAAGGTTGTGGAAGTATCCGCGATTCCCGCCGATGAGATGGGTCTCGACATTGGGCCAAGAACGATTGCAGCTTACTCCGCGGAAATTGCCAGGGCAAAAACCATAGTCTGGAACGGCCCGATGGGCGTATTTGAGATGCCAGCGTTTGCCAAGGGCACGCTGGCTGTCGCTCATGCTGTGGCTGATGCCACCTCTTCCGGGGCCACATCCATTGTCGGCGGCGGCGATTCCGTGGCCGCGATTCACCAGTCCGGCCTTGCAGGAAAAATCTCGCACATCTCGACGGGCGGCGGCGCCTCGCTCGAATTTCTCGGCGGCCGCAAGCTTCCGGGCGTGGAGGCCCTTACCAACAAATGACTCTCTCCAAACGGCGCCGGGTGATTGCCGGCAACTGGAAGATGTTCAAGACGCAAGCGGAAACGCGCGCGTTCTTCGCGGCGTTCAATCCGCTGGCCGCGAGCGTCACGGACTGCGACGTCGTGATCGCTCCTCCTTCGATCGACATCCCCGCCGCGGTCGAAGCTACGAAAGGCACGCACATAGCGATCGGCTCGCAGAACGTTTACTGGGAGAAAGAAGGCGCGTTCACCGGCGAAATCTCCACCGGAATGCTTGTGGAAGCGGGCTGCCGCTACGCCATCATCGGCCACTCCGAGCGCCGCCATATTTTTGGCGAAACCAACGAAATGGTCTTTAAGAAGACCAAAGCTGCCCTCGCCGTGGGCCTCACTCCGATTGTCTGCATCGGGGAACTGCTCGCCGACCGCCAGGCCGGACGCACCGAAAATATCTGCAAGTGCCAATTCGAGGAGAGTGTGGGCGCGTTGACCCCCGAGGAATTCTCCCGTATTCTGGTAGCTTACGAACCGGTCTGGGCGATTGGTACGGGCCACACGGCTACTCCCGAAATTGCCGCGGCCGTGCATCGGTTCGTTCGCCAGTGTGCGGCGGAAATGTTCACAGCCGAGCGTGCAGCCGCCCTCAGGATTCTCTATGGCGGCAGCGTCAAGCCCGACAACATTCAGGGATTGATGGCGCAGGTGGAACTCGATGGCGTGCTGGTTGGCGGAGCAAGCCTCGACCCCAAGTCGTTCGCGAGCATCGTGAAGGACTGGAAGCGATAGGAACACCGGGCGCAAGGCGCGGGCGGAACAAGATCTTATAAGTTTGAGGAGCGGGAAATGCCAGGCTGGATGAAATGGACGATCGCACTGCTGATTGGCTTTGCGATCATTTACATCGGATTTCACTTTTCGTGGGGCGGCTACGTGCTTACGCCCTTCTTCGTGCTCAACTGCCTTGTGCTGATCATCGTGGTGCTGCTGCAGAGCGGCAAAGCGGCCGATCTTGCCGGCGCGTTCGGCGGCGCCGGTAGCCAGACGGCGTTCGGTCCGCGCGGTGCGGCGACGATTCTTTCGCAGGCCACCACCTGGTGCGCGATCATGTTCATGGTTTGCGCGCTGGCGATGGTGGTGAAGGTTGACCGCAGCCTCGGAACGGTGGGCGGCAGTTCGGTCCTCGAGAAGTATTCGAAGCCCGCGCCTGCGAAGACGATCCCGGCTCCGACACCGGCGCCAGTAACTCCGGCTCCCGCGGTGCCACAGTCTTCGGCCCCCGCGCAGTCGCAGCCGGCACCCGCGCCAGCCAAGCCGTAATGTCGCCTCAGGCGATTGCTTCATTTTTGTAGGGACCGCCATCCGACGCTGGTCTTTTGCGGCCCGAATGGTTTTTCGGGGCCGTCCGTTCTGGCAAGTGGCAGAAAGTGTTACAAAGTTGTAGCGAGTTCGCGCCTTGCCGGTTTTCTCTGGCGCGGCTACAATGTATTCCTTACCTCTGTGCGGTCGTGGCGGAACTGGCAGACGCACCAGCTTGAGGGGCTGGCGGTAGCAATACCGTGGTGGTTCGAATCCACTCGACCGCACCAAATTCCAATAAATTCTCCATGCTTTGCGTGTGTATTTTTTTGCTAGGGTATTTCCTGCATGGCAAAACTTTCCCTGAATTGTAGTATTTCCACCCCTTCTTCCGATTCCACTTTTCTTGGCCTTGTCGCAACTTCTTGAACCGTGGGAAGTTCCCTATATTTTTGGCCGGTTCGGCATACCGGTTGCACCACATAGCAGGCGTGAAATCCCCCTCAAAGGAGGATGGACAGATGACAACGAATCGAGTGCAATTCAAAAAGTGGCCGGCCATTTCTGGTATTACGATGTTTTTCCTGGCCGGTACATTTGCAGGGGCACAATCCGCGTCCGGCTCAAATCCACAAAACACCAGCCGGCCCGCGCAGGACAGCGACATCACGCGAAAGGAACTCGCCAACTTTGACGAGTTTCTCGACAGTCATCGCGAAATCGCCGAGCAGGTCCGCAAGGATCCCTCGTTGCTGGATAACCAGCAGTTCCTGAAGGACCATCCCGACTTGCAAAAATATCTGTGGAATCATCCCGGTGTGCGTGAGGAGGTGAAGGAAAATCCAACCGCCTTCGTACACGCGGAAAACCGCTATGACCGGCAGGAAGACGCGGCCACCCGCGAAGCGACGCGCGCGAAATTGGCGAGCTTCGACCAGTTTCTCGACAAGCATCGCGAAATCGCCGAGCAGGTCCGCAAGAATCCATCCCTGCTGGATAACCAGCAATTCCTGAAAGACCATCCAGAGCTGCAGGCGTACTTGCAGGATCACACCGGCGTCCGCAACGCTCTAAAGGAAAATCCAAACGCCTTCATGGTTCAGGAAGGACGCTACGATCGGCGGGAAGATTCGCGCGATCTGGACCCGACGCACGGGCAACTGGCGAGCTTCGACCAGTTTCTCGACAAGCATCGTGAAGTTGCCGAGCAGGTCCGCAAGGATCCCTCGCTGCTCGATAACCAGCAGTTCCTGAAGGAACATCCGGTTTTGCAAGCCTACCTTCAGGACCACCAGGGTGTCCGCGAAGAGGTGCAGCAAAATCCCAACGCCTTCATGCGCCAGGAGAACCGCTATGACCGCGCTGAAGCGCAGCGCGGCGATTCTGACGCGGCTCACCGCCAGTTCGGCGAGTTTTTGGGGCATCACATGGACATCTCGCGGGACCTCGACAAGGATGCGTCTGTTGTCAAGAAAGACGAATACGTCCACAACCATCCTGAACTTCAGGCGTATTTGAATGCTCATCCTGAAGTTCGGCAAGGGCTGATGGCCGATCCTCAGGGCTTCGTTAAATCCACCCAGCAATTCAACACGCAGACCTCACCTGCGAAAACCGCCACGGCCCCGGCGACGGCTCAACCCAAACCCTAGCCTTACCCATGTTGATTTGCTTCCCGGCTGGAAGGCGGATTTCAGCCTGCCAGGCGGGAAGCATTTGGTTGGTTCGCGACCGGGCAAGAAGCAGGCTCGGTCGCGATCCTGCGAAAGCCGTGAGTTCAATGAAGGAGGCGTGATGAAGATGAAGATTCCACTCAGTCTGGCCTTGGTCGTGGTTGTCCTGGTGGTCCCCGGCGCCGAAGCCAAGAAGAAAAACCCGCCGGATCGGGGCATGCTCGAGAAAATGGACGCTGTCCCTTGCGGGGCGAAACAAAAGGGACTTTCGGGTCTTGGCTCGTTCTGGGCCTCAGTGGGCATTACGGACGTGCATGCCACGGAAAAGATGTGTCCCCAATATCTGGTCAGAACCGATGCTATCGACTATCGCATTCGGCCAATGAACATGAAGCACCCAGTGATTCTGCCGATTGGCCACGAAGTCGTAGTGAGAATAAAGAAGGATCGCATGCTCGTCGGAGTTCCGGACGGCGACAAGAAAATGGGCGAATACGAGGTGGTTGGAATGGAGCCGACTGCGCCACCACCCGCGGAAAACGCATCGACGAAGCCGGCAAGCCCGTAGGCTGACCGTCCTTCCCAGCCATAATCCCCACTGTCCGCGAGCCAGCGGCTTCGAGTTGCTGGAGGCTCCTGCTATGATTTTGGCATGGCCCTGCAACTATCGGATGTTGAGGCGCGCGTGCTGGGCGCGCTGGTCGAAAAAGAAAGCACCACGCCCGAATATTATCCGCTCTCCCTGAACGCGCTGGTCAACGCGTGCAACCAGAAATCCAATCGTGATCCCGTGATGACGCTGGACGAAGAGGCCGTGCGCCAGGCGCTGCGCTCGCTTTCCGATCAGGCGCTGGTGCGCTCCGCGGGCGGCGATTCGCGCGTCCCCAAATTCGAGCACCGGCTCAACGAACTTTACAATTTCCATCGCCACGAGATCGCCGTGCTCTGCGTTCTGCTGCTGCGCGGGCCGCAAACGCCTGGCGAACTCCGCACGCGGGCCGAGCGCATGTACGCCTTCGAGGATTTGGAAGCGGTGCATTCCGCGCTGCATCTCCTGATGCGTCGCGAGCCGCCGCTGGCGAAGATTCTCCCGCGCCAACCGGGGACCAAAGAGTCGCGCTACATGCATCTCTTCTCCGGCGACGCCGCGCCCGCGGAACACACGGCAATGGAGCACGCCGCTGAATCGCAAAGCTCGGCCAAAACTTCGATGGATGGGGACCGAGTCGCGCAACTCGAAGCCGAAATTGTGGAATTAAGAAGGGAACTGAACACCCTCCGCGAACAATTCGCCACATTCCAGAAGCAGTTTCAATAATCCGCTTGCGATTTTGATAGTGCGTCAGTCTCCGATTACCCGAATAGCCAGAAGTTAGTTCATGCTGACAGCCTTGGGATACGCGTAAGGCGATGTGGAACCCGCCTCTAGTTCTGGTGTCTAAGATAACAGGATGGAATTGCTGCGCAGAGTAATAAGTAAAAGCAGAGTCTGGCGGTTCCTCTTGGTGTGCGTCGCATTGGCCTTATTTGGCTCCGTAAGACTTCAATCCAAATCTCATCTCGTCCCGAAGCAGGAGCCCCAACCTTCCTCATCCGCGGCTGCACCCTTATTCACTTGTACCCAGTTATCGGCACTCAAGAACCACAAGGATCGAGTCGCGGTGCTCCACGGTCCCGATTGGGTTCTCGAATCTTCGGTCAGGCCATCATGCCTTCCCGAAAAGGATGTTGTATTTGTTGCCGTAGTCGGTAGACAGATAATTCCTCACCCCTTCACAGCTCGGGTCAGATTATGGGTCACGAAAGACCACGATGTCAGGCATGTCAGGATCGTGGAGAGTTCCGCCAGTAGCAGAGAGGAGGAGGTGGTAGCAATAGGTTTTGTCACTAATCACAAGTGCGCTGACAAAAACAGCAGGAACTGTCGCGTCATGGGTGGCGCGGCCTTCGGGCGGTTAGACTGACTTTTGATGGACTTGTTAATCGGAAACAGACCGACACCGCGGTTTCCGCGCCTTGCAATTCTGCGGTTTGGCGCTAAGATACGGGCTTAGGTTCAGAGTGCCGCCGATGGCGGAACACAATAGAAGATGGTCACTCACGACGACGGCGCCAGCGCGCCCCAACCCACCCGTGCCCCTTTCCTTGCGCGGTATGTCTTTTCCACTCACCACAAAACCATTGGACTGCAATATCTCTGGCTCGCCCTCGCCAGCGTCCTCGTAGGCGTCGTTCTTTCCACGTTGCTGCGCGTTCACAGTTCCTGGCCCGATACCGCGATCCCGTTTCTGAATGGGTTTGAAAATTCTCCCGAACGCTATGCCGCGGTCCGCCTGCTGCACGGCTCGCTGATGGTTTTCTTTGTGCTGACCGCGGCGCCGCAGCTTGGCTTCGGCAATTATCTGCTGCCGCTGCAGATCGGCGCTTCGGAGATGGCGTTCCCCACGCTGAATCTGCTCTCCTTCTGGCTGACCGTGGCCTCCCTGGGCGGCATGGCCGCCTCGTTTTTCTACGCGCCGGAAACTGGAATCAATGTTTGGTTGGCCAGCGCGGCAATCTTCTCGCTTGCTGCTTTGTTGAGCGCGCTGAATTTCACCGTGACCACGATCGACCTGCGCGCCGAGGGCATGACCCTGCCGCGGCTTCCGGTGACTGTCTGGGCATGGTTTCTGAATTCCATTCTCAGCATGCTGATTTTCAGCGTGCTGCTGGCGGGCTGCACCGCGCTGCTGTCCGACCGGGTGCTCGGCTCGCAGTTTTTTAGCGACGCTTCATTCCTGGCCGCGCAGCCGCAAAATCTGGTGCGCCAGGGGAGCCTGCCGATACTCTGGCAGCGGCTGTTCTGGTATTTCGCGCAAGCCGAAGTGTATGTGGCGATGCTGCCGTGTTTCGGGATCATCACGCATTTGGTGGCCACATTTTCGCGCAAGCCTGTGTGGAAGGAACGCCTGGTGGTTCTTGCGCTGTGCGGCGTCGGACTGATTGGCTTCTGTGTGTGGGGCTACCACATGTTCGCCACCGGCATGAATCCCTACGCCCCGCTGGTTTTTGCGGTGCTGGCATCTTCGCTCGGCGTGCCGGCCGCATTTTTGTTGGCTAGCTGGCTCGGCACTCTTTGGGAAGCGCGCCTGCAGCTCACCACCTCCATGCTTTTTTCCATCGGCTTCATCTCGCTTTTTATCGCCGGGGGACTCTCTGGAATTTTCCTGGCGCGGCACGATTTGAGCACGGCGGCTGTGAGCGAAGATTTTGTGATCGGCCACTTCCACCTGGTGATGGGCGTGGCGGCGACGTTTGCGATTCTTGCGGCCCTGTTTTTCTGGTTCCCGAAACTTTTTGGCCGCCGGCTGAGCGAGCCTTTGGGCAAGGCGCATTTTTGGATCACCTTTGCCGGCGTCTACCTGATCTTCATGCCGATGCACTGGCTCGGACTATTGACGCAGTCAAACCTGTTGCCGGATGAGCAGCGCGCCGCGCTTGCTTCCGCCGGGGCTTCGATTCGCACCCTGGTCACGGTGGCAACGATCTGCACGGTCTTTGCACAAGTTTTGTTTGTGATTAATTTCGTTCAGGCGCTCGTCCGGCGGAAAATTTCTCAGGAAGAGGATAACCCCTGGCGCGCTACGACACTCGAATGGAGTGTGGCTTCGCCGGCCCCGGAAAGCAATTTTGCCAACGCCAGGCCGACCGTTTATCGCGGGGCGTACGAGTTCCCCGAGGGACTCGCCAGTGATTTCGCTCCACAGCACGTCGCGCCCGAGCTGCTGGCCCAGAAAGTGCGTTAGCGCAAGGAAAGGTATGTCATGCCGGGCTCAATCGCAACACCTGAAATCGAATTAATCATCGAGAAAAAAAACGGCGGCGGGGGAGGGAATCTTCCGCCCAACGGCCGCAATGGCGGCGGCGACAATGGCAAGCGTCCGCGCGGCGAAAATTCCTCGCCCAAGCGCTATTACACGGGGATGGCGCTGGGCATCGTTTCGATTCTGATGTTTTTCATGGCGCTGGCCAGCGCCTTCCTGCTTCGCCGGGGACACGGCGGCTGGGTTCCCGTGCGAATTCCGACGTTGATGTGGTTCAACACCGCGGT
>DATHMM010000106.1:0-37627 GCA_035487095.1 Candidatus Sulfotelmatobacter sp.
CAGGTGGACTGCGCAACACCAGGCGTATTCATGATGACTTTTTCGACTTGCTCGACGACAGCATTCGTGCGCTCGAGCGAAGCGCCATTCGGAAGTTGCATGCTAACGTAGGCGTAGCCTTGGTCTTCGTCGGGAAGGAAACTCGTTGGGACGCGGTTGGCGAAAAAGCCGCCTGCCGCGGCAAAAACAACCAGCAGCACCACGACTACCGCGGTTTTCTTCACCAGGACGGCGCTCCAGCCTACATAACCCTCGGTGGCGCGATCGAAAACCCGGTTGAACCAGTCGAAGAATTTTCGCAGCAATCCGCCGCTCTCTTTCTTTGGCTTGAGCAGCAGCGCCGCCAACGCCGGACTGAGAGTGAGCGCGTTGAAGGCGGAAAGCAAAACGGAGATGGCAATGGTGACGGCAAATTGTTGATAGAGCTTGCCGGTGATGCCGGGAATGAACGCCGTCGGCACGAATACGGCCGAGAGCACCAGTGCGATTCCGACCACGGGGCCGGAAAGCTCTTCCATCGCTTTTAACGCCGCGTCCTTCGGCGTCATGCCTTCTTCAATGTGGCGTTCCACGCCCTCCACCACCACGATGGCGTCGTCCACCACCAGGCCGATCGCCAGCACCAGGCCGAAGAGCGACAGCGTATTGATGGAAAAACCGAACACCGGGAAGAGTATGAATGTGCCTATCAGCGAGACGGGCACGGCAAGAAGTGGAATCAGCGTGGCGCGCCAGCCCTGCAAAAAGATATAGACCACAAGGATGACCAGGGCCAGCGCGATCAACAGGGTGATCACAATTTCCTTGATGCCTTCGGTGACGGCCCGCGTAGTGTCCAGGGCAACGACATAGTCCAGGTCATCTGGAAAGCGCTGCTTCATCAGCGCCATCAGCTTGTTCGCCGCGGCGGCAGCCTGAACCGCATTCGAGCCCGGAATCTGATAAAGCGCAAGGCAGGCGCTGGGCTTCCCATTGAAGCGCCCGGCTATGCTGTAGTCCTGCGACCCCAACTCGATGCGGGCCACATCGCTGACACGAACGATACCGCCATCCGGGTTCTCACGTACCACGATTTTTCCGAACTCTTCCGGCGAAACGAGCCGGCTCTGCGCGAGAACCGCATAGGTAAATTCCGTGCCCTTGGGGGCAGGCTCGCCGCCGGCTTTTCCGGCCGGATTGACGGTGTTTTGCGCCTGAACGGCGCTGATAATCTCTGGGACCGTAACCCCGAGCTTCGCTAATTGGTCGGGTTTCACCCACATGCGCATCGCGTATTGCCCGGCGCCGAACACATTGACGATACCGATACCGTATGAGCGGAGCAGGGGATCGACGAGATTGATGTAGGCGTAGTTGGCCAGAAACGTGGCGTCATAAGTCCCTTTGGGAGAGTAGAGGTCGAACAATATCAACGGTGCAGTGGGGGATTTGCGCACCGTGATCCCATAATTGTTGACGTCCACGGGAAGCTGCGAGGCGGCCTGCGTCTCGCGAGATTGTGCGAGAATGAAATCGTTGTTGGGGTCCGTCTTCGCATCGAAATCGACGATCAAGGTCGTCGACGAGTTTCCCGTGGTATTCAGCGAATACATGTAGTTCATGTTGTCTACGCCGCTCATTTGCTGCTCGAGCGGCGTGGCCACGGCTTGTTCCAGGGTTTGCGCGTCGGCGCCGACATAAGTAGCGAGAATTTGAATCTCCGGCGGCGCGATATTCGGAAACTGAGCAACCGGCAGGGCCAGGATCGTCAGGGAGCCGATAAGCACCATGACAATGGAAATCACTATGGCGACAATGGGTCGATTGATGAAGAATTTTGACATGGCTTATTTTCCCTTTGTTTCCTGCGTGCCAAAGGGCTTCGGATTCACCAGCGCTCCGGGCCGTGCCTTCTGAATTCCCTCGGCGATCACTTTTTCTCCGGGTTTTAGCCCATCCGAAATCACCCAATCGCTCCCGGCTCGGTCGCCGACCGTCACCGTCTTGATACTCACCTTGTTGTCTGGGCCCACCACCGCGACCTGGTAGCCTCCCTGAAGCTCACTCACCGCGCGCTGCGGCACAACCAGCGCGTCCTTCTGCATCCGAATCACCGCCCTCACTTTTCCGTACCCTCCCGGCCGCAAGATATTCCCCGGATTCGGAAACAGCCCCGCGAGCCGTATCGCGCCCGTCCCCACATCCACTTGCCGGTCCGCAAAATAGAATGTGCCCGTGTGGGCATACACCGACCCGTCCGCCAGAATCAATTCCAGCCGCAAATTCTTGTCCGCTTCCAGCCGGCTGCTCTCCGTCGGAAACCGCTTCCTCCAAGCCAGATACTGCGTCTCGCTCACCGTGAAATAAACCTTGATCGGGTCGACCGTTGAAACCGAAGTCACCGGCCCGCTGCTCAGATTCACCAGCGCTCCCACCTGCAACTGCGCTTGCCCCGCGATACCGTCGATCGGCGCCACCAGCCGCGTAAAGTCCAGATTGATCTTTGCCGTCTCCACCGTTGCCTCGGCGCTCCTGATCTGCGCCTCCGCGGTCTGCACTGTCGCTTTGGCCGCCAAATTATTTTGAACTGCGTTGTCCAGATCCTGCTGGCTCGCTGCCTGCTCCTTCGCCAGTGGGCCGTAGCGTTCCACATCCAACTGCGTGCGCACCTGCACCGCCTGCGAGTTCGCAAGCAATGCCCTCGATTGCGCCAGTTGCCCTTCCGCCTGGTCGAGCGCCGCCTGGAAGGGCCGAGGGTCGATCTGGAACAACAGCTGCCCTGCCTTCACGAATGCGCCTTCCTGATAATCCTGCTTCATGATGTAGCCGGTCACCTGCGCCCGCACGTCTGCGTTCGTCAGCCCGTCCAGCGTCCCAATCCACTCACCGTAGATCGGCACGTCCCGCTGCTGCACCTGGACAACTTCTACCTCCGTGGGGGCACCCGAAGGCGCACCCGAAACGCCCTTTGGCCGCGCCGCTCCGATCACCAGGCCCACAATCACCAGGAAAACTGCTCCACCAATCCAGAATTTGTATTTTGAAATGAAATTCATGCTGCCCCCCATGGAGACACCGAGTCTTCCCATACTCTGGCTGCGGACCGATAGAATGTCCGCATGCGGGACCACTACACCAGGTTCAGCGCTGCCCGGGGAATTCCCACCTGAAGGGAATCCTCCTTACCTCCACATCCTCATAAAGCAGCCATGCCAAGGGAAGACATACTATTCCCCCGAAGCGTTATGGACAAGCACCCTCTCTGCCGAGCGCAGTTTAGATGCACCAAAAGCTATATTGGACATAACGATTTTCGTTGCTTTCCTTTGCGGTTCCATCTGAGTAAAATTGAGCGAAGGGGAAAAGTAGGCAGCGTATCGGTACACAGTCTGAGCGCGAAAATAACCTGGTTGAAACATTGCCGAAACTTAGCTCACGGGAAACTGTCAGCAGCCAGAGGTCAACTGTGAAAACGGTAACGAGCGACCCTCTCTTAACCGAAACTTCCCTTTTTCGAGTCAGCCTCGCGCAATCCCCTGACCACCTCATCGCCTGCCAACGCCTGCGTTATTCCGTCTTCAATGTGGAGCTGGGCGAAGGCCTGTCCATTTCCGAGCGCGAGCACCTCGACATCGATCCCTTCGACAATTTCTGCGACCACTTGATGGTCACGGAGCTCGAGTCCGGCAAGCTTGTCGGCACCTATCGCCTGCAAACCGGCGAAGTGGCTCGCAGGAATCTCGGCTACTACGGCAACCAAATTTTCGATTTCTCCGTTTACGAACCCGTGCGCCGTGAAATGCTCGAGCTGGGCCGCGCCTGCGTTCACGTCGACTTCCGCAACATCATGGTCCTCCACGCACTCTGGAAGGGCATCGCCGTCTATGCCACCCGCAACGATTCGCGCTACCTCATCGGCTGCAGCTCCATCACTTCCCAGGACGAAAACTACGGCATGGCCATGTACGACGCGCTCAGGGATAAGTATCTGATCGACCCGCCGTTGCGCACCAATCCTCAGCCCGGCCAGGCTTGCCAGTCCACCGGAGCGCCCGTTGAATCCACCCGCCCGCCGCGCCTCTTCCGCGCCTATCTTGAAATCTCCGGCCGCATCTGCGGTCCCCCCGCCATCGACCGCGAATTCAAAACCATCGACTTCCTAACCATAGTCGACCTCGTCAAATTGCCCGACCGCGTCCGCACCCGCTTCTTCTAACGGACTGCGGACCCCACATCAAATGTGTCATTCCGAACTCCGTTCGCCTTTTGAACGGGGTGAGGAACCTGCTTTTTCCGTAAGCTTCTCCCAGCCAGACAGGACTCTCTCTTCATAGTGGCCTCCGCTCGTCCACTAAGAAGACCTGCCTCCTCATGTACTATGGAAACATGTCCGCCGACTTCAACCCTCTCGACTGGCAACTCCTCTACCGTTTCCCCGTTCGCCTTCACAAAAAATCCAGCTGGACCGAACACGTCCCCTTTGCCATGGCCCTTATCGAAATGTTGCAACCACGCACCCTGGTGGAACTCGGCACCCAGCACGGCGTCTCTTATTGCGCGTTTTGCCAGGCCGTCGCCGAACTCAAACTCCCCACCCGTTGCTACGCGGTTGACACCTGGCTCGGCGACCCTCACGCCCATTACTACAAGGAATCCGTCTATCTTGATTTGCACAAATTCCATCGCCGCTACGAATCGTTTTCCACCTTGCTTCGCATGACGTTTGACCAGGCCCTTCCCCACATCCCGGCGGCCTCCGTGGATCTGCTGCACATCGACGGCCTACACACCTATGACGCCGTCAAATCCGACTACGAAACCTGGCACCCCAAGCTCAGCGACCGCGCCGTCGTCCTCTTTCACGACACCATGGAAACACAACACGACTTTGGCGTTCACCAGCTCTGGGCCGAGCTCTCGTCAAAATTTCCCAGCTTCAACTTCGAACATGGTCACGGCCTCGGCATCCTCGCCGTGGGCCCGCAACAACCGCAGGCCTTCCTCGATTTCCTTCACACCGCGAACACCAAGCCCGCGGCAGCCCGCGCCCTCTTCGCCTCCCTCGGCCGCCGCGTCCTTCTCGAAACCGAAAAGCGCTGGCTCAACCAAAAATCCCCCCTCCAGCGCGCTCTAACAGTCCTCAAATCCAAATCCCTCTTACGCTAGCCCCGTAGCGGCCACCTTTAGGTGGCCCAGCCTATATCCCTACTCGCCTCTGGAGCGGCCCCGACCCGGGCAGCGGCGCCTTTTGGCATAAACTCACCCCGCATTCCAATATTCAATCTGCAACCAATGCCTTCGCCAGCTCCAGCGCCGCCGCCGAATTGCCCGCGTCCGCCAGCTTCGCCCGCACAAAATCCTTATTCCCTCCGCCCTTCCCCGCATGCGCCGCCAACACGCTCTTCAACACCACGCCCAAATCCTTACCCGCCCCCGGATGCTGCGCGAACACCAACTGTCCGGACTCCTCCAGCACCAGCAGCGCCACCGTCCGCTCGTTCTTCGCAATCTCCGTCGCCAGCGGCAACAACAACTCCGGATGCGCCCCGTGCAAAAGCTGCGATACAACGCGCACCCCGTTCCCCATCACAGGGGCGGCGGCCACCAACTGCGCCCCCCACAAACCTGCAAACTGTTGCAACGCCGCCCGCAAACTCTTGAAGTGCGCATCGCGCTCGGCCGCCAGTCTCTCCGCCGCCGCAGGCAACTCCTCCAACGCGCCACCCAGCACGCCCGTCAGCGCTCGCTCCCGTTCGAAATCCTCCGTCGCCAACTTCTCCGCGCGCCGCCCGCACACAAACTCTACGCGCCAATCCTGCCGGACCTTGCTGCAGCCCCTCACCAGAATCATCCCAATCTGTCCCGTGGATTTCACATGCGTCCCGCCGCATGGTTGCAAATCCGCCGTTTCAATCTCGATGGCCCGCAAGAGTCCCTCGCGCTCCACCTCTTTGCGCACTCCAAGCCGCGCCAGTTGCTCCCGCGTTCCGTAACGCACCGCAACCGGCCGATCCTCGAAAATCACCTTGTTCGCCGCGCGTTGCGCCCCGATCAGTTGATCCCTCGAAGGCTCGCCGCCCTTCAGGTCGATGGTGCAAATTTCCGTCCCCAGGTGAAACGACACCGTTGCCAATCCAAACCGCTCCTGAAACATCGCCGACAGCAGGTGCTGCCCCGTGTGCTGCTGCATGTGGTCGAATCGCCGCGGCCAGTTCACGCAACCTTTCACCCTGCCCGGCTCCAACTCGCGGTCCACAATGTGCACGATGCCATCTTCTTCGTCGCGCACATCCAGCACCGTCGCGTCTCCCAGCAATCCCAGGTCGTTCGGCTGCCCTCCGGAAGTCGGATAAAACGCGGTCTCGTCCAGCAGCACTTCCCACGCCGGCTGCATGCCGGATGCTCCCCGCACCGGCTCCGCCGGTGAACAACTCAAAACGCGCGCCTCAAAATTTTGCAGGTAAGAATCTTCGTAATACAGCCGGTGGGTAGCCATGCAAAAAAGTCTAACACACGCGTTTTCCCTCACCCGTTCGACGCCCCCACCCCGAATGTCATCCCGAACCAGCGTCTTTTGCTGGTGAGGGATCTGCTTTTTCTTCTTCGCGCCGGTGTATCGGGACGATTCACTTAAGCTCGGGCTCTCCACCAAAGATCAACAAACCGCGCTAAAATAGAAAGATGCCCGTGCAACTCATCGCCCTCGATATCGACGGCACGCTGCTCAACAGTCGCTTTCTCGTCTCCGAGCGCAACCGCTCCGCCATCGCCGAGGCCACCCGCCGCGGCATCGAAGTCGCTCTCGTCACCGGACGCCGCTACGACTTTGCCATGCCGGTCGCGCAACAGATCGACTCCCCGTTGACCATGATCGTCAACAACGGCGCGCTGGTGCGCACCAAGAACGGCAAAACCCTGGTCCGCCACCTGCTTCCCTGCGACACCGCGCTCCGCGTCCTGCAGTCCACTCAACCCTGGCGCCAATCCACTTCCGTCGTCTTCGACCGTCCCCTCGCCAACCAGGTCATGATGGAAACGATTGACCTCGAAGACGGCATCCGCGGCGCCTACTACAAGTGGAACAAGCCCTTCCTCGGCGAATCCAAGCCCCTCGAAACCTGCCTCACCGAAGACCCCATCCAGGTGATGCTCTCCGGGCCGGTTCAGATCATGCGGGCAGCCGAACACGCCCTCCGCAGCGTCCAATTTGTGGAAGAATTCTCCCTGGCCGTGACCGCATACGAGAGCAAGGATTTTTCGATGATCGATGTGCTTAACCCGCGGGTGTCCAAAGGAGTGGCGCTGGCCGAATGGGCTGCCTTGCGCGGCATTTCCCGCGAAGAAATCCTGGCCATCGGCGACAACCATAACGACGAAGAGATGCTCACCTTCGCGGGGATTCCCGTCGTCATGGAAAACGCCGTGCCAGAACTGAAAACACGCGGCTGGCACGTCACCCATACAAACGACAATGACGGGGTCGCCGCGGCCATCGAACGCTTCGCCCTGCGGGAGTTGCCTGAGTGCGCCTGAGCCTCGCCAAATACGCCGCCGTGGGCATGCTCTTCTTGGCCGCCGGCGGGCCCGCCCGCGCCGACTACGTCGTTCTCCGCAACGGCGCCCGTCTCAACGTCACCGGCTACGAAATCCTCGGCGACCGCTACCGCCTGCACGTGCAGGGTGGCGTCGCCGAAGTCCCGGTCTCGGACATCGTCGCCATCGAGCCTGAAGAAATTTTCGAACCCAGCACCGAGCCGCTAACCGAAAAAACGCCTTTCCAGAAACTGATCCACGATGCCGCAGCGCGCTACAATCTCGATCCCAATCTGATCCACTCCGTGATTTCCATCGAATCCAATTTCAACCCCAAGGCGGTTTCACCCAAAAACGCTCGCGGCTTGATGCAGTTGATGCCGCGAACCGCCCAACTCATGGGCGTGAAGGACGCCTTTGACCCGAGCCAGAACATCGATGGCGGAACCCACTACCTAAGCGATCTGCTCAAGAAATATCGTAATGACCTGACCCTCGCGCTCGCCGCCTACAATGCCGGTCCGGACAGCGTTGACAAATACGGCCGCCGCGTCCCCCCCTATCTCGAAACGATGAAGTACGTCCAGCGCATCGCGAAAACCTACGCCAAATTGAAAGCCGATGCCGCGTCGGCCCCAGGTTCGTCCACAGGGCTTTCTCTTCCGCAAAATTAAAGTGTGATTGGCGCTGCAGGCGCGAATGGAAGTGTGCTTATTGCTGCGGAGGCTGCCCAGGCATCGGATTGCTCCCGCTGCCGACATTCGGATTGCCCGTAGCTGTCCCTGGGGGTTGCTGCCCGGTTCCGCTGTTTCCCGTCGGGCTGCTGAAGATCGAATTTGAGCCATTCTGCCCAATCGCCGGAGGTGTGCCGATGATCGTCGTCGGGGCGACTCCGCCGTTCACCGATTCCTTCGACGGATCCCAGATAAACTCGAACTGCCGGTAATTCTTCGCCTTGTCGTACCAGATCACCGAAGCCTTGTTCACTTTGCTTCCCACCCCGATGATGTTTCCGCCAACCACATCCGTGCTCCCATCCGAATTTGCAATCGGCTGCGGCGTGGACATCGGGTCCGAAATCGAGCTGTCCGTCGTTCCCTGCCCGGGCGTTTGTGCGGACGAATTCGTGCCGCTCGCGTTGCCGCCATTATTCTGCGACGAATTCCCGAACGACGAACTTCCAAAGGAAGAATTTCCGAACGACGAATTCCCGGACGAGCCGCCGAACGAGGAACTCCCGAAAGAAGAATTCCCAAACGAAGAGCTACCGAAGGAAGATCCGTTTCCCGACGAAGTTTGCGGATTACCGAACAACGATCCAAACCCTCCGCCCCCGCTCGAGCCGGGAATGGGTTGCCCGTCCGGCCCCAGCGGCCGGCTCTTCAGGCTCCCGATCAATTGCCCGTTCGGTCCAACATAAATCAGCCGCCACGAACCATCCACGGCATTCACAGGGTCCTTATACGCCTGCCGCATGAATCGAATGCCCACTTTATTTTTCGTGAGATCCTCCATGGACGTGGGAAAGCGAGTCGTGCCTCCGTGAGTCTGGTAGTACCGCACGAACAGTCGGATTCCTCTCACATACTGCTTGCCCCTCCAGATCATCTCTTCTTCTTTATCGCGCCGCCCGTTCGTGATGATATTGGGAGCCACCGCCACGCTCGCAATCACCACCAGCGCCATCAGGAACACCACCAGGCTCAGTGCGTACCCCTCTTGCCCGCGCATCTTCCCGCGAATTGGATCCAACCGCTTCATGCCGCTGGCGCAGCCTCCAGGTTCTTCGAGCCTTTCTGGCCTGTAGTGGTGTCCTCAAAATCGATCCGGTCGTTGCCGATGTGCAGTATCCGGATGTGATTCAGCACCACGTCGCCTTCGCTGACGATATGCACCTCATCGCCCGATTCCTCCTTCAAAAACGCCTGCCGGGCCCCGCCTACGGGCAGCATTCCATACCCAAAAAACACCATCGGCAGTTGGGCGGGCGGAGGCGGTGGGGGCGGTTGCGGCTGGTTGTACGTAACGAACGGCGCCTTCACCGGCCCTTGTTTCGTCGCTTCCACCGGCGCCGCACCCATCACGAATATATTCCGCCCCGCGCTCTTGTATTCAGTGCTCTGGGCCTTCGCCAGCCCGCTGATGATCGGATTATAGTCCTGAGCATTGATCGGGGAATAATTGACTGCGGAAACTCCCACGTTCGTCGTCGCCGCTCCCCCCATGTGCAGATACCAGATCAACGACGCCACCGCCACCAGCACCACCAGCACGATCAACTCTTTCTTTTGTTTCGTCTCCGCCATCATGTCTTCCTGAAATAAGAACGCATGCGCAGCGCAACTTTCACTGCCCCCGGCACAACCTGTTTGGCGGCGCCCTGGCCGGAATTCGAATCCAATCCCAGCGAGTCCACGATATAGGTGTTCTTCGAGCGCTGCAGCCGGTTCAGAAAGCGCACAATCCCCGCATAATCACCGTCCAACGTCGCTTCCAGCTCGATTTCGTCCACGTTGCGCCCGTTCACTTCTTTTTGCCGGAACTTCAGGTCATCCACTTGGACGTGCGTGTCGTGGGCAATTTCGCCCACTTCCTGCGATACCACCGAATAGCCTTTCCCCGCCGGCGGCAACGTGCTCTCGAACTGGTCGAAGTATTTCTCCACTTCCGGGAGCCGCGCCTTGATTTTGTTGGCCCGCTCGACGTCCGCTTTCACCAATGCCACTTGCCGGGCTTCCGACTTCAATACCACATCCGGGTTTGCTTCCCTCGTCGACAGCTTGATGTTGTGATACTCCAACGCCGCGTCCACCAGGAACAGCACCGCCAGTCCCGTGATAATCAGCCGCTTTTTTATCCTGAATTCGTTCATATTTACGTATTCGAATACTCCGCATCAAATTCAACCGTCAGCGGATCGCCGCCCGGCTGATTTGCGGTTCGCTCGGATAACAGCTCCACGTGCGAAAAAGCGCTGGAATTCTCAAACGCCTTCAGCAACTTCAGCTTCTCAGCCTCGCTCCTTGTCCCCACCACGAAATGAACTGTCACAACCCCCTTCTCCAGCTTCGGTTGAATGTGCACGATCCGCACTCCCGCCGGCAGCGTGCGCTCCAGGTCCATGAACATCTGCGTCCAGTTGATGCTCCGCGCCTGCAGCACTCCCACCACGAATTTCGCGTGATCCTGGTATCCAGCCGCTTCCTGTTGCGCGAAATAATGGTCTAATTCCTTTCGCTGTCCTTCCACCACCGCCATTTCCTTTTCGATCTTGTTGCTTCTCGCTCTCAAGTCCTCTTCCGCCTTGCGCAGGTTGTAAGCGCGCCATCCCAGTCCAAAAAGCAACAGCACTCCCACCACGCACAGCACCGCGGACCCAGCCAGAAATCGCCGGTGGCTCAGGAGTGGGTTGGTCGCAAGATTCAGGCGAACGTACATGGCGCTATCTTCTTTTTCCCCTTCAACTCCGGTGCATCATCCAGCCGACCAGTCCGTCCAGCTCCCGGTCGGCCAGCGGCCTCGCATCGCTCCGCAAGTAGCCCTCGGTAACGGCGGAGCTCAGCAGCGACCCCACGTCGCACTTGAACTCTTCCTGCAGCGGGCGCACAAACTCCGGCAGCCGCCGGCGCAGCCCCGCCACCCGCACCGCTTGAATGCCTTCCTGCCAGGTATCCTGGTAATACGCCGCCAGCGGATATACCTCTTCCAACAGCATGTTCGGCGTGATTTCAGCCGCCGTTGCAGGAAGCTCCGTGCAGCGATACCCCGCCAGCACCCCTTCGCGCACAATCGCCGTCGTCAACGATGTGCCCGAAAGCCGCGCCAGTAGCGTCGGCCGCGAATCCTCCAGCAGCGAAATCGCCGCCAGAGTCGAGCTCAACACCACTCCCGCCCGTAGCGACTGTGGTTCCAGCAACGCCTCGTATTCCTTGATGATCCGCAGCCGCGCAATCGCCGTAACCACGTCCACACCTTCCCCGCGCGGCGGCTGGCGCATGTAGGAAAGCAACGTCTCGTCCACTTCAAACGGCACGCTCTTCTTCAATTTCCAACGCAGCATCGGAATCGCTTCTTCCGCCGAACGTGGAAACTCGTCGAAATGCTGCACGAAAACGCGAATCACCGGATCGGGCACCAGCAGCGCCGCGTCTTCGTTCTTCATCTTCAGCGTATTGAACACCGCGCTGACCGCGGCTTTCACCGCGATGGGATTCGCTATGTTCGACTCGATTGCCGAAGGCGACAACGCGCCAGGCGGCAAGGGTTCCACCGCGAACCCTTCCAGGGATCCCGCCCGCGTGAAACGCGCCCCAGACACCTGCTCCGGCGTAAATTCCACTGCAACCATCGGATGCGGCGTCGCGTCAAGCCAACGCATGAACCGCCGCACGGCGTTCATCCTGTGCAGCCCGCCCTGGTATGTGCCTCCGCTACTCAACGAATGTCACCTTGTTAATCTCGCGCAGTGTCGTCAACCCGCCCTTCACCTTCGCCAGCCCGCTTTCGCGCAGCGTGATCATACCTTCTTCGATTGCCGCGCGCTTGATCTCCGATGTCGGCCGCCGGTTCACAATCATTTCCCGGATGTGGTCCGTCAGATCCAGCAATTCGCAGATCGCCGACCGCCCATGGTATCCGGTCCCCGAGCATTCCAGGCAACCCGCACCTTCCGCAAAAATAAAGTCCGACGCCTTCACCGGATCGATCCCGGATTCACGCAACTCTTCGGGCGTATGCTTCTTCGGCCGCTTGCAGTTGAGGCAAATCAACCGGACCAGTCGCTGCGCCATGATGCAGTTCAACGCGGACACAAAGTTGTACGGTTCCACTCCCATGTTGATGAACCGGCCGATCACGTCCGTCACGTTGTTCGCGTGCACGGTCGTGAACACCAGGTGCCCCGTCAGCGCCGACTGAATCGCGATCTGCGCTGTCTCCTGGTCGCGGATTTCGCCCACCATGATCTTGTCCGGGTCGTGCCGCAAAATGGAGCGCAACCCGCGCGCAAACGTCAGTCCCTTCTTTTCATTTACCGGAATCTGCGTGATGCCGCGAAGCTGGTATTCCACCGGGTCTTCAATCGTGACGATCTTATCCTCGTCCGTCTTGATCTCGTTGATCGCCGCGTACAGCGTCGTTGTCTTCCCGGATCCCGTCGGCCCGGTAACCAGCACCATCCCGTATGGCTCGCGGATGTACCGCCGGAACCGCTTCACCTCGTCGCTGGAAAATCCAACCACGTCCAGGCTCAAACTCTGGAATTTCTCAGACAGCGTTTCCTTGTCCAGCACGCGAAGCACGGCATCCTCGCCGTGGCTCGCAGGCATAATCGAAACGCGCAGGTCGATGAACCGCCCCTTGTACTTCACGCGGAAGCGTCCGTCCTGCGGCACGCGCCGTTCGGCAATGTCCAGGTCGCTCAGTACCTTGATGCGCGAAAGCACCGTGGAGTGCCACTCCTTGGCGATCGGCTGCATCGCATGCTGCAGCACGCCGTCAATCCGGTACTTCACCGCCACTTCCGCGTCCCGCGCCTCAATGTGAATGTCACTCGCGCGCCGTTCCAGTGCCGTGAAGATGATCGTCTCCACCAGCCGCACCACCGGGCTAACCGTCGAGTCCCGCGTCAGCCGGTCGCCGGAGATCGTCTCCTCGCCCTCTTCTTCATCCTTTGAAACCTGCAGCGTGAACGCTTCCGTCGCCTGCTCCAGCACGCGCTGCGACTGTTCCGTCCTCTTCAGCAGGTCGCCAATCTGTCGCGGCGTCGCCACCTTGTACGCCAGCTTTTTCCCCAGCAGCAGCGGCAGTTCGTCGCTCAGGATCACCATTCCCGGATCCGCGACCGCGATCTCCAGCGTGTTGTTCTTGGCCAGCAGCGGCACAAAGTTGTACCGAAACATCAAGTCCGCCGGAATCGTACGGAACAATTCGGCGTCAATCCGCTGTTCGCTCAGATCGATAAATCCGCACCGGTAGCGTTCCGCAAGCCGCCGCGCCTGCTCGCGCTCCTGTGCCGCGTCCGCCGGGCCGCCCGGCAGGCTCGCGTCGTGCAAATTGGATTCTGGCGTCGCCATATTGAATCTTTTCCTTAGGCTCCCGGACCTGATCCACTGATCGAGAACGAGAAGATTGGCAAATACAGCGAGATCAGGATGAAGGCTACCAGCAGTCCCATGAATACAAGAATAACGGGTTCGATCAGCGATACCATTGCGGCCAGCCGCAGGCCGACTTCCTCTTCATAAAACTCCGCCACGCTGTTCAACATTGGCGCCAGCGCTCCGCTCGATTCGCCAACCTCGATCATGTCCATCGCCAGTTCCGGCATCACGTGGCTGGCGGCCAGCGCCCCGTGCAGCGATTCTCCCTCGCGCACCATTTGCGTCGCCTGATTCACCGAACCGCGCACCAATCGGCTGCTGATCGACTCCGCCGCTGTGTGCAGGGCCGCGACCAGCGGTGTCCCGCCAGTCAATAGCGTGGCCAGAGTTCGGCAAAACTGCGACGCCTGAAACTTCAGCAGCGTGTCCCCCAGCACTGGAAGCCGGAACACCAGGCGGTCGAACGCCACTCCGCCCTCTTCGCTCCGCGACCAGAAAAACACTCCCACGATGCTCAACAAAAACACCGCCAGCGCCGAAAGGATGTACACCCGGTAATCCACTGTGATCAGGATCAGAAACTGTGTTGGGCCCGGCAACGGCACTCCCAAATCCTTATAGAGCGTCGCAAACTTCGGTATCACTCCCGTCACCAGGTAAGACACGATGCACGCCGCTACTACGATCAGCAAAATGGGATACACCAGCGAAGCCACGATCTTCTTCTTAACGCCCGTGCTCACCTTCTGGTACGCAATGTAATAATCGAGCACACCGGAAAGATTGCCGCTCTTTTCGCCCGCCAAGATCGCCGTCGAGTATACTTTCGAAAAAACCCCGGCCTCCTCGATCGCTTCCGAAAGCGACTTCCCTTCCCGCACCCGGTCGCGCACTTGCACCAGGATCGGCCGCAACTTCGGGGCGGTCGCCCGCGTGGCCAGCAAATCCAGCGCCTTCAAAATCGGCAGGCCGGCTTTAATGAGTGTATTGAACTGCTGGTTCAGGATCAGGAAATCGTTTCCGCTGATCTTGCGCTCTTTGCGCATTCCCAGCATGCCCGTGATCAGGCCGCTGCGTGTCTCGACAGAGTAAATGTACAGCCCTCGGTCCGAGAGCTTCTGGCGAGCTTCCTCTTGGGTAGCCGCCGCCTCTACGTGCGAGAAGACTCGCCCGTTGGCATCGGCTACGCGGCAGACAAACTCCCCCATAGAGCTTTAGTTTACCTCATTCGAAGAGTACCCGATAAATGGTCTGGGGCTGGTGGGTTCTCTGAGTCAACTGCGAGTTGGCCCGGGGGGCCTCGACTTGTTTCCTACACTCTTACTGACGCATCCCGGGAGCCTCCGGTAGCAGCCCATTTACAATCACCGTTCCAGGCGGTGGCTCAAATTGAAAGAGATTCTTTGCAAGCGCGGGGTTCCACTCCCAATCCTTGAACTCGAATTCGATCTGCACACCCGCTTCCTGGGGAACCACAATCCGCGCCAGTTCTCCCTGCGGGGAAATTTCGAAAAATACTTTTTGCGCCGCGGTATCCTTTTCGTTCTCCGACCCTCGCAGGACGCACCGGTAAACTTCATTCCCAGCCCTCGACGGCTTCGTTTCCCTCGCCGGTCCCACTTCAGAACAGATGCGGGATAGCTTCATTCCGGTTGTCAGGAACGCGATCGGTGTCCGCCAGTCCTCGCTCTTTTTCGCCGGCATCCGAGTCGCCGTGTGGTCGTCCGGCGCATAAAACCACACATATTTTCCATCCACCAGAAACAGGTTTTTCTCCGGCTTCTCGTACTCCCAGCGCATTCTCCCCGGGCGCAAAAAATACGCCTTCCCCGCCTCCAGCCGCATTTCTTTGCCGTTCTCGAAATACCTCTCCAGAAAGCTAGCCCGCAGGGTGGCCGCCTTGCTGTAACGCGCCTCGAGTGTCGCGAGCGATTCCCGGCCATCGGCACCCGCTGCCGGGAAAAATTCAATTGAGATGAGAGCGCAACTCAAGCCCGACAGCAAAATTGTGCCAAGCCAGGCATTTTTGCGCAGGTATCTGGGGAAGAGACACGGAGGCACAACCGAAGTATAGCAAGCGCCCCTGGTCCATCAAAAGACTTGCGAGGTTCGCCCGCGCACGGAACCGCCGCACGGCAGCGGAAATACGTTCAGTCATCCATATTATTGCAACGGCGGACTGGCAGGCGTCGGAGGAGTTCCATCCGTTGTGTAGCGAATGACATTCGTCGGGTCGGTGTAAAACCCTCTCTGGCCTGTTATCCCGACGGATGTGGGCACTGCGACAACCTTGAAGGAAGTATTCGTGCCGGCCGTCGGCGTGGGGGTATACGTGAATTGATAGCCGGCTTTGGTCGAGGGATCCGCACCGCCCAGAATATTATCCAGGATGCCTTGGCCGCTCGGGCAAAGGGTTCCGGTGTTCATCTCCACCAGGGAGGCGGAATATCCAAAGTTAGGGCAACTCGCCGAGTACGTGGTTTCGCCCGTGTCGATCGTTCGCAGTGATTCAGCCGCGGAAGCTTCGTTCGCAGCCATCTTCGACTTCAGCAAACTTGGAATTGCAATGGCCGCGATGATCAGAATGATCGCTACCACGATCAACAACTCGATGAGTGAAAATCCTTTTTCGTGTCGCTTCATAGGGATGGGTTTCACGTTTCTCGTTTGCCGTTATTTTCCGGCGTAGTTGCCCATGATTACAGCACTCCACGTGCCTTTCTTCAAGCTTTTTGCCGTAGTTAATTCTTTTCCTTTCTGTCGGATGCAGCTGGGCAGGATTCCTTGAACTTATGCTTTACAAAAAGTGACGTTTCGCGGCAAGTAAATGACAAAATACGGCAATCCTCTGGTTCCGAAGATTTGTCGTTGGCCTCAAGAGTTCACGCCCCAAAAGAGAAGAGCGCGGAGTTGAGCTCCGCGCTCCAATCCTTGGATTAAGTTTCAGCCGTCCGCTTACTGCAATGCCGGGCTGCCGCCGAGTCCCGTGGTAACTGCCGGAACCGTGCAACCGGCCGCGTTCGGGGTATAGCGAATCACACCCGACTGGTCGGTGCAAAACATGCGATTCCCGGTGACGTTCAGCGTGATAGGCGTGCCATTGAGAACGTAGGAGCTGATCACGCCATTGGCCGCAGGCGCACCCGCCGTGTACGCGAAGGTATATCCGCTCTTGGTGGAAGGATCGGCGCCGCCAAGAACGTTATCAATGATGTTTGCTCCGCTCTGGCATGCTCCGCCGGTTTGCAGTGCCACCAAGCTGACGGAATAACCGTTCGCCGGGCAAGACGCCGCATAGGTGACTTGACCCGTGTTGATCGTGCGCAGTGAACCCACCGCCGAAGACTCGTTGGCCGCCATCTTGGACTTCAGCAAGTTTGGAATTGCAATGGCCGCGATGATCAGAATGATCGCCACGACGATCAGCAACTCGATAAGTGAAAAACCCTTCTGCTTCTTCATGAGATCTCCTTGAGAGAATGTCTAGTGCCAGAGCACTGCCCGTATTAATGCACGGCTCGGGCCATGCTTGAGTCTCGTTTCGGGACAATCTGGCTTTTTGCAACTCGCTGATAAATAACCATGTTATGGCCAGGATTACACTTCCCTTACCTCTTTCGACTCCCTTTCGGCAAGTCCTCAGGGAAAAACCAGCACTTTCCGGCTGCCCCGGCGACACTAAATGGCTGCTTCTACTCCCGCCCTTCGAATGGGACTACATGCCGTCTCTCGGCTATCTCCTCATTCTTCCCGGAAAACTTTGTCTTTTCCCAGACTGTACACATCGCGGGCAGAATTCCCTGGCAAGCGCCCCTTGATCTCCCTGCCAGAATCCCACTCCCAAAAAGGAAAAGGGCGCGGAGGTGAACTCCGCGCCCAATCCTTGGATTCAGTTTGTTCAGCCGTCCGCTTACTGCAATGCCGGGCTGCCGCCAAGTCCCGTGGTAACTGCCGGAACCGTGCAACCGGCCGCGTTCGGGGTATAGCGAATCACACCCGACTGGTCCGTGCAAAACATGCGATTCCCGGTGACGTTCAGCGTGATAGGAGTGCCATTGAGAACGTAGGAGCTGATCACGCCATTAGCTGCAGGCGCACCCGCCGTGTACGCAAAGGTATATCCGCTCTTGGTGGAAGGATCGGCGCCGCCAAGAACGTTATCAATGATGTTTGCTCCGCTCTGGCATGCTCCGCCGGTTTGCAGTGCCACCAAGCTGACGGAAAAGCCGTTCGCAGGGCAAGACGATGCATACGTGACTTCACCGGTGTTGATCGTGCGCAGTGAACCCACCGCCGAAGACTCGTTGGCCGCCATCTTGGACTTCAGCAAGTTTGGAATTGCGATTGCCGCGATGATCAGAATGATCGCCACGACGATCAGAAGCTCGATAAGTGAAAAACCCTTCTGCCTCTTCATGAAATCTCCTTGAGGGAATATTTAGTACTACCGCACAGACTCTAAAACTGCACGGGGAATGCCATTCGTGCGTTCAAAATCGGGCAGCCCCTTCCAATTGCAACCGGCTGATAATAGGGATGTTACCAGCATCTCTCCCAGTCTTACCCGCCTCGGCGCACCCTTTCCTTCGCCACGGACCGCCCAAATTAACATTTTTCGGCGTTCCTCAATGCCAAAAAATGTCATTCCATCCCCACGTTCGAAAGTCCCTGGCGAATCTCTCCTCACGCCAGTCTCGCCTCCGCGCTGCCCAATTCTCTCGCTGAACATTGTTGACCCAATTCTCCTGCGTAATACCAACCTGAAACGATCGTAAGGGCGCACGCTACCCAAGGCACCAGCGCCGACGCCCAGAACACCCGGTTCCCATATCGCAGCAGTCCGAACCACAAGAGCGTCATCCCCAACCCATAGAGCACCGCGCCCCACGGGGTTCTCTGCTCCCGCGCGCACACGATCTGGGTCACTCCCAGAATCATCACTGTAAACGGCACCGCAACAATCAGGTCCACAAGGTAGTGCTCTCCCGTTCCCATCGTCGCGCAAAGCGTAAAAAACACAAATCCTCCCGCAACCAATCTTTCCACCAAAGAAAGTTTTCGTGCGTACCAGAACACCAGGAAAATCCAAGCCGCGTGGAGCGATGGAATCGCATTCCTCGGTCCGGCCACCGCCAGCGGTTCCAGAAACAGATTCCTGGCCTGCTCCACCGTCAACGCACTCCACGGAAATCCCTTTTGGAAAATGTGCGCGGGACCCAGCGCCGGAAATATCGTATAAAAGCACGCCCCAATCGGCCCTGTAATCAGGAACGCCACCACAGCCGACACCGCGTTTCCTCGATCGCGTCTCACGCAACCCGCGAACGTCAGTCCGATGGCCACAGGCAACGCAAGATAGACAATTACGCTCCCGGCGGCGAAATTCGGGAATCTCGCAAAAAGCTGCCCCATCAGGAAAGCCGGCTGCACGCGCAGGCTCGCATCGAACGAATACAAAAACAGGTCAAGAACCGTTGGTCTCGCCCGCGCTCCCCATTCCAGAAAATAACTCGCGCACCATTCCGAAGCCACAAACAGAAACGCAGGCACCAGCGTCAGAATCGCAGTCCCTCGCTCTGGTGCTTCCGCCCAAATCACCCGCAAGCCCAGAACCACCAGGCTCGCCATCCCCACGAACGAAACCAGCGCCGGCCATCGAAGCGCATATCCCAGCCACCGGATGTCCAGTCCATACAGCGCAAACGCAAGTATCCCGGCCAGCGCTAGTTCCCGAACCTCCACTTTCGTCCGCAACTGAATCAGAAAGATACTCAGCAGCGCCACCGCCAGGAACGGCGACGAAATAGTATCTTTGAAAAATGTCTGCTGGCTCCCGATCCAGAGCAGGCACACCACCGCTGCCACGCTCAGAACCCACCGGCCCAAGTTCGCTCCCCTCACCGGTGTGCCGCCGATAATCCCGTCAATAACAATGTTGATTTGATTTTCATGGCTGAATTGATTGTTGCCGGTGGGGCCCGCGCGCACAACAACCAAGCGCCTTGCGATTGTTCAAAAAGACAGGCAGTCACCCCGCCGCCGCAAATCCAATTTACAGATTGTGCTTCTTCGCAAAATGCCGGAACGACCGGTAACTGATTTTCAGTATCTCCGCCGCCTGCACGCGAACTCCACCCGCCTTCTCAAGCGCCGCCGTCAGATAACGTCGCTCCGTTTCCGCCACCACTTCCTCAAAATTGATTCCTTCCTCAGGAATCAGGTTCGCATCCGACCGTCCCAGCGAAGCGGTCACGGCCGGGCTCGCAGCGCACACCCGGTCAGGAACAACTTTCGAACTGATTTCTGTCCCGCTCTCCAGCGCCACTGCACGCTCAATCGTATTCTCCAGCTCCCGCACATTTCCCGGCCAGTCGTAGGCTTCCAGCCGGCTCATCGCTTCCGGAGAAATCCCTTGTATAGGTTTCTCCATCGATTTGCGGAACTTTTCCAGGAAATGTAGCGCCAAAAGCGGTATATCCTCCCGCCGTTCTTTCAGGGAAGGCACATGGATCGGGATCACGCTCAGCCGGTAAAACAGATCTTCCCGGAACTCCGCCGCCGCAATGGCCTTCTCCAGATCCTTGTTCGTCGCCGTGATCACTCGCACGTCCACGTCGATCTCTTCCGTGCTCCCCAGCGGCCGAACCTTTCCTTCCTGCAGCACCCGGTAGAGCTTCACCTGCATGGCCAGGTTCATGTTCCCGATTTCGTCCATGAACAGCGTCCCGCCGTCGGCCGCCTGGAACAACCCCCGCCGGTTTTCGTTCGCGCCGGTGAAGGCTCCTTTCATGTAGCCGAACAGTTCCGATTCCAGCAGCGTTTCCGGAAACGCACCGCAATTGATGGTGATGAATGGCGTCTGCGCCCTGGCGCTGTTTTCGTGGATCGCCCGCGCCACAAGCTCCTTACCTGTTCCGCTTTCTCCTGTAATCAGCACGCGGCTGCCCTGCGGCGCTACCGTCTGGATCATGTCGAAGATGGCCTTCATCTTGGGGCTCTGCCCGATGATGTTGTCCAGACCCGTCAATCGCCGCAATTCCCGCCGCAGGTACCTTGCCTCCTTCTTCCACTTTAGGCTCTCCGAAACCTCTCCGACGGCCCGCCGCAGTTGCTCCACGTAATTGTGGTCTTTAATAACGAACCGGTCGGCCCCGGAATTCAGCGCATCCACGGCTGTATCCAAATCCGGCAGCGCGGTCATCAGCAGAAAAAACGAATCCGGCGAAATCTCCTTGGTAAACCTCAACAGCTCCAGCCCGGTTCCCCCCGGCATCCGAATATCCGAAATCACGATGTCGAACAACGCCCCTTCCAGCTTCCGGTGCGCGGCCTCCACTCCATTTGCCACCTCCACTCGGTGCCCGTCTTTCCGGAAGGTGATCTCCAGCAGCTCGCAGAGCGATTTCTCGTCATCCACCACAAGGATGTGAGCCGCTTCCTTCTTCGTATCTTTTGCCGCCACTTTCGTCGCTTGCATAGCGCCTCATTCAGTGCGCGGAAGCTCGATCACGAATTCCGCGCCTTTTTCTTTCTCACTGTGCACTCTAATCCGCCCGTTGTGAGCCTGCACAATCTGATACACGATCGCCAGCCCCAGTCCTGTGCCGCCTTCAAAATTCGATTGCAACGGCTCGAAAATCTTCGCCCGCTGCTGCGGATCCAGCCCGATCCCCGTGTCCCGGAAGGAAATCCTGAGCCACTCCGGCACGGTTTCCAGGTCAACGGTTAGTGTTCCGCCCTGCGGCATCGCTCGCACCGCGTTGTCGCACAGGTTCCAGAACACCTGCTTGATCTTGTTCGGATCAACGCGGGCCACCGATGGTTCTCCGTTAAACGCCCTTACAATTTGCAATTTCTGCGCCGCGCCCGGTTTTCGTTCCAGCAGCGTCAGCGTCTCGTCCAACAGCGCCCGCACGTCCGTTTCCTGGAACACAAAGGACTTCTCGCGCGAAAAATTCAGAAAATCGGTGATGATCTGATTCAACCGTTCCGATTCCCGACTCACAATATTCACCAGGTGCTTCTCATCTTCCTCAAGCGGAACCAGCCGTGCCAGTTCCTTCACCGCTCCCGCCATCGCCGTCAGCGGCTGCCGGATTTCGTGCGCGATCGCCGCCGATAGGCGCCCCACCGCCGCCATCCTCTCCTTCGTGGCCACTTCCTGCTCCAGTCGCCGCAGTTCCGTCAGGTCCTGAAAATTAAATACGAATCCGCTCCGCTGGGCGTCGCGCGTTCGCAGCGGCGACACCGATATTCCCAGGTACCGTTTCTGTCCACCAGGAACGCGCACTTCGATCTCGCGCCGCAGCGACAACTTCTCCGGCACGGTGGTGCTCTCGTGCTGCCAGAATTCCTGGCTCACTTCCCGCAGATCCTTTCCTCGAAGTTCCGCGAACGTTCTCCCAAGGATCTCCTCGCCCGTCCGGTTCAGCAGCACCACCCGGCCTTCCATGTCTGTCGTTACCAACCCTCCACGCATCGAATGGATAATGTCCGACGTGAAGTCCTGCAATTCCAGGAGCTCTTCTTGTTTCTCCTCGAGTTCGAAGCTCTTGCTGCGCAGCGAATGCGCCAGTAAGCTCGAAAGGTACGCTATCGCCAGGAATCCCAGCGACGTGCTCAAGAACCAAGTCCGCAACCCTTCGGCCGTCGGCGCTGCAACTGATGTTTGCGGAAGCCTACCGGCATGCACCAGCGCGGTCAGCCCCCCGAGTCCCGCCAGGCACAGCGCCGCCGTAAAAAACGCCACTCGCCGGCTGAATAAAATGCTGGCCACGATAATCACCAGCAGGTAAAGAGACGTGAAGTAGCTGTCCTGAAGCCCCGTCGAATACACAATTCCGGTGATCATTACCACGTCGCATGAGACCTGTAGCTCCCCTAGCCAGGGCGCTTCGGGCAAAAGCCGTACCAGGATCAGGTGCAGGATTCCGATAGTGATCCAGAGAATGACGATCGGCAGGAAATATCGTGGCGACGCGTTCGTCGGAACGTACTGCGGCCACACAACCCCAACACCCAGGATCAGCGCGATCAGCAGCAAGCGGACCCGTGTGAGCCAGTCCACCCATTGACGGCGATTGAATGACTCTTCCATTCGTAGGGCGGCACCCTCTCCGGCGTGCCGTCTCACCTTTATATCCATCTTAAACGCAAAATGGAGGACAGAAACATTTCCTCTGCCCTCCATTTCCAAACTGCTATTGTTTATTACTTGCCCGACAGTTTCCCGATCAACGTAAACAGCGGCAAGTACATGGAAATGACCACGCCGCCGACGATAAGACCCAGGAATACGATCATGATGGGTTCCAGTGCGGTCAAGAGGTCCTTCACCGCCGAGTCCACCTCGTCTTCATAGAAGTCGGCAATTTTCTGCAACATCGCATCCATCGCACCGGTTTGTTCGCCGACAGAAATCATTTGGGTAACCATGCCCGGAAATACTGCACACTCCTTCAGCGGTTCGGTCAGCGATTTGCCTTCCTCAAGTGCTTTGCGCACTTGGAACAGCGCCCTTTCAACTACCGCATTGCCTGACGTCTTTGCCGTGATGTCCAATCCTTCAAGAATGGGCACGCCGGAGGCGATCAATGTGCCAAGTGTTCGCGTAAACCGCGCCACCGCAATCTTTCGCATCAGAATTCCAAGAATGGGCAGCTTGAGGACCAGGCTGTCAATCAGGTATCGCCCCTGAGGTGTTCCGTACCAGATCTTAAGGCCGAATATGCCTGCCGCTAAACCTACCACGATCAACAGGCCGAATATGCTGCCCACGAAATTGCTCAATCCGATCACGATTTTGGTCGGCAGCGGCAGATCTACTCCCAACCCGGCGAACAGCGTGGCGAAAATCGGCACCACTTTCCAGAGCAACAACGTAATCACGCCCGCCGCGATGCTCACAACGCCGATCGGATAGATCAACGCCGACTTCACCGCCGCCTTCAGTTTCACGTTCTTTTCGATGTACGTCGAAAGGCGCTGCAAGATCGTGTCAAGAATACCGCCCGTCTCTCCGGCCTCCACCATGTTGCTGTAGAGCGGATCGAATACCTTCGGGTACTGCTTCATCGCCGCCGACAGGTTGCTTCCGCCTTCCACCGCCGCTCGCGTTCCCGTCAGCACCTTCTGGAACAGTTTGTTTTCCTGCTGGCTTGCCAGGATTTCCAGACACTGCACCAGCGGAAGGCCCGCGTCGATCATCACCGAAAACTGCCGCGTGAACACCGCGAGTTCTTTGGCGTTGACGCTCCCGCCAAACGTCGGCAGGTTGAACTCCTTGCCCTTTTCGGACATCTTTGTCGGCGTGATCTGCTGCCGCCTCAAGAGCGATTGCAGCTCCGTCTTGCTCGAAGCCGTCATTTCTCCGGTGACCGACCCGCCCGACCTATTCGTTCCTCGATAAGTAAAGACCGGCATAACCTTTCCTCCTCAACTTCTAAAATTCGTTCCCTTCCCTCTTCCGAAATAATCCCTTAATGTTTTGATCCCACCGGACTGCGGCCCGCTGGGGCCTTCCCCGCTGGCCCTCCTGAGCCGGCCACCCCACGGTTGATCATGTCCTGCAACTCGTCTTGGTTCGAAGATCGCGACAACGCCATATCCAGTGTGATCTGTTTCTGGAAGTACGCGTTTGCCAGCCCCTGGTTGAACGTTTGCATCCCCGTTTGCCCGGTGCCCGTTTGCATTGCAGAGTACACTTGGTGGATTTTGTCTTCGCGAATCAGGTTGCGAATCGCGGGCGTTGGGATCAGCACTTCCATCACCATATATCGGCCGCGATTGTCTGCGCGCGGCAGCAGCGCCTGGCAAAGGATTCCTTCCAGCACCATCGAAAGCTGCGCGCGGATTTGTGGCTGCTGGTGCGCCGGAAACACGTCGATAATGCGGTTGATGGTGGAAGCCGCCGAATTCGTGTGCAGTGTCGCAAACGTCAAGTGGCCCGTTTCCGCGATGCGCAGCGCCGATTCAATCGTCTCCAGGTCGCGCATTTCGCCGATCAGCACCACGTCGGGGTCTTCGCGCAAAGCCGCGCGCAGCGAGTTCGCGAACGAGTGTGTGTCCGCGTGAACTTCGCGCTGGTTCACAAGGCACTTTTTGTGATTGTGCAGAAACTCGATCGGGTCCTCGATCGTGATCATGTGTTCTTCGCGTTCCGCATTGATTTTGTCCAGCATCGCCGCCAGCGTGGTGGACTTGCCCGAACCCGTCGGGCCCGTCACCAGCACCAGTCCGCGCGGCTTGTCGCAAAGCCCCTTCACGACCAGCGGCAGTCCCAGCGCGTCAAATCCCTTGATTTCCCATGGAATGGTCCGGAACACCGCGCCGACCGCGCCCCGTTGGTTGAACACGTTGCCGCGGAACCTTGCCAGGTTCTTCAACCCGAACGAAAAGTCCAGCTCCAGATTCTCCTCAAACCTGTGCTTCTGCGCGTCCGTCAATACGCTATACGCCAGCGACTTGGTATCCGCCGCCGTCAACGGCGGCATGTCCAAAGGACGCAGCCGTCCATGCACGCGCACACGCGGCGCACTGTTCGTCGTAATGTGAAGGTCGCTCCCTCCCATTTCGATCATCTTCTTCAGCAACTCGCTCAGTGTTATTCCTGGCATCTCGGCACCCTTTCCTGCTTATAAAACCGTTTCGCGCAATACTTCTTCCATCGTTGTCTGGCCCAGCGCCACCTTGATGAGCCCGCTGCGCCGAAGCGTAATCATTCCCTGCTCGATCGCTTTCTTTTTCAATTCCAGAGCAGATGCGCCTACCAGAATCAATTCGCGCAATTCATCGTTAATTTCCATCACTTCATACAAACCCGTGCGCCCCTTGTACCCGCCCTTGTTGCAGGTCGAGCAGCCTTTGCCGTGATATATCTTCGTTGTCTTCACTTCTTCCGGCGTGTATCCCGCGTCAATCAACGCCTGCTCCGGCACTTCCAGCTCTTCCTTGCAGTTCACGCAAATCCGCCGCACCAGGCGCTGCGCGCAGATCAGGTTCACCGATGTCGCCACCAGGAACGGCTCGATACCCATGTTCATCAAGCGGCTGATCGTCGACGGCGCGTCGTTCGTGTGCAGCGTCGATAGCACCAGGTGGCCCGTCAGTGCGGCCTTCACGCCGATTTCCGCCGTCTCAAAGTCTCGAATCTCTCCGACCAGAATAATGTTGGGGTCTTGCCGCAAAAAGGCGCGCAGCGCCGCGGCAAAATTCAATCCGATCTGTTCCTTCATTTGCACCTGGTTGATGCCCGACAACTGGAACTCGACCGGGTCTTCTGCGGTCATGATGTTGGTGTCCACCTGGTTCAGTCGCGCCACCGACGAATACAATGTGTTCGTCTTACCGGAACCCGTCGGCCCCGTAACCAGAACCATCCCGTACGGCTTCAAAATGTTGCGCTCGAATTTCTTCAGCGACTCCGGTTCGAAACCCAGTTTCGTCATGTCCAGCCGCAGGTTTTCCTTGTCCAGCAACCGCAACACGATCTTTTCGCCGTAGAGTGTCGGCACCGTCGAAACGCGGAAGTCGAGCTCCTTCTTCTTCCCGTCGGCCCTGTACTTGATCATGATGCGGCCGTCTTGCGGCAGCCGCTTTTCCGCGATGTCCAGCTTGGCCATGATCTTCATGCGGCTCGTGATCGCGTCCCGCAGTTTCATCGGCGGATTCATCACCGTCTGCAGCACGCCGTCGACGCGGAACCTCACCCGCATTTCCGTCTCGTACGGCTCCACGTGAATATCGCTCGCCCCTCGCTTCACTGAATCCGTCAAAATCAGGTTCACCAGCTTGATGATCGGCGCTTCTTCCGCGGCTTTCTCCAGCGAAGCCGCGTCCAACTCCTGTTCTTCCGCCGCTAACTCCAGTTCCTGGTCCTCGTCCACCAGGTCCTTCATCAGGTTGCTTAATTCTTCGTGGCTGGCGTTGCCGCCGCCGTAAAATCTTCCAATCGCTTCGCCTATCGCCGATTCCGACGCCACCACAGGCTCCACGTTAAACCCGGTCATGAACTTGATGTCGTCCATCGCGAAGACGTTCGTCGGGTCCGTCATCGCAATCGTCAACACGGAACCCACGCGCGAAAGCGGCACCACCTGGTAGCGCAGGGCCGTATCTTGCGGGATCAGTTTTATGACGTTGGGATCGATTTCGTAATACTTCAGGTTGATCGAGGGCACGCCGTACTGCCGCGAAAGAACACCGGTGATGTCATCATCGGTGATAAAGCCCATCTTCGTCAGGCAACTACCCAGTTTCCCGCCGTTCGAACGCTGAAATTCCAGCGCCTTATCCAGCTGGTCCTGGGTGATGAGGCTTTCCTTTAATAGTATTTCGCCTAAACGGACAGACATCCGCAGCGCTCCCTGGAAACCGTGCTCCCAACGCCAAACATAGCAAACACGCCGGAAACGCGGTGCCCGATTTTGTCATCCCGTTGTGAATTCGCTAATACCTGTACGGTTGAGCAGGTTATCTTGACGAGGGACAGGGTCCCCTTCTTGACTTGCCCGCGAGGCGTCGCTATCGTGCGAAAGAGATGTGTACGAGCCCCACTTTGCATTCCTCCCGCTCCGTTGATGCGCCGCTCCGTCATCTTGCCCGTGCCTCTCAGTCTCCCGAGTTGCCTGCCCCGGCAACCCTGCCGATACTGCATCAATACTTTGACGCTTTGTTTCAAGCCCACGGCCAGCAGCACTGGTGGCCCGCCCGCTCTCCCTTCGAAGTCATCGTGGGCGCCATCCTCGTTCAAAATACCACCTGGGTAAACGTGGAGCGCGCCATCGCCAATCTGCGCCGCGCAAGATTGCTTTCCCCTTCCGCTCTCGAAAAAGTTCCCCAGGCCAAGCTCGCCCGCCTGATCCGCTCCTCCGGCTACTTCCGGCAAAAAGCGCGCAAGCTGAAAGAATTTGTGAAATTTCTCCGGAAACAGCATCGCGGCTCCCTGGCGGCAATGTTCCGCACTCCCACCGCCAAATTGCGAGTGCAACTCTTGCGTGTGCACGGAATCGGCCCGGAAACCGCCGATTCCATCCTGCTCTACGCAGGGAATCACCCTGTTTTTGTTGTGGATGCCTACACGCGGCGCATTCTGCAACGCCATGGACTCGCCCACGGGAAAGAGTCCTACGAGGAGATCAGAGGGCTGTTCGAGGAAAGTCTACCCAACGATCCACAACTCTTCAACGAATATCATGCCCTGCTGGTACACACCGGAAAGAATTTCTGCCGCGCTCGCGCCCCGCTCTGCTCCGAGTGCGCCTTGCATCCCTTCTTGCCTCACCCGCTGGAGGACGCCCAATGACCGGCCCCTCCACCGGCAAGCTTCGCGTCCGCCTCGCCATCGGCGGTGTGCTCGTCACCCTCCTGCTCGCGGCCGTTTTCACTCTCGGTTCGCTCGACGTTCCCTTCGAGCCGCAATCCTGGCGCGAAGTCATCCCCCTCTATGCGGTTTCCAGCTTCATCATCGCCGCTCTGCTCATCTTCGGCCTGATCGTCGTGCGCAATTTCGTTCGGCTCTTTGTCGAACGCAGCAAAGAGCAGTTGGGCGCGCGATTCAAAACCAAAATGGTTATTGGCGCTGTCGCCGTTTCTCTCCTTCCCGCCATTTTCATGTTCTTTATCAGCTATGCCCTCCTCAACCGCACGCTCGGACGCTGGTTCCCCCGCCCCCTCGAAATTGCCTCCGAACAAACGCAGAAGCTCCTCAACGATCTTGGCAGTGGCATGCTTCCCCGTCTCCACACCCTCGGCTATATGGCCGCGCAACACGCCGGCGAGACGCCCGAAGCCTTCCTGGAACATTCTTTTGCCGTTGGCCTCGATGCCGTCTGGGTTTTCGACTCCCACGGCAAGTTCGTCAAGGGCGGCGTGGTTTGCGATGACCAGCAGGAAGACCGCTCCCTCAACATCTGCAGCGTCAGCGGCGAACAAGGCAACCTGCAATATACCTTGCCCAGCGGCATCGAAGTCTGGCAGTCCAAAAACAAAAGCTTTTTCGCCTCGCATGTCCCTGTCGCCCTCGGCTCCTCGGAACTGGGAACACTCGTCGCTGCCTATCGTACCGGTCCTGATTTCCTCGCGCGCTGGACCCTCATTCAACAGCAGATCCGCGATTACGAAAACTTAAAACAGAATCTGCGCGCTTTGAAAAAGCAGATGTTGCTGATTCTTTTCTTCTTCACCTTGCTGGTTCTCTCCGCCGCCATGTGGGTCGCTTTGTTCCTCGCCAAGCAGGTCACCGTCCCGATTCAAGCTCTAGCCGAAGGCACCCGCGAAGTCTCCTCCGGCAATTTCGATTACCAGGTTCCCGAGCAGGTCCAGGACGAACTCGGCGTCCTCGTCCGCTCCTTCAACACCATGACCACCCAGTTGCGCGACTCCCGCTCCCAGATTGACGAATTCACCCGCAACCTCCAGCAAGCCGTCCAGGAACTCGAACGCCGCCGCCAGCTCATGGAAACCGTACTCGAAAATATTCCCGCCGGCGTTATCTACCTTAACGCCGAGGGCGTCATCCAGCGAACCAACGCCGCTCTCCTCCGCATGTTCAACCTCGGAGAAAGCACCATCGAGTCCCTCGAAACTCTTCTCGGCCCGGATCCCCATCGCACCGTGCAATCGCTGATGCGCCGCTCCCTCCGCATGGGCGTCGTCTCCCGCGAAATCGAAGTCATCGTCAACGGCCGCGTCCGCCATCTCGCCGCCACCGTCAGCTCCCTGGGCCCCCGCCGCGCCAACATGGGCTACGTCCTTGTTTTCGACGACCTCACCGAAATGCTCCACGCCCAGAAATCCGCCGCATGGCAGGAAGTGGCCCGCCGCATCGCCCACGAAATCAAGAATCCCCTCACGCCCATCCAGCTTTCCGCCCAGCGCCTCACTCACCTGCTCCAGCGCCGCGAAGCCTCTCACGAAATTCCAAAGGACCCCGAACTCACCCGCATCACCCAGGAGTGCGCCGGCCTCATCGTTCGCGAGGTCTCCACCCTCTCCTCCCTCGTCAACGAATTCTCGCAATTCGTCCGCTTCCCCACCTCCAAGCTTCTCCCCACAGACGCCAACGTCGCCGTCGGCGAAGCCCTGCAGCTCTTCTCCGGCCGCCTCGACGGCATCCACCTCAAAATAAATTTGGAGCCCAACCTCCCCGCCATCCGCGCCGATGGCCAACTCCTTCGAAGCGTCATCGTCAACCTGATTGACAACGCCGCCGAAGCCCTCGAAGGCGAGCCTTTCCGCGAAATTCTTGTCACCACGCAATTGCGCCAGGAATCCGATACTATTGAAATTTCAGTTTCCGATACCGGCAAGGGCATTTCGCCGGAAGATAAGGACAAATTGTTTCTGCCTCACTTTTCAACGAAAGATCGCGGAACGGGCCTTGGCCTCGCCATCGCCGCACGCATCATCGCCGAGCACGGCGGCTCCCTGCGCATGGAAGACCACCAGCCCCGTGGCTCGCGCTTCCTGATTGAATTGCCCGTCGTGGAACTTCCCGCCGCGGCCTCCACCGAACGCATCGGAGCCGATACCGCCCCAGAAGAAAAAATTCGATGAGCGCAAGCCCCAAAATCCTTATCGTGGATGACGAAGCAGGCATCCGCGAGTCGCTCTCCTCCATCCTCCGTGACGAGCGCTACTCCGTCGACGCCGTCGAATCCGCCGAGCTCGCCCTCGAGCGCCTCCACTCCGGCACCATCGAAGTCGTCCTCCTCGACGTCTGGCTCCCCGGCATGGACGGCATGGAAGCCCTCAGCCGCATCCAAAGCCTCCCCCAGCCTCCGAGCGTCATCATCATCTCCGGACACGGCACCATCGAAACCGCCGTCCGCGCCACAAAACTAGGCGCCTTCGATTTCATCGAAAAGCCGCTCTCGCTCGAACGCATTATCGTCCTCGTCCGCAACGCCATCGAGCAGCGCCGCCTCCAGGAAGAAAACCAACTCCTCCACACCGAACTCGGCCATCGCTACCGCATCGTCGGCGACAGCGTTCCCATGAAAGCCCTCCGCCAGCAGATCGCCGTCACCGCGCCCACCAACGGCCGCGTTTTAATCTTCGGCGAAAGCGGCACGGGAAAAGAACTCGTCGCCCGCTCCCTCCACGCCGCCAGCCTCCGTAACAAAGCCTATTTTGTGGAAGTGAATTGCGCCGCTATCCCCGAAGAACTCATCGAATCCGAACTCTTCGGCCACGTCAAAGGCAGCTTCACCGGTGCCAGCGAAGACAAAATCGGCAAATTCGCCAAAGCCGACGGCGGCACGCTCTTCCTCGATGAAGTCGGCGACATGAGCCTCCGCACCCAATCCAAAGTCCTGCGCGTCCTCGAAGAGCAGCGCTTCGAACGCGTCGGCTCCAACCAAACTCTCCACGTGGATGTCCGGGTAATCGCCGCCACCAACAAAAATCTCGAACAGGAAATCGCCCGCGGCGCCTTCCGCCAGGATCTCTTCTACCGCCTCAACGTAATTCCCTTCTTCGTTCCACCCCTGCGTGATCGCAAGGAAGACATCCCCGTCCTCGCGCGCTATTTCCTAACGGAATTCAGCGCCGAATACGGCAAGAAGATGCGCGAGCTCACCGACGGCGCAATGGAAATCCTGCTCCGCTATCCCTGGCCCGGCAATGTCCGTGAATTGAGAAACCTGGTCGAACGCCTGGTAATCGTCTGCCCGCAAGCCCGCATCGAGCCGCACCATCTGCCGCCCGAACTCTTCCGCGGCGTAGCCGAAAGTCCCCAGCAACCCTACTCCACGCTCCACGAAGCCCGCAGCGCCTACGAGCGCGAATTCATCCTCCGCAAACTCCAGGAGCATCGCTGGAACATGACCCAAACCGCCTCCGCCCTCGGCCTCGAACGCAGCCACCTCTACCGCAAAATGAAATCTCTAGGCATAGCCGCCCCCGAATAACGCCTCCGTCCGTAGCGGCCACCTTCAGGTGGCCCCGCCCTCCGCTCTCTGTTCCTTCTGCAATGTAAGGGCGGCTTTACGCCGCCTTCTTGGGTTCTCTTCTCTCTTCCTTATTTCTCTGTGCCCTCTATGCTCTTCCTCGGTGTCCTCTGTGTGAAATCCGCCTCTTCTCAGCGAACTCAGCGCCCTCTGCGAACTCAGCGTTACTCTTTCTCCGCCTCTTCGTCTTTCTCTTCCCCTCCAAACTGCCCCACCTGATCCTCCGCCATCGCCTCCAGCTGCGCATGCCAATCCAACTCCCGCACCTTCCCCGGATTCTCTCTCCAATCCGCCACCACCTTCACAAACATCTCCAAATAAATCTTAGTCCCAAGCAGTTTCTCAAGCTCTTTCCGAGCCTCAGTTCCGATTCTCTTCAGCATGTCACCTTTGTGGCCAATCAAAATCTTCTTCTGCGAATCCCGCTCCACATGCAACGTAGCGTGAATCTTCAGCAGCGTCGCGCCCTCCTCATACTTGTCAATGATCACCGCCAGCGCGTGCGGCACCTCGTGATACGTCAGCTGAATCGCCTTCTCCCGAATCAACTCCCCCGCCAGAAACCGTTCCGGCTGATCCGTGATCTGGTCCTCCGGAAAATAAGCCTCCCCCTCCGGCAGCGCTTTGAAAATCTCCTTCACCAGCGCATCGCAACCGTTGCCCTTCAGCGCCGAAATCGGCACCAGCGCCGCAAACGGAAAGGCCTTCCCAAACGCATCCAGCAGCGGCAAAAGCTTCGGCCTGGGCACGCGGTCAATCTTATTCAACGCCAGAATCGTCTTGTTCTGATAACGCTGCGCCCGGTCCAGCAGCAGCGAATCCGCATGAGGCAACGTCCGGCTAGCATCCACCATCAACAGCAGCACATCAATCCCTTCCAGCGCAGCCGCCACCTCGCGCATCATTTGCCGGTTCAGCGCCGTCGTCCCCTCATGCAACCCCGGCGTATCAATAAACACAATCTGCCCCTCCGGCTTGGTCACAATCCCCTGAATCCGGTTCCGCGTCGTCTGCGGCTTCGAAGTAACAATCGCCACCTTCTGCCCCACCAACCGGTTCACCAAGGTAGACTTCCCGGCATTCGGCCGCCCAACAATCGCCACAAACCCCGCCTTAAATCCCTTCTTCGTCTCCGCTTTTTTTTGCCCCATACCCTCGCTCATTTTTTCTCCGCAAGCTACCGCATACAGGCATCTCTCGCCATGTGTAAATTCAAGCCGCCTAGTTAATGGTATCGCGGGATTCACTCAAACGCGCACCGAAACTAATGACTAGGTCAAAACGCGGAGGCGGAACAAGTGCTATCCCACTCATCAAGGTTTATAATCCTAGCCATGGATCACACCAAGCTTGTAGTCGTCCAATCTTACGGTAGCCGACCGGAGGCGGACCTGGCGAAGGGCGCGCTCGAAGATGCTGGCATTCAAGCAATGGTCCAGGCTGACACTGCGGGAGGAATGCGGGAGCACCTCGCTTGGTCCGGCCCGGGGTTTAAAATTCTGGTGCGAGAGGAAGACGCAATCGCGGCGAAAGATTTCCTCAGTTCGCCAGTTGAGGATGGCGATAGCTCTGGCGGGGACTTCCAAACTGAAAGCGATTCTGGGTCACCGTGGCGCCGGTTTACTTAGCTCGCAAACCCAGCGCTAGTCCTTGATGATTCGCAATTCGTCCCTAAATACGCCCAATTCGCTATGGAATCGATGCTTGGTGTCATCGACCTCTAGCCGATTCTTGAGAATCAGTTTCGCTTCCTCTGCGGCAGTGCGCAATTCCGGATGCCTACCAACGTCGCCTGAAGCCAAGACGGCATTAGCTAAGCGCTGGAGGCAGTTCTCCAGTTCATTAATCCGCTTTACAACCTCCGGCGCGGACGTTTGCGCCTTGACATACGAATCAAGCGCGACCTCACCTTCAATCTTCTCGATGTGTTCGGTGACGGTGGTTTCGCCGTCGATTCGTGGATGTACACGTCGCGGGACGATGCCTGCCAGTGGATCAGGGTCCGACATGGATGCAGTATAAACCGCAAATGCACCTCGTTTAAAGTCAGATTGTGCGGGTGGCTACAAACCTGATAGCACTGAATAAATCCATGAAATAACAGGGAATTCGGACAGGCGGGACAAAAGGAGAGAGGCGCTCGGCAACCTCACAAGCGCCTCCTCTACTACTTCAACGTAAACCGTACCTCACTGGATCACCTCCTTCTCGGCAAATGCGCCGATGTCCACAAGAGTGTCAAGTCCACAGAGTATATCTCGGCTTCGCAGAGATGTGAGCGCAAGCGTATCCGTAACCTGAATCCACCGCCCCTTAGCTCGGCGGTGGATTTTTGTCGAATTTCTCTTCGGAATTCAGCTTTAGCCAAAGGACCTTAGTCCCGGACGCAGATCGGTTTTCCAGTCTCCGAACTCGTATGGCGGTGCTCCCCTGCTGGACACGGCGCATCCTGACCCTCTCTACCCTCTCGGCCTTCTTTACCTTCACGCCCTTCTCGACCCTGCCGCCCCGCATCGCCAGTCTGGCCCGCATCTCCAACCTGTCCCTGTTGTCCGGATTGTCCCGGGTCCCCCGGCTGTCCCGTCTGGCCAGTCTGTCCCTGCGGTCCCGGTGGTCCTTGCGCTGCCGGCGTTGGGCTCAAGCTGCAACCGGCCACCGATAGCATCAGCACCAACGCACCCGTAATTAGCAATGTCTTCATTTTGACTCTCCCTCGTGATCTCACTCGACACGCAACCTTGCTACTGCGCTCACCAAGAAGAGTACTCACTGTGTCCCTATGCCAGCTGTTCCTATCCGCACAGTGATGAAATCAATTCAGAGGCTAAACGGCAGCTTCACGGATGGATCGAGCTTCGATTTCTCAACCGAACAGGCTACCCCGCCCCGAATCCGTGCCCCGTGCAAGGAGCGCGCCTGTATAGTATTTAGGCCCGACCCTATGCCATTCGAACTCTTGTCAAACGAGCACCTCGACCAGATTGCCGCCCTTCTGGACGACATATTCCGTATCCCCGGAACCCAGATTCGATTTGGGCTCGACGCCTTGATTGGATGGGTCCCCGGTATCGGCGACTCTATGGCGGCCTTCGCATCTTTCTTAATTGTGTTCGCGGCCTGGCGGCGCGGCGTGCAAGTGGTAACTCTCGGTCGCATGATTGCTAACGTGGTTCTGGAAACCACAGTAGGAGCAATACCCGTAGCAGGCGACATCTTCCACGTCTTTTGGAAGTCGAATCGACGTAACTACCGGCTGCTGATCCGAGAAAAGGAACAGCCCGGCGCCAACGCCCGCCGGGATTGGATATTCCTCTCAATCATCATATTTGCAGCCATTGCTGCGGCGGTGGTCCCCATTGTCATTTTGATTTGGATTCTGCGCCCTCTTTTCCACTAGGGTCCCTCCGGCCTCAACCATGGGGAGTAACGTCTGCGCGGTGGTCGTGAACGAATGCGGGCGCTGATTTTTGCCCTGGTCTACACTCAAGTTGTTGGGCAAACATGATGACAATTGACAATGCAACTCAGGCTGTCCAACCGGCAACTCTCGGAAAGCGGGGGAACTTCCGGAACTTGCGCTCCTGGGTTCTGGGAACCTTTTTGGGCGCGCTTCTTGCCGTGGTTTTGGCGGGGGCGCTGGTGTGGTTGTCGAGCGGGCATGGCTTATTGCACCTGATCGGCATTTTGCGCGGAGGGCGCGCGCTGATCAACGTGGATCAGCCCACCGTGGTTCGTCAGATTCAGCAACTACAGCGCCTGGAAACCGTCAGCTACACAATGGACAAGATTATTTCCGGCGAACACGCCAATCCTTACCTTCCGAAATTTCTGGCGGGTGACCGCCTGCTCCTTGTGGTGCACGGTGAAGTGGTTGCGGGGATAAATCTCGCACATGTACAGCCCGGCGATGTCCTGGTACAAGGGCAGAAAGTTTCCATTCACCTGCCTGCTGCGGAAGTCTTCAGCACGCGAATTGATAATGCCAAAACGAAAGTATATTCCCGTGACACCGGCCTCTTCTCTTCCCCAGACCCAAACCTCGAAAGCGAAGTTCGCGAGGAAGCGGAGCGCCAGCTCCAACAAGCCGCGCTGCAGGATGGCATCCTCAAGACTGCCGCCGCCAACGCGCGAACCACAATCTCCGGCATGCTAAAAGGCTTTGGTTTCCACGAAGTGGATATTCCGTAGGTTAGCGGGGATCCGTTTGCGTCGCACCCGGCAAATGCCGCAGCCGTAGCGCCTTCCGCTCGTTTGCCCCCGCATTCGCTTATTTCACCACCGGCAGTTCCAGCATGCTCGGGTGCTCGGCATCGTGAAGCAATTTTATATGGGCCGTCTTGGCATCCTTCCCGGTCTCTTTCGCCACCACCCCACCACTGTTGTAGTTCTTCTCTGACTGTGCCGAGTTCAAGCTCTGCACCACCATCCGCAACCTGCTGCCCGCCGCCATCCGCCGCGAAAAAAACGTAAAGTTATCGAACACGTATTTCTCCGGCTTCCCGATCGGCACCAGCTTCTCTTCCCGCAAAGATTCCCTGTACCGCGCCCGCATCGTGCTCCCCGTCAGCGCCACCGAGCCGCCGTTCGGCAAAATCTCGTACAACGAAACCTCCAGGTCCGTGTCCGGCACATCCATTTCCAGCCACACCGTCAGCTTCACGAACCCGCTGATCTCCGTCGCCGCCGCAAACGGCTCGCTGTGATAAATCGCTCCCTCACCAAATAAATTCGCCACCGCTGCCTGCGAAGTCAGGAACGCCTCCTCGTTCAGGTTCTCCGCATCCCCGGGCCGGTTATCTAGCGGATCGTAAACCCAAGCATCCGCCGCCGCGCCCACCTTCTTCTCATTCCACAAACTCCCTGAATGAAAAATATCCCCCGCGCTCCCATTCGACCCCAGATACAACGTCAACTTCTCATTCGCCAGCGTCTCCAGCGAATCCGCATACTTCCATGCCTCCGCCCCCATCACGTAGTACGCAACTCTCTTCTTCAAAAACGCCGGCTTGGCGCCGCTCTTCATCGTCCAGTCGTACCACTCGGTATGCAGTTTGTTCAGGTCCAGCACGCTCGCCTCGTTGAACGTGATTCCGCCCAACTCCTTCTTCGGCGTCCGCGTTCCCGCATGGTCCCAAGGACCCACGATCAGATAATGATTCGCTTTCGCTTCCGCCGACCCATACTGCATGTGCCGCTTATAAAAATGGAACGCGCCCGGCTGGTCCCCGTCATAATGCCCGGTAATCGTCAGGATCGGCACATTCATCGCCTTGTACTGCTCCGGCGTCGGCGCCGGCGCATCGTAATAGGCATCTGGAGCCGGGTGCTGCATCCACTTCTGAAAAACCGGCGATGGATTTCCCATCAGCTTGTCGTAATCCGCGAACGCCAGGTGCTGCCGGTACATTTCCCGTGCCTTCTGTTGCCAATATTCCTTGTTTCCGAAGGTCTGCACGTTTCCCGTGTGCCCGCTGGTAAACGTCAGCCACTGCATGTCGTACGGCGCAAAAATATTGAATTGAAACGGGAAGTCCAGTCCCGGATGAGCCGCCGCCGCGGGCACAATCGTTTTCAAATGCGGTGGAAGCTCTTTCAGCGTGGCCCACTGGTCGAATCCCGCATACGATCCTCCCCACATCGTCACTTTCCCGTCGCAATACGGCTGCTTCGCCAGCCATTCCGTCACGTCGTACCCGTCACGCCCATCATTGATGAACGGCTCAAACTCCCCGCCGGAATTTCCGCGCCCGCGCACGTCCACCAGCGCATACACGTAACCATGCCGCGCAAAATACATCGCCCGGTCCGTGTACGAATCCCCGATGTACGGCGTCAGCGTGAAAATCACCGGCAGCGCCTCTTTCTGTCCATGAGGGCGGTACACCGTCGCATTCAGCTTCACGCCATCGCGCATCGGTATCTTTACTCCCCACTCCATCTCCACGCCATCGCCGCCACCCTTCGCCGCCTCCTGCGCCCAAATTCCCGCGCCAGCAAAAAGCACCACCACAAGCAACGTGAAACTTCGCACCACTCCATCCACGCGTGGACGCATCCCTTCACCTC
>DATHMM010000107.1:0-23462 GCA_035487095.1 Candidatus Sulfotelmatobacter sp.
GGATAAAATTTCTCCAGCTTGCTCGCCGCGATGATGGGTTCAACGCCTGCTGCTGTGGTGCTCATAATCGCGCCTATTATCGCTCAGATTCATTCCGTGAAGCACGCAAATGCACGCGAGTCGCGGAAATTTTTCAAAAACGGTTACAATCTCTTGACTCCCTGATGAGCGAATCGTCACCGCAGGTAATCCAAGGTTCTCAATTCCGTTTGCCCTCCTGGCTCATCGCGCTGGGCATCTCGATGCTGGCCGCCCTGGCGCTGTTGCTCCCCTATTTTTGGATGGGCAGCGCCTCCGGTCACGACTTCGAGTTCCATGTGGCGTCATGGCTGGACGTGGCCTACCAGTGGAAGCATGGCGTGCTCTTCCCGCGATGGACAGCCTGGACGAACTATGGCTTCGGAGAACCTCGCTTCATCTTCTATCCCCCGATTTCGTGGATTCTCGGTGCGGGGCTGAGCCTTCTCTTGCCCATTTCGTGGGTCCCCGCCGCTTTCGTCTTCCTCACGCAATCACTTGCCGGGTTGTGCACATTTCTTCTGCTGCGGAGGCTCGTTGGAAAGACACCCGCTTATCTGGGCGCCGCTTTCTACGCCACAAACCCATATGCCTTGCTGGTCAGCTATATCCGCAGCGACTTCGCCGAACAACTCGCCTGCGCCATTTTCCCCCTCCTTCTGCTGACCGCCCTGCGCCTCGCGGACCTGCTGGAGGATGAAAAGCCTGGGCGGACGGCAATCGCATCGTTTGCCCTCCTTTTTGCCGGTGCGTGGCTGTGCAACGCTCCCGCCGGGGTGATTGCCAGTTATTCCGTCGCGCTCGTTTTCGCGTGGGCTGCGGTTACCCAACGCTCCTGGCGCATCATACTTCGCGCGGCCGCCGGACTTGCCTTGGGTTTTGGTTTGGCGGCCTTTTATCTGGTTCCCGCGGCTTACGAGCAACGCTGGGTTAATATCGGCCAGGCGCTTTCCAGCGGCCTTCTCCCTGCACAGAATTTCCTCTTCACCGCGATCGTCGACGTGGAGCACACCTGGTTCAACTGGATTTCTTCCCTCTGCGCGCTCGCGCTCATTCTTTTGGCGGCGCTGACCGCCCTCGCGTCACGGCGTTTCGTGGGTGGTACGGCTCGCTCTAGCGGAAACAAGCTCGTCTGGAGTGCCCTGCTTGTTCTCGGCGCAGCCGCCACATTCCTGATGTTGCGCATGTCCACCCCTCTCTGGAACCTTCTCCCCAAATTGCGGTTCGTGCAATTCCCCTGGCGCTGGATGTCCATCGTCGCGGTGGTCTGCTGCTGCTTTCTGGCCGCAGCCATCGAACGCCGCCGCGGTTGGCTTTGGTTTGCCGGGGCAGCAATCCTCTCGTTTCCGCTGGGCTATTTTCTGACGCAAAACACGTGGTGGGATCCGGATGAAATGCCGACTCAGCAGGCGGCGATCACTAACGGCACAGGCTACGAGGGGGTGGATGAATATGATCCGCTCGGCGATGATCACCTCGATCTGCCGAAACATGCTCCGCTCGCCGCGGTTTTGCCGGAAGCTTCGAAAGATTTTCGCAGCAACCCGCTGGAGGCCAAAATCCAGGTCGAACTCTGGCGAACGGACAATCACAGGGTTTTCGTGGAAAGTGCGGCGCCAGCCCGCGTGGCTCTCCGCCTGCTCAACTACCCAGCCTGGCAAGTAACGGTGAACGGCAATACGGTCACACCGGAAAAGCCCGACGATCTGGATCAAATGCTGGTTCCGATTGAAGCGGGCAAATCTGAAATTCAGGTGCGCTTTGTGCGCACTAACGATCAGTCGGCGGGTATAGCTCTTTCCATTCTGAGCCTGCTGCTCGCGGCAGGCTTGCTGACACCACGAAGGCCAGTGAAACTCTAGCGACGATCCACCGACGGGTGCCGGATGTCCTGGCCCTGCACGATGTAGATCACATCTTCCGCGATATTCGTGGCGTGGTCGCCGATTCGCTCCAGGTTTTTGGCCACCAGAATCAGTTCGAACGCCGGAAAGACCACGCTCGAGTCGCCCATCATATACGTCAGGAGTTCCCGGAAAATCTGGTCCCGATAATGATCCACCTGGTCATCGGTGGACATCACTTTTTGCGCCAGCTCCACGTCGCGCCGCACCACCGCATTCAGCGAATTGCGCACCTGCTCTTCCACCAGTTCGGACATCCGCGGCAAGTCCACGTATGGCTTCACCCGGGGATGCCTCAGAATGCGCAGTGCTCCCTGGGCGATGTTCACGGCCTGATCGCCGATTCGCTCCAGGTCGTTGTTAATCCGCGAAACTGCCAGCACCAGCCGGAGGTCCACGGCCATCAACTGGTGCAACGCCAGCAGTTGCACGACGCGATCGTCCACTTCCAGTTGCAGTTCGTTGATGGCGTCTTCTTCGTCCAGAACCCGCTTCGCCAGCTGCTCGTCCGATTCCAGCACGGCGTGAACCGACTGGTGAACGGCGCGCTCCGCCAGGCTGCCCATCCAGAGCAACCTCTCTTTCAGCTCGTTCAAATCTTTTTCAAAGTGACGTTCCATGGAACCCTTCCCGTTTCCAGTCTACTCACTGTCGTGCGCCGGCGAAGCGCAAAAACTCATAGAACTTATCCAAAACGCCCCGTAATGTAGGCTTCCGTCCGTGGATCGCTCGGCGTAGTGAAAAGATGCGGTGTCGGACTGAATTCGATGATCTGCCCGGTCAGCAGGAACGCCGTGAAATCGCTGACGCGCGCCGCCTGCTGCATGTTGTGGGTCACAATCGCGATCGTGGTCAGATTCTTCAATTCCACCATTAGTTCTTCGATTTTTGCCGTGCTGATCGGATCCAGCGCCGAGCATGGCTCGTCCATCAGCAGCACTTCCGGCTCCACCGCCAGCGCTCGCGCGATGCACAGCCGCTGCTGCTGGCCGCCGGATAGCTCGTAGGCCGATTTGTGCAGGTGATCCTTCACTTCGTCCCACAACGCCGCATGGCGCAAGCTCTTTTCCACGGTATCGGCCAACGATCCTTTATAACCGTTGATCCGCGGACCATACGCAACATTGTCAAAAATCGATTTGGGAAACGGGTTGGGCCGCTGAAACACCATTCCCACCCGGCGGCGCAGCGCGGTTACGTCCTGGGCAAGAATATTCTGGCCGTCTAACAGGATTTCGCCTTCCAATCGCGAGGTGCCCACCGTCTCGTACATCCGATTCAGTGTGCGAAGCAGCGTCGACTTCCCGCAACCCGAAGGCCCGATGAGCGCCGTAACTTTTTTGTCCGCAATCCCCATGCTGATGTCGAAGAGGATCTGCTTCGGTCCGTAAAAAAAATTCAGCTTGGAAATGGTCATCCGCATGGGAAGCGCTGCAGCCGTTTCGCGACTGGCGGGTGTGGTCATATTGGTCACGATGTTCACGGAAAACTCCGGCTTTGCGGACGCTTGCATTTAAGACCTCGGTACCGCGATACCGCGGGACAATATCGTGCGCGCCAGAATATTGATGATCAGCACCAGGCCCAGCAGCACCAATCCGGCGGCCCACGCCTGCCGGTGCCAGTCATCGTAGGGCGAAACCGCGTACGTGTAAATCATCACGGGAAGCGTGGCTGTCGGCTGCGACCATCCGTGGCTCTCGAATCGGTTCCCAAATGCTGTAAAGAGTAGCGGCGCCGTTTCCCCGGCCACGCGCGCCAGCGCCAGCAGAATCGCGGTCATGATGCCGCGGTAGGCCGCCGGAACAATCACGGTTGCGATCGTTTTCCATCTGCTCGCTCCCAGCGCCATGGCGCCTTCCCGCAGCATCCGCGGCACGCTCTTCAGAAACTCTTCCGTGCTGCGCAGCGTAATCGGAATCATCATGATCCCGAGCGCGAAGGCTCCCGCATACGCCGAGAAATGTTTAAACGGCAACACCACCAGGCTGTATGCGAAGATGCCGATCACAATGGACGGAACGCCATTCAAAAGGTCCGCGGCATAACGCACAACCGATGCCACGCCTTTCCCGCTGAATTCTGCGAGATAAATACCGCCCAGGAAACCGATGGGCACTCCGATTATCGACGCCATCAGCAGAATCTTGCCGCTACCCACAATTGCGTTGGACATCCCCCCGCCCGTTTCTCCGACGGGCTTTGGCAATTTGGTGAAGAAATCCCAATTGATGGAAGTGCCGCCGTTAAACAGCAAATAGCCGAGGATAAAGAAGAGCACCAGAACCGATACGATCGCACAGACTCCGGTCATCGCCAGCATAAAGTTGCTCACGAATTTCCGCCAGCGCAACCGCCCGTCCATCATCCGCCCGCCTCGCTGCCCTTTTGCGTGGTGACCACGATCAGCAAACGGGCCAGCCCATTCAGGATGAACGTCAGCAGAAAGAGGACGAGCCCCAGGGCGATCAGCGACTGCAAATAGAGATCGCCGGTGGCTTCCGTAAATTCATTGGCGATCACCGCGGCGATGGAATATCCCGGCGCGAACAGCGAAGCCGCGATCTTCGGCGTGTTGCCGATGACCATCGTCACCGCCATTGTTTCGCCCAGCGCGCGGGCGAGCGCCAGAAAAATCGAGCCCATGATTCCCGTCTTCGCAAAGGGGACCACGACTTTCCACGTCGACTCCCAGCGGGTGGAACCCAATGCCAGTGCGGCTTCCCGCTGGTCCCGCGGCACGGAAAGCAACACTTCTCGCGATACCGAGATGATGTATGGGATCACCATGATCGCCAGCACAATCCCCGCAGTCATGAAGCCAACGCCGTACGACGGCCCCTTAAAAATCGGAAGATACCCGAACGGTTTGTTCAAGGCCGGATAAATCACCGTCCGCATCAGCGGCACCACAATAAAGACGCCAAGCAGCCCGTAAATGACGCTAGGCACGGCGGCTAGCAGATCAATGAAGAATTGCAATGTGTCCGAAACCCGTGGAGGTGCCAACTCCGCCAGAAAGATCGCCGCTCCGATTCCGAGCGGGACAGCAATCACCAGGGCAACCGCCGACGTCACCATGGTGCCGTAAATGAACGGAAGCGCGCCGAACTGATCCATGATCGGGTCCCACACCGAAGTCACGAAGAAATTCAGCCCAAATTTCTGTCTCGGCAACGCGGAGTTCGCCCACAACTCCCACACCAGCGCCGCCGTGATCAGCACCACCGTCGCCGCAAAAATCAGGGTAATCAGCCGCACGATTTCATCGCCGTTGCGCAACTTCGCTAAAAACGAACGCGAGCCCGACATCGGGCCCGCGCTCTTCATGGCTGTAGTGGTCGTTGCCACGTCTCTCCGGCAAATCTACTGGATGTTGTTAATGGCCTTCTTCTCTTTTTCCACAACTTCCTTCGGCAGCTTCGCATACGAGAGCGTCTCCACCGAGTTCTGGCCATCGCTAAGCATCCAACTCAGAAACCCTTTAATGGCATCGCGCTTGCTCGCGTCTTGAAATTTCTGCGGGATCAGAAGCCAAGTGAAGCTGGAAATGGGATAAGCCGTCTTCCCGGGAGCATTGGTAATACTTACTCGGAAATCTTCCGGCATCTCTTTCGCTACCCCCGCGGCGGCTGCGGTAACGCTCGCCAAATCCGCTTTCACAAAGCTGCCGGAAGAGTTCTTCACAGTCCCATACGGAATATTGTTCTGGACCGCGTAAATCAACTCCACGTACCCGATGGCATTCGGTGTCTGCTTTACCAGCCCGGTGACGCCCTCATTGCCCTTGCCGCCGAGCCCAACCGGCCAATTAACCGAAGTGCCCTTGTTGACTTTGCCCTTCCACTCGTCGCTGACCTTCGAAAGATAGTCCGTCCAGATATACGTTGTGCCGCTGCCGTCGGAGCGGTGCACCACGACGATATCCGCCGCTGGCAGGTTTACCCCTTTATTGGGGCCGGCAATGGCAGGATCGTTCCACTTCGTCACTTTGCCGAGAAATATTCCCGCTAACGCTTCCGGCGTGAAATTCAATGCGACGTTCACTCCCGGAATGTTATAAGTCGGTACGTCTGCGCCCAGCACCGTCGGAAAGTGCAGGATTCCAAAGCTGTGTTTATCCTGATAGGCCTTGAGTTGATCGTCGTTCATCGGGCCATCACTCGCGCCAAAATCCACAGTTCCTTCGGTGACCTGTTTTATGCCCGCGCCCGATCCTACCGACTGATAATTAAACTGAAAGTTAGGGTTCTTCGTGTGGTAGACGTCAAACCATTTCGAATAGATGGGATAGGGGAACGTGGCACCCGCTCCATTGATGAGCAGTGCGTTGTCCGCCAGCACGATCGCACACAACGCAAGCACACCTATTGCAACTCCGGCAATTCGCTTCATGAGATTGCTCTCCCGCTGTCTCGAGATTAGTCCGCCGATAACCGAGTCTGACCAGCCGCCATTACAGCATTGTTACAATCACGGTAGAGTCTGTTAAAATTCCGAAACATTTCAATCGTTGCCCGCAAAGTCTTCCTTTGCCGTAGGTTACGCAATAGTCAAAATGGGCTTAACCTACAAAACAAGAGAGGGGCGCCCCTTTCGGGATGCCCCTCCGGTTAATTGCTTCCAGATGTTTTCTCAACCCTGAACTAGGGCAGGTAGTAACGGAAAGAAGTCTCAACCATGTTGTCGATGGCCTTCGGCGCGATCGCTGGCGCTCCGGCGGTTACGCCGCCTGCACCCGACCATCCCACTTTGTAGAAATAGGAGTATTGAACGCCCCACTGCACGCGACCCTTTTCGCCCTGGTAAACCTTATGCCAGAAGCCAAGGGTGCCTTCGCCAATGTACCGGATATCGCCCGCGCAAGTGCCGCCGGCGCCGGGCGCTCCGGTTCCAGCGGGTACTGTTTCGGTGGAGCAACCAGTGTTGTTTGCCAGCGGTGAACCGTACCCGCCGATGCCATTGGTTGCCGTGGTGAAGGTTGTTGTTGCAGGGATGGCCAGCGACGTACTTGTCGCAGGAATTGCGGGCGTAGTGACGACTTTCACCGAGGAGTATCCGCTGTACGCTGCTCGGGAGTCATACTCGCCACCCAGATAGCCGTAGATGTCGACCTTCGGCGTGACGTGCCACTCCAGTTTTCCCAGCCACTGCGCGTTGTGAATGGAGGCGAGTGTGCCATCGGGCCGTGCCGTGACATCCGCCAACTGCGCGGAACCGTACCGGCCAATTCCCGTTCCATACATGCCCTTGATGCTTGCATCGAGATGCTTGTGGAAGAACGGTGCGGAAGCGCTTACTCCGAAGCCTCCGCCGGTCTTCGTGTCGTTGAACGCACCAAACGCGGAAGGAGCGGTCAGAAGAGCTCCGGTGCCGGAAACGCAGAATGGCGAAGTAAGCGGAGTGCCGTTGACGACGACCGTCCCGGCGGCATTGCTTGCGGCCGGGGTTAAGAGCGCGCAAGGATAGATGCGGTCGCGGAAATTGCTGACAATGCCCAGCACTTCATAGTGACCCCATCCCGGATCAAACGCGGCCTTCACGATAAAATCCGGAATTTTGTTCACGGTGTAACCCGTGGGGTCAAACGCATTGAAGAGGCCCGCGCTGTTGCCGGGGGCGTCGAAGAAAAAGTTCTGCGAAGTCGTCACCGCCGTTGTTCCCGAGACGCTAGTGGTGACGGCGTTGAATCCGCGGCCGCCGATTGTCGTCTGCGATTCCTCAGCCGAAACCGCAACGGCGAATTTGTCGTTGAACGTTTTCGTCAGGCGAAAGCCCGGTTGCCGCGCCCATGTAAAGCCCACGTTGTACTGTGGGTCGATCACCAGGGGCAATGCTTCCCCGCGGTTCACGATGCCCTTCTTGTTCTCCGTCGCAAGGGTCCACTGTTGGCCGCCGGTCAAAGCCCAGCCATTGTCAAAATCCACGCGGCCCCATCCCTGGCGCATCCGGAAAAGGTACGAGTTACTCTGCCGCTCGTTGGAAGTGGTCCCGGCGCCCAGGAAGTCCGATTCAAAGTAGCCGCTGAATTTCGCCGTGCCGACTTTCCCTTCCGCCAGCAAGCTCAGCCGCGACTGGCGAGCTGAGAAGTTCATTTCCGTCGTCCGGCTCAGCGCGCTGCCGCTGAACGGGATGCCTGTAAATTGGGTATTGATGTCCGCACTCTCCGCCCGCTGCCGGTTGACAGTCGCGGCTTCGAGGAATCCCCCTGGGGTAATTGTGATTCCCTTAAAGCGAATCGCCATCGGGCCTTTTTCTTCCGACCCGGACTGCTGGCCGCTCGCCGTGCCTACCGCCGAATTCACCACCGCCGCGTTGCTGGCCGCCATGTTTGCCACAGTGGTGTTCAGCGCCGTCGCCGTTGATTTCACTTCCGTGGACGTCGTCACAGCCTCACTTGCCTTGCTGCTTGCTTCCGCTGCCTTCGCGTTGGCAGACGCCGCTGCTTCCCGAGCTTCTTCGATCTGGCGATCGCGTTTCGCCAGCTCCTCCTTCAACATCTGGAGTTGTTCCTGCTGCGCCTGGAGGGCCTGGCGCAGTTCTTCCATCTGAGCGGCGATTTCCGCGTTGGTCTTCGTTGCAGCGGTTGCCGCCGCAGGTTTCGCCGCCGTTGCCGCGGCCTCTTTCGGAGCATCCTTCGGCGAATCTTTCGGTGAGTCTTTGGGTGAATCAGCGAAAGCTGTCCCAGTCAGCAGGAACAGCGATAGTGCGAGTGATGCGATTTTTCTCATTGCCTCTCTCTTTTTTTTTGCAGAAGATTTCGAATACGTTCCCGGGAAATGCGTACCACCCCGTTTGGCAAGGTATGTGGGATGTCTTACGGCTATATCAATCCAACATGAATAGTCTGTAACAATCGCTACGACTTTCACTCTATCCTGCTTGTTTTCTTATCGTTACGGTTTGTTACAGCCGGCCCAGACAGTCCCCTGGGACCAGCGAGTTGGGGGAAGGGAGTGGCTAGAGGATTAATCTGAGATTCAAGCTTTTGCTCCAGACAGGCTTCGCACTTCGCGGTACGGCGGGAGTGCTGCCGGCTCGCTCTCCGATTTTGCAAAAGCCGCTGTCCCGCTTAGCGTCGTTCACCCATTTGATAAGCCAGCATAATCTGCGTCACCCGGTATTGATATTTCGCATCGGTAACTTGAAGATCCGCGTCGGTCTTCTGGAGTTGTGCCTGGCTGAATTCCACGATTGAACTAAGCCCCAGCTTATACCTCGCCTGCGCCAGTTCCAGCGCCAGGTTTGCTTGCTCTAAAAACTGCTGCGTCACCGTCAGCCGTGCGAACGCCTTTTGTGTATCCAACCAGCTGTTCCGCACATCTCTCGCGACGTTATCCTCCAAATCCTGCAACTTCCTGCGTTTCATTTCTGTATCCAAGTCGGCGCTCTTGGCCCGCGCGTTAAACAGGAAGCCGTTAAAAACCGGGATATTGATATTCACTCCCATCGCGCCGTACCAGCTTGGGATCTGATCGTTCCGCACCGGGGCTTGGCCCACCACACCGGCGGCGTTCACGCTGGGAAACCAGAGGTCGTGCTCCGAACGGCCGAATTTTTCCGCGGCGGTCACTTGATCCTGCATGGACAGGATCTCCGGCCTAAGTTGCATGGCTTTCTGAATCAGTTGAGTCGCGTCCAGGGCGGGCGGAGCCGAGGCCTGCTGCTCCGGCTCAACGGCTCTAAAATTCTGGCGGTCGCGGTATCCCAGGATGGCGGAAAGAGTGGAAATTGACGCTTCATAGTTGTTATCCGATTCGAGCAGCAGGAGCTTCGCACGCGCCAGGTCCACCTTGCTGAAACTCAGGTCCAGATCGGACCGGAGTTTCGCATCCGTCAGCGCCTGCACTTGATCCACAAGCGTCTGCCGCGTCGTTACCGTATCTTCCGCCACCTGCAACAGTGCGTGCGTTTCCAGCGTGTTGTAAAACGCCTCATCCACGGCAAGGATAATGTCCTGCTGCGTCGCGATCGCGTTCTGGTCTTCCGCCTTGGCTTGGAATTGCGAACTGGACACCAGGTTAGTCGTCCGGCCGAAGTCCGTGATCAATTGAGTGACGGACGCGCCCCCTGCGGTTCGCGAAAATAGAATGGAATTTGTCAGAGAGCCGGCCGCGAGTCTCGATCCCGCATTGGCATCCACGGAGGTTATGCTCAAATTCACGTTGGGCATCAGCGCCGATCGCGCCTCGCGTACAAATTCCCGTGCCTGCAAAGCACGCAACTTCCCGACTGTAATTTCCGGGTTGTTTCGCACTCCAATGGCTTCGGCCTCCTGAAGCGTCAATAGCTTTTCCTCGGCGCCCGGCGGAGTGGATCCCCCCGCCGGCATACCAGTCTGTCCTTGCGACGCCCCGCGCGTTGCCGCCAGGGCAAACACCATCATCAAACGAATTACCGCCTTCACGCCGTCACCTCCGCCGTCCCCGCGCGTTTCCTTCCGTGAATCACAAGATAAACAGCCGGCACCAGAAACACCGTCACCACCACGGAGACAGCCAATCCTCCAATGACCGCGCGTGCCAGCGGCGCATACTGTTCGCTTCCTGCTTCAATGCCCAGTGCCATCGGAATCATGCCCAGCAGCGTTGCCAGCGACGTCATCAGAATCGGCCGCAACCTCACTTTGCAGGCCTCTACCACCGCCTCCTGCAGGCCCATACCCCGTTCGTGCAAAATGCCGGAAAATTCCACGATCAGGATGCTGTTGGATACCACGATTCCGGTCATCATGATCACGCCCATCAGCGACATGATGTTCAACGTCGAGTGGGTCAGAAATAGGATGAGAACCACCCCAGTCAGCCCCGGCGGTATCGCCGTTAAAATAATGAATGGATCGATGAACGAGCGAAATTGCGCCATCAGAATCAAATAGACCAGGATCACCGAGAGCATCAGGCCGATGGCAAACCGGAAGAAGGATTCATTCATCCCCACCACCGCCCCCTGGACTGTTACGCGGGCATTCTTGGGGAGCTTCAAACCGCCCACCAATTTATTGACCTCCGCGTTCACCTTGCTCAGGTCTTCCGTCGTCGGCATCACATAAACATCGATCACTCGCCGCAGTTGGTAATGATCCACCTCGGTTGGAGTGTTCAGCGGCTCGATCCTGGCCACCGATTGCAAAGGCGTATATGCCTTGGAGGAGTTGGCACGCAGCGGGATGTTTCGGAAATCGGACATCGTCATCGAACCCACTTTTTCATTCGAGTACTGCACCGTCAGCATGTAGTTGTTCCCGGTCTTCGGATCAATCCAATAGCTCGGGGCAATCACTCCGTTCGAGGTCAGCGCGGTAATCACGTTGTCCACCACTTCCTTGGGTGTCAACCCAAGCAGGCTGGCCTGTTCGCGATCAATATTGAGTTCCAGGCCCGGGTAATCGAGATCCTGGGGGATCAGCACGTCGCTCACGTTCTTCGAGCCCTTCAGCGTCAGTGCCATCTTTTGCGCAATTCCGTAAGCCTCATCCATGTCGTTGTCACTCACCTGAATGTCCAGCGGGGCCGGCAATCCCTGGTTGACCACCGAATCCACCAGTCCGCCGGCTTGAAAATAAGCGCTCACCTGCGGGAGATCGTTGGCCAGCTTCCGCCGCACCCGCTCCATGTATTCGTAGCTGCCAACTTCGTGCTCCTCTTTCAGGCTCACCTGCACGAACGCGGTGTGCATGCCGGAGTTGCTGGTATAAATTGCTGAAAGGTCCGGTGTGATGCCGATGTTGGAGACGATCATGTCCAGGTCGCGCGGCGGAATCACCGCGCGGATTTCATGCTCTACGCTGGCCACGTACTTGTCCGAAACTTCCAACCGTGTTCCCGTCGGCATTTTCAGGTCAATCACGAATTGCCCCGGGTCGGTGCGCGGGAAGTAGGCACGGCCAACAAAGGGGAATACTCCGGCAATCAGTAGAACGATGCCCCCCAGTATGAACAGCGCGGTCCGTCCAGGACGCACCAGCGCTCGCTTCACTTGCTTCTCGTAATAGAGAAGCAGCTTCTGAAAACCCCCGTTGAATCGATGTACTAACCGCGCAAACAAGCCCTTTGGACTTTCGTGTCCTTCACCATGCTCTCCTCCATGCCCTTCCAACCGGATGAAAGACGCGCAATAGAGCGGCACCACGGTCATCGCAAAGATGTAGGAAGCAAAAATCGAGAGCACCACGCCCAGTGCTAGGTCGATGAACAGATACCTGCTGACGCCATAGAAAAACGTGACCGGGAAAAAGACGATGGAAGTCGTGGAGGTTGCCGCCAACACGGCGAGCGCCACTTCCATCCCGCCTTTTTCGGCAGCCTCGCGGGGCGGCGCACCGTTTTCCATGAACCGGAAAATGTTTTCGAGTACCACGACCGAATCGTCGATCAACCGCGAAAATGCCAGCGCCAAACCGCCCAGCAACATCGTATTGATGGACCCGCCCATCCCGTTCATCACCAGAAAGCACGTCAGTGCCGAGAGCGGGATCGAGAGCAGCACCGCGAAGGTCGCGCGCGGGCTGCCCAGAAACAGCAAAATCATCAGGCCAGTGAGGAGCAGGCCGATGCCACCCTCTTTCAACAGATTTTTTACCGCGGTCTTCACGAAAATGGACTGATCGAAGACCACCGCCGTTTTCAGGACGTCCGGAATGTCCACCAGGTGCTTGGTAGCTTCCTTGATTCCGTTCACGATCGCGATCGTGTTGCTGTCTCCGCCCTGCTTCAGCACCGGGATATACACCGATCGCTGCCCATCAATGCGCACAATGTTGGTCTGGATGGCGCCGGCGTCTTCGGCTTTTCCAACGTCCGCCACCAGCACTGAGCCGAGTCCAACGCTTTTCAGTGGAATCTTGTTGACGTCGGACGGCGTCGGCACCTGGCTATTGGCATAAATATTGTAATCGCGGTTGCCAATGCGCACGTCTCCGGCCGGCAAAATCAGGTTGGAATTGTTCACTGCGTCTACCACGTCCATCAGGCTCAGTTGATGTGCTTCGAGCTTTACGGGATCCACGAACACCTGGATCTGTCGGTAGGTTCCCCCAAACGGTTGGGGCACCGATGCGCCCTGCACGTTCGCCACCTGGTTTCTCACTGCGAACTGCGCCAGGTCCTTCAGTTGCGTCTCGTTCAGTCCCTTGCCTTCGAGCGTGATCAGGCAAACCGGCAAACTCGAGGCATCGAATTTCAAAACCACCGGCGGCAGGGTGCCCGGTGGCAACCGTCTGAGGTCGGCCATCGCCAGGTTGCCGATGTTGCTCAGGGCTGCGTTGCCGTCGGTGCCCGGTTTAAAATAAATTTTGATCAAACTCACACCGGTTAACGATCGCGACTCAATGTGGTCGATATTGCTGCCCAGGGTGAAGAATCGTTCAAACGTGTCGGTTATGTCCGCTTCAATCTGTTGCGGAGGCATACCGCCATAAAACGTGGCGACCACCACGACGGGAATGTTGATCTGCGGAAACAGGTCAACCGGCATGCGCACCACGGTGGTGACGCCGACGACCGCCACGACCAGGCACAGCATGATGATGAAATACGGGTACGCGAGGGCAAACTTTGGCATTACTTCGCCTCCGCCTCGCCCGGCCGGCTCGTGTCGATCATTTTCGGCGACACTTTCATTCCGGAGCGGAACTCATTCCGGCTTCCGACCACCACGCGCTCGCCTTCACTGAGTCCCGCGCGCACTTCCACCCTCATGCTCCCCTGCAGGCCCAATTGCACTTTGCGTTCTTCCAGAACGTTTTGCGAATTCACCACCAGGACGCTCCCCTCGCTGGCGTCCGCGCCCAATTCCACCGCTTCCAGCGGCACGGTCAAAATGTCCCGGCTGTCCGGAGGAGCCACAATCGCCTGTACGTACATCCCGGGTAGAAGTCTGCCATCGGCGTTTTGAAAATCGATTTCGGTTTCCATCGTGCGCGTCTGCGGATCGAGCGAGTCCGCGAAGCGCGACACCTTCCCCACATAATCCGCATTCAATGCCTGCACGTGAACTTTCACGGGATCGTTCAGCCGGATCTCTCCCGCGATCGACTCCGGAATCGGCAAGACCAATCGCAAAACCGAAATTTGCGCGATGCGCACCACCGGCGCGGACTGCGTGCTGGATGCGGTGCCCGCCGCGATCAATGAACCGGTGTCGGCGTAGCGAATCGTTACCACGCCGGTGAACGGCGCCACAATCCGCGTGTATTCGGAGAGCGCCGTATACTGCTTGGCGTTTGCTTCCGCCACTTCCAGCGCTTGCTGCGCCGCATTCAACGCCGCTTCCGCGCTGGACACCTGCGCTTCTCCTTCGAGATCCTTCGCTTGCGCGTTGTCCACTTCCTGCTGCGCCACCAACCCCGCCTTCTGCTCGGCGGCTTGCCTCAGCCGCTCGTACATGGCGTGCACAGCCGCGTGGCCGGACTTCGCCCGCTCCACGTCTCCCTGCGCGCGGCTGATTTCCTGCCGCGCCCGCCGCACGGCTGCATCGGCGCCGGCAAGTTGCGCGGCCAGCTCGGGCACTTCCAGTACCGCCAGCGTCTGGCCTTCGGAAACGCGCGAACCCACGTCCACGTAAATTTTCTTGATGTAGCCCGCCACTTTCGCATGAACGTCCACGTCCTGAAATGGCTTAAACGCACCGGCCAGCGTCAGCGGCACGCCCAATTTGCCGCGCGAAACCTTCACCACAGCCGCCACCGTCTCGCCATGCGCTTTCCCCGAGTGATCCGCGTCGTCGGCTTCCGTCTTTCCATGACGCAATCCAGTCCACAATGCGATCAGCCCCAGACAGACGAGGCCCGCGATCACCAATTTCCCGTTTTTTGACATTGCATGTCCTTGTTACGACCGTCGTTTACCAACAGTGCGAAACGCTCATCCCCGCCGATGTTCGATAAAGATAACCGGGGAAACTTCTAACTAGTGAGATGAAAAATCGGGAACTACCGGCTACCCGTCGTGAGGGCCGGCAGGCGAAGCGGAGTTATGCCAGAGGTGGGGGCCGCGACCAGACTTTGTAGGCAATGTCCGATTGCGGTACTTCTACTTCTCGCTCGAATCCCCGGGCCAAATAACTTCCTGCTGGCGCCGCGACTTCTTCGCGATTTGAGTCCAAATCCAAATCTGTTTGCTGGATGTCGTCCTGGACCGGACTGAAGTGCTGCAATTCCGAGGCCCCGACCGACGCACGATTCCGCTGCAGGGTGTGAACTTCAATCGTATCGTGGGAATAGCAAAGAGCAATGAAGGGGTTGTAGAGCAGCAAGGCCCCAAGGAGCACACAAACCCAGATGTGCAATCGCGCCACCCGAATTGGATGCTTTTGCCCTGGCATTTGTTTCTGCCTAATCCTTAACACTAGTTGGACTCTGCCTTCGGGTCAAGGGGATGCCTGCCAGCATGTACCTTAGAGGGAGGAGAAGGGGACCGGTGCCAGGGGTGCGCCGGTCCCCGAGGTAGGACATTGAGTGAAGTTCAAGCGCGCTGAGTTTCGCAGTTCGGAGTCACATCTAAATGAAGCCCATGTGAATTCTCAGTGACCTCCGAACTCAGGCCCATGGTCGTCATTTCCGATTCCGGGCGCACCGTCAATCCTCGTCCGTGGCGAACATCGAGTCCTCGGACCCAGAAGATAATGTCTTCGGCGATGTTGGTGGCGTGATCCGCGATGCGTTCCAGATGTCGCGTGGCCAGCACAAACTGCATGCCGGGACTAACCAGCGAAACATTCTGGGTCATGTGCTGCAACAGATTCTCGAAGATCCGGTCGCGATATTGGTCCACAACGTCGTCGCTCTCCAGAACCTGCGCCGCCATTTCCGCATTCCGGAAGATCAGCGCGCCCAAACTGCGGCTAACCATCGAACGAACGGCCTCCGCCATCGGCGCAAGTTCTTCGGGAGGCTTGGCGTCGGGCATTTCCCGCAGGGAAATCACGCGCTCCGCCAGATTCACGGCGATATCGCCGATCCGTTCCAGGTCGTTGGTGATCTTCAGCGCGGCAACGACCAGGCGCATTTCGTCGTCCGTGAACGAGCCGCGGCGCAGCAAGCGGATGGCGTGCTCGTCGATCATGATTTCCATTTCGTTGATGCGTGGCTCGAGCATAAAGACTTCGCCGGGAAGAGCGGAAGTTCGCGGATTATCGAAGGCAATGATGGCATCGAGCGCGCGATTCATGGCGCTTTCCACCACGCGAGCCATGGAAATCAGATAGTTGACGAGGGTGTCGTAGAGAACCGCTTCGGTCAATCCGGCTGCTGGGGTCATTCGGAACCTCCGCCGCGGAATCTGGGGGCGGCACAATTCCACCCGCTGCAAGAAGTTTGTGTTGAAGACATTACGGCGATGTGAAAGGCGGATGAATAAGGCGAAAAGGGGGCGCTAGGAGCTTGCGGAAGGATTCGGGCGGGTCGCGCGCCCACCAGCGGAGGAAGAAGCTGAGCGGGCCACGGCGCGTTCCGAATCAAAAAGCGGTACGGAAAAATGAAACCGCGAGCCGACGCCCACTTCGCTCTCTACCCAGACCCGCCCCCCGTGGACTTCGACGAGGTGCTTGGCGATCGCCAGGCCGAGCCCCGTGCCGCCGGCTTCGCGGGAACGCGCTGCATCCACGCGGTAAAAGCGCTCGAAGATGCGGGGCTGGTCCGCTGTGGGTATGCCGATGCCGGTGTCGGTTACGGTGAACACTACAAAGTTTTTTTTCAGCTCCGCGCTAAGAACGATTTTGCCTCCCGGTAACGTGTACTGGATGGCGTTGTCCAGCAGGTTCTGCAGAACCTCCTGCAGCCTGCGCGCGTCGCCCGCAACGTCCGGCAAATTTTGCGAAAGGCCGGGGGCCAGAGTCAGGGTGAGTTCTTTTTCACTGGCGCGATGCCGCGCGGTTTCGTAACACGACTCAACGAGCTGCGACACCTTGACGGGATGGATTTCGATCTCCAGCCGATCCGCATCCATCTGCGAAAGCTTCAGGAGATCTTCGGTGAGGCGCGCCAACCGCCGCGCGTGCTCAAGAATGATATTCAGAAAACGCCCGCGGTTTTGCGGGTCGTCCAAAGCTCCGGCAATCAAGGTTTCGGCAAAACCCTGAATCGCGGTCAGCGGCGTGCGGAACTCATGCGACACGTTGGCGACAAAATCTCGCCGGATGCGTTCCAGCTTGCGGAGTTCAGTAATGTCGTGCAACACGATTACAGCGCCGGAAGTATCCCCCGCGCGAACAGAAGCAACCGTCGCCGCAAAGAAATGCTGGCGCAACGTGCCGGTGGAGATTTCCGCTTCCACGCGAGGCTCGCCGGCAAGCACGCGGCGCACCGCCCCGATCAGTTCCGTCTGGCGTACAACTTCCAGCAACGAACTCCCCGCGACCGGAGGAACGTCGAGCCCGAGAATCGAAGCGAACCCGGGATTGGTGAACACCAGGCGCTCGGCCGCGTTGACCACCGCAACGCCCTCCACCATCGACCCGAGAATTGCCGATGAAAGATTCCGTTCTTCGGTGAGCGTACGAATCGTGCGGTCCAGGCGCGCCGCAGTCTGATTCAGCGAATAGCCGAGGGCTTCCAGCGTGTCGCCGGTTCCGTCCGCCGATAGCGGACGGAAATCGCCTTCAGCCACGCGCAGCGAGAATTCGCGCAATCGCTCAACGCGTTCGCTGAACGATCGCGACATCAGCAGGGCAACCGCGCCTGCGATCAGGAAGATCAGCAGCGACCACAGCCACAAGCTGACACGGAATTGCGCCAGCGATTCATCGATACCCTCCATCGGCAGCGCCAACCGCAGCACAATCGGCGTCCCGTCGGGCAGGTTCTGGCGGACGGCGTAATAGATCAGCGGGCGCTTGACCGTAACGCTGTCGCGGATGGATCGGCCTTCCCCTTTTTGCAGGGCGTCGGTCACTTCTTCACGGCCCGCATGGTTTTCCATCGTGCCGGTTTCGGAGTCGGAGTCGGCGAGCACGCGTCCATCGGACGCGATGATGGTGACGCGGGCGCCGCTTTGAGCCGCGTTGGAAACCCAACCGCGGAGTACGGCGATCTCGTCGGGGGTTTGCGGCGGGAAGGAACCTATCGGAAGTGGACGAACACGAATGAGCCGGACAAGCGACTGAAGTTCGCGAAAGGCGTCATTTTCATAGCTGGCGCGCAGCGAGCGCTCGGCAAGAAAGTCCACCGCCAGCAAGGCGCCCGATAGGAGCGCCAGGAAGGTGAGCGCGAGTTTCCAAAAAAATTTACGCCGCACGTGTCTCGAACAGATAACCTGCCCCGCGGACGGTTTTCAGGTGCAGGGGATTTTCCGGGTCGGATTCAATTTTTTCGCGCAGGCGGCGGACGTAGACGTCCACGCTCCGCGGCGTCACGAAGCGGTCCGTGCCCCAGACGGCATCGAGGAGCTGATCGCGCGTGAACACGCGGTTGGGGCGCGACGCCAGGTAGTAGAGCAGGCGAAACTCGAGCGTGCTGAGCGGCACCGGCTTGCCGGAGTGGCTGACGCGATAGGACGCGGGATCGATCGCCAGGCGCCCAATTTCGATGACGCGCGGGGCGTCCACAGGCGGCTCGGCGCGGCGCAGCAGCGCTTTGACGCGGGCGATCAGCTCGCGCGGACTGAACGGCTTGGTGACGTAATCATCGGCGCCCATTTCCAGGCCGACGACGCGGTCGGCTTCGTCGCCGCGCGCGGTGAGCATCAGGACGGGAAGACGGTTGAGAGACTCGTCCTTGCGAATTTCGCGGCAGATGTCCAGGCCGGACATTTTGGGCAGCATCAGATCAAGCAGCAGAAGATCGGGCGGCGTTTTTTTCAGCGTAGAGAGGCCGCTGGTGCCGTCGAACGCGGCGTTCACCTGAAACCCTTCGTTGGCAAGGTTGTAGCGGACGAGTTCGACAATGTCGCGATCGTCTTCAATGATCAGTACGCGCTTCATGAAGGGATCTCGCTGGGCGGATCGCATTGGTAGAAGTGTACCGTACGCCGCGTGTTCACGGTAGGCATGGTGTATGTGTTGGTCCCCTGACTGGGGAGCATTGTGACAAGACAGGGAGAAGGGTGGGTGAAGCCCCGGTAACAGAATTGTGAATGGCAGGTGAATGAAGAGAGATGCCAGTGGCCGGGCAACCGGTCGACGGTGCCGGGTGTAAGAAGAGAAAGTGAAAAAGTGCGAAATATCAGGGGAAAAATCAAGAATGTCGGCGCGCCGACATTCTTGGGTGGGGTACACTCCCCCCGTTTTTGCGTAAGTAGGGGAAACAAGAGACATACGAGGCTGGGTTTTGTATGGAGGGGAAATAAAGGAGATAGAAAAAGTGGCCCATCGCCCGCACTCAGGGTAAACCCTTCTACTCCGCTCGGGGCAAGCCCTTCTGCTCTGTCCAAGGTAAACGAGCGGCAAATATAGAGTACAGGACGGGGAGAAGTTTGGTTGGACCAGGGGGACCCTCCCCCCTGTAGCCGGGAAGAGGTAGCAGGGAAAGGGGTTACGAGAGGGGTGCGCAAGTGTGGGAATCATTGGACTTATAGAATTTTCGGGGCAGGCAAGGACGGGCGCCTGCTGGAAAGGGAGGCGCGCCCGCGCGAACATGAGAGATTGTCTCACTAGATAGCTATAATATCAACAGTATTGTTTAGTACTGGAACGATTTTGCGGCGAAAGGGTAACGGAGCTAGAAGTCGAGCGTTCGAAACTGACAGTAAGGAAGTGAAGAAAAACGTCCGTCGGAAGCCGATGAAAAAGCTATTCCGAATCGCGCCTGACAGGGCTGACTTCGTTAGACAGGTCCGCGAACTCCTACAACCAGTCCTCTGTCTTGCAACGCATGGTAAAATTGCAGGCATGGAAGTCAAGGTAAATGTACCCGATCGGTTGGTGGCAGAGGCCAAAGCGCGAGGGGTGTCGCTCGAAATGTTAGTCGAGGAAATGCTCGCGCAACAGGCGATCGGCCCCGAAGAGGGAACGATGCAAGGGGCCGTTGGCAAAGCCATCGATCGAATCCGCGAGTTGCGGAGACAGAACACGCTCGGTGGTCTGAGAACCAGGGATCTCATTCACGAAGGTCATAAGTACTGATGGCCGTCTTCGTGGTGGACGCTTCGATGGCATTGGCTTGGTGTTTTGGATTGCCGCTGGCGACCCTCGATCGAGATTTGCAGAAAGCAGCACAAGCAGAGGGCGTCCCGCTGCTGTAAGGGGAGGCGTCCGATGACGGGAAGACTACCTATTTCAGAACAGGGAACAGACGGGAAGTGTCCCCAACATCCTAGCCGAATCTAAGGCCAAACAGACCACCAACCTCGGTCGCATCAGTAAGCTTCACCGGCAGCAAGTGGTCTGACAGGTCAAAATCCGCTGGCGCTTCGATCTGTTTATCAGAATTCATAGTCACGATGTACTGGAATCCTATTTCCTTACTGAGTGCGGCCCCTAGTCTCAATGCCGTTCCTACCTGGCGACCATCAACGGGGTCGAACAGATGGCTGTCGTGTACAAGGAATCCAGGGCCTATTCCCCTTCCGGAAACCAATTGCATTAGCATCATGTCAAAGGAGAAAATCTGCATGTTTCCAATGCCTGGGCTGCGCTCGCCGTCGACCTCTATTTTGAAAAGCGGGCCGTTTGATGTTTCAGTTGGGGTGAACCTTGCAGGTTTCTGGTACAAGTGTGCCGATATTTCTTCGAACGCCACTATTGCACGATTGAGCGTCCCAGACTGTTCTGCGTAGTCCTGCTTCAGACGGAGCAGAAGTTGCTGACGTCTAATTTTGAGCTTCGCCAGTCCCTCTTCAATCTTCTCTGCCGCTACAAAACGTTTTCGCAAAAGCTCCAGGTCCGCTACTCTGCGGCCGTAGTCCGCCTGTAAACTTGAGAATTGATCGAGCGCGCCGTGCGATTTCAAAATTCCCATAATCTGCACTCGTTCGACATGCAGCTTCCTCTTTTCAGCTTCCCGCGCTTCAACTCTAAGTCTCGCGGACTCGATTTCTCCGTTCAGGTACGACTTGCGATTGGAAATTACGGATTCATGAAATAGTTGAACCTCCTCGAATCTCCTTATTGCGGCGTTTGGCAGTTCGAATCCTACTTCGTTGTAGACACGCTCCAAGTCGGCTATCTGTGGTGGTTTTTCTTCTGCGACGGCTCGTTCGAGCTCACCGATTAACTCTTCATCTAGTGTGTTTTCATCGGAGAGGTTGGACATTTCTTGCGTTAGAGTCGCAGCTCGCCGCTCGTAGTCACGAAAATCAGACAACACCTGAAAACTATCTAGCCGATCGCGGAACTTTGAGGCCGTACTCTCAGCAGTTGCAATCTCGGTCCGGAGCTGGGCTTTTTTCCCGACAATTTCCGCGAGATCTCCCTCGCCGACAACAGCCCGGAGTTTTCTTATTTCTTCTTCCTCGTCGCGAACGACCTGCCACTCCTGGGGGATGGTCCAATCTAGGCCGAGTAGGTAGGAAACGCCAACTTGCCAGATCCCGTGCTTCGTTTGAACAAAATGTAAATGTGGCTCCGTAAATCCGCCCGGTAGCCTTCTAACGAAATACGGAAATAAGGAACGAAATGTCGGAGCGTACGGCGGATGATCTTTCGACCCATGATCATCCAAATGAAATACTAGGGCGCCAAGAACTTTCGCCCATTCCTTTATCGAGAGCGAGTACTCCCCTGACTCGGGCGAAAGCTCTGGTTTTATAGGCCACCTTGAGGTATCGCCATCGGCAATTACCATTTCGCTTGGAGATGCTCCAGACCGTTCAACTCTAACTGTGTCCCCTCCGAGGTCAAATTCCATCCCGAAACGGTAGTTTGCGAGTTCTGGCGTGCGAAAGATCGATTCCTCCGGGCATTCAGCCGCGGTAAGGAAGTGAATGATTTCCAAGAGACTGGATTTCCCCGCGCCGTTTCGAGTGTGTTTGGATGTCGAGGAGAGACTCTTATCCGCCTGAAGCACATTGAGTCCGTGAGAAAAACGAAGTTCCTTAAAGGCTTTTAGCGTGCTGTAGATACGATGGATCATCCGATTACTCTATGCAGGCGCCCGTCGCGCAACTCGACCAGGCGGATTGAGAACAAAAAAGACAACGCGAGGAGGAACCAATCGTAAGGAAGTGGACTCGCCCCTTTCCGAGGCTTCCGACGCTCTTTGATATCGTGCCAGAGTTTGGAAACGGTCTGGGGGCGCGCAAGCATGGTCAGAACGTCGGCCCCTATCGCCAGAAGGGCCCTATCTTGCGGAAGCCGTTTAGTGGGCAGAATCAATTTCTCGTCTCGACCGCTGGAGTCTCAAATATTTCACACTCTTCAAACAGGAAAGCAAGTACAGAAAGGACCGCGGCTTCCTTGGGTACTGACCCTTGAGAGCCCCCACCTGCAAACTTCCATAGCTCAAAATAGGCCTCATCCCCTACTATGCCTTGCGAACGTAGTTGTTCATATTTTCCGCGGAATGCCTGCGCGATTCTATCGCCTAGCTGAGGATCATGCCACTCGCCAAAAAACTTCTTTATTAGCTTGCTTTTTCGGCTGCCCAACATAAGAAGGTGTTGTACTTCGGTTGAGAGGGCATTAGCCTTCAGCTTCCCACTCGGAACCGTCACAATTTCCCCCGAAAGACCTGCCTCTTGCTGGGCAATGACATTTACGACGTGGATGATATCTTTCATTTGAACGTGCATGAACGACTGTGAAGTCGGAGCGGGGCCGAGGAGCAAAGACTGATCGGCTGGTGACAACCCGAAAAATTCATTGCGCAATTCCCCCTCGCACCAGTGTGAGACGAGCACTTGATTCCGGCCGTTTAATTTTAGCAGTTTTTGCAATACATCCGCCGGCACGCCTCGCCACTGGTTATGCACGAAGACCCATGAGGTCATGTTTTTAGCCCAATGCTTCACGGCACCTTTGAAATCTTCTTCTATCTTATCGTTTGTCTCTTTCACCTGCATTTTTTCGGGGGCGTAAACCTGGTAGACGCGTTTCAACGTCTGCAGGTAGCCGTCGCACTTTTTGTCACCGGAGTTGCCGTAGGGCTTTACCTTTTGAAAATCGGAAGGATAACGAAGCTCCATTATTGACGTGAAGAAGTCTTGAAATTCCGTCGCTAACTTAGAGCGAAACATGTGCGAAAACTTGAGTTCGTACCATTCCCGCAAGATTTTCCCCCGACACTTTGCCCGTAACTGAGAGGATACTATCCGCTTATTGACCTCATCTCAAGGGATGTTCCAAAACAATTTCCTCAGTCTGCATCCGGCGTTCCGAGTTGCAGTCGGGTGGCGTAGGGCGACAATTTTTGCGACGCAGACGTGTGATGAAGGAGGCCTTCAGAGAGGACAGTTGCGCTCGAAGACGATGGTGGGTTCGCCGCGATAGGTGGCGCGTTGCCATTCGCGGAAGCCGCATTTTTCGGCCACGCGGATGGAGGCGGCGTTATCGGGGTGAATCAGGCAGATGGTGCGGGGATCGGAGAAGTGGGCGTCGCCCCAGGCGAGGACGGCGTTGACGGCTTCGGTGGCGTAGCCCTTGCCGTGCATGGCGGGAGAGAGAATCCAG
>DATHMM010000108.1:0-3575 GCA_035487095.1 Candidatus Sulfotelmatobacter sp.
CGCCCGCTCGTAGCCGTGTTTGAGCAGGGTCTCCATCTCTTTCTTGAATTCCCCCTTGCGGCCCCGCACGATCGGCGCCAGCACCATTACGCGGTCATCGGGGGTCAACTGCATCACGCGCTGGACGATCTGCTCGGCCGATTGCCGGCTGATGGGCCGGCCGCACTTCGGGCAGTGCGGCACTCCGATCGAAGCGAACAGCAGGCGAAGATAGTCGTAGATCTCGGTGATGGTTCCGACGGTCGAGCGCGGGCTGCGGCTGGTGGTCTTCTGCTCAATCGAGATGGAGGGGCTAAGTCCATCAATTGCATCGACATCCGGGCGTTCCATCTGGTCCAGAAACTGCCGCGCATAAGTCGATAAAGTCTCGACATAACGGCGCTGGCCCTCCGCATAAATCGTGTCAAAAGCGAGCGAGGACTTGCCTGACCCGCTCAGTCCGGTAACCACCGTGAGGGTGTTACGCGGAATCTCAACGTCGATGTTTTTGAGGTTATGCTGGCGCGCCCCGCGCACCGAAATCTTGGTAATAGCCATTTAGTCTGGGGTGGATTGCCCTTCCGTAATGTCGACAGTTCTACAGACATGTTCGACATTAGGAATGCACAACTCTACTCCGTATCTTAATCGTCAATAGCGGTGAGCGTCAACGCAGGTAGATTGAAGAAGCCGCGTATACGAAACTGGAGCCTGTGGCATCTGAATACTGCGCAATTACCGCAGCCAAAATAAAGGGTGGATCTTGATTTCGTTCTTCATGCCTCTGATTCTGTGCCTCACGGTAATCGCATCCGTTGGAATTGGCGTTCTAGCCGCGTATACCGCAGTCATCGTCATCCTGAATGCCTTCGGCCGAGGCTCGCAGCAAGTGCCTCGCGCCACCGAGGAGCGCCCGCGTCTTGTTCTGGTGCCCACGCATCGCCACGCCAGCGGGGACTAAGAGTCGCAGCATTTTCCCGCCCGCACTAAACACTGCCGCCGCTCAGAATCGCAGCACGACACCCGCCGAATAACGGATGTTATTTTCGGTGCTCCCGCCGACGTGAGTCTGCAGAAAATCCAGTTGCACCGGACGGATTCCAATTAGCGGCGACACCTTGATGTCCAATCCACCGCCGAGCGCGACCGCGAATCCGTTGTTCGACCCTGAAACCGATCCCCCCGCTCTGGCAATGCTCGCCGAACCTAAAACATGAGCTTCGCCAAACAGCGCATGGATGAAAGGCTGGTATCTGCTCGGATTGGCTATGCGTATAACTGGCCCGCCCGTGAAGGTATAAAGGTGAGTGCTGACAGGAATGCCTCCGACCGGCGGAAGGACCACTGTTGGCGTCGCATAGCTCCCGGCGACGTCCACAGTGAGGCCAAAATAGCGGTTGTAATACCCGCTTACCGAAGCGTTCCACCCGTTGAGCACAAAGCTGGTAGAACCGGTTTCGCCCTGATCGCCATAGGAATCGACGAGCTGGTATCCTCCGAAAACTTCTGCACGCGGCGCCTCTTGCGCCAGGGCCGCCACAGATAGAAATACCAAACAGATATTTGCGAAGATCCATATCTTTATCTTTCTCATTACCTTCACCTCTTGAGCGTTATCGAAACCAGATTGTGCACCCACCGCGCGGGGCGTTTATCATCGGAGACAATCAACTGAAACGGTCCGTTTTTCTCAAGAGGCTTGCCGTCGCGCGCGTCGGCCACCAACACCTGACCCGCGTGAAATTCTGGATCGACTTCGGCCAGCGAAAGCACGACAGAATATCCGTCGGAACCAGTAGCGACGACGTAGCCGGTCATCGCTTCTCCGTGAAGTTCCTTGCCGAGAGGTGCGTTCACCTTAGCCAACAACGAAGCGAGCGGAACTCCGGAATAGGCTTCATCGGCGTTCGTATGCCCGTTGTGTACGGTGACGGTGATCTGTGGCAGGGCCTGAAAGTCCGAGGGCGAAAACACCACAGAGGCATGGCCTGGGTCAGCGGACAGCACAAGCGAATCCCGTGGATAAACGGGAGTGGGGGAACTGGACGCGCCGATCTGCAAGAGCACGGGGACGATTTGGGTGGCGCTCGGTTGTCCTACTGAGGTCGCGATATAGATGCTCTCAGCCCAGGTCTTGAATCCCTGCGCGGAAACAGCAAGGGTGTACCCGCCAGCTTTCAGATTGATCGCGCACTGCCCGTGGTCGTCGGTTTCGAGTTTGGCCGGAACCCGATCTGGAGAAGTCAGGCCCAAAGACGGCATAAGCCGGATCTGCGCGTGCGCGACAGCAGCTCCGGATTGATCGCTCACGCGGATGATTTCAGGCGTGGTCGTCGCCTGCTGGGCCAAAAGCACAAAGGGGGCAAACAACGCGGCAAGGATCAAGCCGACATTCACATTTCGCTTGCGCATTCTGGAAGAATAGCGCGGACGCGCGCCGCTGTCAGCAGCCCGCGCCGCACGAGCTATCAGAAGCTGAAGCGGCCACCGATTGTCGGAGCACAGTTGTTGTTGTAGTTATACGGAACGCCGGGGCCATGAGGAATGGCGATCGCGAGACCGCCGCTCACCCAGGAATACGCAACTCCGACAAAACCGTCGAAGCGCTTGGTGAAGTGATGATCCACATAGAACGACCCCTCGTTAAGGGTGCCCGCGCAGGAAGCGCGGAAGCCGGCTGCGGGCGAGCAGGCCGGAGGAAGACGGAAGTCGTTCTGCCGTTGTTGATACCAGGAGAAAGTAAAGTCGGTTTTGCTGAGGTAGGTGTACTTCACACCCGTCCACCAGATATTCACTAGCTTCTCGGTATCCAGATTGTTGTCTTCAACCCCGCTCATGATGTAACCGCCCTGGTCCTCGGCGCCAACGCCCAACGGGTTCTTCGGATTGTTTTGCCAGATGTATTCATACCCGGCAAAAAACTTGAACGGGTCCCGCGCATACTTGGCCGCAAACATGACTGCGTAGTTGTCAGTCACGATGCCGTAGACCGTGTCGTTCGGGTCGATCAGATTGGGGCCCAAGCCGGGCCCCCCGTTGATGGGGTTGGTATTGATACTGTCGGTGGTCGACTGAAATGACTGCCCCCCGGCCTGACTCTGGGGCCCCAGCAAGGGGTTCAACACGCTGATCGCCTGGTTGTAATGCTGGGGGACGATGTCGGCGGAGAACTTGCCGTACTCCCCACCGAGGTCGAATCCATAGGCGTTGTTATGCGCCTGTTCCGGCGTACAACTTGTGGCACTCCAGATTGTGGCGTTCGTGTAGCAGCCGGCAGAACCACTGGCGAATTTGTACATCGCGCCGAAATGGACCGGGCCATAAGTGATGCGATACTTCACGGCGTCATCCCAACGGCTGTTCTCGGTGTCGCCGCCGCCGGCCATCGTGCCGTTGTACCCGATGTAGGAAAAGGCATAGCTGCCGCCAGCCGGATCGTAGAGCAGCATCGCATCCGTGCCGAGCGAGCGCTGACGGCCGAAGGTCAGCGTGCCGAAATGCGCCGACGATACACCGCCATAGTATTCGTCATTGAAGGGTTGGCCCGCGCGCGCGCCGTCGATGGCTATCGAATAGCTGCTCCGGGGAAGGCCGTT
>DATHMM010000109.1:0-13802 GCA_035487095.1 Candidatus Sulfotelmatobacter sp.
CTATAACGCGGCAGCCGCCGCCAAGCAGCGGATGCCGGAAAATCCGGAAGAGTATGCGGCGGAGCTATACAGCGCATTGCACGAATTTGACCGGCAGGAATTCGATTGGATCGCGGTGGAGCTTCCCCCGGACGCGCCCGAATGGGCAGCGATTCGAGACCGCCTGGTTCGCGCCGCTTATTAAGATGGGTCTGTCGCGCTCCGCGGAGTTTCATTTCGGCAGAAACACGTTACAATTCGCGAGTTAAGACTGGAGGAATTATGAGTGGGCGATTTCATTTTCGCTTTCACAATGCTTTGCTGTTCGGGGTGATTGTCGCTGGGGCCATTGCTGCGATTGGATTTCAGCACCGAATCCAGGCACAGGGCGTATCGGCAACGGAAAAGCCGTTCGTCGTGGAGTACTACTACAAGGCGAAATGGGGCCACGCGGATGAGTTCATAACGCTTTTTCGCAAGAATCATTATCCCGTATTGAAGAAAGAAGTGGAGCTGGGGCGGATGTTGCGTGTCTCCGTTGTGACGCCGGTCTATCACACTACGGAAGATGGGCGTTGGGATTACCGGGTGACAATTGTTTATAAGAATGCGGCGGTGGCGCACGACAATTTCGATTCAGGGGCGCTGATCAAACAGATGTATCCGGACCAGGAGACTTACAAGAAGGAAGAACAGCGGCGGTTTGAGATTCTGGATGCGCACTGGGATCTGCCGGTGAAAGACGTGGACCTGGACACAAAATAATCTCGACCTTTCGGCCGCTGCGGACATTACAAACCAAGCGAGTCCACCTGAAGGTGGACGCTACAAATTGTCGGTGAAGAATTTGGTTACGCGTTCCCAGAGAAGGCGCTGGGCAGGCGGATCGCTGACGCCGTGGCCACGGCCCGGAAAGGCCATGACCTCGACGTATTTTCCGTCACCGATCAAATCGTTGATCAGCGAAAGAGTGTTGGAATAGTGAACGTTGTCGTCTCCGGTGCCGTGAGCGATGAGCAGCTTTCCCTTAAGATTGCCCGCGTTCTTGATCGGTGAAGAATCCTTGTAGTTTTGCTCGTTCTTCGGAAGCAGGCCCATGTAGCGCTCGGTGTAAATTGTGTCGTAAAAGTGCCAGTCCGTGACCGGCCCGCCGGCAAAGCCCACTTTGTAGATATCTCCCGCTTCAAACATGGCGTGCAGTGTCATGTGCCCGCCGTAGCTCCACCCCCATATGCCGAGACGGTTCGGATCCACGTAGGTTTGCTCGCGCAGCCAGGCCGCGCCGTCCCGCTGGTCGGAAAGTTCCTGCGCGCCGAGATGGAGGTGCACGGGCGCTTCGAATACATGGCCCCGTCCGGCGGAGCCGCGATTATCAAGCGAAAAAATAATATAGCCTTTCTGCGCCATCATCTGGTGCCACAGGAAAGTCGCCGAGCGCGACCACGCATTTAAAACCACCTGGGCGTGCGGGCCGCCGTAGGTGAACGTAATCACCGGATATTTTTTCGAGGGATCGAAATTGGGCGGCTTGATCATCGAGCAATTAAGGGTCACGCCATCGTGCGACTTGATGGTGAAGAATTCGACGGGCGAAAGATGATACTCGGCAAGCTCGGGCACTTTGCCTTCTTCGAGTGTCGTTAATTTTGAACCATCGGCGGCGTAGGTGTCGCGGCGCGGAGCAACCATGGTGTTCGAGTACGTGTCCACGAAGGAAGCCGCGGTCGGGGCAAAACGAATGCTGTGGGTGCCGTCTTCCTTGGTGATTCGCGTAAAGCCCGAGCCGCTGAGGGACACGCGATAAAGCTGGCGCTCGATGGGGGATTTTTCCGTGGCGGTGAAATAAACCAGTCCCTTCGCCTCATCCACGGCATCCACTTGCGCGACTTCCCAGTCGCCTTTTGTCAGCTGCGCTAATTGTTTCCCGCTGAGATCGTACAGGTAAAGATGGCGGTAACCGGTACGTTCGCTCGACCAAACAAAGCGGTTCGAATCTTTCAGGAAGTGAAGGTCGTCGCTCACATTGATCCAGTTGGGATCTTTTTCGGTGAGGATGACGGAAGTTTTTCCATTCGAGGCGTCCGCTAGCAACAGTTCGAGATTATTTTGCTCGCGGTTGAGCCGCTGAATGGCGAGGCGCTTTGAATCCGGCACCCAATTCACGCGGGGAAGGTAGATGTCCGCCTCCGGACCGGTATCCATGCGTCGCGGCGTTCCTCCCGCAACGGAAACGACATAGACGTGCACGATGGGATTTGCCCCGCTGGGAACAGGATAGCGCTCCAGTTCAGCTTCGCCGGTGTAGGACTCGAAATTCAGCAACGAGAATTGTGAAACTTTTCGCTGGTCCATTTCGAGATAGGCGACGGAAGAAGAATCGGGCGACCACCAGTAGGCCGTCGCAATGTCGAGTTCTTCGGGATAAACCCAATCGAGCTCTCCCTTGCGGACATCTTCCGTGCCGCCTTTCGTGAGGGCGCGCTCCTTGCCGTCGGCCGTGCTTACGGCCCACAGATTGTGATCGCGAATGAAGCTGACGAATTTGCCGTCGGGAGAGATTTTCGGGTCGGCAAGCTCTTTCGTTCCTGAGACAAGCACTCGGCTGGACTGGGATTTCAAATCGTACCAGGCGAGAGAATTCGCGCCCTGAAAGAGAATCGCTTCGCCGGAGGGAGCCCACTGATACAGCGGCGGAGCATGGCGCCCGAGGCCAGTGGCTTGCGTGTTGGCAGCCGCTGGATTGGTGAGCGCCGCGTCCCATTTATCGGCTGGTACGAGAGCGGAGCGCTGGCCAGTGGCCGCGTCCACGACCCACAGTTCGCGGCGGGCGTCTTTGCCTGTGCCAGTTGTTTGGACATAGCTCAGGCGTTTGCCGTCTGGCATCCACGTAAGGCCAGGGTTCAGATGACCGGCGAGCGAAGGAGCACGGAAAATGCGGTCCACAGTGAGTTCGCCGGGGTTCGATGCGGTTTGGGATTGTTGCGCGTAATTGGTGCAGGCCCCGGAAAGGGAGGCGAGTGCGGCGATGCCCGAGAAAATCAGGCTGCGAACCGTCTGCTGGCGGATCATTCTGGCTCCTTTTGAGATTACGTATTTATTGTGCGGCACGAACGCAGGAAAAACAAAAGGTGCGCTCAATGGGTAGGGACCGCTGCAACTGCGCGAGTTCTGGCCGACCTGAAGGTCGGCCACTACGCTAGCCCGGAGGCCAGCGGAAATTGCGGCCGCCGAGGAGATGCAGGTGCAAATGGAAGACGGATTGACCGGCGCCGGCACCGTTATTGAAGACAGTGCGGTAACCGGAGAGCAATTTCAGTTCGGTGGCCAGCTTGGCGGCAAGCAACTGCATTTTCCCGAGTAACGCCTGGTCGCCGGGCTCGGCATCTTGTAACGCGGCAAAATGTTTTCTGGGGCAGATGAGAATGTGCGTGGGCGCCTGCGGACTAATGTCTTCGAAGGCGAACACTTCGTCGTCTTCATAGACCAGCTTTGCGGGAATTTGCTTCGCGCCGATTTTGCAGAACAGGCAGTTCGGATCCATTTACTTCACTCCTGAAGGGACATTTTCGTCGAGCCGGATCACCATCGGCGAAAACCCTTCGGTGTTGCGGAGCTTTTCGCCGAATTCCTGGGCGGCCTGCTCCCCGGAAATCCTGCCAACGCGCACGCGATAGAACGCGCCATCCGGAGAATCATAATGCTGAATAAAGATTGGAGAATAGCTGACGCTCAGGCGGTCGCGCAGTCGATTGGCGTTGCCGAGGTCGTGGAACGCGCCGACCTGCACCGTAAAGAAGCCGGCCGTGACGTCAACATTCCCAAGAACCTCGATGCGCACCGGAACGACGCCGGGGCCGATGGATTCGATTTCGCGTGCGGCGGCCTGCGAGAGGTCAATGATGCGGTTGTCCACGAAAGGCCCGCGGTCCGTGATGCGCACCGTGGTGCTCTTGCCGTTGTTGAGATTCGTAACCCGCACCATTGTTTCGAAAGGCAGGGTGCGATGCGCGGCCGTCAATTTGTTCATGTCGTAGACTTCCCCGTTCGATGAGCGACGGCCGTGAAAGGGATTGCCATACCACGAGGCATTGCCTTCTTCGGTGTAACCAACAGGCGCGGGGGCCGGAGGAGTCTTCGCGTGTTTTGGATGCGCAGGTGCCGGTGAAGACGAAGGGCTGGGCGGAACCGAAGTGTCCCGCTTGGCGCTGTCGACAGCTTCCGGGGGAGCGGTGGCAGGCGGAGCCGGTGCAGGCTGCCTATCGGCAATGGGGCGTTTTGCGGCGCACCCCAGCAGAAGCAGTGTCGAAATAGAGAGCAGGGCTAAGGGGCGGAGTCGGGCGGGCTTCACGATTTGGCGTCGGTCGAGGCTTGCGAACCCCGGGCCGCAACCCTCGCCTCCAGTTTTCGGGCGGCTTCGGAAAGTTTTTCGGAAGCTTCGCGGAGCACCTGGGCGGTGCGCTTCTCGGTGGCGGGGGCCACTTCTTCGTCCACAAACTTACGCAGGCGAGCCAACTCTTCCTCCAAACGCTTGCCAATTTCTTCGAACTTGTCCATGGCAGCCCCTTTTCCCCGCTTCCCGGAACGCGGGACGAGATTCCGGTATTATAGGAACGCGCAAAAGTGCATGCAAGGAGGAGTGTTGGCCCTTCCGTATCGTTGGCAATACCGGGTGGACCGCTGGAAGGAGATGTTCGGCGGGATGTTTGGCGGCGGCGAAAGAAAACCGCAATTATGTCCAGCGTGCGGCGCGTTGGTCGGCATACATGCCACGCGATGCCATGAGTGCGGCACGAACCTGAGGTTTGGGTTGGCAGCCTGGAGCAAAGGGTTGGCCGAATTTTTCGGCGGGCATGCGCCGGTAACCGTGGCGATTCTGATCCTGAACATTGTGTTCTTTGCCGCAGAGTTGATGGGTACGATCCAGGCGGAGCAGTTTAAGGGATTCAGCATCCTCTTGGGCATGAACGGAGAGACGCTGTATCGGCTGGGAGCGTGCTTTGGGCCGAGTATTTATCAGGGCCACGAGTGGTACCGGCTGGTCACCGCGATGTTCTTGCACGGCGGGTTGATCCACATCGGATTTAACATGATGGTGTTCCTGGATCTAGGCCCGATTGTCGAAGAAGTCTACGGGTCCGCTCGGTATCTCTTCCTGTACGTAGTGATGGGAGTGGCGAGTTTCATGGTCAGCAGCCTGGCTGGACATCTCTCTCTCGGGGCAAGCGGTGCGATCCTGGGATTGGTCGGGCTGATGATTGCCATTACCACACGACGAGGCGGCGCCTACATGCGGGAGCTGCGCTCGCGGCTGATCTCCTGGGTAGTCACAATTTTCGTGATGGGCCTGCTGTTCACGGGAATGCATACGGACAATTGGGCGCACGCCGGCGGACTGGCTGCTGGGTTCCTTTTGGGCAAAGTCTTCGCCGATCGTCGGCCACTAAATGGGCCGGAAACAACGCGTGCCTACGCGCTGGGTTGGCTTGCGGGCGCCGTAATTCTGGCGAGCATCGTGTTCATGGTGCTGCATTATCGCGATCCAATTCCCGGCTGAGTCACATGTAGGAACCAAATAGGAAAATCCGGCAACTTGCCGGATTTTTTCATACACCGATAAGTATCAGGCTGAGTGGTGCAGGCGGCGCGCGACGGTCACTGCGTAGTGGAAGCCCGAGATGATGACGAATGCGCTGACCGTGTAGGCCAGGTAGTGCAGCAGAACACTCACGCGCTCGTTGGGATATGCAGCGCCATAAACCGTGAAGAAAACCAGGGTAATTTCGAAGAACGTTGTGGCCTTGCCGAGAAGACTTGGCGGGAACGGGCGGTAGCCTTGAATAATCAGGATGACAGCGGCCACGACGAGCAGCAGAACATCGCGGCTGATCACCAGAATGGTCACCCACCAGCCGATTTGCTTTTCCATCGCCAGCACGACGAACGATGAGCTGAGCAGCAGCTTGTCCGCGATGGGATCCAGATAGGCGCCCAGGGCGGACTTCTGGTCCAGGCTGCGGGCCAGCAGGCCGTCCAGCGCGTCCGATGCCCCGCTTACAAACAACACCAGCAGCGCCCACTGATACTTTTCATACAGAATCAGGATCAGGAAGAACGGCAGGAAGCCGAGCCGCAAAAACGTGATTTGATTGGGTACCGTCCAGATCCGCGCTTTCATTGGTCAAGAGGATAACGCAGTTCAGGCGAACTGCGCGAGGTAATCCATGATGGAGCGGCCGATCTTGCGCTGAAAAATTTCGGCCATCGAGGGGATGGAGCCGGCTGGTTCGTCGAGCGAAATGCGTTCCACTCGCGTCATGGGAAAAAAGATCGTGGGCAGGCCGACGCGCTCGGCGTCCAGCTGGTTGATCTGGCTGACGAAATGGTCGAAGGAGTTCAGATCGACGCCGCGCATGGTGACGCCGCTCGGATTGATCTCGAGCAGAATGCCCCAGATTTTCTCGCGTGGAGAATGCAGGCTGACGATGACTATCGAGTTGGGATCCATGATTTTGCTGTCCTGTATCCACTTCAGAATACCGCACGCGAATCAAAATTCGGCGAAGAGTTGCAAGTGGAGTTTCCGGAAAATTATGCCGCCATCAGACTAAGCTTCAGCTGGCTTTTCCCCGTTTCGGGGATTCGTAGGCTAGGCTGAGCCATTCGAGCGCGTCGTGCAAATCCGTATCGGAAGTCAAAGTGAACGAGAGCCATCCCTTGCCCGGCGAATTGGTGCGGATCCGGATGTCGCTTTCGGCTCGCTTCATGACGCTGGGCGGCATGGGATCAAATTTCAGAAGGATGGGGGCGGCGGGACCGAATCCCCGGGAGTTGGGGAGGGCGGCGAAGATCCTTTTTCCGCGATAAAGGGCCCGAAGTCCGAACATGCGCTTGACGAGCACACCGGGCCAGGAGAGCAATTCAGATTCGAGCATGGCCGACCAACGGCGCGTCTCTTCCGAGACAGGCAAAAGCTTCGGCCCGGGGGCAGCAGACTTCTTGCGAATCGCCGTGGATTTCACGGTTCTCACAGATTTCTACACTGGCATGATTGCGGGTCCATTCGCCGGCAAATGAAGCTTCGGTTCGGTCAGCGATTGCACCTGCTCGAGCGTAGCGTTAGGCGCGAGTTCGCGAAGCACCAGGCCTTGCGGGGTGACGTCGATGAACGCGAGTTCGGTAACGATGTGATCGACCACTTCGACGCCGGTCAACGGCAGAGTGCACTTTTTCAGGATTTTTGGCTTGTTGTCGCGCGTGGCGTGCTCCATCGCGATGAAAACGCGCCTCGCGCCAGCGACGAGGTCCATCGCGCCGCCCATGCCCTTCAACATTTTTCCGGGGATGGCCCAGTTGGCGAGCGTTCCCTTTTCATCCACCTGCAGCGCCCCAAGGACGGTAAGGTCCACGTGAGCGCCGCGAATCATGGCAAAGGAATCGGCGGAAGAAAAATAGCAACTGCCGGGAAGTTCGGTGACGGTTTCCTTGCCGGCGTTGATGAGGTCGGGATCGACTTCGGCTTCGAGCGGATACGGGCCGACGCCGAGCATCCCGTTTTCGGATTGCAGGACGACTTCCATTCCGGCAGGCACGTAGTTGGCGACCAGCGTGGGCATGCCAATGCCAAGATTGACGTAATAGCCGTCTCGGAGCTCCTTGGCGATACGGCGTGTAATGCGTTCGCGTTTTTGGTCGTCAGTTAGGGGCATAGGTGGCTCGAAATTAGGAATGAGAAGTTCATGGGCAGAGTTGGCTTGCAATCCTCGCTATTTTGTTCATTCTCGCAACTGCGCAAAATACGGTGTCGTGGCGAACCAGACGGCAATCATCCACACCAAAACCTGCCACACCATGTAAGTCCAATAGCGGTGAGGATCATCCGTGCGCCGTGTTCCTCCGACAAGTCCACGAGTGAAGAGCCTCCCTGAAACGAATTCATAGAGCACAATGCAGGGGATGCCGGCAATCACAACGTATATTGCGAATCTCATGGGAATTGCTTCCGCACGGTGCGCTTTTCGATGCGTTTCAAATAATTGGCACCCTGGAAGATGGCGTTGACGTAGATGCCCGGCGTGTGAACTTGATCTGGCTGCAAGTCACCCGGCTCCACCAGTTGCTCGACTTCGGCGATGACGTAATCCGCGGCGGTGGCCATCACGGGATTGAAGTTGCGAGCGGTTTTGCGGAAGACGAGATTGCCCCAGCGATCGCCCTTCCAGGCCTTGATGAAAGCGAAATCGCCGCGCAGGGCGCGCTCCAAAACAAAGTGGCGGCCGTCAAACTCGCGCGTTTCTTTGCCGTCGGCGACCATGGTGCCATAACCGGTGGGCGTGTAAAACGCAGGAATGCCAGCGCCGCCCGCTCGCAGGCGCTCGGCAAGGGTGCCTTGAGGATTCAGCTCCACCTGCAATTCGCCGCTCAGCACGAGCTGCTCAAATAGTTTGTTCTCTCCCACGTAAGTGGAAACCATTTTCTTCACCTGGCGATTTTGCAGCAGCAAGCCGATGCCGAAATCGTCCACCCCGGCATTGTTGCTAACCACGGTGAGGTCCTTGGTACCTTTTCTGCGCACGGCGGCAATCAGGTTTTCGGGGATCCCGCACAAGCCGAACCCTCCCATCAAAACGGTCATGCCATCTCGCAAATTGGCAATGGCAGCGTCAGCGGAAGCTATGCGTTTGTCCATCGAGTAGTTTCGCTCTTTTGCTCGAGAAGAAGTGTACTCCAAGTGCCGCGGACGCGGGAGTGCGCCGGTGCGAAAGAACGCGCGAGACGATCGATCAACAGAGAGGAATGAGTTGCGAGCGGAAGGCGTGGGGTGTCAAGCCGGTGACGCGGCGAAACTCGCGGGTGAAGTGGCTTTGGTCCGCGAAGCCGGTGAGCTGGCTAATTTCGGCGAGCGGCAATTCCCTATCTAGCAGGTAACGGCAGGAAGCACGGACGCGCAGTCGGCGCGTGTATTCACCAATTCCTTCGCGCTGGAAGCTGCGGAAAACGCGGGAGAGGTGGACGGGGTGCACACCGGCGGCGGCGCTCAGATCGTCGAGCGTCAGGCGCGCGCAACATTCGGCGTGCAGTTTGTCCACCACGCGGGCGAGCCACAACGGAGCGTGTTTCTTCTCCTGCAAAGGAAGCCGCGCCGCGAGGCCCGTTACTTCGGCCAGCAGGCTTTCCACGCACAGCGGGTCGGCCTGCTCGACCGCAAAAGTTTCGCGAAAGAGCTGCATCGCCAGCCAAAACAGCGGGCCGCCGCGCGAATCCTCGCATCCCTGGTCCAGCTTTCCAGAACACTCCGCAAGCCGCGCCTTCCAACCGGGCCGCAATTCGATGTGAAAAAAACGCAAGCCGCCGGGAGCGATTTCGTCCTGATGTGGAATCCCCGCAGGCCGAAACATCAGCGACATAGGTGAAAACTGCCTCTGCTGTCTGCCATAGCGTTCGCCGTAGAAGCCGCTGAGCAGCAAGCCGAAAAACGGCAACTCGTGCGAGTGCATGGGCAACTTGCGGGGCACGGGATGATGCAGATCGCTGAAGACCGCGCCGGAATGCTCCAGCCGATGGCGAACGGCCCCGAAGAATTGGCCACCCTGAAGTCGGGCTTCGCCGGCTGGAATAAGTTGAGTTTCAGACATGGGGTTTCCCGGCGCGGAAATATGTTGCTTTTGTTCTAGACGCGGTTCGGGAAGATTGGTTAGTTTGGTGCGCGGGTGGGCGAATTACCGACGGAGGAAAGGCAATGAAACGAATTGGCGTCTTGTTGGGCATCTCGATGGCGCTGTTGATCCTGGGAGTAGCGAATCCGCGCGCAAACCACGCGAATCCCGTGGCCGCGAACCTGCCTGAATATACGGCGGACGGGCAATTGAAGTTCCCTGGGGATTACCGCGAATGGGTGTATCTGAGCAGTGGAATTGACATGAGCTACGGCCCGGGGGCCGGGATGGATCACTCCATGTTCGATAACGTGTTCGTGAATCCAGAGGCCTACAAATATTTCCTGGCCAACGGCACCTGGCCGGACAAAACCATGCTGGTGTTGGAAGTGCGTGGGGCGGAGAGCAAATCAGCTATAAACAAGGCCGGCCATTACCAGGGGACCCAGCTCATGGGTCGCGAGGTCCATGTGAAGGATGCGAGCAGGTTCCCCGGAAAGTGGGCTTTCTTCGGCTTCGACAACACAGCCACGGCTAAGATGATTCCGACGGACCGGGATTGCTATTCGTGTCACGCACAGCATACTGCGGTGGATACGACGTTTGTGCAGTTCTACCCCACGCTGATTGAGATAGCGAAGAAAAAAGGGACGCTTAGCCCGGCGTATGTGAAGGAAGAGGCGGCTGCGTCGAAGTGAGGCATGTGGAATCGGTAGTAGCACAGGCTTCAGCCTGTGCTACAGAGAGCGGAGGAGTTTGTAGAGTTCGTTCGCGGCGTCGAAGTCGGCTTCGAGTTCACGGGAGCCGAGGCGTTCGCGAAGATCGTCGAGGCGGCGGGCGAATAGATCGAGCGCGGCGGAAAGCACTTCGCGATTGGTGAGTACGATGTCGCGCCAGGTGGCATAGGAACTGCCAGCGAGGCGCAGCGTGTCGCGCAATCCAGGCCCAGCGAGGGTGATCGGGAGACCGTTCTCGTCCAGACGATCGTAGAGAAACGAGCCAAGCGCAACGGCGGTGAGCTGCGGGAGATGCGAGGCGAGGCCGACAGCATAATCGTGCTGTTGCGCGCCTAGCCATGTGGGCCGCGCGCCAAGCTTCTCCAGAATCTTGGTAAACGCGACAATGCGCGGGTCGCGATCGTCTTGCGCAGGCCCGACGAGCGCATAAGTGGCCTTTTGAAACAGGTCCGCGTCCGATTGCCCGAAACCCGAAAGTTCGCGCCCCGCCATCGGATGGCCACCCAGGAAAATTGGCGTGGATTCTTCCTCTTCGAAAAGCTCCGCGGCGGCGGTGCAGATGCGCAGCTTGGTGCTGCAAGCGTCCGTAACTAGCGCGTGCGGCGCGGCATTTTGGGCGATTTCGGGAAGAATATCCAGGGTCACGCCGATGGGTAGCGCCATGTAAATCAGGTCTGCGCCGCGAATTGCAGGCTCGATCGCGCCCGAAAACGTGGCGTCCGCCACGCCGGAACTTTTCAGATGTCGCGCTACTTCTTCGCGGTCCCATCCAGCGATGTGCATGTCCGGCGTGTATTTGCGAAGAGCCTTCGCGAACGATCCGCCGATGAGGCCGGTGCCGAGAACGGCTGCGCGTTGAATGAGATGGGGCATCGCTACGCGACGCGGCGTCCCACCGCGGGGGCGATGATGCGGATTTCGCTCATGAGTTGCGCGAATTGCGTGGGCTCCAGGGATTGCGCGCCGTCGGAAAGAGCGTGGTCGGGGTCGTTGTGGACTTCGATGAGCAGGCCGTCCGCACCGGCGGCCACCGCCGCGCGGGCCATGGCGCCGACTTTGTCGCGGCGCCCGGTGCCATGGGATGGATCGGCAAAAATCGGAAGGTGCGAAAGCTTCTGGATGACAGGAATCGCCGCGATGTCCAGGGTGTTGCGGAGATACGTCTCAAACGTGCGGATACCGCGCTCGCAAAGAATGACGTTGTAGTTCCCGCCCGCCAGAATGTATTCCGAGCTGAGCAAAAGTTCTTCGATGGTGGCGGACATGCCGCGCTTCAGGAGCACGGGCTTTTGCACTTCGCCGAGGGCGCGCAGGAGAAAATAGTTCTGCATGTTGCGGGCGCCAACTTGGAAAATATCCACGTAAGTACCCATCATCGAGATTTGCGAGGCGTCCATCACCTCACTGACGACAAAAAGGCCGTATTTGTCGGCGGCCTCGCGCATCAACTGCAAGCCTTTTTCTCCCATGCCTTGAAACGCGTAGGGCGAAGTGCGCGGCTTGAACGCGCCAGCTCGCATGATTTTCGCGCCGGCCTTGGCGACCGCTTCGGCTACGGCCAGAATCTGCTCGCGCGATTCGACCGAGCACGGGCCGGCGGCGACGACCACTTCGGGGCCGCCGATTTTCACGCCGCGCCCCAGATCGATCACCGTGCCTTGCGGTTTGAAGGCGCGGCTGGCGAGCTTGAAAGGCTGCGTGATGCGGACCACTTCGCGCACACCTTGCAGCAGTTCGAAATCGCGATGGTCGAAATCGCGGTGCACGCCGACGGCGCCGAGAACCGTGTGCGATGCGCCGGTGGAACGGTGAACGTCGAAACCGCTGGCGACGACGCGGTCAATGACGTGCTGGATCTGCTCTTCTGTCGCGCCTTCTTGCATTACGATGACCATGATTCGTCCTCAACTCCTCAAAATATTTTGCGCGGAACACAGCGCCCGCTTCAGAAAGCGGCCGCTACAAATTCACTTGGAATCTTTCTCGCTGGGCGTTTCGCCGTGCATGGCGACGCGTTCGGCCGAGCGCGCTTCGTCAATGATGCGTTCGAAGAGGCGGCGGATGGCCGCATTCGTCAGCGGGCCGCGGTTGTTACTTTCGGCGTTGGCTAGCACCTCGTTTTCCCGCGCCGGTTGATAAATCGGCATGCCCGCGGCTTGTTTGAGTCGCCCAACTTCGAGGGCGCACCGTGAACGTTCATTGAGAAGTTCTACCAATTTTTTGTCAATCTCATCCATGCGCTGGCGCCAGTCGGAAATGCTCATATGGTGGCCTCTCGCCGGGACAGGCCGTGCCGGCCCGCCTCTTTGAGCAGATTGACGCGCTCGCGAAGCGCGGCCGAAGCTGCTTCGACCGATGAGGCCTTTTCAATTTCGGAAACCAGCGCAGAGCCGACCACCGCGGCATCGGCAAGTCCCCCCAGAACCGAAACGTGTCCCGGCAGCGAAATACCGAAGCCCACAGCGACGGGGAGTACCGTAAAGCGGCGAATGCGGCGCACCAGCCCTGGGAGATCGTCGGGCAACGAATCTTTCGCGCCGGTTACGCCCGTACGGGAAATCAAATAAAGAAAACCGGAAGAGCACGCCGAGATCTTTTGCAGCCGCTCGTCGTCGGACGTCGGCGCAGCAAGGAAAACTGTGTCGAGATTCCGCGCATGGATAATGCGGCGATAATCCCCGGACTCTTCGGGGGTGAGATCAGTGACGAGCACGCCGTCGGCACCGGCTTGAGATGCCGCAGCGGCGAATTTCTCTAGTCCCATCTGCAGAATGGGATTGTAGTAGCTGAAGAGGACCAGCGGCACCTGGCAGGTCTCGCGAATCCGGCGCACCAGTTCGAGGACTCCGGCGAGCGAGGCACCTGCCTTCAGCGCACGCTCCGAGGCCCGCTGAATCGTCGGTCCGTCGGCAACCGGGTCGCTGAATGGAACGCCAAGCTCAATGACATCGGCGCCGGCATCCGCCAGCGCGAGAACGAATTTGTGCGTCGCATCGAGCGACGGGTCGCCCGCCGTGATGTAGGCAACGATACCCAGTTCACCGGCCGCGCGCAGTTCGGAGAATCGCTTCGAGATACGCGTCGAGTTTTGCGAGGGACTGGTCATTGGAGTGGGCAAATTAGAGCAGCCGCTTATAGGTGTCCATATCCTTGTCGCCGCGGCCGGAAAGGTTGAGGATGACCAGGTCGCCGGACTTGAATTGCGACAAGCGCTGAATGAGGCCGGCAAGGGCGTGCGCGGATTCGAGCGCAGGAATGACGCCTTCCGTGCGCGAGAGCATCTTCGCCGCATCGAGCGCCGCCTGATCGTCAACCGCGGCATACTCAGCGCGATGCTGATCCGCGAGCCAGGCATGCTCCGGGCCGATGGCCGGATAGTCGAGCCCGGCCGAAATGGAATGCGTGCCGGCAATCTGGCCGTCTTCATTCTGCA
>DATHMM010000110.1:0-12852 GCA_035487095.1 Candidatus Sulfotelmatobacter sp.
GTTCGACCGCGCGGATCTTCACATGGCGCGGCTGCAAGCGTACGGTCCAAAGGGGGCGCTGCTTTCGGATGTGCGTTATGCCAACTGGCAGCCGGTTTCCTCCGGGGGCGCCGACGAATATCCGATGAGCATTCGCATCGAGCGCCCGCATGATGAATATCGCCTGGACCTGGCGATCAGCAAGATTGCGTTGAATGAATCATTGGAAGCGGACCGCTTCAAACTGGAAGCGCCGGCGGGTGCCGAGGTGGTGCACGTGGGAGAAAACTCCGAGGAGAAGCGGCCATGATGGGCCAGTTTGTTTTCCGCAACTTATTTCACCGCCCGGTCCGCACCCTGATCGGCGCGTTGGCGATCGCCGTTGAGGTAACCCTGGTGATCGTCATCGTGGGGCTCACTTCGGGGATGCTTCAGGAAACCGCCAAGCGAATCGAAGGCATCGGGGCGGACATCATGGTGCAGGCGCCATCCGCGCAAATGTTCATGGTGATGACCGGGTCGCCCATGCCCACCAAGATCGGCGACAAAATTCAGGAGCTGAAATATGTGCAGTACGTCAGCCCGGCGTTTTTGCAGTTCAACACTTCGGGCGGAGTAGAGACCATCTGGGGGATCGATCCCCTTTCCTTCCGCGAGGTTTCGAATGGCTTCGTGTTTTATGAAGGGCACGACCTCGAAGGGCCCGACGACATGCTGGTCGACGACTGGCAGGCCAAAGCCAAGCACGTGAAACTTGGCGATACTTATCCCCTGCTGAATCACGACTGGAAAGTTGTGGGCATTGTGGAGCACGGAAAAGCCGGGCGCATTTTTGTCCCGATTACCACGCTGCAGGAACTGGTGGGCGGGCGCGACAAAGCGACGATTTTCCTGGTGAAGTGCACGCGGCCCGAGCACACTCCGGATGTCATCGCAGAGATCAAGGAACTGCTTCCCAATCACCCGGTGCGCCCGGTAAAGGAGTTCATGACGCTGATGACCTCGACGAATATTCCTGCGCTGCAGACCTTCATCAATTCGATGATTGCGCTGGCGGTTTCGATCGGACTGCTGGTCATCTTCCTTTCGATGTATACGACCGTGCTGGAGCGGACCCGCGACATCGGCGTGTTAAAATCATTGGGTGCCAGCAAATTCATGATTATCCGCGCGCTGCTGGCGGAAACCACGCTGCTGTGCCTGCTGGGAATTGTCGCCGGGATCGGGCTCAGCTATGTGGTTCGGGCCGGCTTCCTCAAGCTGTTTCCGACTCTTTCCATTTTGATTACCGCGGATTGGGTGTTGCGCGCGGGGTTGATCGCGATCGTGGGCGCGCTGATCGGCGCAAGCTATCCGGCTTGGCAGGCCAGCCGCAAGGACGCAGTGGAAGCCTTGGCTTACGATTAGCGTTATTTGTGGCCGAGTTGAGGAAAGGCCAGGAAATGCAGTTGTAGGGTCCACCTTAAGGTGGACCCTACAAGGGACGGGAAACTAGGCACAGATGGCAATCACAGTTACAATACGAACGAATTCCACAGGAAACGCGGAGCCCGAGCTCAAAACATTGGAGCCGATACTCAAAGTCGAAAACGTCTGGAAGCTGTATCACGCGGGCAAAGTGGAAGTGCCTGCTCTCCGGGGCGTAAATTTCGAGGTTTTGCCAGGGGAATCCGTGGCGGTGATGGGGCCTTCGGGCTGCGGTAAGTCTTCGCTGCTCTATGTGATTGGCGGGCTGGCGACGGCGTCGCGCGGCAAGGTGCTGGTGGACGGCAACGACCTGGTGGCCATGGGCGATGCGGAGCGAACCAAGCTGCGCCGGCACAAAATCGGCTTCGTTTTCCAGCGCTTCAACCTGCTGCCGGCATTGACGGCGAAGGGCAACATCGCCATCGCGCAATATATTCATGGCGACGGTTTCGATCCTCACCGGTTTGAGGTCGTCACCAAGATGTTGGGTCTCGAAGGCAGGCTGGAGCACCGGCCATCGGAAATGTCGGGCGGCGAGCAGCAGCGGGTGGCCATCGCGCGGGCGATCATCAACGAGCCGAAGATCCTGCTGGCAGACGAGCCGACAGGCAACCTGGACACGAAGAATTCCGAAATTGTGCTGGAAATGCTGCGGCGTTTGAATAAAGATCTGGGTCAAACCATCGTAATGATCACGCACAACCCGGAGGCCACCACCTATTTCGACCGCGTGGTGCACATGCGCGATGGCGTGATTGTGGACGGAGTGCCGGCAGACTAAATCATGGCGGGAATCGGTCAATTTTTTTACCGCACTTTTTTCTGGTCCTACGAGCGCGGCTCGTGGCAGTACGACATTGCGGTGATTCTGATTCTGTTTTTTGTGTTCTCTCCCAAAAGCTGGTTTCACGACCAGCCGCAAGTGGGCCTTCCGGTGAATTCGACGCAAGTCGAGCTGCTTTCGAAATCAGGCGAGACGGAAATATACAAGGTGGATTCCCGCGTTCTCGCTCCGCCTACGCGCACACCCGCTCTTCAGAACGATCTCCATAACGCGCTGCAAAATGCCGGCGCGGGACTGCAGGACGGCCGCTTCGCGATCGGCAAGATCGAGCCCGTGCGTGACGCCAGCGGCAACGTGATCGCCTACCAGGTGGAAATCAAGCACTAATTTGAATGATTGCCGGACGCGTCCCGGCGCAGGTCCGCGGCCCTTCGCCTTGTGCTACGATTTAAATGTAGAAAGTTTCGAACGGGACAGGGGATGCATTGAGAAAAACCGCCCTTTTACTATTGATTTTGCTGCTCGGCTGGCTGGAACTTCCGGCCTCGGCGGGCAGCAGCCAGAATACCGGGAAACTGACGCTGGATTACGTGCTGACCATGATGGACAGGTCGGCCGAGGACTTTCGCAGCCTGACGGCGGCGCTCGACCACGTGAAGTACACGGCTGTGGTGAAGGATACGTCGACGGAATCGGGCGAAATTTATGTGCGCAAGGATTCCAAGCTGCGCATCGATTTCATCTCGCCTGATCCGCGGACGATCATCCGGAACGGCGACAATCTTTACATCTACACGCCGAAAATCAACCGGGTTGAGGAGTACAACATCGGCAAGAACCGCGCGCTGGCCGATCAATACCTGGCTTTGGGCTTCGGGACACGCACCGAAAACTTGAAGAAAGTCTATGATGTCAGGTTAGCGGGAGAAGAAGAGCTCGACGGGCGCAAGATGGCGCTGGTCGAACTTGTGCCGCTTTCCGACGAAGTGCGCAAGCAGATTACCAAGATCGTGATGTGGGTGGACGAAGCTTCCTGGCTTCCGGTGCAACAGAAATTTCTGGAAGCGGGTTCCGGCGATTACTTCCTGTCCCGATACAAAAATGTAATGAAGAACCTGAAGATCGGCGACGGCAAGTTCAAAGCCGATTGGCCCAAGGGCACGAAGGTCGAAAAACCCCACGAATAGGCCCCCGGCGTTTCAGGCACGCGCCGCTTCCCTTTCCAAAAGCTTCTGCTTGCGTTGCAGGCCCCAGCGGTAGCCCGCCAGTTCCCCGTCCGTACGAATCACGCGATGGCACGGCACCACGATGGAGGTTGGATTCGTGGCGCAGGCGCGGGCCACGGCGCGCACGGAATTCGGTTTGCCAAGCGCGCGCGCGATCTGCGTGTAAGTGCGCGTGGCGCCCAGCGGAATTTTCTGGAGTTCCTGCCAGACGCGTCGTTGAAACGCCGTCGCCTGCACATCCAGCGGCAGATCCTTGCTGGGGGCGTGGCCTTCCACGCGGCTGAGAATCTCTTTCAGCCAGGTCTGGTTGGACTCCGCGGAGCGTTCGATTTCCGCACGCGGGTATTCCTTCTGTAGAGCGCTCACGAGACTTCTTTCATCGTCCCCGAGATAGACCGCGGAGATTCCGCGCTCGGTGCCTGCAACCAGCACCTTGCCCAGCGAACTTGGCGCCACCGTGAATCCGATTTTCATTCCCGCTCCTCCTTTCCGGTACGATGCCGGTGTCATTCCCAACTGCGAATTCGCTTTTTCGTAGACGCGGCTGGGCGAACCATAGCCGCAGGCGTACAGCGCTTCCGAGATGTCCTCTCCCTCGCGCAGCATTTTCTTGAATTTTGCGAGGCGCGCGGCGTGAGCGAACTCCCGCGGCGACAGGCCGGTTACGCGGTGAAAGACTCGGCGCAGCTTCGCGGTGGAAGCGTGCAATTGCGCGGCAATGGGGCCGAGGCGAAACGAGTCCTCTTCGCTGCCATTGCCGAGAAGTCTCGCGGCCTGCTTCACCAGCGAAATCGCCTCCAGTTGTTCCTGGGGACGGCAACGGCGGCAGGGCCGGTAGCCCTGCTTTTCCGCTTCCTGCGTGGTGCGGAAGAAGACCGCGTTTTCGCGAAGCGGGCGCCGCGCCGGGCAGGTCGGACGGCAATAAATGCGGGTGGAGCGCACCGCGAGAAAGAATTTGCCGTCGGCGCGGGGATCGCGCTTAAGGGCGGCCTGCCAGAATTGCGCCGCGGCCTGCGAGGAGATTCCGGATTCCGTGATGGAAGACTGTTTGTTCATGCGTCGAGATTACAGAGCCTCATGATAGCAATCTATCCGGTTTCGGGCGTCAAAGTCGGTTCAGGCTTCGCCGGGGCATGGCACGACTTCTTCCGGCGGCAAGGCAGGCTTATGCGGCGCCAGGATCACCAACAACACTGCTGCAAGGATGATGCCGCTGGCAAGAAGCGTTCGCAGCGTTATCGCCTCGCCACCGAGAGACCAGCCTAGAAAGAGGGCGACCACGGGATTGACGAAGGCGTAAGTGGCCACGCGGGACGCCGTACTGTGCTTGAGGATATAGATGTAGGCGGAAAAACCTAGAGCGGAACCGAACGAAAACAAATAAAGCACCGCGAGCCACGAGCGCAGCGTTACCTGGGCCGGATGAAACTGGTGCAGTTCTCCCGTCGCCGCCGCAACAATCCACAAGCCAACTCCCCCTGCCAGCGATTGCATGGCTACGCCTAGCAGAGGAGAGTGCGGGACGGGATGATGCCGCGAATAGATGGAGCCCCCAGCCCACGCAAGCGAACCAAGGACGAGGATGATGGCGCCGATGGGATTGACGCGCTCCGAGCCGCCGAGGTGCGACGGGCCTACGAGCAAAGCGATGCCTCCGAATCCGAGCACAAAGCCAATCAGAACGCGCGCGCCGGGCCGGACACCACCCGGCCGCAGCCAATCGAGAATCACCATCCATAGCGAGACACTGGCCACCAGCAGCGATGCAATCCCCGAGGGCACGCGCGTCTCGGCCCACGAAAGCGCTCCATTCCCACAGAGAAGCAGGAGGAGGCCGGTAACAATTGTGGTGCGCCATTGCGCGGCCGTGGGCTTCTCTTTGCTCTGATAGCGGAAGAGAGGATAGAAAGTCAGGCCGATGGCGAGATGGCGAATTCCGGCCATAACGAATGGCGGAATTGTTTCGACGCCGATGCGAATGAAGAAATAGGTGGAGCCCCAGAGGAGATAGACCGCCGCAAAGGCAATTAAAACCATGGTGCGAGGAGCGGCGGCGGCGCGGGGGATCGTGGGAGAAACTCCGGAGACGGATGGCGTGAAACGGGAGCTCATTCGAGGGCCTGGTCCATTTCAAGATAGCGTGAAACGAAAAGGGAGGCAGCGGCCATATTGGAACATGACGCTGGAAGAGGCGAAGAGGAAGCAAAAAGCTGGGCCAATTTGAATCAGAGTACTAGTCCTAAGTGTTTCGATTTAGGACACTTCGGCCGTTTTCCACAGATTGACACCCTTCCTTAGTGGTGGCATCTTGACACCCCAACTTCTTTGTGGGGTTCGTGTTCGGCACGTCAGTAATAGAACTAGGGCAGTGGGTTCTTTGTAGAGTCATCTCTCTGAGGGGTGAGATGAGTGCCACCAATCACGCGCTAGCCTGGGAAAATTACAGAGTTCAGAAAGATGTTACGGCCCAGGCGGCCGCCTCGCCTGCTATTCCGCTTCCGGCGCAGCCAACACCAGCCATTTCGCAGGTGCCAGCGCTCCGAGTGATGCCGCTGTTGCGTGTTCCGCAGCCGCGCCGCTTCGTGCGAGTTCCCACCCATGTCATCGGCGTTCATCAGGAGCAGCGGGAGTGCCCCAGGGCGTCCCTGAGACTGCCTCTGAAGCTGCGCAGCGTCAGCGGGGTGCTTGAGGCCTATCCGATAACCCTGGTTACCAGAGACATCAGCTCGTCCGGTGTGTTTTTCCTCTGCCCCAAATCGCTAGCATTGGAAACCGAAATTGAGCTGGAAATTGTGCTGGTGAGCCGCCCGCTGGGCTATGGCAACGTGGTGGTTTCCTCCAGGGCGCACGTGAAGCGTGTGGAGCCGGCAAATATGCCTGGATGGTTTGGGATCGGCGCCAGCTTTGACGATTTTGCGTTCGACCGGGATGATCACATTCCAGGTCGCTTCTCCGCCGCTGACTGACAATTATTCACTAGCCTGTTTCCCTTCGCCGTACCTCCCGGCCGTGGTGTTTCTGCTACTCTGAAGACGATGAGTCTCCGGCCCTCGCTTCAAGCTGTGTTGTTCGATTGGGACGGCACGCTTCTCGATTCCTACCGCGCGGACTCCCAGGCATACCTCGCGATGTTTGCTGCGATGGGTGTGAATTGGGGGCTGGCGGAGCTGGAGGAGCACTACTCGCCAGACTGGTATGCGGTCTATCGAGCCGCAAAAATTCCCAAGGAGCGTTGGAACGAGGCCGACCGGGTCTGGCGGGCATATTACGCGAAACACTCTTCGAAGCTGATGGGGGCGACGCGCAAGGTGCTGGCTCAACTGAATAAGCGGCACAAACTTGGGCTGGTGAGCAGCGGCGATCGTGACCGCGTGAGTCGGCAACTGCGAGAGTTTCGACTGACGCGAGTGTTCCGGACTCGAGTTTTGGGAGGAGACACCGAGGAGAAGAAGCCTCACCCCGCGCCGTTATTGAAGGCGCTGAGCGAAATGAAGGCCGACGCGCATCACTGCGTTTATGTGGGCGATACGCCCGAGGATGTGGAGATGGCGCGCGCCGCAGGTGTGCGGGCGATTGCGGTGTTGGGGCCGTTTCCAACGGAGAAACGGCTGCGCGCGGTGCGGCCGGAAATTTTGTTGAATGGCTTGGAGGAGCTGCCGACGTTACTGCGCAAATTATACGGCAACGCCCTGTAGCTCGCGCCTTCAGGGGCGAGGGTTTTCGTAACCCTTGCTAGATCGTGGCATGGGATGGGAAACCCTCAGGCCTGAAGGCCCGAGCTAGAAGTGCTGCTACGGTTTGCCGGCCGGCGCAGCGGCGGGCGGCGGCGTTGGCGCGGGCTGCGAGACTTCAACGGGCGGGTAGGGCTTGAAGTCGGACCATTTGATGGTGACGCGAACGGGAACCCCGTGGTCTTTTAATTTGTAAACGTCATCGGCGCGCGAATAATTGGGGAACCAGTATTTGCCGTCCACATTTTCGCGATATGTTTCGAACATGTTGAACGGCAAACTGCCCGTGTGCATCGGGCCCAGATCGGTAACCCACTTGCCATAGGTCTTCACCACTTCCAGATATTTCTGATCCACCCAGATGATGCCGTCGAAGAGCGGGTGCTTGCGATCGAGCGTCTTGGGATGAACTTCGAAAATGTAGCAGTCTATTTCGTCGACGAGTTCGTTGCTCAGGAATTTCACATTGTACTTGGGGAGCTGCTCGGTCGTTAGCGGGAAAGCCGGGACGCTGCCGAGATAGTGCGTATCATCGGGCTCGAATTGTATGTATTGCAGCGAGGATTCCGGCGCGGCGAGGGCTTTTTCGTAGAGCTGGCCGCTGGCGGAGCGCACTCCCTGGTAGGTGGCGTTGTATTCGCCGGAGGGTTTTCCGTCGGGGCCGAACTCCTGGATGCGCACCGTGCGGCGATAGGAGTAAAGCGGCCGCTCTGACAGGTACAAATCCTCTTTTTTCGCGAGCGCGCTGATGATCTGGGCGGGTGGCAGGGAGGGCGGCGCTTCCGGCTGGGCCACGCCGACGACCCGCTCAATTTTGTGCTCGGGCGGAGGAGCCTGTGGGCCGGCGGGATTTTCCTGCGCCGCGGCATATTGGAGGACAAGAAAAAATGCCAACGGGATAGCGGGCCAAATCCGGCTCAATGACGGCAGGTTCACGGAATTTGCAGCGGTGCGATTCATAGGGATTTGGATGCTAGGAGCGGAGGGTTGCGCCGCCTGACGCCCAAACGCAAGTGTAACGCAATGGCCGCACCGGCGGGCGGCGATTTGGAAGAACGGGCGGAGGCTCTGATAGACTCTGAATATTGTGAGTATGGAGATCGTTGCTCGGCGCTATCTGGTTACGGGACGCGTGCAGGGAGTGGGCTACCGGAATTTTGTGGAGCACACCGCGGGAAAACTGAGTGTGGCCGGATTCGTGAGAAATCGCCGCGACGGCAGCGTGGAGGTCTTCGCAATGGGCACGGACGAGGAGTTGCAGAAGCTGCGCAAGGCCCTGGAGCGTGGGCCGATTATGGCGCAGGTGGGGCGCGTCTACGAGGAACCGAGCGCGGTGGAAGCGAAATATGTGGGAAATTTCACCGTTGAATTCACGGAATAACGATTCAGGGAACATCCAGGAGCCGATCGAATGGAAGATTTGAAGAAGTTGATCCGCGAGATTCCGGATTATCCGAAGCCGGGAATTCTGTTTTACGACATCACGACGCTGCTGAAGGATAAGAAGGGCTTTAATGTGATGATCGACCGGCTGTGCGGCCACTACAACGGCCACAAAATCGATCTGGTGGCGGGGATCGAGGCGCGCGGCTTTATTTTTGCACCGGCGCTGGCGTACCGCTTGAATGCGGGATTTGTGCCGGTGCGCAAACCCAACAAGCTTCCTTCGAAAACGGCAAAGATTTCGTATGCGCTGGAATACGGCACGGACTCGATGGAAATCCACGAGGACGCAGTGCAGAAGGGGCAGCGCGTGCTGCTCTGCGACGATTTGCTTGCCACGGGAGGGACGGCGGCAGCGGCGGTGCAACTGATTCGCTCGCTCGGCGGTGTTGTCGAAGGCGCAGCGTTTGCCGTGGAACTCAATTTTTTGAATGGCCGGGCGAAGCTGCCGGGCATCGATGTGTTTTCGCTGATGAAGTATGACTCCTGAATCGGTTCCCTAAGCCAGCGCTGTTTCCTAATGGTTTCCTCCCGCCTCGTACGTTGCAACTGCAGGAAACTGGGGACCGTCGATCGGGGCTCCAGTACCCACTCTCCGGTAACCGCGGTTATCAGAACTCACCACACTTCACCGATAGCAAACGGAAATAAGGGCCTCGCTCCGCGATGCAGTGAATCGGCAAAACGCGAATAATTCTCAAAAGCCCCCTCTGAGGTGAAAGAGCACGCGCACGGGGCCGGAACAGGTGTAGAATGCTCGCCAATACCCCGTTTTAAAGATCCCCAATTTCCGTTCGGGAAGGTTCTGACATGGCGAATACCATGACCGTTGCCACACCTGTGTCTGCGGCGAAAATCACCGAAGGCCGAATCAACGCAGATCGCCTCTTTTACGTCGTCGCCGCAGGTATGATGCTGATTTTCACCGCCGGGGGATTCCGGCACTTCTATCTGCACGGCAGGGCTCCTTGGGGGGACATGACCAACCAGATTGTCCCACTGATCGTTGCTCACGGGTTCGCCATGACGGGCTGGGTAATTCTATTTTTGGTTCAAAGCATTCTGATACTGACTGGCCGTCGGCGACTTCACATGGTGATCGGTCCACTTGGGGGTGTCCTTGCCGCGGCCATTGTGATTCTGGGTTCAACGGTGGCGCCCTTATCTGTTCGCTTCAGCCCGCAAATTTACGCATCGCTGGGCGGGCCGAGACCTTTCTTGGCCATGATGTTTGTACAGATGCTATCGTTCGGAACACTTGTGGGAATCGGAGTGGTATATCGCCGCAGGCCCGAGATCCACCGTCCGATGATGCTATTGGCCACAATCGTAATCCAATCCGGTGCATTGGGCCGGTTTCCCTACATAGAAAACCTTGCGGCGTTTCCGCCCTTGTATGTTTGGGGACCGGTGTTGCTCTTGGGGGGCTCGCTTCTTGCTCTTCAATGGGGAATGAGCCGGACCTTGAATCGGTGGTATTTGATGGGTTACGCCGGGGTGGTGATTGCGTCCTTCATGTCTGTCGCGGTGGGCCACACTGCGCTCTGGGATCGCATGGTCAGTAGTTTCGTCCCATGAAAACCGGCGTCCCACACTGACATTCTTCTTTGTAATTCCTGGCAAGTCAGCAAATCGGAAAGGTTCGTACTGCAACCCACTTCGGCGATTACGGCGTTACCAACCACCGAGAATTTTCTCGGTTCTCCGTGTCGATTCGGCACCTTCTCGTTCGACTATCGGTAGAGCAGCAATTAAGCTCTGAACTTGAACGTCAGACCAACTCAACCCTAAAGGACAAACACAATGCGATTCATGGTCATCGTCAAAGTCACGGAAGACACCGAAAACGAAGGCGCACTCCCTGATCCCCAGCTCATGGCCGACTTGAACAAATTCAACGACGAGCTCTTAGAAGCCGGAGTCTTGATAGGCTACGACGGTCTTCACCCCTCCTCCAAAGGCGCCCGCGTCCACTTCTCCGGCAAGAACTGCACCGTCACCGACGGCCCCTTCACCGAAAGCAAGGAACTCATCGCCAGCTTCTGGTTCTGGCAGGTCAAGTCTCTCGAAGAGGCCATCGAGTGGGTCAAGCGCTGTCCCAACGAAGGCGAGACCGACATAGAGATCCGCCAGGTCTTTGAGCCCGAAGACTTCGCATCCGCCTTCAGCAAAGAAGAAATTCAGCAGGAAAAAAACTTCCGCGCTCGAATGGCAGCTAACGCAGCCAAGAAATAGTCCCACTTGCACTGACGTATCCAAAGTGGTGTGAAGCGGATTAACCCCTAATTAGTCGGTAATCGGAAAAGTAGGGCCTAGTACGGGGTAGAGTGAATATTCCAGCGCACAAAATGGTGCTACTGGCTCCCGCCAGGAGGAGAAAGAGGAAAACAATGCGGAAAAAGAAAGTTGGCGCAATTGCAGTCAGAAGCTTCGCACTACTTGCTTTGCTCACTGCTACGCATCAAGCTACAGCACAGGATGCCGCGACGCCTTACTTGAAGATGGCACCGATCGAGCAATACCTCATGGACCGAACTGCCGAGATCGAGCTAGCGCGCAGCGCGGCACCGGAGTCCATCTCACGCGATGCAGAGGTCTTGGTGCTTGGACGTAATGGTTTCGAAACAGCGGTCAAAGGCAAAAACGGTTTCGTGTGCATCGTCGAGCGTTCGTGGACTTCCGCAGCTGATCCTGACTTTTGGAATCCGAAAGTGCGGACTCCGATTTGTTGGAATGGGGCAGCCGCGCGTTCCGTCCTTGTACGCAACATTAAAAGGACCGGCTTGATTTTGGCGGGACGCACGAAAGATCAGGTGGACGAGGCCATTTTCGCCGCCGTCGACAAGAAAGAGCTGCCTGCAGTGGAGCCCGGGGCGATGTGCTATATGATGTCGAAGCTAGGACACGGCGGCGACGACACCGTCGAACACGGGCCTTCCCACCTCATGTTTTTCTATCCGCTAACCGACCCTGCAGCCTGGGGAGCGAATCTACAGGGTTCTCCGATCATTGCTGGGAGCGACACACGGGAGCACGTGACCACGTTCGTGATTGCCGTGCAACGCTGGTCAGACGGAACAGAAGCCCACTAGGCGTAACGGGACGATCAAATGAGAAAGCTAATCTTCGCAATCAACACAACCCTGGAAGGCTGCGTCGACCACACCAAACAAATTGCGTTAAATAAATTTAAAATCAGGGAGCGTTACGCTTCATTACGTCAAACAAATTACCAAACGCGTCAGTTTCATAAGAACCATTCCGGTCAGACCCCCCGGAAAGCCTGACCTTCCTCAACTCCTGGTTAGTCGGCAAACCGGACAAGTTCGTCCCAGTACCCACATGGACGGTAACCGCGTTTACCGGACCTTGACGAGTTCATTGCGGGATGCACGGCCAAAGACTAAAATTATGCCACTGTGCGCGTTCTTCTTTGCTGCCTGCTTGCCGTGGCGACGACCACAACTCTCGCGCCGACGTCGGAAGACCTTCGTAGAATGTATGGTGCTTCAACCGACGTTGTTATGCGCAGCGACGGCACGCCCAATTCAGAAAGTTTCCTTCTCTCTCCGAATATTAAACTCACAGCGCAGTACGGTTCGGATAGACAAGCTTGCACTTTGGTCTTGGAGCCGGGGCCGCCTTCTGCTGACCACCAGAAAGATGGTGAACAGTTCATGTCGTCGGTCACAATCTCTGAGATTCTGGAACAAGTCGCACCTGCAGACAAAAGAGGCGAGAAACTACGCGACGGGTCGAGTAGAGTATCCTGTGCAGGGTCCATTGGAATTTGGGTCGAGAATTATGCAAATGTGTACTTCAGACATGACATCCGGTGTGAGGAAAGTCTAATTCCAGAAAAGCGAGTAAGAGTTAACTTTAAGCGAGAAGTTTGTCCCAAATTTGACCATTGAGAAGGAATTCTCGCTGAAGTTTTCGCCCCCCGCGAACCAAGGACCTGAACCCACTTCTCCGGTTACGGCGTTAATCAGGACCTACTCTCGGTCATTGTCCTATAGTCTTGGGGAACATGAACAAACGACTTCGAAGAGTCATGGCCTGGACCTTCGGAATGGCAAGCGTGGGAGCTTTCCTAGGTATGCCCGTCGGTTACCCTGACTCATTGTATCGAGCTGTGGTCAATGACCCAGCTCCCGTCCTTTGGGGCGCTGGTGCAGGCCTGGCACTTGGATTGATTTTCTCAATGCTGGTAGAGCTGTTA
>DATHMM010000111.1:0-6657 GCA_035487095.1 Candidatus Sulfotelmatobacter sp.
CCGCCGCGAATCCGAATTTTCTTTTGCTTCCACATCCAGTTCTCCAGGTCCGGCATTTTGTAAGGCGCCACATTCACGGTCGCGATGCCGCAGCGCAGGGCGGGGTCGGGCGAAGTCCACGAAACCGCTCCACGCTTTACCATCTCCTGCAAAATGTAGTCGGCCATCTGGCGATGCCGTTTTTCGATGCGTTCCATCCCGATTTCACTGGCCAGTTCGATGGACGCCCGCAATCCGCAAAGCACCGGCACGTTGGAACTGCCGATGCGCTGAAAGCGTTCGGCGCGAATTTTGGGATTGTCCCAGCCTTCCGTGGCCAGTGTGTTCCACATGCGGTCGATCACTTCGTCGCGCACGTAGAGGAAGCCGCTGCCCTTCGGCGCCTGAAGCCATTTGTGCGGGCTTGAGGTGTACAAGTCGCAGCCGAGGTCCTGAAGATTCAGCCGCATCATGCCGGGCACGTGCGCGCCATCCACCGCGGAGAGTATTCCCCTGGAGCGTGCAAGCGCGGCCAATTCCTTGGCCGGCAAAACCACGCCGGTCACGGTGGAGATGTGGCTGAAAAAAATTACGCGAGTCCTTGGCGTGATGGCGTCGCTAAAGAGATTCAGAACCGTGGAAGCGTCCGGCACCGGCTTCGGCAAAGTTACCTTCTTCACCACGATGCCGTAACGCTTGGCCCTCAGGTTCCAGGGTTGCTCGCCGCCAGGGTGCTCCTGGTCGGTCATCAGCACTTCGTCTCCGGCTTTCAGGTCCAATCCGTTGGCAATGTAGCTGTTGGCCTCGGTGGCGTTGCGAACCAGCGCCAGTTCGTCGCGTGTGCAGCCGAGAAAAGCCGAAAGCGGATCGCGGAACTGGTTCCAGGCCGCGTATCCCCAGATCGGATAGTCTTCGGGATCCGTTTGCGCCAACCGCTCGGCGTCGCGATAGCCATCAAACACCGCACGCAGGACGGGTGCGGGTGACGACCCGACTGTGCCGTTGTTCAAGTACACTTCGTCCTCGGGAATCAGAAACTGGCGGCGAAGCTCCGCCCAATAGGCTTCTTCGTTCGCGCCATATAGCGATTTGTCGGGAAGCTTTGCGGGGATGCCGGCCAGCGGATCTTCGCCCGATGCATTCCGCGAAAATGCGGGAACCGCGCCCGCCACTGCCATCATGGAAGAAAGAAATCCTCGCCGGTCAAACATTGCCGCCTCCATTGCTCCATTGAACGCAACGGTGATTCTATCGCCAGTCGGCCACGGGGTGCCCGCTTTTCGGGGCTCAGGTTGCGACGCATGGGGAAACCGAATACCGTATGAGATTGAACTTTCCATGGCTCGGGGGGAATGCAGATGCATTTTAAATTCGAGAAATTGGTTTGTGCGCTGGCCATCTGCGCTCTTATCGCTTGCGTCCTTTCCTGGCAAGCCGACGCTCAGGAACCTCGGGGGAGTTTGTTCAAAGCCCAGCATTTTGATCAGGCGGCCATCTCTCCCGACGGAAGTCATGTTGCCTGGGTGGAAATCCGGACCGATGAGGAAGGTGCCCCCACGGGCAAACAGGACATTTACGTTCAGGAGATTGCCGCCACAGGCAAGCCGACTCGCGTAACGGCGGGGGAACCAACCGCGCATTTTAACGAAGTCAACGTTGCATGGTCTCCAGACAGCAAACGCATCGCGTTCCTTTCCGATGCGGCCACAACCGGCCAGTTGCAACTTTACGTAAGCGGCGCGGGCGGCAGCTCGGCGCACAAATTGACCGATGTGAAAGGCTTTCTTGCCGGGCCGCAATGGTCGCCGGACGGAAAATCCATCGCCGTTCTGTTTACGGAAAATGCCACGCGCGAAGCCGGGCCACTGGTTGCCGAAACGCCAGAAACCGGGGAGATTAAAGACGCGTTTTTCGAACAGCGCTTGGGCATCGTCGACGTCGCCACCGGAAAGCTCCGGCAGATCACTCCCGCGGACACCTACATTTACGAATACGATTGGGCGCCGGACGGAAAGAGCATCGTCCTGACCGCCGCCAAAGGGAATGGCGACAGCAACTGGTATATCGCGGAATTATTTGCAGTGAACGTCGCTTCCGCGGAAATGCAATTGCTCTACAAACCCAAGCTCCAAATCGCGCGTCCGGCAGTTTCCCCGGACGGCCAGAGCATCGCCTTCATCGAAGGGCTGATGAGCGACGAAGATTCCGTGGGCGGAGACGTATTTTTGATTTCGCGTTCCGGCGGCGTGCGACGAAACCTCACGTCGGAACGCAAGGCTTCGGCGATTGTGGTCGCGTGGACCACCGACGGAAAGATCGTCGACATGGAAAATGTGGACGGCGAGTCCAGCGTCGCGAGAATTGACCCGAGCAGCGGCCGGATTGATTCCCTGTTTCATACGCCGGCGTTGCTCACCAGCGGATTCTGGTCCACCAGTCTTTCGCTGACTCCCGACGGCAAGACAGCGGCGTTTGTGCGTAGTTCGTTCCAGGATCCGCCTGAAGTCTGGGCGGGTCCGATCGGAATGTGGCAGAAGGTAACGCACCGGAACGATGGAATAAAGCCGGAATGGGGCGAAGCGAAAAGTTTGCACTGGAAGAGTGACGGATTTGACGTACAAGGCTGGCTGATCTATCCCAAAAACTTTGATGCTTCGAAGAAGTATCCGCTAGTCGTTTGCGTGCACGGAGGTCCCGGGGCTGGAGTGCAGCCCAATTGGCCAGGCGCGCATTCCTACTTCATGGCCCTGCCCGCGCACGGCTACTTTTTGTTGCTGCCGAATCCGCGGGGAAGTTTCGGCGAAGGCGAGGCCTTCACGCGTGCGAACGTGAAGGATTTCGGGTACGGAGACTGGCGCGACATTATGGCCGGGACCGACGAAGCCCTTCGAGTTGCGCCGATCGATCCGCAGCGGCTCGGCCTGACGGGTTGGAGCTACGGCGGCTACATGACCATGTGGGGAGTTACGCAGACGAATCGCTTCAAGGCCGCAATGGCCGGCGCGGGCATCGCCAACTGGTCCAGCTATTACGGCGAAAATAAAATCGATCAATGGATGATTCCCTTCTTCGGCAAATCCGTTTACGACGATCCCGAGGTGTACTCCCGCAGCGCGCCGCTCACCTTCATCAAGAACGTGAAGACGCCCACGCTGATTATCGTTGGCGACAGCGACGGCGAATGCCCCACGCCGCAGTCGTACGAATTCTGGCACGCGCTGAAAACAATCGGCGTGAAGACGGAGCTGGTCGTCTACGAGCGCGAAGGCCACATGTTCGTAAAGCCCGATCACCTGCGAGATGTTATGAGCCGCACGGTTGCCTGGTTCGACGAATATTTGAAATAACCAGGGAATGTTTGGTTCTGGGACGATTTAGCGGTGAGTTAAGAGAATTGCGAGAGCCAGAGAGGCTCGCTTCTGGGTTATCTCGACAACCACAATGCGTATCGAATCGCGTCGAACATTGTCAGCTGATAATGCCCCCGCAGCACGCTGTACCAGTACAAAATGGAGAATGATTTCACGACGCCCTGCCTTTCTGCCGCTAGCGTCAGCCACCCACTAGCGACTTTATGGAACAGGAACAGGTTCCGCATCACGAAATCGAGTATTGTTCCTCCACCTCGGATGGCCGATGCGCAAGTACCCCTTTTGGGTAACCGGGTAAAGGTGGAATCAAACACGAATCAAGGGGCAAGCCCGAAGTTAACCGAGGTTCATGGCGAGGTTATCGAACTGCTAGAAAGCTATCTGTCTGCCCCGAGCATTGACGGCCTGCGAGTTATACTCTTGATTCATGCGCCAGTTGGTGCCGAAACCCAGGTTCAATAGGAAGCCCAGCCGATTCCTTGGTCTCTTCCTGCTGCTGGCGATGTGTGCGACCTTCCCTGCGCCATCGTTCGCGCAAAATCCACTGGGGGCGCTTCGAGGCACCGTCCAGGACAGTAGCGGGGCACGAATCGCCGGGGCGAAAATTTCGGCAACCGATTCCGGGAAATCCGCGATTCGTGAGGTGCAAGCCGATGGGCGCGGCGAATTTCAGGTCGAACAGGTTCCGCCCGGCTCCTATCTGGTGACAGTGAGTGCGGGCGGATTTGCCCCTGCGAGCGCAAAAGTGGTTGTTGCCGTCAGTTCGATCCGCGAAATCACCATCACTTTGCGCCCCAAGTCCGTCAGCGCAAAAGTTATGGTGGACGGCGGCGCCTCGATAACCGCGGCTGGATTGGAAACACAAAGCGCTGTGCACCAGGCCGTGATCTACCGCCAGGATCTTGAGGCGATTCCCCTGGCGGGGCGGAGTTTCGCCAATATTGCCTATCTGGCGCCGGGCACCGAGCCTGTGGAATCGTCTGATCCTACGAAAGCGCGCATCACCGCGGTTTCCACGGGAGGAAGCTCCGGTCTGAATAATGAAGTCTCCGTCGATGGCGGCGATAATTCGGACGATTACATTGGCGGCTTCCTCCAGAATTTTTCGCCGGATGCGCTTCAGGAGTTTGCCTTCCGAACCGCGCAAGTGGATGCGGACACCGGGCGGACGACGGCTGGCTCTGTGGTGATCACTACACGCAGCGGGAGCAACGAGTGGCACGGGGACCTGGCATTTTATGAGCGAGCCGCTGCTCTGAACGCGCGGTTTCCGATCGACAATCCGTCGCCCGACCCCAAGCAGCCGTTTTCCCGGCAGAATTATGTGGGCACGCTGGGCGGCCCGATCGTTAAGGATCACTTATGGTTTTTCACCGCGCTCGAATATGTGCATGAGAACGCGAGCATTGCTTACAGCCCTGCCAGCCGCGAGCAATTTGATGCGCTCGCACAGTTGGCAAAGGATGGGCTGATTCCCGGTGTGACCAACATCGCCGTGCCGGATAACGTTTCCGTTCCGTTCCGTGATTACCTGGCGACGGTGCGGCTCGATTGGGCGCAGTCGAATAATTCGCACTGGTTTCTGCGCGGGGCGATTGACTCCTACACGGAACACAATGCTTTGGTGCAGCAAGGAGCGCTGCCGTCCACCGGCGTGACCTCACACAACAATTACTTCAGTGCAGTGCTCGGCCAGCAATACACTTTTTCGCCTAATTGGTTTGGCTCGCTGGTGCTGAACGCCGGCGGCCTGCATCTGACGCAGACGCGAAATGAAACGCAGGGGTTCGCGCTGGCGTTTCCGTTCACCACCACGTCGAGCACAATTACCGGATTCGAAACGTACGGCGACAATCAGTTTGTCACTGGCATCGCGGCGTTTCCCGTGCTTCGGAATCAGGAAAAATATCAGGCCCGCTACGATGTAACTCATGCGATGGGCCGCCACACCGTGCGCTTCGGTGTGAACATGATTCACGAGCCAGTTTTAAGCGGCGCGCTTACCTCCAATCCGGAAACACTGGTCACCTTTCCTCAGAACCCGGCGTACTACCTGCAACCAGGAAATCTCTCTCAGTTTTCGGCGGATTATGCCGCAGGCAGCGCCTTTAGGCCGGGAACCGACGGCGGCTTTTCGCAAAATGTCCAGCGGCTAGGCGTTTACACGGAGGATTCCTGGCGCGCCACGCCGAACCTGACCGTAAACATTGGACTCCGCTATGACACGACATTCGGACTATTTATCGCGTCCGGCCGCGACCAGAGCTTCAATCCCGCGCTCGGCGCGGGCCTTGTCAGCGGCATCCCACACGATTACCGAGAAGCTTTTGCGCCCAGGCTCGGGATCGCGCGCACACTGGGCAGTTCGCAGAAAACCGTCCTTCGAGCGGGCGTCGGGCTTTACTTTGACGACCTCGCGCAGAGTGGCTGGGTCACCGCGTTCCAGGCGGTCAACAGCGGCACGGTCAGCGGAGCGTTTCCCGCTCCGCCGGCCGCCTTGATCGATCCCAACTACCACACGCCATATGCGCTGCATGCCACCGCGGGAATACAGCACGCGCTTTCCGCAAACTGGATGATCAGCGCGGACTACACGCATGAAACCGGCATGCACGCGTACCGCAACTATGACTTTCCACAAGCCAACGTTTTCCGTTCGGATAATCGTTCGAGCTATAACGCGTTGTCAGTAGGCCTCCAAGGCAATGTTTCCAGGCGAGCACAGTTCACTGCCCACTATACTTTGGCGAGAGCGGAGACATGGGGCTGCGTGCTTGGAGAATTGTTCGATTACGTAAACGGCGTGTGCAATCCGCAAAATGCATTTGCTCCGGGCGATTATGGCCCTTCCGGCGAAGACGTGCGTCACCGTTTCGTGCTGGTCGGTACATTCCAGTTGCCCGCGGGAGTGCAGTTGGCAACGCTCGCCCAGGCCGAAAGTGCGCGGCCATTCACGCTGACCACACCGGCGGGGAATCGTGCGGTAGTGAATGGAGTCGAGACAACGCTCGACGAGTTCCGCGGCACACCCTATGCTCAGGTGGATCTCCGCATCAGCCGTCCGTTCACATTTCACGATCGCTGGTCGGTCACGCCCTTTGCGGAGTTTTTCAATCTTTTCAACCGCAATAATCCCGGCGCGAACTATGTGACCAATATCTCTGCACTGCCAACGCCGGTCAACAATCTCGCAAACGCCACCGCATTTTGCCTGAACGCCGATTGCACGCTCACCAAGCCCATCACCAGCCTCAACCAGTTGCGCGTGCCGGCGGGAGCCCTGGGCGATTTTTTCGGGCCGGGCACC
>DATHMM010000112.1:0-53434 GCA_035487095.1 Candidatus Sulfotelmatobacter sp.
ATCAAGTGGTGGGACACGTGGCCGCAACCGGAATTGGTGCGGAACGCCTGGCGATCGGTTCACGCGTCGGCGTAGCCTGGCTGCACAAAACCGATGGCACCTGCGAATACTGCCGCCGCGGGGAAGAAAATCTTTGCGACGCTCCTCAGTTCACGGGATACACGGTGAACGGCGGCTACGCCGAGTATCTTGTGGCACCCGAAGATTTTGTCTACCCGCTGCCGGAAAATCTGCCTGCCGAACAAGCCGCGCCCCTCCTGTGCGCCGGAATCATCGGTTACCGCTGTCTGCATTTAAGCGGAGTGAAGGCCGGCGCCCGTCTGGGTCTGTATGGTTTTGGCGCCGCCGGCCACGTGGCTATTCAAGTGGCCCGGCACTGGGGCGTGGAAGTCTACGCATCCTCTCGCGACCTCCGGCATCAAACCCTCGCGAAAGAATTGGGCGCAGTCTGGACGGGCGGCGCACTGGATGAGCCACCGCAAAAACTCGATGCGGCTATCGTCTTTGCTCCGGCGGGCGAAATCGTTCCCGCGGCCCTCGCAAATCTCAAGAAAGGCGGCCACCTGATTCTGGGCGGGATTCATATGAGCGATATTCCCGCCTTTTCCTATAAGCTGTTGTACCAGGAGCGCAGCATCCGCAGCGTAGCCAACAACACGCGGGAAGACGGCCGCGAATTTCTCCGCCTCGCCGCCGAAATTCCCGTGCGAACGCAGGTGCAGGTCTACCCTCTGGCGGAAGCCAATCGGGCGCTGAATGAATTAAAAAATGACGCCATTCGCGGAGCAGCAGTGCTTCGCATCAATTCCTGAGAGGCAAAGTGCAACCATGAATGAAATTCCCAGAATGAAATTTGTATGTGTGGCCTTTCTGTTGGGCGCCGCCGGTTGCTCGCTCGGAGCGCCGCAAGTCGACCGGGCGGCAACACAACAAACTCCGTCGGCCGCCAACTCTCCCGCGGAGTCCCTGAGCCCGAGTGGCCAGGCACAATTGCGGGCGCTTCTCGATAAAGACCGGCTGGAAGAACTACAGTGGCCAAACTTTTCCGATTACTCGGCGCAGATCAAGGAGTTTTACGAAAAAGCCGGATATACACTCGAATGGAGCCGCGGCGGAAAGCCCACCCAGCAGGCGCTTGAACTCATCGCCATCCTTCAACGGGCCGAAGATAAAGGCCTGGACAGCAGGGATTACGATGGCGAGCGCTGGCCCTCGCGTGTGCAAGCGCTTTCCGCCGCTTCGTCCAAAGACGAAACCGCGCTCGTGAACTTCGAAGTCGCCATGACGGTCTCCGGGATGCGGTACTCTTCGGATCTGCACCTGGGAAAAGTGGATCCGCGCACCTTGCATACGGATTTTGAACCCGAGCGAAACGAATATGACTTGTGCGATTTTCTCCTGAAGCGCGTGGCGCCGGCAGCCAACGTCAGCGATGCCTTTGCGAAACTGGAACCGCCATTTCTTGGTTATCAACGCACTCTGCAGGCTCTACAGGACTATAGGAAGCTGGCCGCGGAGGAGAAATTGGATCCCATGCCCGCGGTCACCAAGCCCGTGTCACCCGGCCAACCCTATGCCGGTGAACCTCAGTTGGTGGCGCGCTTGAAATTTCTGGGAGATTTGCCAGTTGACGCAGCCACAGGCGAGGATCCGCATATTTATAAAGGAGACGCCGTGGAGGGCGTAAAGCGCTTTCAGGCCCGCCACGGGCTGGACCCACAAGGGAAACTTGGCCCGCAAACCATTGCGGAGCTTAATCGTCCGATGAGCGCCCGCGTGGAACAGTTGCGCTTAACCCTGGAGCGCTATCGGTGGCTGCCGCACAATTTCGATCAGCCGCCGATTTTGGTGAACATCCCGGAATTCCGGCTGCGGGCTTACAACGAACAAGGGAAGATGGCGGTCAGCATGCCCGTGGTGGTGGGACGGGCGTTGCGCACGGAAACGCCGGTAATGGAAGAAGACATGAAGTACCTGATTTTCTGGCCTTACTGGAATGTGCCGCCGAGCATTCTGCGCAATGAGATTGTCCCGAAAATCACCAAGGACCGCGCCTATATTCAGAAGAATGATTTCGAAGTGACCACGAATTCCGGGCAGGTGGTGACCGACGGAATCATCAGCGACGAGGTGCTGGCGCAATTGCGCGCGGGAAAACTGATGGTTCGGCAGAAGCCGGGCCCCAAGAATGCTCTCGGCCTGATCAAATTTATTTTCCCGAACAGTAACAACGTCTACCTCCATTCCACTCCTTCACAAGCCGCGTTCGGGGAGAACCGCAGGGACTTCAGCCACGGCTGCGTGCGCGTCGAGGATCCTGCCAAGCTGGCGGAATGGGTGTTGCGAAACAATCCGGGTTGGACCCGCGAACGCGTGGACGCCGCATTCAAGGCGGAGAAGGCTCAGCAGGTTAATCTAACGAAACAAATTCCCGTGATGCTGGTTTACGGAACAGCGATCGCGCCGGAGGACGGCAAGATCTATTTTTTTGAAGATATCTACGGCCACGACAAGAGCCTGATACCCCTGTTTGGCCAGGCCTACGCTTCACGGAAATAGCTCGAACTAGATCGGTCGTATATCGGGAAGGAAATTAGTCGCGCGGCGCGCCATCCACCGTGCATCCATAGCACCACGTCCGCACGCGCCCCGTGTCCACGTGCACAAATCCCGATCGCGGGTAGTAACCGACGCCGCCTTGCCCCAAAGCCAGCGCTGCATCTCGCAACGCCAGCGTGCTCACGCCCGGGATACGGATATCAATCGCGTGGGCCTGCATGTGCAGGCTGTTTTTGGCGACTCCGGAGGAGCGCGAGCGAAGAAACTCATTGCTCCACGACGAGCGATAGCCGCAGATTATTTCGATTTCCGCGTCCGGATGGCCGACGGCGCTGGTCAGTTGCGAAAGGATATCGAACACGCGCGGATCGTAGTGTTTCACTTCGCCGGTGCGATGGTCGCGCAGAAAATGATCGAGCTGCGCCTCTGCTTCGGGCAAAAAGACATCACCGCGCCGGTATACGATGTCAATGCGTTCGCCGGTGTGCGTGTGATAAAGACGCAGGTGATGCTCCAGCGAGGACGCAGGCTCAACGCCGTAACTGGAAGTGTTCATCGTGAGTGCCGCCACCACGCAGCACACACCGGACACAAGAAAGAGGACAATTGGATTGCGCAAGCACAAACCTCCGCTTCTATTTAGATGAGCCCTCCGCGGGGGAGGTTATCCCAAGTCGTTGCGCTGGTTAGGCTTCCCCGGTCGCGGCCCATCTATAACGGAGCCGAATTATTGTATTTCGCATCATTTTTTGTGTGATTTCCCGTCACACTTGGGGTATATCACCCAAATAGGAAATCGCAGGGATGGAGTCTGGCTCTCTCCGATAGCGGCGATTCGTCTCACAAGTCTTTTACCCTAAGAACTTTAGGGGCTTGAGCGAGGCAGCCTGGCCCGTGCGTCACTTCGGCACAACAGATGCATTCAGGTACAGCGTGTTTCGGGATCGGGGGTTCGGCCCTGGAGCCGAGCCCTTGAGCCTCCCCAGCCCCGAACCTTGCAAAGTGAAGCTCGAAGCCGAAATTGTCCGAGTCGCTGAAGCCAACAGGGAGAAACAGGTATGACGGTGAAAACTACGAATCGCTCCCACCGAGAGCGACAGCTGAATGCGCCAAGACGAAACTGGTTATCCGCTTATTTTGTCGTCGCGGAGCCGCATTAGCTCAATTCGCTGACTCGTTTTCTTCGATGCTTTCCGTGCGGAGGGCGCGTTCAATAATGGATGCGGGCTGCTCGCCCGCCCAGCCCGATTCGTGATATTCGCCGTCTTCGTTCACCGACCAGACGTCATATCTGTTTTCGCCGGCAAGAATATTTCGCGCCGCCAGAAGCGCCGTCATCATGGCATGATCCTGATTGTTGTATTTGTGCATGCCGTTGCGTCCTACAAGATGCAGATTGCGGAAATGCGCGGACAATTCACTGCGAATCGTCCCAACGTGCCGCTGGTAATCGTCATCGTAGACCGGATACGCTTTGGGCTGCCGGATCACGCAGCCGTCCGCCACTTCCACGGCCAAGCCAAGCCCAATTTGCTCCAGTTCCTTTCCCGCCAGCGCGATCAAGTCCGCATCCTGGATTGACCACAGCTTATCTCCCTCGAAGCAGAAATACTCCAGACCGTAACAGCAAAAACCCGGATCCGGCACCATTTCCGGCGACCAAGATTTGTAGTTCTGCACCCGCCCGACTTTGACGTCCGGATCGTGAACGTAAATCCAGTTGTCGCTGAACCGATGGCGCTCCGGCAGAATCAGCGCTATGGTCAAAAAGTCCCGGTAGCGAAGGGAACTGGCGGAGCGCCTCGCCGATTCCGGCAGTAGCGGCTCAATTTGCGCCACCAGTTGCTGGATCGGCATCGAAGAGACCAGGTGCTCACCCCGAAATTTCTCAAGCGTTCCATCGTTTAATCGCGCGGTAACCGTCCAGGACGAATCGGCCTCGTCGAAGCGGCATGCCACAACGCTGCGTCCCAGCAGTACTTCGCCGCCCAGCGAACGAACTTTGTCCGCGCAGGCGTCCCACATCATTCCCGGCCCAAGGCGCGGGTAGCGAAACGTATCGATTAGCGTCTTCACCACTTGCGTGCGATTCTTCGCTTTTCCCTTTAGCCGCAAAGCGTTTGAGATCGCGCCGCCCAGCGTCAGCCCTTTGATGCGCTGCGCCGCCCAGTCCGCCGAGATCTCCTTGCAGCTCATCCCCCAAACCTTCTCCGTGTAGGTTTTGAAGAAAATCCGGAACAATCGCTCCCCAAACTCGTTCACCACCCAATCCTCAAAGGATTTCGGGTCGCGCACCGGCATCATCCGGGCCTTCAAAAAAGACAATACACACAGGGCGGATTCCATCACTCCAAGCGCGGAAAGCGTCTCAAACGGTTTCAGCGGATAGGAAAAGAATTTTCCGCGGTAACAGATTCTCGACGAGCGCTGCCGCTCCAGCAGATCCGCGCCCAGAATTTCCGTCCAGAGGTCCTCGATCTCCCGCGATTTGGAGAAGAACCTGTGACCGCCGATGTCGAGCCGGTAGCCGTGATATTCGACGGTGCGCGAAATCCCCCCGACGTATCGGGGATCGCTCTCCAGCACCACCACGGACTGGCCGTTTTTGCATAGCTCGTAAGCGGCCGTAAGTCCCGCGGGCCCTGCGCCGACGATGACGGCCTTGTATCGGCGGTCGCTCATAGAGTGGACATCCCCGCGAGTGCATCGCCCTCACAAGAGATACGCGGGCAGACAGCGGGAATTGTCAGGGTTGTTGCGCCTGCGCCATCAGCTGCAGAACCGCATCCTTGTTCGGGTAGGCGGGGTTCGTTTCTAACAACTTCTTCCAAGCGGCGACGGCTCCGGGTCCATCTTTCTTACCTTGCCACTTTACGATGCCCAGATTGAAAAGGGTATCGGCCTTCGCCGGGTCGTAGGTGAGGGACTTGTTAAATTGGGCGATGGCCGTGTCGGCGTTCCCCATGTACCAATACGCCGTCCCCAGATCAGTTCGGACGGATGTGTCCGCCGGCTGCACCTGGAGTGAACGCTCATAGAATTCGATGGCGGCCGGATACTGTTTCGCGTCGTAGTAGATATTCCCCAGGCCGGCAAGCAAACCGGCGTCCGCCGGATTCGCCTTGAGTTGCAGCAATAGAGGAGCAGCCTGCCTGTCCGCTGTTGCTTTCAGCTCTTGGGAAGAAGGCTCCGCGCTTTCCATCCCAAAATTCGCGGGCGCAGGCCGGTTCGGCGTCGCCGTCGCCGACATGGGAACCGCTACAGCTTGGGCCGTGGCGGGTGCAGAGGCAGAGCTGCGGACCAGCCAGCCCCCGGCGATGCCGAAGAGCAGGCAGACCACAACAAGGGCGGAGGCTTGCGCCACGTTCCAGGTTGCCGCCGATGTTGTTTTTAGTGTGTTAGCCACGAGCATCACTCCTTCCCGGTTTCCGCGTTCGCTTATTTCTTTGCGGCAATTTTTTGAGTCGCTTCCGCAATCATCTGTTCCACTGTTGCCTTGCGGTCCAGGTCGGGATGCGTTTTCATCAAATAGATCGCGGGGATTTTGGGGTAGGTTCCAACGGTGAAAACATGCCTGAACAGGGCCCAGCCACGGACGAACCCCAATTCCTTATATAAGGTACAGGCTGGGGCTCACCGGCGTCCGCGTATTGCGTCACAGCGGTTTGTGATGTTTGTCACAATGGATTGGGGAAATTGGGGAAGGGGAAAGGGTTGCAGCAGGAGCCACATTAATGGCATTTGCCTGAATTTGTATTGCAATTGCCCGAGCAGCACTGCGTACTGCTGACGCAGGGCGCCCCCTTGGCCTGACAAGAGGCCGCACGGGCCGGGGTTGGCGCCACAAGCGAAGTAACCAGCGGCAGGGCGATTGCGCCCGCGATGCCGAGAGTACGGATTACGTCGCGGCGCGAGGTGCGCCGGCGCGGCGCTTCCGCTTCGACAAGCAAGCGGGCTTTCGCCAGTTCCTCAACTGCCAGTTGCACCAGGGATTCGTCGACGGGAGCGGAGAGTTGCTGCGTGAGAATTCCTGCCACTTCCGAGGTGCTCCTGTTGCCGTCGCACAACTTCCAGGCAGCCGCAGCTGTTGAATTCAAGCAATGGCCGATGTTGCGTTGCTTGTCATAGACCAGAATCTCGTCGCCGAATTTACGCGAAAGGCAATCCACCCGCGCTTTGGGATTTTGCTGTTCTTTCATTCCGTCTCCGGTCCGATTTCCGTGGTTGCAAGGTTCAAGATGGATGCCGCGGACTCCCGTGCTTCGCCACGGGCTCCCTTGAGGAATACCGCACCCTTCACCAGTTTTTGAATTCTGCGGAGGGTATGATGCGGCTTGGTTCGTATGGAGATGCTGTTCCCCATCAGTTCGAGCGCGCCCTGTCCCGCCGAGAGCGAAACCGGTTTCCACCGGGCGCCCGCCTCGTAATTACAGAGCACGACCGCGCCAAGCGGCAGGGGTTTTGTGCCGGAGGCTGCGCCGAATGTTTCCGCGCTGTATTTGGTCTGTGCGAATGTGGAGTCTTCGCGGATGCCAAGCGGTCGTGAGAACGGATGGACCATCCCAAAGTTGTCCACGACGGCGAATTCATCGGAATAATAGGTTGCGCCGAGACGGAGCATCTCCCGGACCAGCGTAGTTTTGCCGCTCAGGCTGAGGCCGGGGAGCAAAATCGCGCGCCCTTGCCAGCCGACTACGCCGGCGTGAAGGAAAGTCATTGAAGGGGCGGTCTCAGCGGTGTAGCGGTGCAGGTCCGTTTCCAGCGCCGCGAGCACTTGATCCAGGTCGGCGTTGCGCGCAATGCGCACATTATCCGCATAAAGTATGTTCATCCGCCGCAATCCATCTCGTTGATCAGCTTTCGGAACCACAAGCGAATACAACCGCTGCACCGTGCCTCTGCGAGACTTCTTCCAGCCAGGGGGCAGCAACGGGAGGACCCGGGGCAACACTTCAGCAGTGCTCACGCGTATACCAATGTGAACTCCGAATGCGGAAACGACTACGCCTTCCGCCCAGCCCAGGCGGTCGAGTTTCTGCATTCAATCCGAATTGGCGTAGAGACGCGGCAATTCGCGACTTCGCATTCGTGCTCCAATGTTCTCGGGGACGAGGACAAGCTTTCCGTCTGATGACCATATTTTACAGGGCCAGTCCAGATAAATGCTTTTCAAGCTGTGCGTGGTACCTCCGATTGGTTAACATCCGGCGACACACTTAGCGAGCGGTACGACTCCGCTGACTGACGAGCGTATTTTCTTGCAAGAAGCAACGGGAAACGCGGGCGTTTCACGATTTTCTGGAATTATCAAAACACGGGCCGATTGCGGTAGACTGAATCTTCATCATGATTCCGCGGACCGTCTCCAATAGATTCCCCCTCGCTGCAATCGCGTGCTTGTGCCTGGGCGCATTCCTCTGGGTGGGGCACCGCCAGAACGACAACGCAGACCAGTCCGTCTCTCGTCTGGTGAGAATGGCCGTGGCGCAAGGCGCGACGCATTTTGCCATAGCCGATTTTGACGGCGATTTGCAGCCGGATATGGCATTTATCCGTGCAATCCGCGCCGGTGCCTCGACTACGGAATACACAGTGGACCTGAAACTCAGCTCCGGACCGCGCCCTGCGATCGGGATTCGCGGACCGGCGGGCGGACTTCAGATTACCCCGCAAGACGTGAATGGAGACAAGTTCGCGGATCTGGTGGTCACCTCGGTTCTGGACGAGCAGTTCGTTGCGATTTTCCTGAATGATGGCAAGGGGAACTTCACGCCCGCTAACGCATCCGATTTTCCCGCCGCGGGAAAACGCGCCGAGACAACTTTGTCGGCCCCAGGTGACGCGTTCAGGGAAAATCTCGTCCTCCAGTCGAGCCGCAGCACGGCGGGAGCCGAGGGCAGTTCGGCGGATTGGCGGAAACCCCGGGAAATGTCCGCGGGTGGGCTGGGCGGTTCGCTACTCGCCGGGGGTTCTGCGCTCGCTCTTGCCAGCGCTGGCCGCGCGCCGCCTCTCCTTTAAACGCCATACATAATTCTCTTATCCAATTGTTACGACTTCCCAACGGGAGTGCCTTTACCGTCCAAATGGGCACGCCACACGTGTCGGGCAATTGGTTACTTCCCGGCCGGGAGCAGGCAAGCGGATGGTTCCACACATGTTTTTGATTTTCAGAGAGTAAGAACAGGCGAGGGAGTGTTATGCAACAAATTATCCGGCGCGTGTGCGTGTTCGCCCTGCTCGCGGGAGGATGCGCGTGCAGCGCCAAAGCACAAAAGGCATTGACCTGGGACGAAGTGCGCGGGCGGTTTGAAGCAAACAATCCCACTCTGCTGGCGGACAAAGTGAGTATCGACGAATCGAAGGCACAGCAAATCACCGCGTACCTCCGCCCGAATCCGCAACTCACTTTGGCGGTGGATGGCACGCAAATAGCCCCCTATAGCGGGAAGTGGGACGCTTTCAGAGGCACTTACGAGACGCCAACCATCAGCTATCTCCACGAACGGCAGCACAAGCGGGAATTACGGCTGGAAAGCGCCCAGAAAGGGACGCTGATCGCCGAATCGAGCCATGCCGATCTGGAAAGAACGCTGCTCTTCGACCTGCGCGGCGCGTTTGTTGCAACTTTGCAGGCAAAAGCGGTGCTGCAACTGGCTAAAGACAACCTGGTTTACTATGACCACCTGCTCGACATCAGCCAGACACGCTATAGCGTCGGCGACATTGCGCAAATCGATCTCGACCGGCTGGAATTGCAGCGGGTGCAATATGAATCGGACGTGCAAACCGCCGAAGTGAATTTGCGCACCGCCAAAATTCAGTTGCTAACCCTGCTGAACGACAGGATTCCAGTGGAACAATTTGACGTCTCGGGATTGTTTGATTTCAGCGATCAGCTAATGTCCCAGGATGAATTCAGAAAGATTGCGCTGGACACCCGCCCGGACTTGAAGGCGGCAGTGGAGGCCGTGGATAAAGCGGATACCGATCACAAGCTCGCGATTGCCAACGGCTCTACCGATCCGATCCTGAGTGCGTGGTATACGCACAACTCGTCCAACAACAATCCGTTTGGCATAAACACATTCGGCCTGAGCGTCAGCATCCCTCTACGCATATTCGACCGCAACCAGGGGGAAAAGCTGCGCACGCAATTGGACATCGACAGGACCGAAAAGTTACGGAGCGCGGAGGAAGCTTTGGTCTTCAGCGACGTAGACTCCGCTTACGCCGTTGTGAACAGCAATGTGATCCTGCTGCAGCCGTACAAAACGAAGTATCTTCAGCAGGCGGTGCGGGTGCGCGACACTGTCGCCTTTTCCTACCAGCATGGCGGGGCTTCGTTGGTCGATTTCTTGAACGCGCAGAGTGAGTACCGCACCGTGGAGCTCAGTTACCTGAACTTGATTGGTTCTTATCTGACGGCAGCGGCCCAGTTGAATCTGGCCGTCGGACGCGAGGTCCTCCAATGAGACGCAAGCCTGAAATTATATTTGCCTTCGTCTCCGCCTGCGCGGCGATGCAGGCGGGATGCGGCGGAAAGGCGTCGGGTGACGGTGCTCCGCCAGTGGCGAAAGTGGAGCAGGAAACCGACGTCAGTGTGTTGCAGGTGGAGCACCCGGAACAATATCCCGTTGTGAAGGCCGGCGAGTACATGCAATCGGCGACGCTTACCGTCACAGGCGTGGTCAGTCCGGACGTCAGCCGCACGGTACCGGTTATTTCTCTCGCCAGTGGCCGCGTGGTGGAGATTCGCGGCCGCCTCGGCGACACCGTGCAAAAGGGGCAAGTGCTGCTGCGCGTCCAAAGCCCCGACATCGCTGGGGCATTCTCGGATTATCGCAAGGCTGCCGCCGACGAAGTCCTGGTGCGCAAGCAGTTCGATCGGGCGCAGCTTCTCTATGACAAGGGCGCCATATCGCTCAACGATTTTCAGATTGCCGAAGACGCGGAGTCCAAAGCCAAAGTGGATCTGGAAACCGCTCAGGAGCATTTGCGGGTGCTGGGCGTGGATAAAGACCATCCCGGCGGGATCGTGGACATCAAGGCGCCCGTCTCCGGCGTCATTACGGATCAGCAGGTGACCGGCGCATCCGGCGTGCAGGGTCTTGCGGGCGCGAATCCGTTCACGATTTCCGATCTTTCTCACGTCTGGATACTTTGCGACGTCTACGAAAACGATCTTGCGAACGTTCACCTGGGGGAAACGGCAGAGATCCGGCTGGTGGCGTACCCCGATAAAGTTTTGGCGGGAAGAATCAACAATATCGGCCCTATTCTCGATCCCAGCATCCGAGCCGCAAAAGTCCGCGTGGAGGTTGCCAACCCAGGGGGTTTGATGCGCGTCGGCATGTTCGTGAATGCCACTTTCCAGGGGCAGAAAAAGGAACGCGTCGCCGCGGTACCCGCGTCCGCGATTCTGCATCTGCACGACCGCGATTGGGTCTACGTGCCGGCCGGCGAAAAGAAATTCCGCCGAGTGGAAGTGAAGGGCGGCTCCGCGCTGCCGGACAAAATGCAGTCTGTGCTCTCCGGCATCCAGCCCGGGCAGCCGGTCGTAACCAATGCGCTGGTGATGCAGAATGCAGCGGAGCAATAGAGGACCGATGAATTTTCAAACGACACGCAGGCCCCGGCAATGATTCGCGCGATTGTCGACTTCGCGCTGGACAACCGCTTCATCGTGCTGGCGATCGCCATACTCCTGCTCGTTTGGGGGGCCGTCTCTTTCCACAATCTTCCCGTCGAGGCGTATCCCGACGTCGCCAATAATTACGTACAGATCATCACACAGTGGCCCGGGCGCGCGGCCGAAGAAGTGGAGCAGCAGGTCACCATTCCCATCGAAATCCAGATGAACGGGCTGCCGCACCTTGCGCATTTGCGCTCCGTTTCGCTCTTCGGGCTTTCTAGCGTGATGCTGATATTTGACGACAGCTCCGGCAACGACTGGAACCGGCAGAAGGTGCTCGAGCGGCTGTCGCAAGTGACGCTGCCGAACAATCTACAGCCGCAGATGGGGACGGACTATAGCCCGGTGGGCCAGATTTACTGGTATTCGCTGAAGAGCACCAATCCGAAATACGACCTGATGGAATTGAAAGCGCTGGAAGATTGGACGCTCGAAAAAGAGTTCAAGTCCGTGCCGAACGTGGTGGATGTGTCGAGTTTCGGCGGCACCACGCGGGAATATCAGGTGCGTGTTGATCCGGCCCGGCTGGTGGCGTACGGGCTGACGATCGGCCAGGTGGAGCAGCAGCTTGCCAACAACAACGTGAACGCCGGCGGCAGCTTCATCGAATCCGGATTGCAGCAGATCAACGTTCGCGCGGTGGGCCTGGTGACGAGCGTCGAAGACATCGAACAGACCGTGCTGAAAACCCAGACCGGGACGCCACTGCGCGTGAAGGACATCGCCACGGTGACGCAGGGGCCCAAGATCCGCCTCGGGCAAATTGGAAAGGCCGTGCGGCGCGAGGATGGCGTCGTCATCGACAACGACGACGTGGTTGAGGGAATCGTGCTGCTGCAGAAGGGGGCGGAGTCCGACAGCACGCTGGATGGGATTCACGCCAAGGTGAAGGAGCTAAACGAACGCATCCTTCCGAAGGGTGTGCAAATCGTTCCATTCCTGGATCGCAGCGACCTGGTGCATTACACCACGCATACCGTGCTGCACAATCTTGGGGAAGGCGTGCTGCTGGTTTCCGTGATCCTGTTTTTCTTTCTCGGCAACGTGCGCGGAGCGTTGATTGTGGCCATGACGATTCCGTTTTCGCTGCTTTTTGCCTCGATTTGCCTGGACCTGAATAAAATTCCGGCCAACCTGCTGTCGCTTGGCGCCCTGGATTTCGGCATGGTGGTGGATGGCGCGGTCGTTGTGATCGAAAACATTGTGAGGCATTTCGGGTTGATCAGCTCGGCCGAAAAGACGCCGCTGGAGCGCATTCGCGATGCGGCACACGAGATTCAGCGCCCCGTCTTTTACGCGATCGCCATCATCATCACGGCGTACATGCCGATCTACACGTTGCAGAGCGTGGAAGGAAAGCTCTTCCGGCCGATGGCGTGGACGGTGGCTTTTGCGCTGCTCGGGGCGTTGATTTTTTCGATGACCATTGCGCCGGTTCTTGCGGAAGTGCTTTTCCGCAAGGGCGTGAAGGAATGGCACAACCCGCTCATGGATTTCCTGCGCGAGCGTTACCGCCATTCGCTGCGATGGGCCATCGAACATCGGCCGATCACATTGTCGATTGGGGCTTGTGTTCCGCTACTCGCGTTTGCGGTGCTCTACAGCGGCGTGATCGGTTCCGAATTCCTGCCTCACCTGGATGAAGGCGCCATCTGGGCGCGCGGCACGCTTGCGCCAAGCACGGGTCCTACAGAAGGCACGCGAATTATGAATCAGGCGCGGGTGCTGCTTGCTTCCTTCCCGGAGGTGACGAAGGTAGTCTCTCAGGTCGGCCGGCCGGATGACGGCACGGACACGACGGGCTTCTTCAATACGGAATATTTCGTGGATCTGAAGCCGAAGGAAGAGTGGCGATCCGTCTTTCATCAGGACAAAGAAGCGTTAATCGACGCCATGGACAAGGAGTTGGAAAAAATTCCCGGCGTGCTCTGGAATTTTTCGCAACCCATCTCGGATAACGTGGAAGAGGCAGTCAGTGGAGTGAAAGGCGAACTGGCGGTAAAAATGTACGGCTCCGATCTGCGGACGCTGGAAGCCAAAGCGGATGAAATTGTGAAAGTGATGCGCTCTGTGAAAGGAATCGAGGACCTGGGACTGTTTCGCGTGCTGGGCCAGCCGAACCTGAATTTGACGGTGGATCGCAAGCAGGCTGCGCGCTACGGGATCAATGTGGCCGACGTGCAAGATGCAATCGAAACCGCGGTCGGCGGCAAGGCCGTGAGCCAAGTGTTGGAAGGGGAGCGGCGTTTCGATCTAGTGGTCCGTTACCAGGCGCCGTTCCGGAACACGAAAGAAGCCATCGAAAATATCCGCATCGTCGCGCCCAGCGGGGAAAGAGTTTCGCTGGCGCAACTCACTCGTTCGGAGACCCTCGACGGGGCGTCTGAAATTTATCGCGAAGCGAACTCCCGCTACGTCGCCATCAAGTACAGCGTGCGGGGGCGGGATCTGGGGAGCACGGTGGAAGAGGCCATCGGGAAAGTGCGCGAGGAAGTGAAGTTGCCGGAGGGCTACCGGCTCGATTGGGCCGGGGAATACGAGAGCCAGAAGCGCTCCGAGCGGCGGCTGCTGTTTGTGCTGCCCATCACGCTGCTGATTATTTACGTGATTCTCTACAGCATGTTCGGTTCGCCGAAGTGGGCGCTGCTGGTGCTGGGGAATGTTGCCCTGGCCCCGATTGGCGGGCTGCTGGCGCTGCTGATAACAGGCGAGCACTTGAGCGTTTCGTCCGGCGTCGGTTTCCTTGCGCTGTTCGGCGTATCCGTTCAGACAGGCGTGATCATGGTGGAATACATCAATCATTTGCGCGCGGCGGGGAGCTCCATCGAAGATGCGGCGGTGCAGGGAGCAGTGCTGCGGCTGCGGCCGATCATGATGACCATGCTGGTGGCGACGCTGGGGCTGCTGCCTGCGGCGTTGTCGCGCGGCATCGGTTCGGATTCGCAGCGGCCGTTCGCGATCGTGATTGTGGGGGGATTGCTGGCGGCGCTGATCCTGAGCATCTACATGCTTCCGACTCTGTACGTGACGTTTGCGCGAGACACGGACAAGCTGCCACCGGCTGAAACAGAGTGGGAAGCGGCTAACTAGAGAATCGAACATTGTGCTGTGATACCGATCCCAGGGCATTTGGGCCTGCGAATTGTATGAAGATTCAGGGTTCTGGTACACCACGATGTGCGGCACTGGAATCAATGCGAGTGGCTGTCGCAGTGGACGTCGCGACTGGTGTGCATCGTGGGCGTAAATACATGGTCCGCCAAGATGTCCGCCTCAGATACGAGGTGAATCAGCAGGTGTGTATAGGTTTCCTCGCTGTAGGTGCGTGCCCGGAGAAATTGCGCGCCGAGCGGTTCCCATATTCGTATGAGTGAAGCTGCTTCGTCGGACGCGAGCTCGTAACCGTATCCCATGCCGAGTTTTTGACAAGTAAGATCCGCCGCGTGGACCAGCAGAGTAACTTCATTGGGTGAATGTTGATCACCGGGGCGGCAGTGATACTCGATCACATCTGATAAATCCACAGGCAGTCGCCACAGTTCAGCGAGGATACGTCCGCTTTCGGCGTGGGAGAATCCCAGGATGGATCGTTCGATTTCCTCGATGGGAGCCTTCCTTTGAGTCGCCTCCTCGAGAACATCGGGGAACTCGTCCGGGAACAGGACGCCATTCACCAGAATTCCAATGTCGTGGAGAAGTCCCGCCAGGTAGATTTCCTCCGCGCCCTTCACGCCGAGTTCGTGGGCCAATCCTTGAGCGGCCATGGCGGTGCCCAAGGCGTGCCGCCAGAACACTTCTTTTCCAACGGTGGTTTTCAGATTCGCAAACATCATGGGAAGGCTGCAGGAAAACGCGAGATCGCGGATACGCCACAAGCCCAGTGCAAACACCGCTTCGCGCACGGAGGAAACATCTCCGCGCTGCCGGAAGAGAGCGGAATTGGCGAGGCGAAGACATTGGGCGGCGAGCGATTTGTCGTAGGAAATTTGTTCCACGACCTTTTCAACATCAATTTGATTGCTCTTATAGCTTAAAGTTTCGCAAAGCCTGGAAAGAATGGCGGGCATGGCCGGCAGGTTGCCAAGTTTCTTGATGCGCTCGGTCAGGATGTCATAAGTAACAGGATTCAAGCCTTCACCTCGTCGCAACCGGCGCCGCGCGGAACAATCGTGGTTTCCGCGGCGGACATGCAATCCCCGCAAATGCCCGGAACTGCAAGTGCACGCGAGGTGCCAGAAAAAAGACATGAATTAGGGCGATTGCGCCGGTTCGGTGTTCCAAAGTTGAACGAGTCTTTCTTTTCTGACTCACTCGGCGGAAACGGCGAGTCTTTGCGATGGGCCAGCTTTTGACTGAGACACCGAGAACTGTCGTCGGGCGTAGGCGTTGAGCGAGGTGTCCTGGCGGGGAGAGTTCGGGAGCGCGATTGGGAAGAGAATCGCAATGGCCCGTGTCGTGCAGTTGAAAGAGCCGGAAATTTACGGGTGCATCCACCAACGACTATGGCCACTTCCGAGAGTTTTAACCGCTTTCTGGCGCGCCAGCCGATCCTGACCCACGAGAAACACCTATACGCTTACGAAATTCTCTCCCGCTACGGTCCTGAAAATTATTGCCGGCCGAAGCCGGGTGCCTCCGTTTCTGAAAGCGCGATGGATGAACTGTTTCTGATGGGCATCCGGACGATGACGGATGGCCTGCCCGCATTCGTGAATTGCACGCGAGAGTTTCTGGTGCAGGATTACCTGACGCTGATGCCGCGCGAACTGGTGGTTGGCGAAATCCTGGAGACGGTGATCCCCGACGCCGACGTAATGAACGCGTGCAAACGGATGAAAGACCTGGGTTACCGGCTGGCGCTGGATGACTATTGCGATCTGCCGGAGACTCGGCCTCTGCTGGACATCGCGGATTTTGTGAAAGTGGACGTGCTGCTGATGAGCGTGGAGGAGCAGAAGCGGGTGGTGCACGAGTGCCACAAGCGGGGCATTCCGGCCATCGCGGAGAAGGTGGAGACGGAGCAGCAGTTCCAGGGCTGCCGCGAAATCGGCTACGACTTTTTTCAAGGGTATTTTTTCTGCCGGCCGCAGATCGTGGGGCGCCGCAGCGTGCCGGCGAACAAAACGGTGTACCTGCAATTGCTGCAAGCGGCAAACGAACCGGCGTTCAACCTCCACAAAATTTCCAACATTTTCAAGCGGGATGTTTCGCTGAGCTACCGGTTGCTGCGTTACCTCAATTCCGCGGCGTTCGCGTTTCGCGCGGAAATACACTCTATCCCGCACGCCTTAAGCCTGCTGGGCGAAATCGCCATGCGCAAGTGGGTCTCGTTGGTCAGCGTGGCGGCCCTTGGCGACTCGGTCGCCGACAGCCTGCTGCGCCTGCCGCTGTTGCGCGCGATGTTCTGCGAATTAATAGGGATGAAGGTGGGGATGATTCGCGAGGCAAACGAACTCTTCCTGCTGGGCTTGCTTTCCGTCATGGACGTGCTGCTGAACGTTCCGATGGCCGTGGTGATGCAGGACATTGCGGTGGGCGACGAAATCAAAAATGCGTTGCTGGGCCGCGAGAGCCGCTACCGCCCGATCTTTGAAGTGGTTCTCGATTACGAATCCGGCACCTGGGAGCAACTGGAAGAGTCCTGCCGCCGGTGCGGCTTGCACGAGAATTTTCTGCCGGACCTGTATTTGCAATCGGTACGCTGGGTGAGCGACATCCTGGCCGAAGTTCCGGTGACGGCCTGAAGGCTTTGTCAGGTTCGGGATTCGGCGAAAACTTCCTCGGCGATTTGTAACGCGTGATTGGCGGCGGGAACGCCACAATAGATCGCCGTTTGCAGGAGAACTTCCTGAAGCTCTTCCCGCGAAACGCCGGTGTTGACGGAGGCGCGAAGATGCAGCCGCAGCTCATCCGTGCGATTCAGCGCCACCATCATGGCGATGGTGATCAGGCTGCGTGTCTTTCGCGGCAGGCCGGGGCGGGTCCAAATTTCTCCCCAGGCATAGCGGGCGATCAGATCCTGAAAGGGCGCGTTGAATTTGTTTTTCTTCGCTTCCGTGCGGTCCACATGCGCCTTGCCCAGCACCTCTTTGCGGACTTTCGTTCCTTTTTTGTGTCGTTCGCGATCATTCATCCGTGTGCTCCCTAAGATTTAAGAAACGCCATCACTTCGCGATTGAAATTATCGCTGGCTTCGATGTTGGAAAGATGCGCGGCGGAAAGTTCGACGTATTTTGCGCCGGGAATCTGCTCGCTCAGGAATCGGCCATCGCCCGGGGGCGTAGCCGGATCGTGTGCACCGGCGATAATTTGCACCGGGACATGAATGGCGGCGAGTTTCTGGCGGAAGTCCGCATCGCGCACGGCGCAACAACTTGCGGTGTAGCCGGCCGGATTACAGCTTTCGAGCATGGTGAGGACCTGTGCGGTGTCGCCGGGATGCGCCGCGCGATACGTTGCCGTAAGCCAGCGATCGATCACGCCGCCAGCGACCGCTTTCATTCCGCCCTGTTGCACGGCGGTGATACGTGCATTCCAGACGTCGGGAGTGCCGATCTTCGCGGCGGTGTTGCAAAGAACGATTTTGTGGAGGCGCGAGGCGTGCGCAGCGCCGAGGAACATGCCAATCATGCCGCCCATGGAGAGGCCGCAAAAATGAACACGTTCCAGCTTCAGCGCGTCCAGAAGGTGCACGACGTCGGCGGCGAGTTGTTCGATTGTATAGGGGCCGGGCGTGGCGCTGGACTGCCCTTGGCCGCGGTCGTCGTACCGTAGCACGCGGAAATTCCTTGTGAAGGCGTCGAGCTGGGGATCCCACATGCGATGCGTGGTGCCGAGGGAATTGGAGAAGACTACGGCCGGCGCGCTTTCCGGGCCGTCCCATTGATAGAAAAGTTGTGAGTCGTTCAGTTTGAGGAAAGACATGGCAATGTTCCTTTTGCTCAGTTGACGGTTGCTGTGCTGCCGACTTCCGCCAGTACCTGCCGCACAAATTCTTCCGCGCTGCCCAGATAGTTGCGGACGTCGAAGAGTCTTTCAAGCTCCGCGGGGGGCAGGTGGATGTTTAGCTCGGGCTCTGCGCCCAAAACATCCTTCAGGTGGCGGTTTTCAAGGCGGGCCCTTTTGCAGGCGAGCTCGATCAGCGTGTGCGCGAGCAATTTTCCCCTGCGCTCGCCCAGGGCCATGGTGACGGCTTCGGCGAATATCAAGCCCTGAGTGGCGTCGAGATTCTTCAACATGCGTTTTGCGTCAACGTGGAGACCCGGGAGCATTTCTGTGAGATGGTGCAATGCGCCGCCGGAAAGCGAAACGATTTCCGGAAGCGTTTCCCATTCGGCTTGCCAGCCGCCGAGGCCGCGTTGCTGTTCCTGAACCATGGAGGAGAGCATGGTCGAAACCAGGCCGGGCACGCGCTGGGCGGCGGCAAGAACGGTCGCGCAGGTTACGGGATTGCGCTTTTGCGGCATGGTGGAAGAGCCGCCGCGGCCTTCGCCAGAGGGTTCGCCGAGTTCAGCAATTTCGGTTTGGGCGTGCAGGGAAATGTCGCGGGCGATTTTGCCGAGGGTTCCGGTGCAGAGTCCGAGCGCGGCGGCGATTTCAATGATGCGGTCGCGGTGCGTGTGCCAGGAAATTGCGGGCAGCGGCAACTGGAGTTCTTCCGATAACGCTTTTGCAACGGCCGGTCCGCGGCCGGAAAGGGCAGCCAGCGTGCCAACCGCACCGCCGAATTGCAGCGCAAGATTGCGAGAGCGCAAATCCGAAAGACGCGAGCGGTGGCGGAGAATCGCGTCCAGCCATCCCGCGGCGATAAAACCGAAAGTGGTCGGCAGGGCTTGTTGCATCCATGTGCGCGCGGCGATGGGCGTGGAGCGATATTTGTCGGCGAGGGTTGCCAGCGTTGCGGAGAGACGCGCGAGGTCCTGATCCATGATTTCGAGCGCGCGGCGAAGTTGCAGCATTGCGGCGGTATCCATCGCGTCCTGGCTGGTGGCGCCCCAGTGGACGAAGCGCGCGGCATCTTTGCTTTGTATGGCGACGTGGGCGGTGAGAGCTTTGATAAGCGGAATCGCGACGTTGCCGGAAAGCGTGGCCTGCGTGGCCAATTCGTCGACATCGAATTGTTCAGCGCGGCAGGCGGCAGCGATGATGGGCGCGTCGGTTACGGGAATCACCCCGGCTTTCGCTTCGGCGCGAGCAAGGGCGGCTTCGAAATCGAGCAAGCTTTGGAGATATTCGCGGTCGGAGAAGATCCGATCGATCGCATCGTAGCGAAACAGCTTGTCAAGGAGCCTCATCGTCGGGAGCGTCTCCGGGCTTCAGCAGTCAAAGAATACCGTTTCGTCCGTGCCTTGCAAGCAGACATTCCACTCCAGAGTATTTTCCGTTGGCGTTGATTGACGCGCAATCAGTGTGGCACGGCGTGATTGTGGCACGAGCTGCAAGACCATGTCGGAATCGTTCCGCGGGTCGTCTGGAAAATAGACGCGCGTCACAAGTTGTCTTAAAAGGCCGCGCATGAAAATCGAAATTTGCAGGTGCGGGGCCTGCGGCTTGCCGTCGGGGCCAGGGACGGGCCCGGGCTTGATAGTGGTAAAGGAAAATTGTCCGTGTTCATCGGTGGGAACGCGGCCGAAGCCGAAGAATGGAGTTGTCTCTCTCTGCGAGTCCGCATGTTCGGGATGATGGTAACGGCCCTCGGCATCCGCCTGCCAAATTTCCAGAACGGCGTCGGGGATCGGTTGGCCGTTGCCATCGAGCATGCGGCCGTGAATGGTGACGCGCTCGCCTGGGCTTCCCTCGGCAACGTCCCTGCGGATCATCCAATCGAAACCGATGCTGAAGAAAGGCCCGACGGTTTGGGAAGGCGTGGAGTGGGCAGGCATCTTAGGGTTCCATGGGCATGGCGCTGCGCCCGCGAAGAACGATATCAAATCGAAAGCCAAGCGCGAGATCGGGCTCCGTGCCCAGCCAGTCGAACGAAGAGATCAGGCGGCGGCGGGCGGACTCATCGAGAACGCTTTGAAAAATCGGATCGAACTCGAGCAGGGGATCGCCGGGGAAATACATTTGCGTTACCAGTCGCGTGGCGAACGCGGGGCCGAAGAGCGAAAAGTGAATGTGCTGCGGGCGCCAGGCGTTGTAGTGATTTTTCCAGGGGTAGGCGCCGGGGCGAACCGTGATGAAGCGGTAGCGGCCGTCTTCGTCTGTGAAGAGGCGGCCTTCACCGGTGAAATTCGGATCGAGCGGGGCATCGTGCTGGTCATTTTTGTGCAGGTAGCGACCGGCGGCGTTGGCCTGCCAGATTTCGACGAGGGTGTGGCGGATAGGGCGGCCGTCCTCGTCGGTCACGCGGCCACTAACGACGATGCGCTCGCCCAGCGGCTTAGCGGTGTGCTGTCGAGTTAGGTCGAAAGCGTTTGGCGAAACGATGTTTTTGGGAAACGAAGGGCCGGTGATTTCGGATAGCGTGACGGGAATTGGGATGGGAGGATATTTCGGCGCACGCTTGATCGAAGAGACATAGGGAGGATGCAGGTGATTGGGTTGGGTTCCGGGAGCCGACTTCCAATAACCCTGCAGGGACTTCATGCGGCAGCTCTCCTTTGTTAAACGCGCTCGATTACGATCGAAATGCCCTGGCCGACGCCGATGCACATGGTGCAGAGGGCGTAGCGTCCCTTGGTGCGCTGCAACTGGTAGAGAGCGGTGGTGACGAGGCGCGCGCCGCTGGCGCCGAGCGGATGGCCGATGGCGATGGCACCGCCATTGGGATTTACGTGGGGAGCGTCGTCGGGCACTTTCAATTCGCGGAGAACCGCGAGGGCTTGGGACGCGAAGGCTTCGTTGAGTTCAATCACGTCCATCTGGGAAATATTCAGGGCGGTCTTGGCGAGAAGTTTCTTGCTGGCGGGCGCAGGGCCCATGCCCATGATGCGCGGGGCGACTCCGGCGGTGGCGGAGGCGAGGACGCGGGCCTTCGGCGTCAAGTTGTGCTTTTTCACGGCGGCTTCGGAGGCGAGAAGAAGAGCACAGGAGCCGTCATTGATGCCGGAGGCGTTGCCAGCAGTGATGGTGCCTTCGGGTTTCACCACGCCTTTCAACTTAGAGAGAGCTTCGAGGGTGGTATCCGCGCGGGGATGTTCATCCACGGAAACGAGAAGGGGATCGCCTTTTTTTTGCGGGATGGGCACGGCGAAAATTTCTTCGGCGAGGCGCCCGGCCTTGATCGCGGCGGCGGCGCGCTGCTGGCTGCGGAGGGCGAAGGCGTCCTGATCGGCGCGGGAGACGTGAAATTCCTCGGCTACGATTTCGCCGGTTTCCGGCATGGAGTCGGTGCCGTACTTTGCTTTGAGGGCGGGATTCACAAAGCGCCAGCCGAGCGTGGTGTCTTCGAGTTTCAGGTTGCGCGCAAACGCGGCGTCGGCTTTGCCGAGGACGAACGGGGCGCGGGACATGCTTTCGACGCCGCCGGCGATCAGCAGATCCAGTTCGCCGCTTTTGATGGCGCGGGCGGCGACGCCGATAGCGTCCATACTGGAGCCGCAGAGGCGGTTGACGGTGGAGGCGGAAACTTCTTTGGGCAGGCCCGCGAGAAGCACGGCCATGCGGGCGACGTTGCGATTGTCTTCGCCGGATTGATTGGCGCAACCGTAGATGACGTCGTCGAGCGCGCTCCAATCGACGGTCGGATTGCGTTCTACCAACTGTTTGATGGGAAGAGCGGCGAGGTCGTCGGTTCGGATGCTGGAGAGGGCGCCGCCGTAGCGACCGATGGGCGTGCGAATGGCGTCACAAATGTAAGCGATAGTCATTTCTCGAGTTCTTTCCCTTGCTCACAGTCTACCGTAAACACGCAGAAGAAAACCAAACGGCATACGCGGGCCGCGCGGTGTGAGGTAGACTCTGAGAGGCCAGATTGAGCGGCGAGAGTGAACCCTTAAAATGCTGAGCAACCGACGCGAAATCCAGATCGAATGGGGAGACTGCGACCCGTTCGGCATCGTTTTCTTTCCGCGGTACTTCGAATACTTTGATGCGTGCACGAACGCATTGTTTCATCGCGCGCTCGGGTATCCGAAGGCGGAGATGTTGAGGCGGTTCCAGATCGCGGGGATTCCGCTGGTGGAGGCGAGCTGCAATTTCAAGGTGCCGTCATCGTATGGGGATATTGTGACGGTGGAATCTTGCGTGACGAAGTGGGGAAACAGCAGCTTTTCACTTTCGCACAAGTTGTTTCGCGGCGACGTTCTGGCGGTTGAGGGGTTCGAGAAGCGGGTGTGGACGGTGCGTGATGCGGGAGAGCCTTCCCGAGTGAAGAGCCAGGCGATTCCCAAGGAAGTGATCGAGAAATTTTCGTAGGAAGTGCGCGATTTGAGTTTTCCATGGCAATTATCCGAACACAAGTTGGAATTGTTGGCGCAGGGCCCGCGGGCTTGATGCTGGCGCACCTCTTGCATTTGCAGGGGATTGAGAGCGTGGTGCTGGAGAGCCAATCTCGGGAGTACGTGGAAAGCCGCGTGCGCGCGGGCGTGCTGGAGCAGGGCACGGCGGATATGCTGCGAGAATCGGGCGTTGGCGCGCGAATGGAAAGGGAAGGATTGCAGCACCACGGAGTGGAGTTGCGATTTGGCGGGGAAGGGCACCGCATCGATTTTCAGGAGTTGGTGGGAAAGTCGATAACGGTTTATGCGCAACAGGAAGTGGTGAAGGACCTGATCGCGGCGCGAATCGGGTACGATGCGCCGATTTTTTTTGAGGCCGAGGCGATGCGGATTTCGGATTTTGACTCGCGGCCGAGAATTCATTACGTGCAGGATGGCAACGAACACGAGATTGCTTGCGATTTTCTGGCCGGGTGCGACGGGTTTCACGGGATATGCCGACCGGCTGTGGCGACGGGACAGATCAAATTTTATGAACGGCAATATCCGTTTGCGTGGTTGGGGATTCTGGCGCGGGTGCCGCCGGCTTCGGACGAACTGATTTATACGTATCACGAACGCGGGTTTTCGCTGATGAGCATGCGGTCGCCGGAAGTGTCGCGACTTTACCTGCAATGCGCGCCGGAGGAGGAGATTGAGAACTGGCCGGACGAACGAATCTGGGATGAGTTGCGGACGCGGATGGCGACGCGCGACGGGTTTGTGCTGAAAGACGGGCCGATTTTTCAAAAGGGCATCACGCCGATGCGGAGTTTCGTGGCCGAGCCGATGCAGTTTGGGAAAATGTTTTTGCTGGGCGATGCGGCGCATATCGTGCCGCCGACGGGCGCGAAAGGATTGAACCTGGCGGTGGCGGATGTGCGAGTGCTGACGCGCGGGCTGGCGGAGTTTTACAAGAGGGGAAGCCGGGAGGAGTTGGAGCGGTATACGGAGCGGTGTTTGCGGAGGGTGTGGCGGGGACAGAGATTTTCGTGGTGGATGACTTCGATGCTGCACCGGTTTCCGAATGAGGATGGGTTTTCGCATCAGATTCATCTGGCGGAATTGGGGTATGTGACGAGTTCGCGGGCGGCGGCGACTTCACTGGCGGAGAATTATGTGGGGTTGCCGTTTGATACGGCGGGGTTGTTTTGAGATTTCGTAGGCTTTCTTTTTTGATAAAACGACGGCAGTTTACCGCCGAATGTTAAGAACCAAAATTAACGTGGCGCTGTGAATTAGGAGCGTTTTGGGCGCTCGATGTGTGTGCAAGCTGGGCCACCTGAAGGTGGCCGCTACGCAGAAGACTACGGGCGCGGTCTTGAGTACCAGGATGTTGGCGAGCGAGTAACCTTCCCTCCCCCCTGTTTTTTGAAAGTGTGTGATTTTAATGGGGATGAAAGTGTTTGTTTTGATAGAGATTTGGAAGTGTTGATGGTGAGGATGTTGCGGTCGAGCCGCCGATCGGTACTGGGCGTTTGCAAAGATGCAACTGGGGGAGCGTCGGAAGCGGGCGGGACGCTGAAAATTGAGCCGGGCTCCCGCGGTTGGGTGTTAATCGGATTTGAGGGTCGGATCGCCTTGCAGGTGGAATTTTGCTTCGATCAGGCGATGGATTACGGCGAAGATGATGGCGGTGGAGACGCCGAACATGAGCATTCCGTCGGCTGCTTCAATGGGCCCCAACATTCTCCACCGGGCGGATAACACGGTGGTATCCCCGAGTGTCGTGTAGGTGTTCCCCGAATAATAGAGAGCCGCGGTGAAACTGGAAAACTCGCCGCAGAGAAGGAACGATACCGCCCAGAGCGCAATCTCGGCTAAATGGGCAGCGAGCGCCAGTAGCGTGAAGAACATTACCAGGATGACGTCCCAGAACCAGATGCCGGCGCGGCCTAGCGCAAATTGGTGGCGAACGCCTTTGACGATTAAAAGTGGCATAAGCGAATGGACGATGACGGTGAGGAGGGTGGTCACCACGGAAACGAGTAGAAGTGCCATTGCCGGTATTGGATTCGCGGGAGACGAATTTGATACAGACGGCATTTGCGAATAGGGCAGATAAGGTCGCCGATAGGGAAAGATACCTCGGAACCACGCGCAATAAGGCGTGTGGGCACCCGGCGGTCGAAATCGGCGGGGAAACTGAACGCAGAGACGCAGAGTGCGATGAGTAGCGAAGATGGCAGGTAGCTCGCCGACCTAAGGGTCGGCCACTACAGGGGTTGCGGGAGCCGGTGGGGCGGAGGGTTGGCTTGGGGGCGGCGGAAATTTTCGTTTACGCGAGCGAGGCAGTATTCGACTACGCGGTCCATGTTGTCGCGGCCGACGGAGAGGGCGAGTTCGTGCTTGGCGCCAGGCAGAGTTTTGGCCATGAGTTGGGCCAGGTAGGCGAGGGTGCGTGCGGTTTTGAGGTCGTAGTCACCGCGGGCGACAGAGATGAAGGTGCGGCAGAGCGCGGCGGTGAGGGAGCAGTTGCTGACGAAATCGGAGGTTAAGCAAGAAGAGATGTGTTCGCCGGCTCGGATGGTGTCATCGACCACATCCGCGTTATGTTGGTGAAAGTAACAGAACGGAGAGGTGTTGTTTTTCTTGAGCATGTGGCACTGGCGGCCGTCGGCAAAGAGGAACGAACAGAGGGACGCGCGGTCCCGGGCAGTTTTCGAGGGCATAGAAATCTCCACAATTTAATTTAGAAATTTGGGAAACCTTGCGGGAGGAAAAGAATCCGCGAGGTGCACTTCTCTACGGGAGGAGTATGGGGGATGTGTATTTGTGTGTCAATAGAAAAGGAGGTTAAGTAGGTAAAGGAAGTAAAGGAGGTAAAGGATTCGGAGGTGAGAGCGTTGGATGGGAGTTGAGGGAGCGGGCGGATTAAACACGGAGTGCACTGAGAAAAGAAAACCTGAAAGCCACAGGGTGCGAAAGATGCCAGAAGGGACCCGCGCCGTCGAGGGGTGCGAGAGGGGCAAAAGGCGCCCGCCTCGGAAGGCGGCCGCTACAAAGGCAGGAGTTGGCGTTTGGGCGTAAGGGAAGGTCGAAAGTCGGGGTGGAAAGAGGAGGAGAGGGATTAGGGAACTCTCATTAGGGAACTGAGAATCGAGTGTGCCGAAATGAGGCGAGGCTGCCGAGTTGAAAAGGTAGAGAAGGAGGAACCAGAGGAGAAGAGAAGACGGAGAGGCGAGAAGGGAGAGGCGAAAGGACCTGAATTGAACAAAAGAGGAGGGATGGGGCGAAAGCAAGGTTGAGATGCAATTTGAAGAACATCCGAGAGTTCGGCTTGCGAGAAAAAACGTGCGGAACGTCAGGTGCACGGTGAAAGTGGGCGCGCGTGTGTTTTGGAAGGGATTGTGTGAGCACGAAGGAAAAAAACAGGAGAAACGGGGCCGAAGGGAAGAAGCCGGCGGTTGCACGTCCCGAAGCGGAACAAGTGAAGGAAGAGGGGATGGGCGACGAAATCGTCCGCGAATTTCTGCTGGAGAGCAACGAGAACCTGGACCGGTTGGACCGTGAGTTGGTGAGTCTCGAGAAGGACCCGAAGAACCGGGAGACGCTCTCGAGCATTTTCCGGACGATTCACACGATTAAGGGGACGAGAACGCGTACCAGGCATCGGCGCAGGTGACGTCCATCATCAATACGTTGATGCTGGCGACGATCAATATGACTGCCGGGACATAAGATCATGGCCATACGACTGAATCCGGACCTTTTGCCGAGCCTGCTGGCGTCCATCCAGGACAGCAAGCAGAATGAGGCGGTCGCTACGCAGGAACTGGCGAGCGGGCGGAGCGTGAACCAGTTGTCGGATAATCCTGTCGCGGCCGCAGCGCTGGTGCAGAATCACGATCAGGCCGGGGCGGACGGGCAATTTCTGCAGAACCTGAGCACGTTGCAATCGAAGTATCAGGTGGCGGACAGCACGCTGGGCGACGTGGTTTCCGCGCTGACACGGGCGCTGAGCCTGGGAACCGAAGGAGCGAACGGGACGTTGAACTCCGCGGACCGGCAGGCGATCGCCGGGGAAGTGCAGGGATTGCTGAACCAGACGGTTTCACTGGCGAATGCGAGCTATCAGGGAACATTTCTGTTTGCGGGGACGAAGGTGAGCACGCAACCGTTCACACTGGACCCGACGACGAACGTGGTGACGTACAACGGGAATTCGGCGACGACTAGCGTTGAGTTGTCGAATGGAGATTCGATCAGCGCGAATTTGCCGGGGAACCAGTTATTCCAGAATGCTTCGGGGAGCGTGACCGGCGCGTTGCAGGACCTGTACAATGCGCTGACGACGGGCACGAATATTCCGGCGAGCGTGACGGAAGTGCAGAACGCACTGAACCAGGTGAACCAGCAGCGGGTGTTCTACGGAAATAACCTGAACCAGATCAGCCTGAGCGAATCGTTCCTGAACCAGGATCAACTAAATTTGAGCCAGCAGGAAAATAGCCTGGTGGGAGCGGACCTGGCGACCGTGGCGACAAATTTTGCGCAGGCGCAGGTGGCGAACCAGGCGACGTTGAACGCGACAGCGAAGGTGCTGGGATTGCCGACGTTGCTGGATTTCCTGAAGTAAATCGCGATTCCGATCCTTCGGAATCCCTAAACAATCCTTTAAGCAAATCTTAAGAGATTCAGCCGGCTGGCGTTTGCCGGATGCCTGAGGGAATGCATGCGTCTGAATTTTGCGTGTCTTGGAAGTTGAGATCCTTCGGGCGCGAACGGCGCGCTCCCAGGATGACAGTTTTTTGTTTGGCGTGTGTGAAAGTCGCCGGGCGGAGGCTCTTCGCCTACGCTCAGGGCAAGAGCCGGCCGTTACGAAGGCAAGATGGGCCACCTGAAGGTGGCCGCTACGAAGACAGAGGGTTTCGCAGGAACGGGGTGCGGAACTATCCAGTGTTCTAATCGGTTATAGGAATGAGGGGGTACAGGCGGATTGTGCGGACTCGCGGAGCGCGGCCCGGAAGCCGCAACGCCATGAGATGGCGAGCGCAAAAGACGTGGATTTATGGGGTATTGAAACGATTAGACAGTCCGATTTCCTCCGAGGCGAAACGCGGCGTGGCAAAACTTCTTGACAAAACTGGGGCGCTGAACTATAACGCGTGCCAAGCAATAACCGGTTAGATTCTGACGGCAAGCGAAAGAAAAACGGTGCGAACAGGTGCGCTGCCGAACACCGGTGGGCCACGAGGCCGAAAACGGGGTAGGAGCGATACGAGTTCACTCGGAGGGGAAAATGCAGGTCACACGACTTCGCACTTATGTGGGGGTATTGGTGTTGGCGCTTGCGGTTTTGTTTTGCGGCCGGCTGAACGCCGGAGTAACGGCGAGCATTTCCGGGACGGTGACGGATGCGAGCGGCGCTGCGGTGGTGGGGGCGACGGTGACCGCAACGAATTTGGACACCGGGCTGGCCACGACGCAGACGACCAACGGACAGGGGTATTACTCGTTCCAATCGCTGGCGCTGGGAAAATACACGATTGACGTGCAGCAAAAGGGATTCAAGGCGTACCAGAAAACGGGAATCATTCTGGAAGTGAACGACGCGCAGACGGTAGACGTGGCGTTGCGAGTTGGGCAGAGCACGGAGAAAGTGGTGGTAGAGAGCGACGCGCTGCACGTGGAGACTTCGAATACGCAGATGGGGGAAGTAATCGAAGGAAAGCAGATGACGGACGTGCCGCTGCTAACGCGGAGTTTCACGGACCTGCTGTCCCTGCAGCCCGGGGTGATCAACACGGCGTCGGGGATGTCCGGCGCGTATGCGGGCAGTTTTATTTCGGCGGGATTCGCGCTGCCGCAGATTTCCGGCGACCAGAATTCCGGGGCGCAATCGGTGAACGGGATGCGCGAAGCCGCGAACGGATTCATTATAAACGGGCTGCTGGCGCAGGAGTCGGGCTATTCCGGAGCGGGAGCGATTCCGAACCTGGACTCGCTGGCAGAGTTCCGGATTTTGACGAATAACGCGGACGCGGAGTACGGGAATTATGCGGGCGGGCTGATCAACGTGGTGACGAAATCGGGTTCGAACAATTTTCACGGGAATGCGTTCGAATTTTTCCGGAACACGGACCTGAACACGGCGAATTTTTTCGCTGCCGGGCAGCGAGGGGCATACCACCAGAACCAGTTCGGCGGCACGATCGGCGGGCCGATCAAGAAGGATAAGCTGTTTTTCTTCGCGGATTACCAGGGGAATCGTCAAGTCGTCGGCGAAACGCAGGTGATATCGAATGCGCCGGCAGCGACGCTGCTGCAGAACGGAAATCTTTCGTCGGTGTCGAGCGCGCTTACGGGAACCGTCCAGGGAACAGCGTGGGCAAACGAGCTGACGACGCAACTTGCGAATCAATTGGGCGGGCAGACGGTCACCCCCGGGGAAGCTTATTACGCGCCGGGATGCACGGCGGACGGAGCGGGCGGCACGAAGAAGTGCGTGTTCCCAACCCTGACGCTGAATCCAGCGAACTTCAATGGCATCTCCTCCAAGCTTTTGCCTTTCATCCTGCCGCCGAACAATGCGAACGGAACGTTTTCGACGAGCGCGCAAAAACTGAACCTGACGGACAACAAGTTCAGCGGGCGAGTCGATGACAACACGCAGTTCGGGTTGCTGACGGCGTACTACTATTTCGACAAATTCGACCGAGTGGATCCCTACTGGGCGTCGAACGCACCGTTGTATCCGGGATTCAGCGTGGACAGCAACGGGCACACGCACACGATTGACCTGGGGAACACGAAGACCTTTTCCTCGGCGGCGGTGAACGAGTTCCGGCTGGGATATTTCCGGCTGGACACGAAGTTCAACCAACCGCTAGGCGGAACGGGAACGACGCTTGCGAGCCTGGGATTCGCATCAGGAGGGTCACCCGGGTCGCCGGGAGTCACAGTGGGAGCGCCAAGCGTGCAGGGAGTACCGGAAATCGACTTTAACAACTGGGTGATCGGGGTGCCGAGCCGTCCAAACCGGATCACAGAAAATATTTACCAGGCGATGGACAACTACACGCGGGTATTCGGCAAGCATACGTTGAAGGTCGGAGGGCAATATCACTTCAACCAGCTGGAAGAAAACCTGTTCAACGTGGCGAACGGAAACTTTTTCTTCGGTAGCAACTTCAGCGGACAGCCGAGCGAAACGGGAAGCGACATCGTGGACTTCCTGCTTGGAGCGCCAACGCAGTTTGTGCAGGGGCAGTCGTACCCGTCGTATGGGAGGACCTATTATTTTGGGGCATTCGCGCAGGACAGTTGGCGGGTCAAGTCGAACCTGACGTTTAATTACGGATTGCGGTACGACGTCAGCGCGCCGTGGCGTGAAAAGTACAACGAGATCCAGACGCTGATTCCGGGGGAGCAGTCGGTGGTGTTTCCGGGATCGCCAATCGGCTGGGTATTTCCGGGAGATCCGGGCGTGCCGCGCAGCCTGGCGCCGACGAGATGGAACAATTTTGCGCCGAGATTGGGACTGGCATATTCGTTTGGCGAGCATGAAGGGGTGCTAGGGAAGGTGGTGGGGAAGCCAGGGTCCACGAGCGTCCGAGTCGGATGGGGAATGTTCTACAACACGTTTGAGGGCGCGACGGACTTCAACGAAATCGGGGACGCGCCGTTTGGAAATTATACAGGGCAAAACCAGCCGAGCTTCGCGTCGCCGTTTATTCAGCGGGGCAGCGGGTCCCTGGTGTCGAATCCATTTCCGGTAGCGCCGCCGCCGAAGAATTTCTCGGCCAAGAATCCGGCGACAGGGTTCCCGTACGACAATCTGTTCGATTTCTTCAACGCGTTCGGGACGATCGGAAGCTCGCCGGCGTTCAACAATCACAACCGGCTGCCATACGCCGAACATTACGAATTGTCGATACAACGGGAACTCTCACCCTCGGATCTGCTCACGGTGAGCTACGTTGGCACACAGGGTCACCGGTTGCTGTCTTCGATCTCGGCGAATCCGGGAATTCCCTCACTCTGCCTGCAATTGCAATCCGTGGGCTGCGGGCCGGGCGGAGAGAACAACATCTATACGCTGGGCGGGGTGACGTATGCGGGAACGCGCGGGCCGTTCAGCACGCCCTATATCAATACACCGATACCAACGCCGACGGGGCCGGAGTTCATCGTGCCGTTTGGAAACGATTCGTACTTCAGCACCATCGGGAATTCCGTTTACAATTCGTTGCAAATCAACTGGAAGCATACGGCGAAAAGTCTGGATGTGCTGCTGGGATACACCTACAGCAAGTCGATGGACGATTCATCCGGCTATGGGGAGCAGATCAATCCCTATAATCCGAGGCTGAGCCGCGGGCTTTCGGCGTTTGATAGCACGCACAATTTCGTGGTCAGTTATAACTACCGGCTGCCGTTCGACAAGATTCAAACAGCCAAACTGCTGACGCACGGATGGGAAATCAGCGGAGTGACGACGTTCTCGACGGGCTTGCCGATCACCATCGTGGAAACGGATGACCGGGCGCTGACGGGAACGGGCTTTGGCGGACCGATCGTGCTGCCGGTGGATACGCCGAATTACAATGGCGCTTCGTTGGGCGTGACCGATCCACGGAACAACCCGAACCACTACTTCTTTAACATTTCGGATTTCAGCCAAAGCGCTCTGGGTGTGGAGGGAAACGCGAACCGGCGGTTCTTCCACGGTCCTGGGATCAACAACTGGAATATGACATTCAAGAAGATCACACCGGTGCGGGAGGGGATGGCGCTGGAGTTCCGGGCGGAGTTTTACAACCTCTTCAACCATGCGCAGTTCGTGAACCCAAGCGGATTGGTTCCCGGACCGTTGGGGACACCCACGGCGCCGCTGACCAACTTCGGCCAGGTGACGGTGGCGCGGGATCCGCGGCTGGCACAACTTGGATTGAAGCTGAATTTCTAACAAGTAGTTGATGGGCGTTTCACAGCGATAACCCCGAGCGGGGGATCAAGGCCCAGCCGATTCCCCGCGATTTTTTGGACGAGTACGTGGCCTCCCGGCCAAATTCAATGGACGCGAAAGAGACTCGGCAATGTCGGCCCAAGGCGTGCTCGCAGCAACACTCGTAAGACCAGGACAGTATGAATTGCGGGAGTACCCGTTACCGGAGCCGGGGCCGGGGTGTGTGCTGGTGAAGATGGAGATGTCCGGAATTTGCGGGACGGACAAGCACACGTTTCAGGGATACGTGACGCAGTACGGCGACCGGAAGCTGGAGTTTCCGATTATCCAGGGCCACGAAAATGTGGGAACGATTGCGGCGATTGGAGGAGGCGGGCGGTACGCGGATTTTGAGGGCGTGGCGCTGTGGGTAGGCGACCGCGTGGTGGTGGGCGCGAACGTTTCTTGCGGGGAGTGCTACTACTGCAGGCACGATTTTCCGTACTACTGCTGCGAGAAGACGACGGATTACGGGAATAATCTGAGCGCGAAGAATCCGCCGCATCTTTTTGGCGGGTGGTCGCAATACATTTATATTGTGCCGGGAAGTTTTCTGGTGAAGGTGCCGGAGGATTTGCCGCCGGAAGTGGCGGTGCTGACGGAGATTTTCGCGGTGTCGGTGGGGCTGGACCGGGCGAAACAGATGTCGGCGTTTCCGAATGAGTCGTTCCGATTCGACGATACCGTGGTGGTGATGGGTGTTGGGCCGTTGGGAATGTGTTTTTTGATGAAGGCGCGGATGCTGGGCGCGGGAACGATTATTGCGGTGGATTTGTCGGAGTATCGGCTGAATTTTGCGAAACGGTTGGGGGCGGATCATACGATTCACGCGGGGAAGATGTCTCAGAAGGAACGGCTGGAGTTTGTGCGATCGCTGACGAATGGGCGCGGGGCGGACATGGTGGTGGAATGCGCGGGCGTGCCGCAGGCGGTGCCGGAAGCGCTGGAGATGCTGCGGGTGAGCGGGTTGCTGGTGGAGGCGGGGAATTTTTCGGATTTGGGCGAGGTGGCGATCAGTCCGCACAGGCATTTGTGCGCGAAGAATGCGCGGATATTGGCGGTGGGAGGGGAAGAACCGGCGGCTTATGGGCCGAGCATGCGGCAGATGGCGCGGTATATGAAGCAGTATCCGTTGCGGGAGTTTGTGACGCACCGGTTTGGGTTGCGGGATGTGGATGCCGCGATGGCGAAGGCGATTGATGCGGAGTCGATGAAGGTGGTGTTGGAGCCGTGGAGGTGAGGTAGAAGATTTTGCGGATGTGAATGGCGGTCTCACCAGGTCGGGGCCGCTGGGATGGTTGGAGTAACCCAAGAGGGCGGGGCAAGCCCCACCCCTACAAAGGCGCCCGCCTCTGAAGGCGGCCGCTACAGGAGAGCGAGATGAGTGGATTGAAGGAGATGTTTTTGTTCGCGTGTGCGCCGGACAGCTGGGGAGTGCTGGATTATCCGGGGCCGTCGTGGGAACAGTCGTACGAGAAGATGCTGGACGAGATGGTGGAGGCAGGATACACGGGGACGGAACTTGGTCCTTATGGATTTTTTCCGACGGATGCGGCCGTGCTGAAGCCGCAATTGGAGAAGAGGAAGCTGAAGCTGCTGGGATCGTTTGTGCCGGTGAAGATGACGGACCCGTCGGCGGGTAAGGCCGCGATTGAGAGGATTCGGAAAGTGGGGGATTTGCTGGCTGCGCTGAAAGCGCCGTTTTTGGTGATGGCGGACGATCAATCGGTGGAGCGGAATGCTTATTCGGGTAGGGTGTACGAGCCCGGATGTCCTACGCTGACGGCGGCGCAATGGAAGCACGTGGGAAACATTGTGGCGGATGCGGAGAAGGTGGCGCAGGAGTTTGGGCTGGACCTGGTGTTTCATCCGCACGTGGCGACGTATGTCGAGACGCCGGAGGAGTGCGAACGGTTTTACGATGTCACGTCGCACACGAAGATCGGGCTTTGCCTGGATACCGGGCACTGCGTGTATGGGCACGGGGATTCGGTGAAGGAAGCGGAAAAGTATAAGGATAAGCTGCGGCTTGTGCACATCAAGGACTGCAATAATGCGGTGCTGGCGGAAGCGCGGAAGAATAAGTGGACGTTTGAAGAGGCGATTGAACACAAGGTGTTCACGGTGATTGGGAAAGGGAATATTGATTTTCCTGCGTTCTTCCGGACGTTGATCAAGAACGGGTATTCGGGGTGGTCGGTGATTGAACAGGATGTGAAGTTTGGGGCTACGGAGATACCGCCGAAGGATAGTGTGGCGGCTAGTTTGCGGTATTTGGAGGGAGTGATGGGGTCGTTGGGGGCGGCGGCGAAGGCGGGCTGAAAAGAGGAAAGATTTAACACAGAGTGCGCAGAGGTCGGAGCGCAGAGATCACAGAGAAGAGTAACCCAAGAGCACGGCCAGGAATGGCTGTGCCACAGGAGCGGAGTGAGCAGAATGCGGAAGGTCAAGGTCGGGGTGTTGGGCGTGGGGGAGATGGGGAAGCGGCACGCGGAGAATTTGCGGCGACTGGTGCCGGGCGCAGAGTTGGCGGCGATTGCGGATGTGGCGGAGACACGGGCGAAGCAGGTGGGGGAGGAGTTGGAGGTGGAGCACGCGTTCGGCAGCCTGGAGGCGATGCTGGAGCTGAAGGGATTGCAGGCGGTGGTGATCGCGACTCCCGACAAATTCCATCCGCAGGCGGTTATTCAGGCGGCGAAGGCGGGGAAGGATATTTTGTGCGAGAAGCCGCTGGCACTGACGATGACGGATGCGTATGCAGCGCTGGATGCGGTTGGCAAAGCGGGAGTGCGGCTGCAGGTGGGATTTATGCGGCGGTACGATCCGGCGTACGCGGCGGCGATGAAGCGGATTGAGGCGGGAGAAATCGGGACGCCGCTGATTTTTAAGTCGGTGGGGCGAGACAAGGACAAGCCGCCGATGGCGGCGTATCAGTCCGGCGTGAACGGAATGATTTTGTACAACAGCACGATTCACGATTTCGATCTAGCGCGGTGGATGATGCGCGACGAAGTGGCCGAGGTGCAAACGTATGCGACCGTGGCGACGAGGCCGGAGGTGGCGAGGTACGGTGATGTGGTGGCGAGTTCTGTGAATCTGCAATACCTGAATGGCGGAATTGGGAATATCGAGTCCTATGTGTCCGCGGTGTATGGGTATGACGTGCGGACGGAAATACTGGGAACGAAAGGCGCGGTATTTGTTGGAACGTTGCAGCAGACGCCCGCGGTGTTTTTGAGCGCGAATGGCAGCACGCAGATGTTGGCAGACCATTTCCTGACGCGGTTTGCGGACGCGTACCTGGCCGAAGCGCGAGATTTTGTGCAGAGCGTGTTGGACGACAAACCTGTGCGCGTGACAGGCGAGGATGGATTGAAGGCGCTGGCGACGGCGGTGGCGGCGGAAAGTTCGATGAAGCAGGGGAGAGCGATGAAGGTGACATTGGAACGCTCGGCGAGGACGTGAGTTTGATTGGCGAAGGTTCGGTTCGGGGGAGGAATTCATGACCCAGGCGACCGCGACGGCATTCAAGAGTCCACTGCACAAGATGACACAGACCACGCCGACGTGTTTGTGGAACGATTCGGCATCGATCGAGGAATTGAAATATTCGATGGAGCACGGCGGCGTGGGGGCGACGTGCAATCCGGTGATCGTGCTGGGCGTGTTGAAAAAGGAGCTTGGTAACTGGAAGACGCGGATTGAGGCGCTGCTGAAGGAATTTCCGACTGCAGGAGAGGACGAAATTGCGTGGAAGGTCGTGCGGGAGATTTCGGTGCGGGCGGCGGCGGTGCTGAAACCGGTTTTTGATGCACAGGGCGGGAAGAACGGAAGATTGTCGATCCAGACCGACCCACGGTTGTATCGCGACGCGAAGAGTATTGTGGAGCAGGCCGAAGAGTTCAGCCGGTTGGCGCCAAACATGATCGTGAAGATTCCGGTGACGTCGGCGGGGATTCCCGCGATTGAAGAGGCGACGTATCGCGGAATCAGCATCAACGCGACGGTGTGTTTCACGCTGCCGCAGTGCGTGGCGGTGGCGGAAGCGGTGGAGCGCGGGCTGAAGCGGCGGGAAAAAGAGGGCCAGGAAATCGCGAGCATGGGGCCGGTATGCACGATCATGGTCGGGCGGCTGGATGACTGGCTGAAGGTGCTGATTGAAAAAGAAAACGTGGCGATCGATCCGGGATATACGGAATGGGCGGGCGTGGCGGTGTTCAAGAAGACGTACAAACTTTTTCGGGAGCGCGGGTACCGGATCCGGTTGCTGTCGGCGGCGTTTCGGAATCACATGCACTGGAGCGAGATGATCGGCGGAGATGTGGTGATTTCACCTCCGTATTCGTGGCAGGTGCGGTTTAACCAGAGCGATATTGAGGTGGTTTCGAGAATCGATAAGCCTGTGGCGGCGGAGATCGTGGGGGAACTGGAAGGGAAGTTTGCGGATTTTCGGCGGGCGTATTCGGAGGATGGAATTTCGATTGGGGAGTTTGATTCGTTTGGGCCTACGCGGAGGACGTTGCGGCAATTTATTGGGGCTTGCCATGATTTGGATGGGGTGGTGCGGGACATCATGTTGCCAAATCCGGATTTGTAGGGCGGGAAGAGAAGAGCAAGAGAAAGATTTGACACAGAGAACGCAGAGGTCGGAACACAGAGGACGCGGAGAAGAGAACCCCAAGAGCGCTGGCATGAAAGCCAGCGCTACATCAGCTACTTAAATTTGTGAATGGAGGATTGGGCGCGTGGGAAAACTTGCGATTACGGGCGGGAAGAAATTGAGGAAGGCGCCGTTTACGCGGTGGCCGATACCGACAAAGACGGAAGCGGCGGCTTTGAAGGATGTGCTGGAGAGCACTTTGTGGGGCGGGCAGCCATTTCCCGGAAAGCACGCGGCGGCGTTCGCGGCGAAATTCGCGAAGTTGCACACGGCAAAGTATGGACAGTGCGTGAACACGGGGACGGTGGCGATCCAGGCGGCGTTGAAGGCGATCGGGATCAAGCCGGGTGACGAAGTGATTGTGCCGGCGTACACGTGGGAGGGAACGGTCGGGCCGGTGTTGCTGGTGAACGCGGTACCAGTGTTCGTGGATGTGGATCCCGACACGTATTGCCTGGACGCGAAGCTGATCGAGAAAGCGATCACGCCGAAGACGAAGGCGATTTTGCCGGTGCATCTGGGGATGCGGTTCGCGGATATGGACGAGATTTTGCGCGTGGCTTCGAAACACAATTTGAAGGTGGTGGAGGATTGTGCTCACGCGCATGGCGGGATGTGGAAGGGCAAGGGCGCGGGTTCGATGGGGGACATTGGGGCGTTCAGTTTTCAATCGAGCAAGCTGATTACTTCGGGAGAGGGCGGCGCAGTAATCACCGACAACCTGGAGTATATGGAGCTGGTGCAGAGCTACATCAATGCGGGACGGGCCAGCCTGACGGACAAATATAAGAAGCGGATCATCGGGTTCAATTACCGGCTGGGAGAGTTCCAGGCAGCAGTGCTTGGCGCACAGCTTGCGCGAATGCCGAAGCAGAGTGCTATCCGGGACAAAAACATGAAGCGGTTTGAGGCGCGGATGGCGAAGACGCCGGGGATCGGGTTGTTGAAGCCTGATCCGCGGATTACGCGGCTGGCGCCTTATGGCTATGTGATGAAGTATTTTGCGGAGAAGGTGAACGGGATTCCGCGGGCGGCGTTTGTGGCGGCGATGCAGCTAGAGGGAGTGCATTGCGATGGATTGTTTTATGAGCCGGTTTACAAGAGTTCGCTGTTTCCGGTGGATGCGACGGATTTTCCGGCGTTGAGCTGGGGACGGGAGAAGGCGCTGGATTTGCGTTCGATGTATTCGTGCCCGGAATCGGAGAAGGCGGCGTATCAGGAGGCGGTGTGGTTTCCGCATCAGCATTTTTTGGGGACCACGAAAGATGTGGACGACATTGCGGATGCGATTCACAAGGTGCTGGAGAATGTTGAGGAGTTGCGGGGGTTGGATCATAAGGCGATACGGAATCAGAGGCTGGGTAGGGCGGATCGGGAGAGCTGAGGAAGAGTAATGAAGAGGGGGAAAAGACTTTAACACAGAGGGCACAGAGAAGAGAAACCCAAGAGCACAGCCAGGAATGGCTGTGCCACAGGAGTGGACCGCGGGCATATGAGAGATGGGAAGAAGGTGGGGTTTGCGGTGGTGGGGCTGGGGGCGATTGCTCAGGGATCGGTGCTGCCCGCGTTTATGCATGCGAAGAGGGCGAAGCTTGTTGCGTTGGTTGGCCGGGATAAAGGGAAGGCTGAGAAGTTGGCGCGGAAGTACAAAGCTCAAGCGGCATATGGAGCGGAGGAGCTTGGAGCTTGCCTTCAGAATCCAGAGGTTGATGCGGTTTATCTGGCTACGCCGCAGAGCGAACACTTGACCGCGGCGATTGCGGCGGCCCGAGCAGGGAAGCACGTGCTTTGCGAAAAGCCGCTGGCGGTGACAGCGGAGCAATCGGCGGAGATGGTGTGGGTTTGCGAAGAGTGCGGCGTGCAGTTGATGACGGCCTACCGGAAATATTACGAGCCGAGCGCGTTGCACTTGAAGAATTTGGTTCAGAGCGGGAAGTTGGGCAAGATTGATGTGATCAACACTTCGTTCAGCGAACTGCATGTGCCGGGGCGGTCGATTCCGTGGCTGCTGGATTCCAAAGTGGCAGGCGGGGGGCCGTTGATGGATTTGGGCGTGTATTGCGTGAACACGAGCCGGTGGCTGGTGGAAGAGGATCCGGTGGAAGTTAGCGCACACGCTTGGAGAAGAGATTTTGAGCGGTTTCGGGACGTGGAGGAAGGGATTTCGTTCCGGATGCATTTTGCGAGTGGGCTGGTGGTGCAGGGGGCGTCGACTTACAGTTCGGCGATTTCGTCGTTTGTGTTTGTGCAGGGGACGAAGGGATGGGCTTGCCTGACACCGGCGTTTCCGTTTGACGAGGAACGGAGGTTGACGGGGAAGATCGGCGGGAAGTGGTTTGAGAAGAAATTCAAGGTGCTGGACGAGTTTGCGCCGGAGCTGGATGCGTTTGCGGAGGCGATAGGGACGAAGACGCGCGCGGAGGCCGATGGGCGGCAGGGGCATTGGGACATGATCATTTTGGAGGCGATTTATGCGTCGGCGAGGAGTGGGGCACCGGTTAGCGTAAGATACGAGATTCGGTGAAGAGGCCAGAAGCAAACCGAAGAGAAGATTTCAACACAGAGGACACAGAGGAAGAGCACAGAGGGCACAGAGAAGAGCATGAGCGTTGGGAAAAATGCCGGGAGGAAGAAGGCGGGGAAGGCCGCGAGCATTTACGATGTGGCGCGGGAGTCCGGGGTATCTGTGTTCACGGTGTCGGCGGTGGTGAACAACAAGAGTCACGTGGGAAAGGGATTGCGGGAACGCGTGGAAGTGGCGATACGGAAGCTGAATTACCGGCCGAATCTGATCGCGCGGAGTCTGGCGAAGCAAAGGACGCATACGATCGGAATGATTGTGCCGGACATCGGGAACCCGTTTTTTCCGATTGTGGTGCGCGGGGCGGAAGATGCGGCGCAAAAGCACGGCTATAATTTGCTGCTCTGCAACAGCGACGATTCGCTGGAGAAGGAAGAGAAGGCGATCGAGCTGCTGCTTTCGAAACGAGTGGACGGAATCTTGCTGACGAAGGCGGCGGGGGATTTCCGTCCGCCGCTGCGGCAAATGATCAAGGAAGTGGACATTCCGTTCGTGCTGGTGATGCGGACGTATCCGAAGCTGACGAAGGACGCGGTGATCACTGACGATTACCACGGAGCGTACGAAGCGGTGTCGCACCTGGCGAGGGCGGGGCGGAAACGGATTGCGCTGATCAGCGGCCCGTTGAAGGTGAGCAATGCGAAGGAACGGTGGCAGGGATTTCACGACGCGCTGAAGGCGGAGGGGTTGCCGTACGAGGAAGATCTGGTGATTGAAGGCGATTACCGGTTGGAGTCGGGGTTTCGCGCGGGGCACGCGTTGTTTTCGCGGCGGCCGGACGGGATTTACGTGGCGAACCATCTGATGACGATTGGATTGCTGCAGGCGGCGGAGGAGATGGGGTTGCGCTGCCCGGAGGATTATGGGCTGGTGAGCTTTGATGATTATCCGTGGCTGGGGATTTTCCGGCCGCGGCTGACAACGGTGGAATTGCCGAAGCACCAGCTGGGGACGGAGGCGGCGGAGCTTTTGATTCAGAGGATCGCGGGGGACGGGAGCAAGGCGGTGTTGCGGAAGCTGCAGCCGGAGCTGCGGATTCGGGAGTCGTGCGGGTTTGGGTTGCGAGTTGGGGGAGAAGCGAAAATAGAAATTGGAAAAGAGAAAAGATTTAACACAGAGAACACAGAGGAAGAGCACCCTTTGGCTTCGCTCAGGGCAGACAGAGTTCACGGAGAAGAGTAACCCAGGAGCACAGCCAGGAATGGCTGTGCCACAGGCGAGCGCGATTGTGGAGAGCTAAGTTTCGCTGAAGTCGAAGAGTTTGGGGCGAAGGGTGAAGCCTTTGGTTTTGTAGGCGGCGTAGAGAATTCCCGCCACCAGCCAAAGGATGCCGGCCCACTTGGTCCAGTTCTGCAGGCTGAATAACAATCCAAAACAAAAGACGAAACCGAAGCCGGGGACGAAGGCGTCCACGATGAAATTGCGTTTGCCGGCGTTTTCGGGGCCGAAGGAAAAGTGCAGGAGGGAGACGAGGTTGACGCCCATGAAGGCGATGAGCGCGCCGAAGGTGACGATTTCGGCGGCGAGTTCCCAGGGAATGGTGAGGACGCCGATGTAGGCGAGTGCGCCGACGATCCAGACGTTGTAAATGGGATTGCCCTTTGTGGGGCTGATGTGGCCGAAGATTTTTTTGGGTAACACGTCGTCTCGGCCCATGCTGTAGAGAAGACGAGATGCGCCGACGTGTCCTGCGAGGCCGCAGGCGATGCTGGAGACGAGGAGCATGATGCCGTAGGCGTGGAAGAGCAATGGGCCGCTGGCGGCGCGAGCGACGTCCATGAAAGCGGTTTCGGGATTCTGATACGTGGCATAGTCTGGCAAAACGCGCTGGGCCATGTAGACCTGGAATCCACTGAAGAGTCCGGTGAAGATGCAGACGAGAACGGAGGCGAGGAGAACGTTGCGGCGAGGATTTTTGACTTCTTCGGCGAGGATGGAGACGCCGTCGAATCCGATGAAGACGAGAGCGGCGAGACCCGTGCCGGAAGCCACCAGGCGGTAATTAAAAGTTTCGGGATTGTAGATGGGTTTGAGTGAAATGAGGCCGGAGAAATGCTGGTGGAGGATGATGTAGCGAAAGGCCTCGATGAGAAACGCTGCGGTTACGAGGACCATGAAGGAAAGCAGAACTTCGTTGGTGCGAGCGGTGAATTTGATGCCCTGAACGGTCATGAAGGTGATTAGGCCGACGGCCAACGCGGCGAGGATCGCGAAGGGAATTTTGGGGGCCATGCGCTGAATGGCGAGGACGGCGTAGAGCGCGTTCTGGATTGGCTGGAAAAGATATTCAAGGAACATGGCCCAGCCGACGACGAAGCCGACGTGGGGATTGAGACCTTTGCTGATGTAGGTGTAGACGGAGCCGGAGGAAGGATAGACGGTGGCCATGCGTCCGAAGCTGACGGCGGTGACGGACATGGCGACCATGGCGAGGAGCAGAGTGGTGACGGCATGGCCGTGGGAGAGGACCTGGGCTTCGCCGAAGAGAGGGACGGCGGCGATAGGTGAAGTGAGGATGACGCCGTAGTAGATGAGGTCCCAGAGGCCGAGAACGCGCTTCAGATGGGGTTGCGCGGGGGTTGTGGCTTCGAGTGTCCCAGTGGTTGTTTCCACGCCGGCCTCTTTCGGATGCGAAAAGAACTAGGGGCCCGATTGCTTTTCTGCGATTCGAAATTTGTTTCCTAGAAGAAAAAACGTTCTTTTTTGAGTGCCTCTTCGTATTTCTTGCGGGCGGCGCGGACGGATTCGCGTTCGGAGACTTCGGCGATGGGGACATCCCACCAGGATTCGTAGCCGGGGACGCGGTCGTCGTAGGAGGTTTCGACGACGACGACGGAAGTGCGCTCCTGTTTGCGTGCGGCGGCGAGCGCGTTGCGAAGTTCGTCGTGAGTTTTGGCGCGCGCGGTCCAGGCGCCGAGGCTGGCGGCGTTGGCGGCGAAGTCTACTGGGATTGGGTCGCCATCGTATTTTTCGCCGCGGCGATAGAGGTAGTTGGTACCCATGCCTTCGTTGCCGCAGCCACGGCTGAGGCCGCCGATGCTGGAAAAGCCGTGATTGTCGAGGAGGACGATGTTGAGTTTGACGCCTTCTTGCAGGGAGGTGACGATTTCCTGGGTCATCATCAGGTACGAGCCGTCGCCGACCATGACATAGACTTCACGATTCGGATTGGCCATTTTTGCGCCGAGGCCGCCGGCAATTTCGTAGCCCATGCAGGAGTAGCCGTATTCCATGTGATAACCGCCCGGCTGGAGAGTGCGCCAGAGTTTGTGAAGATCGCCGGGAAGGCTGCCTGCGGCGCAGAGAAGGATGTCGGATGGGTCAGTGAAGGAGTTAAGCGCGCCGATGACTTCGCCCTGGGAGAGTGGCGGGTCTTTGCGAACGGCGTAGATGCGATCGACTTCTTTTTCCCAGTCGGCGCGAAAGGTGGAGATGCGGGCGGCGTAGTTCGATTCGACCTTGTATCCAGCGACAGCGGATTGGAGTTCTTCGAGTGTGGCTCGGGCGTCTCCAGTTAGCGGTAGAGCGGCGTGTTTATAGGCGTCGAATTCGGCGACGTTGATATTGATGAAGCGGACGCCGGGATTCGGGAAGGCAGTCTTGGAGGCGGTGGTGAAATCGGAGTACCGGGTGCCGATGCCGATGACGAGGTCGGCTTCGCGGGCGGCGATGTTTGCGCCGAGCGTGCCGGTGACGCCGACGGCGCCGAGTTGCTGCGGATGATCGAAGGGGAGGGAGCCCTTGCCGGCTTGGGTTTCGCAGACGGGGATGCCGGTGGCTTCGGCGAAATTTGCGAGGGCGCGAGAGGCTTCGGAATAAAGAACACCTCCGCCGGCTACGATCAGTGGCTTTTTTGCGTGGTGAATCAGAGTGGCGGCCTGGGTGAGGAGTTCCTTGTCGCAGCGGGCGCGCGGAATAATCCAGACGCGCTTGCGGAAGAATCCTTCGGGGAAGTCGAACGCTTCGGCTTGAACGTCTTGGGGAAGGCTGAGGGTGACGGCGCCGGTGTCGGCGGGAGAGGTGAGTACGCGCATGGCTTCGGGGAGGGAAGTGAGGAGTTGTTCGGGACGCTGGACGCGGTCCCAGTAACGCGAGACGGGCTTGAAGCAATCGTTGACGGAAATGTCTTGAGTGGAGGGAGATTCGAGTTGCTGGAGAACGGGTGCGACATTGCGGCGGGCGAAGATGTCGCCGGGGAGCAATAGAACGGGGACGCGATTGATAGTTGCGGCGGCGGCGCCGGTCAGCATGTTGGTGGCGCCGGGGCCGATGGAAGTGGTGCAGGCGAGGGTGCGGAGGCGGAAGGAAGTTTTGGCGAAGGCAGCAGCGGTGTGGACCATGGCCTGTTCGTTGCGGCAAAGGAAGTAGCGGAGGCCGGGATTCTGTTCGAGGGCCTGACCCATGCCGGCGACGTTGCCGTGGCCGAAGATGCCGAAGCAGCCTTCGATGAAGCGATGCTCCTGGGAGTCGCGGCTGGAATATTGGGCCTGCAGGAAAGCGACGATGGCCTGGGCGACGGTGAGGCGGCGGGTCATGAAGAGATTCTCCTGAGAAGCGGAGAGCGGGACAGGGAACAAGCTTGAGAGAAAAGCGACAGGAGATATCCGGGGGAAAACGCAGAAATCTCTAAGCGCTTATCGGGTGACTTTCCGGTTAGCTTGCCTGGGTAGTTTGCGGCCATCGCCCGTCCTCTGGGAATTGCGGGAAGTGTACAGCTTCAACGCACCAACGGCAATCGCGGATCGATGTCTTTCCAGGTGGACTTGAGCCAGACGTGATTGGGGTCTTCGGTGACGGCGAGAGTGCGGGAAGTTCCCGCGAGGAAATTGAGGTAGTAGACGTCGTAGCCGGGGCCGGCGACGACGGGATGAAAGCCGGAACGGACGAGGACGGCGTCGCCGTCTTGAGCGCGGACGGTTGTGTCGTGCGAGAGATCGGGGGAGTAGAGACGCTGGAGAGCGAAGCCTTCCTTCGGGCGGTTGATGCGATAGTAGTAGATTTCGTCGAGGTCGACTTCGGCGGGAGGGTTGTGGACGTCGTGCTTGTGGGGAGGGAAGCTGGACCAGTTGCCGCCGGGAGTGTAGACCTCGATGACGACAAGTTTGTCGGCGGGGAAGTCCGGCCGAATGATGTCGACGATCTGGCGGGAAGCGTTTCCACCGCCACGGAGGCCGCTAACGACATCTTTTGGAGTAATGAGTTTGGGTTGAAGTTTGGCCTGGGAAGGGACGCGGCATTCGGCAATTTCGCAGGCGGTTTCCGCCTGGAAGGCGACGGAATGATTCGTGGGGAGATAGAGGCAATAGGGCAGGCCATCGAAAACATTTTTGCGCTGGCCGATGGAGTGCGAGCCTTCGCCCCAATCCGCGGCGCAGCGGCCGCCGAGTAGGACGAAGGCGGCTTCCTCGCCCTGGGTGGAGGAGGAATATTTTTCGCCGGGATTGAGACGGCGGGCGGACATGCTCATCCATTCCCAGTGGACGCTTTCGCGGGAAAAGTGGAGCAGTTCACCGGATTGGGATTCGGGGAGAGAGCGAGAATGGACGATGTTCGGAGCTGTGGACATGAAGCACCCCAAGCTGCTCCCGCCTGGACGGGAAGGTCTCGCAGCGGTGAAACGGCGGCAGTCGCCGAAGAGAATCAAAGCGCTTTGCAGCCTGGAGCAACCGAAGCCGGATTCCGCTCAGAAAGAGCGCAGAAAGCCAAAGGAATGCGGGCAAGGGCTACTCGCTAACCGGCTAGATTGTAGCGCAGGTGGGGGAAGATTTGCCAATGATTCCGGGGTGGTTGGGTGTTGGGGGAGGAGGAGCAGAAAACGGGTTAAGAAAAAGAGCTTAACGCAGAGTGCGCAGAGGGCACAGAGTTCGCTGAGAAGAGAGGAGCACAGCCAGGAATGGCTGTGCCACAAGATGGTTAGTCGAAGGAGGTGGGCCATTCGGGGTGGCGGCGGTGATTGAACATGTGCTGGATTTGGATGGGAGTAACGCGGGGGAGGGAGAGGGGCGGGATGCCGTTTTCGGAGAAGAAGTCGACGGCGGTGGTTTCGAGGCTTAGCTGTGGAGCGCCGCCAGTGAGGGTGCAGAGGAAAAAGAGCTTGTAGGCATGAAAAGGATAGGGAGGGTGGTCGTGGAGATTATGGTCGTAGACCGCGGCGAGTTTGTCGGCCTTGGCTTCGTAGCCAGATTCTTCGCGGACTTCGCGGAGGGCCGCGATGCTGGGCGGGTCGCCGATGTCGGCCCAGCCGCCGGGGAGAGTCCAGGCGCCGTCGTTGCGCTCTTTGACGAGGAGGATGCGATCGTTGTCGAAAACGGCGGCTCGGACGTCGACTTTCGGGGTGGCGTAGCCGAAATTTTTTTGGAAGAGATCGATGATGCAGTCGGTTGTGTTCCGATCGTCGGAAGAGGAAAGCATTTCGGCGGCGATTTGGCGGATTTGGGAGAAACGTTCTAGGTCGAAGGGATCTTTGGCGTAGGTGAGGCCGTTTTGGGCGATGGCCTGGAGGCGTTGGGCCCATTGGAGCCAGAGAGGATTTTTCATTTAAGAATTGGCATCGTGGAAAGAAGAAGAAAGATTTTAACACCCCGACCGAGTCGGGGTAAACGCCGGACACGGAGGCCGGAGCGCAGAGAGCACAGAGAAACCGGGAAGAAGAGCGGCCCGCCACGGTCAGCAGGCCCTACGAGGATTGTATGGAGCGATTCAGTACGGCGAGTTCGGCGGCGGTTAGGGGGCGATGGGAGGATTTGGGGAGGTCGCCGAGGTGGAGGGGGCCGATGGAGACGCGGATGAGGCGGAGGACTTCGATGTGGAGGGCGTCGAACATGCGGCGAATTTGGCGATTCTTGCCCTCGTCGAGAGTGATTTCGAGCCAGGAGTTTTTTTCGCCGGTACGAAGGAGGGTGGCGCGCTTGCAGCGGAGGAATTCGGTGCGTTCGGTTTCGACACCGCGTTCGAGCGATTCGAGAAGGGACGGATTCGCGACGTCGGCGATTTGCACGTGATAGGTTTTGTCGAGATGCGTGGCGGGATTGGTGACACGGGCGCTCCACTCGGAATCGTTGGTGAAGAGGAGGAGGCCTTCGCTGGCTTTGTCGAGGCGACCGACGGGGGCGAGCCAGGCTAAGCCGGGAGGAAGGAGAGAGTAGACGGTGTCGCGGCCTTTTTCGTCGGCCGCGGTGGTGATGACGCCGCGGGGTTTGTTGAGCATCAGGTAGATTTTTTCAGCGGGTTTGAGAGCGCGGCCTTGCACCTCGATGCGATCGGCGCCGAGGCGGACGGGAGTTTCCGGATTTTTCGGAGTGGTGCCGTTAAGGCGGACTTTGCCCTGGCGGATTAATTCAAAGGCTTGTTGGCGGGAGCAGTAGCCGAGTTTGGAAAGGGCGCGGGCGAGGCCAATCTTGCGGGAGGAATCGGGTTGCGGAGGCGAATTGCGGGGAGGGCGGTGTGTCACGGCTTCAATCGTGCGCGGAGCTAGGACTTTTTGTCGGGTGAAGCTGCCTCAGGATGCTTTACTTCGCCGAAGCGAGTGGCGAGCCAGTCGCGGACTTCCTTGGGATTGTATTTGAAGGGGCCGTTGCCGCCTTTGTAGGCAATGCGGCCTTGCTCGTCGATGATGTAGAGGCGCTCGGGCCAGGCGGCGTAGGCGTCGTTGGCGGAGTTGGTCATTTCGTCGATGCCGAAGGGCACGGAATATTTGAAGCGTTGGGTGAAGTCGTTGGCGATGGCGACGCGCTGGGCGAGAGTTTTCGGCTGTGCGTAGCAGACGTTATCTTTGTCTTTTTCATTGGACTTCATTTGCCATTCGTCGAGCGGGTGGGCTTCGCGAACATAGATGGTGAGGAAATCGGCGTGGTCTTTATAGTCGTTGAAGATTTGCGCGATGTCGCCGACCTGGCGACGGAAGGGCGGTCAAGTGAAGCTGCCGAAGACGAGGACAAGAGGCTTGCCCTGGGTGCGTTCGCGAAGGTGAAAGCGGGTGGCGCCATCGAGGGAGACGAGAGTGGCGTCGGGTGCGTCGCTGCCAACCAGGAGATTGCCGCGATGCATGTGGGGGAAGGCGTAGCGGACCATGCCCAAGGCGTCCTTGGGGCTGCCAGCCATGATGCTTAGGCCGACTGAGGCCGCGAGAATGAGCACGCCTACGGTGATCAGGGACCATTTCAAGAGGGGATGCATGGGTTGCCGTTGTGTGGATATCGTCTCATAAGTGGAGGAAAATTTTTAGGGGGTAGGAAAAAAAGAGGAAGAGGGGATTTTAACGCAGAGTACGCAGAGGTGAGAGCGCAGAGGTCGCTGAGAGGGAAAACCCAAGAGCACAGCCCCTTCGGTTCCGCTCAGGGCAAGCAGGAATGGCTGTGCCACAGGAAGGCGCCCGCCACGGTCGGGGGGGGCGCTGCATGGGCAAGCGCGGCCACCTGAAGGTGGCCGCTACGAATGCTGGTAGTTGGCGGAGGAGCGGAGTTCGTCGCGGAGGGCGGTGTAGCGTGCCAGGGATTTTTCGATGATGTTCATGGCGGCGTAGGCGGGACGGATGTCTTCGACCTGGACTTGTTTGCCTTCGAGCTGCTTGTAGTCCTGGAAGAAACGCTTCAGGACGAGCATGCGGTGCGGAGGAAGGTCGCGAGCTTCGATGTACTCGCTAAATTCGGGGTCGTTGGTGGCCACGGCGATGATTTTGTCGTCACTGGCGCCGCCGTCGATCATGGTCATGACACCGATGGCGCGGGCCTTGATGAGGGCGAGAGGCTGGATGGGTTCCTGGCAGAGGACGAGGACGTCGAGAGGGTCGTTGTCTTCGGCGTAGGTTTGGGGGATGAAGCCGTAGTTAGCGGGATAGAAGACGGCGGAGTGAATGATGCGGTCGACCTTGAGGAGGCCGGTGGCTTTGTCGAGTTCGTATTTTACGTTGGAGCCGAGGGGGATCTCGATGACGGCCTGGAAATCGCGGGGGAGTTCCTTGCCGGGGGAAACGTCGTGCCATGCATGCATCACGCTGGGATACCTCGCTGGGAATGACGACTCTCTATTATGTATTGAGTTGAGGTGGAAAGGTAAGTGCGATGGGGGAATTAGAAGGAAGAAAAAACTTAACACAGAGGGCACTGAGGTCGGAGCACAGAGTTCACAGAGAAGAGAAACCCAAGAGCACAGCCCCTTCGGTTCCGCTCAGGGCAAGCAGGAATGGCTGTGCCACAGGAGCCTAGGCGGATTTTTTGGTCCAGGCGCCGATGATGGCGCCCATGAGGACGAGGCCGGCTAGGGGATAGAACTGGTTGATGGCGAAGAGTTCTTTGGGGCGCATTTCGTACATGTAGGTGGTGAAGGTGATGGGGCCGACGAAGCCGATCCAGAGGAGGACGCCGACGGAAGCGCCGCGGCCCGCAGTGTTGGCGTTGCGCCAGATGCAGATTTGGGCGAGCGAGTAGGCGATCAGAAGATTCAGGACGAAGGTGATCACGTAGGGCAGGACGGGGTTCATGCTCTTGGCTTGCTCGATGCTCATGTTTTCAAGGGCCATCCAGGGCTTGCTGAAGAGCACGCCATACCAAACGGCGCCGAGCAGCCAGTAGGCAACGGCCGCGATAAACACAGCAGCATAATTTGTTTTCATCGAAAGTCTCCCCGCCAGTATCGTGTGGCGGGGAATGTAGCATCAGGCGCGGGCTTTGTCGATGAGTTCGTCCCAGAGGCCCTTGGATTTGAGGATCAACTCGATGGCTTCGCGAATGGCGCCTTTGCCGGCGTGAGCTTTGGTGGTGTAGTGCGCGATTTTTTTGACGTCGACGACGGCGTCACCTACGGCCACGGCGAGGCCAACGCGTTTGAGGATGGGAATGTCGGGGAGGTCGTCGCCGACGTAGGCGACTTCCGCGTCTTTCACGCCGGCTTTGGCCAAGATTTCTTCGTAGGCGGGCATCTTGAGAGCGATCTTCATGTAAACGAATTCCATTTTCATTTCGCGGGCGCGGCGAAGGAGGGCGGGGCTTTCGCGGCCGGTGATGCAGCCGGTGCGGATGCCGCCGGTGTGGGCGAGTGTGAGGCCCTGGCCGTCGTGGGCGTCGAAGCGTTTTATTTCGAGGGCGGAGCCGTCGGGTTGGGAGAGGAGGATGACGCCGCCGTCAGTCATGGTGCCGTCGACGTCCATGAGCAGGAGTTTGATTTGAGCGGCGCGTTTCTTGAGCGCGGGGGAGATTTTGGGGGTTGGGGACAAGACAGCCTCCAGTGAAATGATGAGCGGACAATTTTAGCAAGAAATGTAGGGGATAACAGCGAACAGCGATCAGATAACAGGAAGCAGGAGGGGATTCACCACAGAGATCACGGAGGTCTCGGAGAGTGGCTGGGGGATGGTTGCTTTGCGCCTGGATTTGGGCGGGGTTATAAAAAGGGCTTGACCCTGACGTTGCGTCAGAGTTGAGGATGCGAGTGGAGGCGGCTGTGGAGACGGGAACCAAGGAAGTTTACCGCGCGAAAGAGTTTGCGACGTTGGCGGGCGTGACTGTGCGCGCGCTGCATCATTACGACCGGCTGGGGCTGTTAAGGCCGAAGCAGCGCTCGCGGGCGGGGTATCGCTTGTACACCATGCGAGATTTCGCGCGGCTGGAACAGATCGTGGTTCTCAAGTTTCTCGGCATTCCTCTGAAACAGGTTCGGCGCTTGCTCGAGTCCGAATCGAATCTCGGTGAGACGCTGCAAAGACAACAGGAAGTGTTGTCGGAAAAGCGGCGCCAACTGGAAAAAGCGATTCGGGCCATCGGCAACGCGCAGCGGACTCTTCAATCGCGGCACGAACCGGATTGGAAACTGTTTCAACTTATCGTGCAGGAGATTGAGATGCAAAACAAAGTGGAGTGGAAAGGGAAGTATTTCAGCCCGGAGGCCAAGGCCAAGGTGGCGGAACGGCAGAAGCAGTGGTCTCCGGAATTGCAGGAAAAAACCAACAAGGAGTGGAGCGAACTTTACGCGGACGTGGAAGGATGCCTCGGTGAGGACCCTGCGGGGCCCAAGGCGCAGGCTCTGGCGCAACGATGGAGGAAGCTTGTGGAGCAATTCACTGGCGGCGATCCGGAGATCCAGAAGGGACTAAACGCGATGTGGGCCGATTCGGCGAACTGGCCGGAAGACGCGCAGGCGAGGAGGTTCGTGAAACCGGAAGTCCACGAGTACATGGTGAAGGTGTTGCGTGCCGGGAAGTAGGAGCCGATCCAGAGGACCGGACCCAATGAAAATTGACCCCGAAAGAGCGTCGCGGGGGCAATTTTCATTTGGCTAGATCAGTTCGAGGGTCCAGAGGTCGTGGAGATGGACTACGCCGACCACTTTTTGGGAGGCGTCGACGACGACTATGGAGGTGATTTTCCTTTTTTCCATGAGGTTCAGGGCTTCGCTGGCGAGGAGTTTGGGGTTGATGGTTTGCGGGTTGCGAACCATGCAGTCGCCGGCTGTCATGGAGAGGGCGGCGCCACCGTGCTTTTCCATGAGGCGGCGGAGGTCGCCGTCGGTGAGGATGCCGGCGAGTTTGCCGTCGGGAGTAGTGACGGTGGTCATGCCGAGTTTTTTGGCAGACATTTCGTGAAAAGTGACGGGCATAGGAGTTTCGGGAGCGACACGGGGAAGCGCGTCGCCGGAGTGCATGAGGTGTTCGACGCGGAGGAGTTTTTTGCCGAGACGGCCGGCGGGATGGAGGGCGGCGAAATCATCGTGCTGAAAGCCACGGCGGTCGAGGAGGGATACGGCGAGGGCGTCGCCGACGGCCATGGCGACGGTGGTGCTGGCGGTGGGAGCTAAATTGAGCGAGCAGGCTTCTTCTTTGACGCTGACGTCGAGGACGACTTCGCTGGCTTCGGCGAGGGTCGATTTGGGATTACCGGTCAGCGTGACGATGGGAATTTGGAGGCGCTTGAGCGCTTCGAGGAGATTGAGGATTTCCTGGGTTTCGCCACCGTAGGTGATGGCGAGGAGCGTGTCGCCCCGGGCGAGCATGCCGAGATCGCCGTGAAGGGCTTCGGCGGGGTGCAGGAAGAAGGAAGGGGTGCCCGTGCTGGAAAACGTGGCGGAAATTTTGCGGCCGACCAGGCCAGATTTGCCCATGCCGGTGACGACGACGCGGCCTTTACAGGCGAAGAGAAGATCGACGGCGTGCGTGAATGAGCTGTCGAGGCGGGCGAGGACGTCCTGGATGGCTTGCGCTTCGATGCGGAGAACGCGGCGGGCGGTTTCGAGGCTCATGCGTTGCTCCAGCGACGAACGAGGGTGGAGAGTTCTTTAAGGCGCGCTAGGAGCTGCGGAAGTTGCGCGAGGGGCAGAGCGTTGGGGCCGTCGGAGAGGGCGGCGGCGGGATTGTCGTGGGTTTCGAGGAAGATGCCGTCGACACCGGTGGCTACGCCGGCGCGGGCGAGGGGTTCGATGAACTCGGGCTGGCCTCCGCTTGATTGACCCTGGCCGCCAGGAAGTTGGACGGAGTGGGTGACATCGTAGACAACGGGGTAGCCGAATTTGGCGAGGACGGGAAAAGTGCGCATGTCCACGACCAGATTGTTGTAGCCGAAGCTGGCGCCGCGTTCGGTGAGGATGATGTTCTGGTTGCCGGCGGCGGCGATTTTTTCGGCGACGTTGCCCATGTCCCAGGGGGAGAGGAACTGGGCCTTTTTTACGTTTACGATGCGACCGGTTTTGGCGGCGGCGACGAGGAGGTCGGTCTGGCGCGAGAGGAAGGCGGGGATTTGGAGGATGTCCACGACTTCGGCGACGGGAGCGGCCTGGGAGGCGTCGTGAATGTCGGTGAGGATGGGGAGATGGAGGTCGGATTTCATTTTGGAGAGGATGCGGAGGCCTTCGGTGAGGCCGGGACCGCGAAAGGCTTTGAGGGAGGAGCGGTTGGCTTTGTCGTAGGAGGCTTTGAAGATGTAGGGGACGCCGGCATCGGCGGCGATTTGGGCGACGCGCTCGGCCATAGAGCGGGCGTGGGATTCGGATTCGATCACGCAGGGGCCGGCGATGAGGAAGAGGGGGTTGGTGCCGCCGAGGCGGAGAGAGCCTAATTGGATTTCGCGAGTATTTGTCATCGAACTCAAAACGATATCACAAGCCCAATCATGGGCGCTCGACGGGGACTACCCGAAACCGCTGTCGTCCGCCGATGCGATAGGTTGCAAAATCGTTTTGGTCCACCGTGAATACTACCTGGATAGATTCTCTTTCCGCGAGATACACCAATGTGGCATCCGCAAAATCCATAGGGCGGTCCCAATAGCGAGACATCAAGGCACGAATGCGGGTAAGTTCTGGATGAACGATCGGCGACAACGCAATTGCCCCGGACCGGATCAATTGCCAAGCATCCTCTTTCCTCGGGCGATGATCGCCGATCAGATGAAAAAGTTCCGTGAGCACGGCTTCGGAGGTGACCAGAGGAAACGGCAGTTGGCGGAACACGGATGCACACCGAACGTGCCATGCGTCAGAGGTATCCACCAGGGCGAGAATTGCCCCTGTGTCGATGAGGGCTTTACCGGCCATACTTCTTGGCTAGGCGTTCGCGGACGATCTCGCGCACTCTCGACGAGCGAGTTGGATCTCCAGAGGAAAAAACGCCTATATATCGCTCGGCTTTTTTGTGAAGCCTTTTCTGTTCCTCGTCGTCAGCGATTTCGTCTGCCTGCCTCGCGAGCCAGTCGTCCACAGCCATGTCCAGGACATGAGCAATTTTGAGCTTTCGGCGGCGTGCAGCGCGCTCCAGACTTGCTTTGCGAGCCGATGTGAGGCGGTAACTATAGACTTCCGTCTTCATGCACTACAGTGTAGTGCATTTGCACTACACGTGTAAATAGAGAGATCAAGCGGTGGCGTGCGGGGCCGCTCGCAGCGTCGGCGCGGGAGACTGGGCCTCGGAGGTGGCGGCGGAAGTGGGGCGCGACTTTTGGAGTTTGTGTGCGAGCGCGGCACCGATGAAGGCGCCGAAGAGCGGGTGCGGCTCGAGAGGCTTGGATTTGAATTCGGGGTGGAACTGGCAGCCGAGGAACCACGGGTGTTCGGGGGCTTCGATGATTTCGACGTAATTTTCATCCGGGGTGCGGCCGGTGATTTGCAGGCCGGCGCTGGTTAGCGTTTTCTCGTAATCGCGATTGAATTCGTAGCGATGGCGGTGGCGCTCGCTGATTTCGAGCTTGCCATAAATCTGGTGCGCGAGCGTGCCAGGCTCAATTTTGCAAGTCCAGGCGCCCAGGCGCATGGTGCCACCGAGTTCTTCAACGCCGCGCAACTCGCGCAATTTATAGATCACGCGATGCGGTGTCGCGGGATCGAACTCACTTGAATTCGCATCCGCCAGTCCAACCACGTTGCGTGCGAACTCGACGCAAGCGGTCTGCATTCCGAGGCAAATCCCAAAGTAGGGAACTTTGTGCTCGCGAGCATACCGGATCGCAATGAGCATGCCTTCGATGCCGCGCTTGCCAAAGCCCCCGGGGACGAGCAAGCCATCGTAGCCTTCGAGTTGCGCTGCGATGCTGCTCTGGTCGCTGGTTTCCAGGCCTTCTGCCTCAATCCAGTTCAATTGAAGCTTGAGGTTGTG
>DATHMM010000113.1:0-9483 GCA_035487095.1 Candidatus Sulfotelmatobacter sp.
TCAGGTCAAGCGCCTGCTGGGTGGGTTTCCCTCCCCTACTCCATTCGAGAGCGTATCCGGCTTTTTCGTAAAACTCCTTGATCTGCGCGGAGTAATCGGAAAAATTTGGCCACTGCAGTTCTTCCAGGCGGTCTTTATCGAGAAGCGCCCGCAATTGGGCCTGGCCACTCGGGCTCAAGGAATCCGCGGGAGAGCCCGCGGCCGACGGAGTTTGTTGCGTTGCAGCCCGGTCAACCTGCGGCGCCCCGAGCGAGCAACCGGCGGCGCCCAACAGAAGGGCCACACAAACAAACTTTATTCTGCGTTTTGCGTTCATGGATGCACCTTGCCAGTCAGGAGTTTATGCGAAGCACCGCTGCTCCGCGAATCGCGTCGTTCTTTAGCGCGTTCAGCGCTCGATTGGCTTCCGCCAGAGGGTAGACTTGCACATGCGTGCGTATAGGAATTTCCGCGGCCAGGCGGAGAAATTCACGGCCGTCTTCCCGAGTGTTGTTGGCGACGCTGCGGATGCTGCGCTCCTGATACAACAGCTTATAGGAAAAGGCGGGAATATCACTCATGTGAATCCCGCCCAGAATCAGGCGGCCGCCTTTCTTGAGACTTGCGAGGGCCGCGGGAACGATTTCGCCCGCCGGTGCGAACACGATGGCCGCATCAAGTTTCTGGGGTGGCTCATCCAGCGCGCCGCCCGCCCAGACCGCACCCAATTCTTTTGCGAGCGTTTGATGCCGGAGATCGCGAGAGGATGCGTAGACTTCCACGCCCCAGTGGCGAGCCACTTGAATCGCCACGTGGCCTGCGGCGCCAAAACCATACAGACCCAGCCGAGCGCCGGCCTTCACGCCGCTTAAATGAAGACAGCGGTAACCGATGATCCCGGCGCAAAGCAAGGGCGCCGCCTGTTCCGCGTGCAGATTTTCCGGCAGCGGGTAGACAAAATCTTCCGGGGCGACAATATATTCAGCGTAGCCACCGTTCACCGTGTATCCCGTAAACTGCGGAGCGTCGCAAAGGTTTTCTTCCCCGCGGCGGCAGTACTCGCAAGTGCCATCGGTCTTGTGCAGCCAGGCTACGCCGACGCGCGAACCGATCGCCAGGCGTTCCGCACCAATTCCGGTTGCGGCCACGTGTCCCACCACTTGATGGCCGGGAATGACGGGCGATTTTTTGGGCGGGAGTTCCCCTTCGATGACATGCAAGTCCGTACGGCAGACGCCGCAGACTTCGACGCGCACGAGTATCTCGCCGGGAGCAGGCTCAGGCTTTGGCACGTCGCTGAATTCGAGGGGATTTGTTTCAATTTTGGCGGGTGTGCGGAGGAAACAGGCTTTCATGATCAGCCTTCAATCCAGACTTCCTCCGCACGCCGAATGACGGCCAACACACGTGTTGGGGGAACCATACACAATCTAGGCGGAGAAGAAAAGCCGATTTTTCCGCGCGCAACGCCTGGAGGTTCCGGGCCGGCTTGCATTCCTGGAGCTGAGACTCTACGCTGAAATGCTTATGAATGATCTCTCTCCCGAAATGCTGATGATGGGTTTTATCTCGTATGTGGTTTTCCTTTTTTCCACGACGTGCCATGAAGCGTCGCACGCGCTGGCGGCAAAACTCGGCGGGGACTCCACGGCGGCAATGGGCGGGCAGTTAAGCCTGAACCCGATTCCGCACATCCGGCGTTCTTTTTTTGGCATGGTCATTTTTCCGTTGCTGAGTTTCTTTCTGCTGGGCGGCGGCATGATCGGCTGGGCCAGCGCGCCTTACGATCCGTTGTGGGAGCGGCGGCATCCGCGGCGTTCGGCCTGGATGGCGCTGGCGGGACCGGCGGCCAACTTCACGCTGATGCTGCTGGCAGTCGCGCTGCTTCGCGGCGGTATGGCGTTGCAGCTTTTCCACCGTGATCCAGTTACCGGCGCGGCAAGTTTTGCGGGGACCGTGTTAAGGGTGGTGTTTTATCTGAACCTGCTGTTGGGGACGTTTAACCTGCTGCCAGTTCCTCCGCTTGATGGCAGCACGGGCATCATGCTGTTCATGAGCGAAACGCAAGCGCAGAAATACCTGGACTGGATTCGCGGGAGCAGTTATGCGATGGCCGGTTTGCTGGTGGGATGGTACGTGTTCAGCAGGGTGTTTCCCTACATTGAAGATTTCGCGATGCGGATTTTCTTTTAAGCGTCAACGAAGTGATCTGCGATCGGGGCTTCCCTGAAACTTTCCTAATACCAGCCCAGTTTGGGCCACGAATGGATGCTGTGTCTCTTCCCTGCACACCGCGCGCGGCGCGCAGGATTTAAGTGCTTTTCCCTCGCAGAGTTGCATTGCCTCCGATGGCCGATGAACTGCTCTTTTCCCTGCGGAGGCGATTCATGACCAATTTGGAAACGCAATCGCTCACGCAGACCGGCTTGGTGGAGGTGTCCGGCTGGGATGAAAACGAGGTTTTCTTCGTGGAGCGGTCGGAACTGGGCTGGGACGAATACGCGGGAAAACACGTGACGCTGACGCGAATGTTGTCGGAAGGCTCGATCATTTTTGTGCGGCCGATCCAGCCAACGGCAACGCATCGCGCGAACCCGATTCCTTACGAAGCGGAATTCGTCGGTTGCAGCCCCGAGGGGAACCACCAGTTCCGGTTGAACGGAGTGCAGCCGCGGCACAGCCGCGAGAATTACACGGTGAATTGAAGAACAGTTCCCAGCCACTTCGGGACAATGGCCCGTTTTGGCATTGATTTTCAAACTTCCTTTGCTTTCTCTCACGCTTCGCAGGCTCATCCGCGTGTCCAGCATTTCTGGTTTCGGCCGTTCCACAACATTGAAAGAGTTCCACTTAGCGAGGAATCGCCGTTGTGATGCCTGCGGTTTCCCTGCAATTCAATGGGTGTAAGGAAAGGAAACCTCTTTGGCACAGCGGTTGCCTCTTTGTGGGACATGGCTTACGCAACTTACAAATCTGTGGCGGTATCCCCCATACAGAGTTCACTCACGCCCTGTATCTTGGACGACGACCCCAACGAGCGGGATTCGCTCGCGCACCTGATCACGGACATGGGTTATGAACCGGTCTCCACGCCGGACGCGGAAGAGGCGCTGCGGCTGATTCGCATGGGCCGCTGCCGGCTGGTGTTCGCCAGCACGCATCTGGAAAATCCGGACCCGTTCGATTTTCTGGACCGCGCGCTGCGCTGCGATCCCGGCGTGCAGGTGATGATCATGACCGCGCAATACACGCTGGAGGGCGCGCTGGAGGCCATACGCCGCGGGGCGGCGGATTTTCTGCCCAAGCCGCTGGACCACGTCCGGCTGAAACGCACACTGGACGACCTTGCGGCGCTGTATGACCAGCGGCGGAGGGTGCGTTCGTTGGAAGAGCAGCTTTTGAAGGACCTGGAATTCCACGGCATCGTCGGAAAAAGCCCGGCGATGCTGGAGGTTTTCGACTTCACGCGCAAGGTGGCCCGCCACTATACCAACGTGCTGCTGGTGGGGCAGACGGGCTCGGGGAAAGAGCTGGTGGCGCGGGCGATTCATCAAATCAGCCCGGTGGGCCAGCAGCGGCTGGCGGTGTGCAACTGTTCCGCGATGGTGGATACGCTCCTCGAGAGCCAGTTGTTCGGCCACGTGCGCGGCGCCTTTACCGGCGCCACGGACACTCGGCCTGGCTTGTTCGAATATGCCAACGGCGGCACGGTGTTCCTGGACGAAGTGGGCGAAACTTCACTGGCGATGCAGGCGAAACTTTTGCGCGTGATCCAGAACCGCGAAATTCAGCGCGTGGGATCGCCGGAAGTGAAGCAGGTGAACGTGCGGCTGATCGCGGCGACAAACCGCGATTTGCGCGCCGAAGTCCTTTCGGGAAGATTTCGCGAGGACCTCTTCTACCGGTTGAGTTCAATCCAGATCCGGATTCCTTCGCTGGCCGAGCGCCTGGAGGACATTCCATTGCTGGTGCAGTTTTTCCTGAAGAAATACAACGATTCGTACGGGAAGAATATCGCCGGGCTGACGCGCCGAGCGCAGACGGTGCTGCTGCAGCATCCGTGGCCCGGGAACGTGCGGGAACTGGAAAACGTAATCTCCACGGCATGCATCACCGCCATGGGCGACTTCATCGACATCAGCGACCTGCCGGAGCACTTGCAGCACCGGACGCCGCGGCTGGCGGGCGACGAAGAGTGGCGCCCGCTTTCGCTCGAAGAAGTACGCAAAATTCACATCCAGAAAGTGCTGCAGATGTGCAACGGCAACCGTTTGCGCGCGGCGCAGATTCTGGGAATCGGGCGCACCAGTTTGTACCGGTATCTGAAGCGCGACGGTTACGACGTTCGCCCACATTCGGCCGGCGCCGCAGCCTGAATTTTCCTCTGCCCAAAATGAGGGGTGGGCCGCCCCGCCCCTTGTTTCCCGCTCGTTTCCCCGCTGCTTGCATTCGCTTCCCTCCAGGTTGAGCTCTCGCTTGTCGGCTGTCCCCCTCGGCTCCGCGCCTGATACACTTTGTGCGTTGCGCGAGCCCGCACGGCCCACGCGGCGATTTCTTCGGGTTGAGGAGCGCACTGTTTGGACGTTTCCGTTATTCTCCTGACGCGCAATACCTGCCAGCAGACGCGCGAAGCCATCGAATCCGTGCTTTCTTCCACTGGTTCGGTTTCAAAAGAGATTCAAGTTATCGACAACGGATCGACCGATAAGACTGCGGAAGTTTTGCCCGCCGCTTTCCCGGAGATTCATTACAAAAGAATGGAGCGGAATCTGGGGTTCGCCCGCGGCGTGAATCTCGCCGCCCGCGAGGCCGCGGGCGAATACCTGTTGCTGCTCAATTCGGATACGCGCGTGGCCCCGGACGCATTGGGGCTTGCCGTGGAATGGATGCGAGCGGATCCCGGCTGCGGCGTGGCCGGAGCGCAGCTGTTTCACGCGGATGGAAGGAAACAAAACTCGATCGCCAACTTCCCTACCCTGGCGACGGAGCTCCTGAACAAATTCCTTTTGCGAAAATTTTGGCCTCATCGTTTCCCGGGGAAGGAACAGGAATTCCGCGAGCCGGTCGAAGTGGAATCCGTCATCGGCGCTTTTTTTCTGGTTCGCAGGACGCTCTGGGAAAAGCTGGGGGGAATGGACGAGCGTTTCTTCTTCTTCCTCGAGGAAACGGATTTTTGCCTGCGGGCGCGTCAGGCGGGATTCGCAACCGTGCACCTGCCGCAAGTGCACGTGTGGCACGGGCAGGGGCGAACAGCGAAAAAGGATCCGGCGGCGGCGCGCATCGAATACTGGCGCTCGCGTTACGCCTATTTCGCGAAGCACCGGAGCCCGGCAGTTGTCATGGTTCTGAGATGCGGTTTGCTGCTTCGCTTGCTGGTCGATTCGGCGGTGAGCGGCGCGCTCGCGGTGCTAACGCTCGGGCAATCGCGGCGCTGGAAAGAAAAGTTTGCGGTGCATCGAGCATTGCTTCTCTGGCACGTCCGAGGGTGCCCCGATGGCGTCGGCCTGCCGCGATGAAGCTGCGAAGGCGGGCTCGGAGAAATGTTCCTGATTGAAACAGCGTTTCCTTTCACCAAAATTTATTTTCATTTCGCAACCGCCGCGCAAATTTCGCACCGGCGCTTCATTTTTCCGGTATCCTGAAAAGGATAATTTCTTGGCCCCTTCCCCAGGTTGCCAAGATGACGTCCAAAAAAACGCGCCGCAGCGGGCGCGTGTCGAAATCCATACCTATACTATTGATCGGCAGCGACGCCGATGGCCGCCTGTTTTCGGAAAATACCCGCACCGTGATGCTGAGCCTGCACGGCGCGGGAATCGTCTCCACACATAAACTGATCGCCGAGCAGGAATTGATCCTGCGCTCGATGGAGACGAACAAGGAAACGGATATCCGTATCGTGGGAGAAATCGCGTCGGAAGACGGGCGCCACACATACGGTGTGGCATTTGTGGACGACGAACTGGACTTCTGGAAGATGGACTTTCCTGCGCCGCCTCCGCCGGAGGTGCGGCCGCTGGAACTGGTGCTGGAATGCGGCAGTTGCGGCGAGACGGTGACGCTCTTGAACGGCGACTACGAGTTCGATGTCTGCACAATTCACGGCGGGCTGGTGCGTTATTGCACGGACTGTGGATTTGCCACGGTGTGGAAGCGGCCGGAGCCGGGCAGCGCTCCACGAACGGCGGCAGCGAAGATGCAGAAGAGGCTGGAACCGCCGCGGAGAGAAGCGGTTGTTGTGGAACATGACGGACTGGAATCGGAAGAGGAAGAGAGCGTGGCGCCGGCGTTCTCAGAGCACGGCGAAGCGCAAGTGATGGTGAACCTGGCATCGCGCGCGGGCGATGCCGAAGGATACCCGGAATCCTCAACGGAGGCCAGCCCTCACGCGCACAAGAAGAGCGCAGCACGGAAACCAGCGGCAACAACGGCGACCGCGGTGGAAGACCGGCGGCAGCGGGTGCGGGCCAAGGTGAACTACTTTGCCTGCGTGCAGAGCGCCGCGTTCGGGAAAGACGTGGTCAGCTGCATTGATATGTCGCGCGGCGGGCTGGGATTCCGTACAAAGAATGCCTATTTGATTTCAACCGAGGTGACGATCGCAGTGCCGTTTTCGCAGGAATCGCCGAACGCGCCCGCGATTTACGTTCCGGCTCGCGTGGTGAATATTTCGGAAATTCCGGAATTGCAGATGTACCGGTGCGGTGTGGCGTTTTTGCCCGTGGCGGGGCCGCGGGCGAACACCTGGTAGCGATCAGTTCGTGTGAGCGGAGGCTTTCTTGGCCTCGGCGGAATCGTAACTTTCTCCATAGATCGCGGGGACTTTGCCGCCCATGGCGCGCAAATAGGTGGAGAGCTGTCCGCGGTGATGGATGGTATGGCGGATGCAGAAATCGAGATAGGCGACGGCGGGAAGCTGGAACGAACCGCGGAAGTCCATAATCTTGGCCGCTTGCTGCGGGGTAAGGCGAGTGAGGCTGTCGAAATTTTTGGCGAAGGAGTCGGCGTACCACTTGAGGATGTTTTCCCGGGTGATGCCGCCTTCGGGGCGGGGGATGGCGTTGAAGTCAAAGGCCCCGGTGACGATGCCGCCGTAGAAACGATGTTCGGCTGCGGCAATGTGCCAGGCGATTTCGGCGGCGCTGCGGGCTTGCGGGTCGGGGCGATAGTCGGCATGAGAGGCGGGGATGGCGGCGATGATGGCGCTGGTGGTGCGGTACTCGTTTTTGACGGCCGGGAGATTGTATTGGAGGAGAAAGGCGGCCTGCTCGGGAGTCATGGAGATCATTTGGAAGTCACCTCGTTCTGAGTAGCGGTTGGACTGCTGGATAGAGTTGATGCGGGACGAGGCGGAGTTGGTACGCGGAAGGCGGAGTGACTGGTGATTGGTGACTGGTGGAAGAGGGTCGGAGCATTTGCGAAAGGCTCTTGGAGAATTGGTGTGACCACGGAGGGGCACCCCCCTGTATTTGTGTAAGAGTGGCAGGGAAAGGGGTTAGCAGGTAGCGAAGAGCCGACAGCCCAGAGGAGACATCGGACCACTTGAAATCCGGGATATCCAAGGGTGATTCTCAAAAGTGCTCGGCGGTACCCCCACAAAAATGTCGTCGTGATCTATCCACTTGTTTCTCAAAGCCTATTTCCTGTTATGGCCGACGGGAATCGAACAAATCCGAATGAACCAAACAAAGGCGGTACCACCCGTTCCGCAGTTCAATTGGAGTCAAATGGAGTCAAACCTGGGAAACGTCCCGTCTGTCCGCGAATTTCCGTCACCCAGTCAACTGGTGGACTTATGCCATCGGCTATGGTTCGACGCTCCATATTCCAGCGGGTCCTGGTGGACTAGACAGTCCCCAAACCCTGGTCTTTTCAAGCAGCCAATTTACAGCACACCTTGACTCGGTCTTTGTTTACAATCCAATCGGCGCACTGCTCCATTTGTTGATAGATGTGAAGGGGGTTGGAGGCTATAAACCATGCCCATGATAGAGCGCAGCAGGACTCGCGTTAGAGTTTGTGTAGTTCAGTTATTATTCAGGAATTTAGTGCAGTTCCTGCTGCCTATCGCCATACTGGGTTCATCAGGCGCGGCTCTTTGCGCGCAATCGATTGAGATCAAGCTTGTGAACGGACGAAACGGACGCCCCATCGCAGCTTCTTGTGTGAATGTTGGGGTTGGGGTAGGGGTAGGAAACGAACGCAAAAAAACGATAGCAATCCCAACTGATAAGGACGGGATCGCGCGGCTACGCCTAACGGATAATGACAACGAAATCGACATTCACGATCGCTGGAAGGACTGCGGATTATTTGGTGTGACCAACCCTGTCCTGAAATACGACGACGTTCTCCCAATCAACGTTGGTTATGTGCTGTGTCAATCGCGCACGGCGGACAACTCCTGGCTGGCCATAACAGACTTATCGACGAAGGAGGTTCTCCTGCATGGTGTTGTAACAGCGAATACCTGCGGTAAGGCCATAGCCCCGCCGAAGCCGGGGGAGGTGATCATCTTCGTTAGGCCGTTAAGCTGGTGGGAAAAACTAAAACAGTAGATTCTTCGTCCGATCCTTCACACCATCTGGGATCTTGGCGTTGGCAGGCGGGTGGCCCGAGTTTAATGATCTGGAATTTGTTGACATGGAAGACGTGGAGAGGATATCACTTCAGCAATTCCCGTGAAAGTAGAGAGAGGCGGGGTCCCCTCGATAAGAACGAAGGCATTGTCAAGGCACAAATCTCCGTTGCGGTAAATTTCTCCGCGTGTCGGACCAGAGATTGGTGTGGAGAACCGAAGCTCTGTGTCTCTCACGGGGAATCATTTCTGCGGATCGCTCCGCCAACCATCGATTCGACCATAACTGCGGCCATGATTCTTTGTCCGAACACCCCTTTCCCAACCGGGGTGCGAGAGCGCCCAATCAAGGTTACGGACTGGCCGGCCTGCCTGCTCAGGCAGACTGGCTGTCCAGGGGCACCCGCGAGCTGCTCTCGACACGAACGATCTCCGGATACGCGGTGTTGCTTCGCAGCATCCAGTAGAGTCGAATCGCCAACTTCCTCGCCGCTGCCACTTTCGCTACTCCTTTTGCTTTGCTGTGGCAGCGATGCAAATACTCATTGCGAAATCCAGGGTCGTAGCGCACTGCAATCTGCGCTGCTTCCACCAGCAACATCCGCATGAACCGGTTGCCCTGCTTGCTGATCGAGCCCAGCCGCTGCTGGCCGCCCGAACTATACTCCCGCGGAATCAGCCCCAGATAACTGGCCACCTGTTTTCCTCGCGGAAACCGCGAGACATCTCCCATGGTCAACACGAACGCCATCGCGGTGATCGGTCCGACTCCCGGTTGCGTCATCAGCAGCTTGGCCTTTTCGTTCTTCTCCGCCGCTTCCAGCACCGCCGCATCCAGCGACTCAATCTGTTCGTTCAACATCGCTCTTACCTTAAACAGATCTTCTCGCCGCCGGCTGGCCCACGGCTTCAACGCAAGCTCGCGC
>DATHMM010000114.1:0-43561 GCA_035487095.1 Candidatus Sulfotelmatobacter sp.
AAAGGCTCCCTCCGCTCCACGCGTCCCGACGACCTCGCCGCGCTCGCCATCAAAGAAGCGCTCGCTCGCGTCCCCAGCCTCGACGCCAAAGAAATCGACGACGTCATCCTCGGCTGCGCCATGCCCGAGGGCGAGCAGGGCATGAACGTCGCCCGCATCGCCGCCCTTCGCGCCGGCCTTCCCGTCGAAACCTCCGCGATGACCATCAACCGCTTCTGCTCTTCCGGCCTCCAAGCCATCGCTCTCGCCGCCGAACGCATTCGCGGCGGCTCCTCCGAAGTGATCGTCGCCGGCGGCACCGCATCGATGTCGATGGTTCCCATGGGCGGAAACAAAATCTCCCCGAATCCCTGGCTCGTCGATCATTACCCCGACGCCTACATCAACATGGGCCTCGGCACCGAAAACATCGCCAAGAAGTACGGGATCACCCGTGAACAAGCCGATCAATTCGCCGCCGATTCGCACCGCAAAGCCATCGCCGCAATCGCCGAAGGAAAATTCGCCGACGAAACAATCCCCGTCGAAGTGAAAGTCACTTCCGTTCCGACAAACGGCAACGGCGCTTCAAGCAAATCGAAGTCGGCACCAAAGGCCACGACACAAACATTCGTATTCGGCGCCGACGAACTGCCGCGCGCCGACACATCGCTGGAAATCCTCGCGAAGCTGAAGCCGGCGTTTCACGTCGCTGGCACCGTGACCGCAGGCAACAGCTCGCCAATGAGCGACGGCGCAGCCGCCTGTGTCGTAATGAGCGACTCCCGCGCCAAAGCCCTCGGCCTCAAGCCGCTGCTACGATTCGTCTCCTACGCAACCGGCGGAGTGCCCCCCGAAGAATTCGGCATGGGCCCAGTGGCCGCGATACCCAAAGCGCTGAAACTAGCCAAACTCTCGTTGACCGACATCGCAGTAATCGAGCTGAACGAAGCCTTCGCCGCACAATCCCTCGCCGTGATCCAGCAAGCTGGCCTCGACGCATCGCGCGTGAATCCAAACGGCGGCGCCATCGCCCTCGGCCATCCCCTCGGCTGCACCGGCGCAAAACTTACCGCCACTCTCGCGAGAGACCTCCAAAGAAAAAACGCGCAATACGGTATGGTCACCATGTGCATCGGCGGCGGCATGGGCGCCGCAGGAATTTTTGAACGAGTGTGATAGGGTGTCGTCCGGCATCCTGCACGGAGCAGGATCGCCAGGAGCGATGAGTGAACACCCTTGAGTTCACCGCAGTGGTCTGGGTCGGATCGCTGCTGGCAGGATTTCTCGGAGCGTTGACCGGACTCGGCGGCGGAGTCGTGATCGTCCCGCTCCTCACTCTCGTGTTTCACGTGGATTTGAAATACGCGATTGGCGCTGCGCTGGTCTCGGTCATCGCAACGTCGAGCGGCGCAGCAGCCGCCTACGTAAAAGAAGGCTACTCCAACGTTCGCGTCGGCATGTTTCTGGAAATCGCGACGACGATCGGAGCGATCTCCGGCGCAGGCCTCGCGCTCTATTTAAAAGCGAACGTAATCGCAATTATATTCGGCGTCGTTTTGATTTATTCCGCTTATACCTCGATCCGCCCCCAACCTCACGACTCCGTCAAACAGCAACCCGATCGCCTCGCAACATGGCTGCAAATGGACAGCACTTATCCAACCGCAAACGGACTCGAGAGTTATCACGTCAGCGGAATTCCGCTCGGCTTTCTGCTCATGTTTGTCGCTGGAGTTTTGTCAGGCTTGCTCGGCATCGGTTCCGGCGCAGTAAAAGTTCTCGCGATGGACAAAGCAATGAAGCTCCCATTTAAGGTTTCCACTACTACATCGAACTTCATGATCGGCGTAACCGCAGCGGCAAGCGCAGGCATTTATCTCAGCCGCGGCTACATCGATCCCGGACTCGCGATGCCCGTGATGATCGGCGTTCTAATGGGTTCTCTCACCGGCGCCCGAGTTCTCGCGAACGCGAACGTGAGAATTCTGCGCATTGTGTTCAGCACAGTGATCGGCGCTCTCGCACTGGAAATGATCTACAGCGGAATCACAGGAAAGATCTGATGAGCGACGCGACAGCGGCAGAACACCTGAAGGCGGATCAGAAGATGGATGCGATCATGGGCATCCTGCTGCGCAGCGGAGTAATTTCAGCTGCGGTGATTGTGCTTGTTGGCGGAATCTTGTTCTTGATGCGGCACAAAACTCCTGTCACGGACTATCACATTTTCAGCGGCGAGCCGAGCGATCTGCGCACCATCTCCGGAATTTTCGCCGACGTAAAAGCGTTCCGCGCGCGCGGGCTGATTCAATTGGGACTCCTCGTGCTGATTGCGACGCCGGTCGCGCGCGTCATCTTTTCACTCTTCGCGTTCGTGTATCAAAAAGATTGGAAGTACGTTGTATTCACCGCAATCGTCCTGGGACTTTTGCTCTATAGCCTGCTCGGCAGCGCCGGAGCATAACTGTACTTTCGTTCAACGCATACGAAAGCACCGAAGCTGCCAATCGCCGTTCCGTGCGCGTATCATGGAGTCGTAATCCCAAGGAATCGCGGACTCAGCGAATTGTGTTGGTGAGATTCAAGGAGGAAGACGATGGCCACGGCAACTTTGAATCGAACAGCGGCTAAAGGTGGAAGCTTTTTACTGGAATCGCCCGCGCCGGCGGACGTGTTCACTCCCGCCGATCTCACCGACGATCAAAAACTGATCGGGCAAACTGCCGAAGAATTTGTCGTGAAAGAAGTTCTCCCGCTCGTCAAAGATCTCGAAAACAAAAAGCCCGGCTTGATGGCCGAACTCGTTCGCAAAGCCGCCGAAGTGGGCTTGGTCAGCGGCGGCATCCCGGAAGAATTCGGCGGCGCAGGACTCGACAAAATCGCCACGACCGTTCTGACGGAAAAACTCTCCATCTACGGCGGATTCGCGGTTACTCATGGCGCGCACGCCGGAATCGGCACGCTGCCCATCGTTTATTTCGGAACGGAAGATCAGAAGAAAAAATATCTGCCGAAGCTGGCATCCGCCGAACTGATCGGCGCGTATTGCCTTTCGGAGCCGCAAGCCGGAAGCGACGCGCAGAATTCGCTGACACGCGCGGAACTGAACAAGGAAGGCACGCACTACATCCTGAACGGGCAGAAGATGTGGATCACCAACGGGGGCTTCGCGGATCTTTACGTGGTGTTCGCGAAGGTGGATGGAGAAAAGTTCACGGCGTTCATCGTGGAGCGCAAATTTCCCGGCTGCAAACCGGGCAATGAAGAGCACAAGATGGGAATTCACGGCAGTTCGACGACGCCGATCTTCCTGGAAAATTGCATGGTGCCGAAGGAAAACGTGCTGCACGAAATCGGGCGCGGGCACATCGTGGCGTTCAATGTGTTGAACGCGGGGCGGTTCACGCTGGGCGCTTCGGGCGTGGGCGGATCGAAGCATGTGCTGATGACCGCTTCGAAATATTCAAAGGAGCGCAAGGCGTTCGGCAAGCAGATCGGCGAATTCGGTCTGATGCGAGAAAAGCTGGCGGAGATGGCGATCCAGATTTTCGCGGTGGAATCGATGGTCTATCGCACGGCGGGAAATCTGGAAGCGGCCATGCATGCCGCCGCGGGTTCCGGGGACAAAGCGCAGAACACGATGAAGGTGCTGGAGGAGTACGCGATCGAAAGCTCGATATCGAAAGTTTACGGCAGCGAGATGCTGGACTATGTTGTGGACGAAGCGGTGCAGATTTTCGGGGGTTACGGGTTTCACGAGGACTATCCGGTTTGCCGCGCGTACCGCGATTCTCGCGTGAACCGCATTTTCGAAGGCACCAACGAAATCAACCGGATGCTGATCATCCAGATGCTGATGAAGCGCGCCATGGGGGGCCAGTTGGCGCTGATTCCCGCGGCGATGAAGCTGGCGGACGAAATTCTGGCCGGGCCGTCGTTTGAAGAGGCGCCGGAAGGCGTGCTTGCGGAAGAAGCGCGCAACATCTCCAACTGCAAGAAAATGTTCCTGCAAGCCGCCGGGGGAGCGGTGCAGAAATTCCGCGAAAAACTGGCCGATGAGCAAGAGTTGATCGGGGCGCTGGCCAACATCGTGATGGAGATCTACGCGATGGAATCATGCCTGCTTCGAGCGCAAAAGGCCGCCGCGAGCAAGGGCGAAGCCGCTTCCAGCGCGATGATCGACGCGGCGCGCGTGTTTATCGCCGATGCCGCAGAGCGCGTGGACCATGAAGCGAAGCGAGCGATCGCCGCCGTACACGAAGGTGACATGCTGACGACGCAGATGGCGGTGCTGAAGCGCTTCGGGAAGCGCCCGGCCGTGGACACCATCGCACTGCGGCGCCGTGTCGCCGGTGCCGTGCAGTCGCAGGATCGGTATCCATTCGAAAGCCGCTAGGGATTCGAACTGTCCCGCGCAGAGAGCAAAGAAGCACGGGAACAATCGGCCGCCACTGCGCGACGTAAATGACCGGTGCTGTACTTTCAAATACCTGCAAATCGTTGATCTGGCCCCTAAGGCAATCCGAGCCCTGCATTCCCCTTGAGCCTGGGGATGACCAACCGAGCACAGATGGAGGGATGGAATCTTCCCGCCATTAGAAATCCCCTAGACTGGATGCAAGTATAGTACTAGGACTGTTCAGTGGCTTTTCGCCGCGTTCCCCTTTGGCTGGCCGCCGTGGCCCTCTCCGTGGTGATCCTCCACGCTATGATTGTGGTGTTTCTCGGCACCTCTTGGTACGGTTCCCTTTTTGGGAATTCATTGCAAATATTCTCAAGCTTTTTGGCGGCGGCGATGTGCTTTCTGGCCGCGCGGAGAGCCGGAGGTTTCGGGCGTTCGTTCTGGACGCTGGTCGGGTTCGGCATGGGCGCCTGGGGCTTAGCCGATTTCGGGTGGGCGTACTTCGAACTTTTCCTTCGTAGCGAGCCACAGCCCGGCTCGCTGATCCGTTTTCTGTTCGACACGAACGGCATGTTCTTCGTGATGGCCATTTTCCTGAACCAGGACAAGCAGGACTCCCGAGTTGATGTTCCCGAAGCGCTGGACTTCCTGCAGATTGGCATCCTGTTCTTTCTGATTTATTTCGGGGCGTATTACCTGCCCGCCATGAATCTCGGCTACCAGGGAGCACTGGCGCGGGAATATCAGGTGATGACGGCCGGCACGGCTGGAATATTCATACTCGCTCTACTGCAATGGAGACGGAGCGTGGATCGCGAGGTGAAACGATTGTTCGGGGGACTTGCCGCCTATATTTTTATCTACGGCATGCTTGCGACCATAGTTTCCAGCCTGCAAGTGAATCATGAGGCGCCAACGGGAACTTGGCTGGACCTGGGATGGTCGATCCCGCTGTTGATTGGTGCCGCGTGGGCGGCTACCTGGCAGCCAGTTGTTGAAGTGGAAGCCCGGGCGAAAAGGCGCACGCACACGCTCGGCGAAATCCTGGTCAACAACGCAATGTTTTTTTTCGCGCCGATGGTGATCCTCATCCAGGTGGCGCAGCTGGGTCCCGGCCTGAAAGCCGTCCGGTTTACGATGCTGGGTATTTCGTTCACGTGTTATGCCGTGCGGATCGGCTGGACGCAATTTCGGCAGCAGCAGGATGAAGAAATGGTGCGGCGGCAGTCGCTGGCGATGGACTCTTCCGTTGAGGGAATCGGAATCCTGGACGACAAGGGAGTGCACAGTTATGCCAACTCCGCCCTTGCGACCATGATGGGGTTTGATTCGCCGGAACGAATTATCGGCCAGCACTGGAAAGTCGTTTACGCGTTCCAGCCCATAGGAGAGACGGAAGCGCAAGTTCGCAAGGGACTGGAGGAAAGCGGCAAGTGGACTGGAAGCATGCAAATGCGGCGCCCGGACGGCAGCCGCATCCCGGTGGAATTTCACATTGCGCAGATGCCGGACGGGGGCACAGTGTGCGCGTGCCGCGATCTTACGCATCACCAGGAGGCGGAGAAGGCGCGGGATGAGGCGGAAGCCAAGTACCGGTTGCTGGTTGAACACGTCAATGCGATCACGTATATCGCGGAAATCGGCATCCACGGCAGATGGTTTTACGTCAGCCCGCAGGTGGAAGACATCCTCGGCTACACGGCGGAGGAGTGGCTGGTTGTTGCGCCCCAGTGGGATCAGCACATCCATCCGGATGATTTACCGCTGGTGATTGCGGCGGAAGAGCAAAGCCAGAATGGGTTTCCCTTCCAGGCGGAATTCCGCGTACGCCGGAAAGACGGGCGCGAGGTCTGGCTGAGCGATACGGCGGTGATCGTGCAGGGCAGCGATTCTCACCCGGTGATGGAAGGCATCATGGTGGACATCACGGAGCGAAAGGCGCTGGAAACGCAATTGCAACAGTCGCGCAAGATGGAAGCGGTCGGGCGATTGGCCGGGGGCATCGCGCACGACTTCAACAATCTTTTGACGATAATTTCCGGTTACACGGAGTTGGCATTGAGCCGGCCAAGCCTTCCCGGCGAAGCGCACTCCGACATCGAGCGGATCGACAATGCGGCGGGGCGGGCGGCGGCACTGGTGCAGCAGTTGCTGGCCTTCAGCCGCAAACAGGTCTTACAACCGAAGATTCTGGACATGAATAAAATCGTGCTGAATCTGGATTCGCTTTTGAGGCGCTTGATGGACGAGCGGATCGAAATGGTCACGCGCGTGACGGAAGACCTCGGCAAAGTGAAGGCGGATCCCGCCCAGGTGGAGCAGGTGATCATGAACCTGGTGGTGAACGCGCGCGACGCGATGCCCGAGGGCGGGCGCCTGGTGGTGGAAACCTGCAACATGGATTTGGACCAGCTTTATGCGGTGGACCACGTAACTGTGAAACCCGGCCGCTACGTGATGCTGGCCGTTTCCGACAATGGCGTGGGCATGGACAGGCAGACGGTGGCCCATATTTTCGAGCCGTTCTTTACGACAAAAGAAGCGGGGCGCGGCACGGGACTCGGCCTTTCAACCGTGTACGGCATCGTGAAGCAGAGCGGTGGCTACATTTGGGTCTACAGCGAACCGGGCAAGGGGAGCACGTTCAAGGTGTATCTGCCGCGCGTGGATGAGATTCCTGATCCGGCATGCGCCGCGAAGCCGCAGGCAAGGCCCCAACGCGGCACGGAGACCATTCTAATTGTCGAAGACGAAGAGGCCGTGCGCGAGTTGATCCAGACAGTGCTTACGGAAAAAGGCTACGACGTCATTACCTCGCTTGATCCGCAGCACGCGGAACAGATTGCCGCCCGCTTCCCCGGGGAAATTCATTTGTTGCTGACGGACGTGGTGATGCCCGGCACCAGCGGGCGCGAACTGGCCGCGCGCATTTCGGCGGGGCGGCGCGATATGCGCGTCCTCTTCATGTCGGGCTATACCGATAACGTGATCACTAGGGGCGGGATGCTGGAAGAGGGGCTTGCGTTCCTCCAAAAGCCGTTCTCACCGTCTGCGCTGGTGCAGAAAGTTCGCGAAGTTCTCAGCCAGACCCCCGCGGCTTAATTCTTCTTTAAAGGCATCGCTGTGAAAACCGTGCTCACTGCGGATTCGGCGGAGTTAGCGCAGGATTTTGCGTGGCATTTGGCATTGGCGCGGTTGGGGCGGGGGCCGCGGGAGCTTCCTTTGGTTTGCCGATGCTGTTCAGCGTTTCGACGTTGAAGCGCTTGTAGTCCGAATAGCGGGTGATGGCGTTCAGCTTGAATCCCTTCACCAGCATCACTCGCGCTCCGACGTGTGCCTCCTCATAAGTGGGCAACCAGACTTCGTTGTTCAGGTAGGCCTGTTCGAAGACAAAGCTGGTGCCCTTCTGTACGCTGGCCAGGATTCCGCCGCCGAGGTGGAAGTCGCCGACGAAGTACGCTTCCAGACGCGCCACGTCGTTGGCCTTTTCGTCCACCCAGACGACGCCGGCCAGCTCTTTCACGAGCCGCTCGACGAGGTTTTTGGGTTTGTACTCGGGATTCGGTTCGAAATCGAAGACCAGGACGTCCTGTCCGCGGAAGCGCTCGCGGCGCGGGTTCACGAACTGGGAAGTGCGCAAAAAAACTTCGATGCCCGGCTCGTCCGGGTCCTTTTCTTCTTTTCCCTGCTCCTTCGCTTTTTCCTCTTTTTCTTCCCTTTTCTTGCTTTGTTTCTGCACCTCTTCAATGCGTTTCTGGGTCTGCTCGCTTTCCTTTTTCTGTTCGCTTTCGCTCAGGTCTTTGCCATCCTTTTTCACAAGCGTGGATATTTCCTCTCCATCGAGATAGAAAAAGGTGAATTCCCTGGCTTCTTTTTTCGTCACTTTTCCGGATTTGTCGTACTCGGTCTCTTCCTCCTGGCGCGTACCGGCGTAATTTTCCTTGATCTTGTCGATCTGCTTCTGGTTGGCGTCGAGCTGTTCGAAAAGTTTTTTCAGGTCGGGCAGCTTCACTTGCGACTTCATGGGAAAATCGAAGACGCGCTCGCCGACGGTTTCGTTAACCGCAATGCGGGTGACATTCACCTGGTAACCGCTGGTTCCCCGAATCATTTCGATTTTGTAAGGCACTTTGAGGCCGTTCACGGCGCGATAGTCGTCGTAGTAAATTTCCCGCGGAATTCCCGCGATATCCGCCTTCTCTTCCGCAATCAGATGGGTCTCCGCATCGAAAAACACCTGCCAGTGCACACCGGTCGGGTAGGTCAATTCCACTTCGTGGGCGGAGCGTCCGCGCACCTGAGCTTCGCCCTTGTAAGCGGCGCCGACCTTGCGCTTGGCCAGCGATTCGAGATGCGAGTTAAAGTATTGCGCGGCGGTTTCCATTTCCACGGCGTCGTGGCCGAGCAAGGTGCCGAATTGGCCGTCCGAGGCTTGATGCCAGGCCGACTTGCCGTTGTAGGATTCTATGAACGTTTCGCCACTTGCGCGCAATTCGAGATAGAGGCGGTTGGGCCGTTTGATTTTGAAGGTGTACGTTCCGGGGGCCGCGTCACCGATGGCGACGACGCTTCCATCAATGGAGAGTGTCTGCAAACGGGAGACTACCTTGCTTCCCCCGACAGCCTTCAGGTACTGGTCAATGACTTTTTGCGCCTCGTCGGCGCGCACGGGGAGGCCGAACAGGGATACGAGAATCAGGGTCGGGGCAATCAGGATGGATTTGCGCATGACTATCCACTCTAAGATACTCGGATTCGTGAAAAAAGTTGCGGTGCCCGGGGCAACTTTTTGCCTTCGTCTGGCGTCAGTGGGCCGGTTTTGGGCGGTTCAGGTATTTCTCGTACAAGGCCTTTTGCTTGTTGTCCGTAGAGGTCAGCTGCCCTTTGATGAAGAGGTAGCGAACGTCGGTGGTGACGTCGAGCGGGTCGCCGTTGGTTACGATCAAGTTGGCGATCTTCCCCGTTTCCACCGTGCCAAGTTGCGCGTCGAGGCCAAACATTTGCGCGGGGTAAAGCGTTACCGCCTTCAGTCCCTCGTCGTAGGGCAGACCGTGAGCCACGGCATTCGCGGCACTTTGGCCCAGGCGGCGGGCGAAGCTGTTGTCGAAGCTGCCAAAGGCGATTTTTATGCCGGCGGCGTGGAGTTCCTCGGGCTGGGTCAGTAAGCGGTCGTAGGCATCGTCTTCCTCGGAAGGTTCGCCGAGCGTGGGCCGGAGGACGACGGGGACGCTTTTTGAACGAAGCAGGTCTTTCTCTTTCCACGCTTCGGCGCCGCCCGCTAGAATGATTTTCAATTTTTGCTTGTCGCAGAACTCGACGGCATCGCGGATTTGACGCGCCTGGTCGGCGAATACGAGCAGGGGCATTTCGCCGCGAATCACGGGGGCGAGGGCCTCAAGCTTCACGTCGCGCTGTAGAGCCGCGCCATTGGAACTCTGGAGTGCCTGGGCGTAGTGGCGGGCCTGTTCGATATAGTCGGCAAGTTCGTTGACCTGCTTGTCGTATTCTTTCTTCGCGTCGGTGAACGATTTTTCCTTCATGGAGAAGGTGGCGAAGTCGAAGGAACGCAACTCGATTCCCGGCCAGTCCACCACCATCGCGGCGCGCTTGCTGATGAGCATTTCTTCAGCAGTCCAACCGGTGAGGTGAATTGCGGAGGCCTGGCCGCCGACAAGATTGGCGGCGCCACGGCTGTCGAAACCGCCGCTCGCCGGCGCCGCGATCACTTCGGTGATGCCGGACGCGCGGGTGACGGGAATGTGGGCGCTGGAAGGAAGAATGGCCGTCGCCGCGACCACATCGGGATTGAACGAGCCGGTCTCCGTGGTGTCCACCGTGGCGCTGACGGCGCCGATTTCGCTTAAGCCCATTTGCGTGACCGGATCAAACAGCCCTGGGTAGACCTGCAAGCCTTTCGCATCGATCACTTGCGCTCCCGTGGGGATCGAGACGGCCGTGCCGACGGCGACGATCTTCCCTTCATGAATCAGCACGGTGCCGTCTTCGATTGGCGGCCCAACCAGGGTGAAGATTTTCGCGTGAGTGATGGCGTAATCGGCGACTCCGCTCGTTTGCGCCCGATTTGCCCTCGCGCCAAAAGACGACAGCAGCAGAGTGCCGCAAAGAAAATTCAGGTAAAGGCGTTTCATTGCACCCCTCCCAGATCCGCCTCGCCTTGCGGTGGCTTTGGTTTTTCGTCCGGCTTCTTTTCCTCCGGTTTTTTCTCTTCCGCCTTTTTCTCTTCGGGCTTCTTCGCGCCGGCTTTCTTTTCTTCGTCCTGCTTCTTTTTCGCCTTTTCGAGAAGGTCCTTCTTTTCCTTTTCCAGGGCAGGGCGAGCGGCCTCTTCCTTTTCGCGATCGAAATAGACCCGCCCGTCAATCAGGGTTTTTTGGACGACTGCATAGGCGCTGAGCGGGTCGTGATTGTAAATGGCCAGGTCGGCGTCCTTGCCGACGTCAATCGAGCCGACGCGCTTCTCAATGCCCAACTGGATTGCGGGATTCAAAGTGACCATCTTCAGCGCCTCGTCGCGCGTCAATCCCCCATAGCGGATGGATTTCGCCGCTTCCTGATTGAGGTGCGTCGCCTCGGCCGCATCGTCGGAGTTGATGGAGACGAGCACACCGCGCCTGGTCATCAGCGCCGCGTTATACGGAATTGCGTCGTACGCTTCCTCTTTGTAGGCCCACCAATCCGAAAACGTGGAGGCCCCGGTGCCCGCCGCGGCGATCTCATCGGCTACTTTGTAACCCTCAAGCACGTGCTGGAGTGTTTGGACGTGGAAGCCGAACTCTTTGGCTACGCGCAAGAGCATCAGAATCTCGTCTTCGCGATAGCAGTGAGCGTGGACGTAGCGCTTCCCTTCGAGCACTTCGACGAGCGGGTCCAGCTTCAGATTGCGGCGCGGCGGAATCACATTCTTTTCCCCGGTCGCGACGCGCTTGTTGTAATCGTCCCAGGACTTTTTGTAATCGCGCGCTTCGGTGAAGGCGCCGCGAATGGTTTCCTCGACGCCCATGCGCGTGGCGGGATAACGCTCTGGAGCTCCGCTGAGGCGAATATTCGAACGTTTGGGGTTTTCGCCTAGAGCGAACTTGATGCCGGGCAGCGCGCCTTCGAATGGCAGATTCGCGGCAGGTTGGCCCCAGCGCAGCTTGATGACGACGGTCTGCCCGCCGATGGAGTTGGCGGAGCCGTGCAGGATGTTTGCGGTGGTGACGCCGCCGGCAAGATCGCGGTAAATCGCGATGTCGTCGGAGTTCAGCACGTCGGCAATGTTTACCATCGAGGACACGGATACCGAGCCTTCGTTCACGCTGCCGTCGACAGCGATGTGCGAGTGGCAGTCGATGATGCCGGGGGTGACGAACTGGCCGGTGGCGTCAATCACGACCGCGTTGGCAGGGGCTTTCAGGGTGCCGCCGACCGCGGCGATTTTGCCGTCCTTGATGAGGATGTCACCCTTGTCGATGGTGCCGTGGGAAACCGTGAGGATGGTGGCGTTGCGGATGAGGATCACAGAGGCCGGGGTATCCATTGCCGCGCTGCTGGCGGGTTTTTCGTTTGCGTTTATAACGGCTGCGGTGGCGAGCAGGAATGCAACGGCTGAGCACAAAATGTTGGCGCGAAGTTTCATTGCGCACCCCCGGCCTGCGCCGCCATTCGTGTGGGCTTGGTGCCGCTGAATTCAAAGCTGGAACCCATTGCCTGAATCGAACCCTTCATCGAAGTCCCCTCGAAAGTCCCTGTGAACACAACATCGCTCGAACTGCCCTCGATGGCAATGTTGATGGTGAAGCTGAATTTTTCCCCGCTGACCCAGCCGCTGAACACGCTTCCGGTGCCCCGGTCACTGGTAACGCTGCCGGATAAGGTACCGTCGGACTGCATGGAGAGATCGGCGGTAGCTTCTTCCTGGCCCTGCGGAGTGGTGAAACTCAATTTCCATTTTCCAGTCAGGTCGCCTTTTGGAGGCTCGGCAGGCCTGAGTACTTCGCGCACTTCGTATTTGCGGCCGTCGACAAAGACGAGCTTTACTTTAGTTTTCTTGTCGAACAAGTCGCCATCGGTGACCACGAGATTGGCAATCTTGCCGTTTTCGATCGAGCCCAGCGTATCGGCCACACCAAAAATTTCCGCAGGCGAAAGCGTCAGCGCACGCAACGCGGCTTCCGGGCTGAGGCCCGCGTCAATCGACTTTTTCACCGCGGGCAGCAAGTCTTTCGGCGCGGTCATTGCGCCGGAATAGAACGCAAATTTCACGCCGGCCTTGTTGAGAGCGGCCGGGGAAGAGGGCGCGCGGTCGCGGAAACGCAGGGTTCGCAGCGAAGGCGTTGCTTCGGGGTCGCTGTCTTTCTCCGCTTCGGGCCATTTCAGGTCCACGAGCACCTGCAACTTCTTCGCGGCGATTTCCGGCGCGACGTCGTATCCCATCTGCGCGCCATAAAGGACCGCGTTCAGTTTCCATTCTTCGGCCAGGCGCAGAGTCCTCCGGATTTGCAAGGAAGTGTTTCCAGGGAGCAGCACAACCGCATGTTTTCCAAGCGCGGCTGCCAGGGCCGTATCGCTGCGGTCATATTTTGGGCGCTCCATGCCGCGGGGATTTTTTTCGTAGACAGCATTCGACTGAACATCCCAATTCGTGTCGAGCCACACTTGGCGGACATAGGCGATCCCCCCCATCACCGAACCGGGAAAACTGCGGAATCCCCCCGGAGCCTGCAGCGAAACCGGCACGGCAACCGGCGCTTTCACAACGAAATCGCCGGCGCGCTCGCCGCCGAGATCAAGCACGGCCGCCTGGCCGGGAAACATTCCGCCCTTGGGAGCGGCAATGACCGTCGTGAATCCGGTCATTCGCCAGGATTCCACGCGTGGATCGTTTGGGTTCACTTCATCGGCGGCGTTGCGCCACGGCGTGGTGGCAGGACGATCTTCCGGCCCACGCGAAATGGCGGGTTGCTGCCGGGCGCCGGCGTCTGCGGCGGGAGCGGGGGAACTTGCGGGGGCGACGCCGACGTCGGTGAATCCGTCAATCAGGCCGGGATAGACGGTGAGGCCCTTGCCGTCAATCACCCACGCGTCCGCAGGGATGGCAACGTTCGTTCCCACGGCGGTTATGAGTCCGCGGGAAACGACCACCGTTGCGTTCTCGAGCGGGGCGGAGGAAACCGGCACAACTTTCGCGCCGCGAATCGCAAACGTGCGTGGCTCGCCGCCTTGTCCCCACGCAGTGCAATCTACAAGGAATCCAGTCCAAACTCCAAGAAGCACAAAAGCCCACAGGCGTAGTTGAACGCTCCTCCGACCCATCTTCGGCTCCTTGTCATGCTTTAGTTGTTGCTTATGCGAAGTCCCCGTCGGACTTGCATCCCTCGCAGGGTATTGAGGCTAGTGGTAACGTGGGAGAACGTCAAGAGGCTGGGTGAAAAAAGGGGTAAAATCCGCACGACTGGAATGGGCGTGGTCCGCGACCTCGGCCACCTGAAGGTGGCCGCTACCTGGGAATTCGGTTAGGGTTTCTTTTTCCCAAAAAGGCCGCCGAGCTGGTTGACGGTGTCCGCAGCGGTTCCTTTGCTGCCGCCAGCCAGGGCACCGGCAGCGCTGGTCACACCGGAAGCGCCCCCGCTGCCGGCACAGGAAAATTCGGACTTAAGAAGGCTGGCAGCTGCGCCGCCGATGTCAGGAACAAATTGCGGACTGGCGGTGGTTCCATGGATCTGCAGCGGCACCTTGATGCCACCGTTCTTGCAGTTCGCGCCGCCTCCCATTGCTTTGCCGACAACTCCACCGAGGCCACCCACCGAACCGGCCGCAGCCGAAGCCACGTTATTGTTCACGGTGGCGACCAGTTTGAAGTCCAGGTTGTTTTTTGCGTCCACGGTGCCGTTGCCGACCATGGAGCCGAGCGCCGGGACCACTGCGTCCAGATTATCCGCGCGAAGTCCGGTCGGGGCCATGTGCAAATCCGTGGTGAATTTTTCGATGACCAGGTCGCTGCCCGATTTGATTCCCGCGAGCGCGCCGATGCCTGAGAGCTTCTGGCCCAGGTCGAAGCCCGCGAGTTTTCCGTTAAAGAGGCCGATATTGCCATCGGTCACCAGTTTGTCGGTCGGGCCGGAAACGTGGAGATTTGTGTTCATCGTCCCGGCGCTCAGGCGGGACTTGTCCGGCAAGTTGATACCGAGCGCAGGAAGGAAGGATTCGAGGTCGGTAGCAGGCAGGTTGTCGCCGGTGATTTTCAAATCCACGGCGAAGGCATCGCCCTCGGATTTATAAGTTCCGCTCAGATTGGACTTAGCGTTTCCGATATTGATCGTAGAGGGATGCAGTACGCCCGTGCCTTTCACCAAATCGTATACGGTATCGAAATTGACGACTGCCGGGACGCCTGAGGGGCCTCCTCCCGCAACGAGGACTGCCTTCGAGAGTTTCAATTGGCCTTTCGTGGCCATCTGGCCCTTATTGCTCACCAGGTTTGCGTCCATATCCACGAGTCCGCCAAGTCCCAGCGAGGGATCGAGGAAGCCGGTTGTGGCGAGATTGAGTCCGCTGATCGTGAGCTTCACGTTTTGCGGCGTGAGCGCGGCGTCGTCGGCGTCCACCGGGCCGACTTTTCCGTCGATCTTCATAGTGCCGCCGCCCGGCCCCTCAAGTGAAAAGAGGACAGGAAAGCTATTTTTCATGGCAACGTCGCTGGCGGTCAGATTCACCTTGGTATAGACCGTGCGCTTGCGCGAGTTCGTGTTGCCCAGCGTGATCTGGCCGTCTTCCAAGCGCAGTTTGCCGATAGAAACCGCCTCCGCCGAATTGCTGCTGGAAGCGGCGGCTTTGGGAGCGGGCTTGGCGGAGCTTCCGCCGATGGAGGAAAAATTCCAGCGGCCGCTGGGGTCCTTGAGCATGGTGACTTGCGGATTCACGACGGTAATTTCGGTGACATTCAATTGTTGGGAGAAAATCAGCGGGATCAGTTCAACGCCCACTTTCACGTTCTTTGCGGTGAGGAACGGCCCGGAATTAAATTTGGGATCGTCGCTGACGGAAACGTCGTCAATCCCAACGGACCCGGTAATGAGCGACAAGCTTAAGTTACCCAGCTGCACCTTGCGTCCCAGCGCGTCGGACGCCTTCGATTCGATGGTGGGCTTGAACTTGTTGATCGGAATCAGAAATGGCACGACGACCAAAATCGCGATGATCGCCACCACGGCGATACCAATCCACTTCAGCTTGCTGCTCATGGGGACCTCCAATGGAAACCTGGAAAAGCGCAGGCGGGACGCCGCTTTCGGTTGCTGGGGTGCATAATATCACAGAGCGGCGGGGTTAACGGGAATTGGGCAGGTGCGCGAAGAGGTCGCGGGGGCGCGGCGTCTCATACTACAATGTGGTGGACGGGGCTGTAGCTCAGATGGATAGAGCGTCGGTTTCCTAAACCGTAGGTCGGGAGTTCGAACCTCCCCAGCCCCACCATCTCCACGTTTTTATCTGCGCTCTCTGAGTATTCTGAGAGCGTCTCAATGAAAAAGGAATTGATCGATTGAGATTGCCTATTTCTGCGCGCGAAGGGCGTCGAGGGCGGGCATGGAGACGGGCACGGTGAGTGCGCGTTCGGGCTGGGGTTTGCCGTGTTGCAGGGCGTCGATCAGCATGTCGATGGCTTGCCCCGTGTTTGGCGGGCTGAAAATCGTGGCGCGCAGCAAGCCGCTGCGCAACCAGGCTTGCCCGGTTTTCGGCAGGCCATCAATCCCCAGGAAAGGGATGGACAGAAAGCGCTCGCGTTCCACTTCGCTGGACACTTCCTGAAACGCTTTGCGGATGCCGATGGCCATCGCGTCATCCTGAGCGGCCACCATATCAATCACGGTCTTTCGAGTGGTGGTCAGCTTCAGCCAGGAGCGCACGGCGCGCTGCGCGCTATCCTCCGTCCACTGACCCTTCAACGTGATCAGGTGCATGTTCGCGGGCTTCAACTCCAACATACCTTTGGCGCGGTCCTTGGCGGCGGAATTTTCCGAGGGGCCCTGCATGTAAAGAACGCTGCCGCCCCTGGGAAGCAAGGCCGCGCACTGTTGCGCCTGGATGCGGCCAATCTCAACGTGATCCACGGTCACGACGAACACCGGAGTCTTACTCAACCCGCGCAACTCGGGTACATAAGTCGCTTCGCGATTCAGCACGACCCAGGCAATGCCCCGATTGACGGCCGCGCGCGCCACCTGCGGCAAAGCCGTTCCGCCGACGGGTTCGAAAATAATCGCGTTGGGGCGATCGGCTTCTTCGGGTTCCTGGATGACTTTCAGAAGCTGGGTGCTTTGATTGATGGCGTCGTTGTCGGAGTAAATGATCTTGAGATCGATGCCGTGTTTGTGCGCCGCTTGCTCGGCGGCGCTTGCCTGTTCAACTTGATAATCGTTGTCGTTCGTCGTGAGAGAAATCAGTATCCTTAGTTTTCCCATGGCCTCGCCCGCCGGAATGACCCTATTCAACAATACACGCCTGCTCCAAATTCGGCACAAAAAGCTCTGAGCGTGTTTCCCGGCGAAAAACCACGCAGTTTCCCCTCGCACCCTGTGTAAAATATCACAGGGAGATGCATTTTCGTCACTTAAAGCGACCTAAACCATTTTCCCTCAACGAGTTAGGGTGATTCGGAGCGAAGACTTTTGGCACTTCGATTGCCCGCCACCCCTATGGGGAGGGGAATTTCATTTCGGTGGATCGAGCCCGATTCCCTGCTGCCAGCTTTCCCAACGCGCTTTCTTGAAGTTTTGAATTGCAAGGAATTCGATCCGCCGGGTAATGAGCCGGCGGGCGCATAAGGAGGCTCGATGACCTGGCTTGACTTTCAGATTCCCAATTCTGAAAACCGATATTAAGATGTACCGCAAGTACGGATTTCACTAACAGAGTTGAATGAAGACCAATCAGCGGAGAATTGTTTCAGTGCGAGCGACTCTTCCTCACACGGTGTACAGGAGACCTTTTATGCTTCTTGTCCGCGCCTGTCTGATTCTGCCCTTTCTTTTGCTCGCCGCTACCGCCCAGGAACATGCAGGCGAGCCGAGCAACGAAAAGGCTCAAAAAACTTTCAAGGAGGCATGGGGGTATCTGAATCAACGGAGACAACAATCGGCTCTCGACAGCTTTAAGAAAGCGGATAGGCAAGACGGGGGGCACTGCACGACTTGCCAGAAGCAGATGATCAAATACGGCCTTGACTTGGGTGACTGGAAAACCGCGGAGCTTGGCGCGGAAGAATTGGTCGCTTCAGCGAAGGACGACCGGGAAACCGCGCTCGCGCATTACGATCTCGCGTTCGTGTTTATGGACGAGGGGCTGCAAAAGCACAAGGATGAATATTTCACCCGAACCCATGAAGAGTGCCAGAAAGCGATGTCGGCCAGCCTGATGTTTCCAGACGCAATCTTGCTGGACGGGAAGGCCCTTGCGCAATTGCATCAAGACGACGCTGCCAAGGAGCGCTTTAAAGAATATCTGAAGCTGAAGCCCGGGGACGATCCCAGTCACCAGCGCGTGGCCCGGTACATCAACCGGCCCGAACTTGCCCGCGCGCGTATGGCGCCGCCCTTCGCAGTTACCACCACTGACGGCAAAGTGATTGCCATGGATGATTTGCAAGGCAAGGTTGTCTTGCTCGATTTTTGGGCCACCTGGTGCGAGCCATGCCGCGAGGCGATGCCACACATCCGCAACGTCGCCAATAAATTTCAGGGCCAACCGCTCGTGGTCTTGAGCGTCAGTCTGGATGGCGACGAACAGAAATGGAAAGCCTTTATCGTCAAGAACGAAATGACCTGGCCCCAATATCGCGATGGCGGCTTCACGGGCCCGGTCGCCAAGATGTTTGGGGTTACGGCGATCCCCCACACCTTCACGATTGACGCCGACGGGGTTCTTCAGGAAGAACACATTGGTGACTCTTCCATTGAGGGCAAGCTGAAGAAGCTCATTGCCCAAGCGCAGGAGAGGCAAAGCTCGGACAAAACTTCCAAGTGAAGACTGCTGCCGCTTCTTCTACCTGGCACAGGTGATTCAGGGCTTTTCCCAATGGGCAGAGGTGAACTGCTTGGGATCGAAAACCGCCGGGTCGAGTTTTGCGTCGGCGTTGATTTCCGTATATTCCTCGCTGAAGACTTTTTTCCTTTCGGCGTAAACTTCCACCAGCGCGGCGATCCATCCGCCGCCGAGCTTGCGGTAATCGGCGAAACGGATGTCCTGGGTCTTGTTGGGATCGTTCCGGTCTGGTTCCAGCAAGCGCACAAACAGCATACGATCTTTCTCGACCCAGAACTGTTTCGACTTTAAGTCACCCTTGTCCGCGCCGAAAACGTAAACGGCCTTTCCTTCCCAGGTATCTTCGTGAAATTTGCCCGCATCGAAGCCTTCTTTTTTCGCAATCGCCAGCGTCGCCTCGGGCGATTGCTTGTACACATCAAATCCCAAAACCAGGAGCATGTTCACCTGTGGAATGTTCGCCTTCACCTGCCCGTCCTTAAACACGGTGACGTTTCCATCCACCAACAGATAGCCGTTCCCGGCACTCGGCGGGCCGATATCAATGCGGAGTTTTCCCGGAAGCAGAGCAGCTTCGTACCAGGTTGCCACTTTCGTCGTGCCGTCCGGATTATAGGTGGTGCTTTTTTGCGTGAACGTCACCGAGGGGTACCATGAGGCGGCGTAGCGCGAGTGCATTTCCTTTACCAGCGATTCGCCGCTGTTTACCGCGGGAGGTCTTGCCTGCGCCCATCCCGTGATCGTCAAAAGCAGCACTGCGGGCAACAACCGTTTCAAGTGATTCATATTGCTCCCTCCGGGCAACCCGGGTTTCCGCGCGTGGCATCCCATCGGTTCCAGTCCACTGGCACTTTACCCGCTTAGACGCGAGCTTTGCCAGAAAATCTCAGATCGTGTGCCGGAGTTATGTCCGATGCAATTGGCAGCCGTGAAAATTTGCTGGAAGCCAGCGGGAAGGCTGTAAACTAATAGTTGTGAATTCGAAAAGAAATGTCCCCTGCCGCAATTCCCGTGGAGGAATCTTCGGCGCATCCTTCCTGGGCCCCGGTATTCCGGTGCGGTTAAGCCTTTTGGCCCTGGTTTGTACACTTCCCGTTCTCGCCCAATCCCAGCAGACGCCTTCCACCTCCGTTGAACAGGGCCAGTCGGATGCCTCTCGAAACGACTCGTCTCCCTCCACTTCCAGTAGCGCGCAACTGCCAGATCCACCGTTACCAGCAGTTATTCACGGGACGATTGTCGATCCCAATGGGACTGCGGTTGCAGGCGCGAGGGTGAAACTCACCTGGCAGGGCCAGTCCACAAATCAGGAAACGCAAACCGGCGATGACGGGCAATTTTCGTTTACCGGCATTCCCGCCGGACCTTACCAGCTTTCGGTGACCGCCGATGGTTTCGCGACGAAAAATTCCTCCGGAGTCCTGCATCCGGGGGAAAACGCCAATCTGGCGCAAATCACCCTGCCACTGGCTACCGAAGTGACCGAGGTTCGCGTGGAACTGACCCCGGTAGAGGTGGCGCAAGAACAGATGAAGGACGAAGAAAAGCAGCGGGTGTTCGGGTTCATTCCCAATTTCTACGTCACCTACGTTCCCAACGCGGCGCCGCTGAACACACGGCAGAAATTCGAATTGGCGTGGAAGTCGACGTTCGATCCGGTGACGTTTCTATTTGTCGGTGCGGCGGCGGGAATCCAGCAGGCGGACGACCAGTTCAGCGGATACGGGCAAGGCGCACAAGGTTACGCGAAACGGTATGGGGCCGGGTATGCAGACGTGGTGACGAGCACGTTTATCGGAGGCGCAATTCTGCCCTCGCTTCTGAAACAGGACCCGCGCTATTTTTACAAGGGAACCGGCAGCAAACGCTCGCGGCTTCTCTATGCCATCGCGAATTCCGTGATCTGCAAGGGCGACAACGGGCACTGGCAGGCGAATTACTCGTCCATCCTCGGCTCACTTGCCGCGGGGGGCATCTCCAATCTCTATTATCCTTCGACCGATCGCGGAGCGGGATTGACGTTTGAAAACACGGCTATCGGAATCGGCGCAACGGCCGCGGCGAATATCCTGCAGGAATTTGTGATCCGCAAGCTGACTCCCCACCTGCCCAGCAGCGCTCTAGCAACTCCCTGAACTGCGGGTGTCAACTCTACCCTGGCGCTTATCGTTTGAGTTCTTTTCTATTAGCGCCCGGCGTCCTTCCTCCACCGACATTTAACTGAATTGGGAATTAGTTGACATTGGAACCCACCGGGAATAGGTTATCCGCACCTCGTGATTCCGGTTCCAGCTTCCCCGCGCGCGGAATCCCCGATTGCTTCCACTAGGAGAACGAAAATGAAACCCATAGCCTTTATTGGCACATTGTTTGCCGCGCTGCTTTTGCTGGCGGCATTTTCCGCACCGGCATCCGCGCAGTCAAATCAGTCCGGCTGCATTGCGCACCGCCCCAAATACATTGAGGGAATTTTTGAAGTGAAGTACGACTCGGGCTGCACGGGCCATGACGAGCCCGAGCTTGATCCGGTTTCCAGCCTTCCGGGCTCCGCGAAAGAACTCACCTGGACCGTGGTTCTTCCAACCGGCGGCACGTTCCCTGTCTCCGCGCTGGGTCCAACGTTCTGGTTCGGGGGCGCGGTGACGGATCCGAAAAGTTTGTTTGGCCAATCGTTTGTGGAGTTGCAGTTCTACCCCGACTCCATCGTATCCAGTTGCTCGCAGAGCGGAGGATTCGAGGTGAAGTTTGCCCCAAACAAGTATAGCGTGTGCTCGCCCGTATGGCGGCTGACGTCCACGGGACAGAAGGGCACATTTCACGAAACCGCGGCGTTCAACGCCATGCTCACGGATGGAACCGGACCGAACAACCCGCTGATCATGCACGCGGGCGATACCGTGACCGTGCACTGGTTCACCACTGCGGCGCAGGACGGCTTTCACGTAACCGTCAACGATCTCACCACGAACGGATCCGGCACCATCGTTCTGAACTCTTCGAGCACGGGGCCGCTTATGCCGCCGTTCGATACTCAAACCATTGGCAACGCCCTTGGCTGGGGCGCGGTGAACGATACTCCGAACTCGTTCGTCTGGGAGATCGGTCACGAATCCACCTTTACGGGCGGAGGCGCCTTCTGCGTGGCGGGCGAAGTCGGCTGCGATACCTATAACGCCGCTTCGTGGACGGGAACTTCCCCGATCCAGATTAAATCCGTCACGTTTGGAGACGGATCGCAGGCCAAGGAATTTGCGGCGGTCAGCGATTTGGGCGGAAAAGCGGAGATTCTGGCGACGTGTTCCGTTTATGGCGGACCCTACTGCATCTATCCCTGGTACACGCTGGGGACATCAGGCTATCAATTCGGAGTGGACTACCCCGATACGCTGAAAGATTTCGGCCAGGCGGACCAGTACCAGCAAACGCTGCTGTGCGGCGGGCCGTTTGGCGCGGATTCAACCTACTGCGACACTGTCTTGAAGTAATTAGGCTCGGCTTCGCTGTTCGGTCAGCGGAATCCAACCGCTCAGAAGAACGGGGCGCGTTCTGCGTCGTTTGCCAGGACGTCACCCACATTCACCGCGCCGAAATAAAGTTGCGGTGCGCGCCGAAAAGTTGAACTGAGAATAGAAGGAACGCCGGTGAGCCAGCCACATCGTCTGTCCGTGGAAAAGATTGAGAGGGCCGCGAGTGTCATCGACCCTGTGTTTCTCAATTCGCCGCAATTCCGGGCGGAGCCGCTCGAGAAACACCTCGATTGCCGCGTCGTCGTCAAAGTGGAAACGCTGAACCCGATTCGCTCATTCAAAGGGCGAGGCGCGGAATTCTTCGCGGCGACGTTGAATGGGCGCCCTCACCTCGTCTGCGCCACGGCCGGAAATTTCGGTCAGGGTATGGCCTTTGCCGCGCGTAAGCGCGGACTCCGGCTTACGATTTTTGCCAGCGTTACAGCCAATCCGTTAAAGGTTGAGCGAATGCGTGCTCTTGGCGCGGATGTCCACCTGGTTGGCGAGAATTTCAAGGCGGCGCATTCCGCGGCGAAAGCGTTCGCTGCGGAGACCGGCGCGCGATTGATCGAGGACGGACGTATCCCCGAGATTTCGGAAGGCGCCGGCACGATCGGGCTGGAACTCTTACGATGGCCGGAGCCGTTCGATGCCATCCTCGTCCCGCTCGGCGACGGCGCTTTGCTGGGCGGAGTGGCTCGCTGGGTGAAGGCGCACCGGCCGGGGACGCAGATGATCGGCATTTGCGCTAGCGGCGCACCGGCGATGGAGCGCTCCTGGCGGGCGCGGCAAGCTCAGGAGTCGGGGCAAACCGAAACGATTGCCGACGGAATCGACGTGCAGAGCCCGTATCCGGAAGCTGTCGCCGACCTGATCGGCCTGGCGGATGACATCGTCCTTGTCGATGATCAGGCGATGGTATCGGCGATGCGGCAGGCACATCGGGAACTCGGCGTGGTCCTCGAACCGTCCGGCGCCGCCGGTCTCGCGGCGCTGAACACCTACCGCGAGCGGTTCAAAGACCAACTGGTCGCCACAATCCTGACCGGTGGCAACATGACCCCTGAACAGATGCGCCAGTGGCTTTTGACGTAAGCAAAGACTCTGATGGCGCCCAAACTCCACTTCTTGTGCGCGAGCCAGAGCGGCTTCCCAATCGATCTCGATGATGTATAATTGAGTTGTAACTCATCTATAGAGGAGCCAGTGGCGCGCCCCAAAAGCCAGGACAAGCGGAACGCTATCCTCGATGCCGCAACGCAATTGTTTGCGGAGCGCGGGCTCGCGGCCGCCCCCACGTCCGAGATATCGAAGCTGGCGGGGGTCGCCGAGGGAACTCTCTTTACGTATTTTGGAACCAAGGATGAATTAATCAACTCGCTCTACCGGGAGCTCAAGCTGGAGCTCGGGGACGCCATGATGTCGGACTTTCCGCGGAAAGGAAACGTTCGTACCCGGCTGCGGCATGTCTGGGATCGCTACATCCGCTGGGGCATTGCCAATCCCAGGCAGTACAAGGTACTGGCGCAACTGCTGGTCTCGGAGGTGCTCACGAAAGAGTCCAGAGACGCGGGCACTGCGCCGTTCGTCGAGTTCCAAACGATGGTTCGCGACGGGATTGAAGGGCGAATCTTTCGGAGTGACCTGCCGGTCGAACTTATCTCCAAGGCGTTTGCAGCCTTGGTTGAAGCCACGATTGACCTGACGGCATCGAAGCCCTCCAAGACCAATAAGTACCGGGATAGCGGTTTTGAAATATTGTGGGCGGGTATAACCCGGCGATGAACTCCTGCATCGTATAAATGAGTGAGTACTCATATTATAGTTGAAACGAAATGGAGAATGACATGTCTAAGGTCTGGTTGGTAACCGGTAGCGCCAGCGGCTTGGGCCGCAACATCGCGGAAGCCGTGCTCGCGTCGGGCGACCAGCTGGTCGCCACGGCTCGCGATCCTCAACACCTGGATGACCTGGTGGAGAAGTACGGCGATCAGGTTCGCACCGCTTCTCTGGACGTGGCTGACGAAAAGGCCGCACTCGCTGCCGTGCAGGTGGCGGTAGGGGAGTTCGGACGTCTCGATGTCGTCGTGAATAACGCGGGCTTCGGCGACGTCGCGCCCTTCGAACAGCTGAGCCCCGAACGATTCAAGGCAGTGATCGACACGAATTTTTATGGCGTTGTGTACGTGACTCGCGCGGCGCTGCCAATCATGCGAAAGCAAAAAAGCGGTTGCATCCTTCAGATATCGTCCGTGGGAGGCCGCCTGGGCGTTCCTGGCAACTCGCCGTACCACGCCGCCAAGTGGGCCGTTGGGGGATTTACGGAATCGCTGGCGCCAGAAGTGGCTCCGTTTGGCGTGAAGGTCTGCGCGCTCGAGCCCGGCGGCATTCGCACGAACTGGGGCGCGCGAGCTAACAGGGATATGCCGCCTCTACTTGCTGACTATGAACCTTCCGTAGGCGAGTTTGCCAAAAGGCTGAAGTCTCATTGGGGCCAGGAAAACAGCGATCCTGCCAAAGTGGCTCAGGTCGTCCTTCGCCTGGCTGCCAGCGACCGCCTGCCCGCGCATCTTTTGCTCGGCAGCGACGCCGTCCAGTACTCCAGCCAAGCAGAAGACACACGCGCCGCCGATGCAAAGCAGTGGAGGGGGGTTAGCGTCTCAACAGACGTAACCGCTGCCGGTGCCTTACCCGATTTGAAATTCTGAGCGAGCCCGGAAGCGGACGGAGGAATACTCCGAAATTTGCAAATCAAGACCCGGGTTCAAAAACCGAACGCTGACCAACGATTCCCCTGGCCGTTAGTTTGGGTTGCTCGGCGCGGCCTCCGGTGGCTTGGAAACTTTCTGCTTATCATCTACAGAGAACAACATGTAGTTCTCAAAGGTATGCCGGCGGTGGATGCGCCTCCCGCGAAAATCCAGATACAGATCCGTGTTCGAGGGAAGCCACAGTGTCACGTCCCGACTTCGAAATCGGACGGGACCGTAGTCTATCGCCTGATGTTCCGCGAGCAACTTTAGATCCGGCAAAGGTTGGCGTAGGTCTGTCTCTATCCGGATCACTTGAAAATTGCCCACCGCAATCCATGCTCGTCCTTTCAGAGGAACATGGTAGGCTTTCCCCTGCACCCAATACACACGAATTAGATCCGTACGATTGTCCTTTTGCTGGAAGTGAATCTGCCAGGCGGGAGTTCCATGCCAACTCCCCAGGCCCTCGCACTTCATTTCGTAGCCATTTATATTAACTGGATGAAAAACCAGTACGACCGACGGCATTCCTCGAGTTGCCAGGCCGTCTGGAAAAACGTCCAAGGCTAGTGTCGCGTTCCTATACTCCTCCACATCCAAGATTCCCGGCCGTACTTCCTTGATCGACACAAGATAGTTGTACTTGCGATCTACATTGCTGACGGCCAGGCCTTGTTTGTTGATCACCTGATGTTGCAGCAGTTCCGTAGCCGTAAAGCTATCCAACGATTTGACAAATTCCAGAACGCTCTTTTCAGCCCCTTCCAGTACGGCCGGCAAATTACAGCTGGCTGCGTCGTCCACCGATGGCACGTAATCATCTATGCTCGGCGGCATCCATTTCGCCGTAGGAGGAAGTAGCAATGCGGCAGGCGCTGCTGGCGCCTCGAGAGGTACCTCGGGAACCGTGGCTGATATCGTTTTCGGCGTTCCGGATCCCGAATCTTCGACCGTTTGCTTGTTGAGGGCCTCGAGGAGATTCCTGGCGGACGCGGCTTGGGCATCCGTGTTCTTGTTTTGAAGAAATATCTGTAAAGTGGAAATCGCGCGGACCCTGTCATTTTCCCCGATAAACGCTTTAGCGAGCACTAGCCGGGCAGAGTTGGCTTCCCCCTTGCCGAGATCGATGGCTTGCTCAGCATTCTTCCGAGCTTGTTCAAACAACTCTTGTCGCAGGTAGACATGCGCAAGGAGCTCATGGGGACGCCAGGCAGACGGATTTGCAGAGATCGCTCGGTCAAAGAGAGCTTTTGCCGGCTGGAGACTATTATTTCCGAGGGCGACCTCGCCGAGCGCCAAGAGCGCGAAGTAGTGGTTCGGGTCAAAAACAATGACTTTCTGCCAGTACGCCTGCGCTGCCGAGGAGTTGCCCGTGAGAGACTCCAGGAGCCCCAACAAATAATTGACGTCTGGATGATTGGGTGCTGATTTTTGTGCTGCGGCGAGCTTTTTGCGCGCGTCGTCATATCGCTGAACTCGAATTTCTTCTAAGGCCTTGCTCAGTTCCTTCTGGACCTTCGGTGCCAGCAGCGGTGGGCCGCTCATCGTACTCGTGGAGCTGTTTCCAGAGAGAGGACGCAGCGTAAGGAATACCTGCTGCTGATCGTTCTTTACCCTGAGTTCTATTTCCTCGCGTGCAGTCTCGAAACCCGGGCAGATAGCTTCGACGACATAGGTGCCCAGCAGGAGGTCCGGAAAGCGCGCGCTACTGTTGTTTATTGTCGCGGTTCCGGCATGTTGACTGCTAGGCGTATACACATTCACCGTTACCAGGCTTGGCAAGGCAGTGCCGCGTTCACCTCGAACAGTTACGACCAGGGTGCCGGTTCCTCCCGGCCCCAGAGTTCCTTGTGCTCCACTGGCGGCAACCTGGGCCACGGATGGTAAAGCTAAAATTAGAAGCAGCGCAGCGACACCAGAAACGTGGCGCACGCCAATAGTTGTTGATGAAAACTGCTTCACTGGAGTAGCCAAGATGCCAAGATCTGTCCCTTCGGACGGCTGCCGTTTCGTGACCCACCGGGGTGATTATATGGCGGCTTCGGCCCCCCGCCCGAGTAGACTTGGTTCGCCAAACGACCGGGGCTCGGAGGAGAGGAACCTAGTGATACTGATTATAGAACGCGAGTTTCACCAGCGCCATCGTTGGAAAGATAATAGAGGAATATGGTTACGGAAAGCCCGAGGAGGTAGAGGGGTACGACGCGTGATTCGAACACGCGACCTCTTGCTTCGGAGATAAATCCAAATGTGCTGTCTCGTCGCTTTTCGTTGGCTCTGCGCAATCTTTGTACCACCGTTTTGGATGGTATTCGGGCAATATTGGACCCAAGTTGGACCCAACATTTGAGGTGACGCCCTAAAATGTCACAAAAACTTTGGGCACAGTTTCCCGATGAACCCCAATCATAGATATATATTGGGAGCGCCGGCGGAAACTCGCCGGCAGTTCAACCGTAACGCGCCAGGATGCTTGCGGCAGGAATTCGGCGACGAGCTGCTCCCGCCTGTTGGGCCGAGGAATCGGCGCACCCCTTCAAGCAGATCGAAGCTTTGGCCCTGAGTGGTCTCTTGGACCTTCAAGCCAGTCTCGCCGGAGACATCCCACGGGTGAAAGTGTAGCTCGCCCGGGCGCGGCACAGAAATCACGCTCACACCTGAAGGGAACACCTCAAGAGGGCTGGAGGCTACATGTCCGGGGAGCCGACTCTGCATCCAAGTGAAGCTGCTTCAGTAGCGCTTCGGCCATAGGTAGGGCTCATCGTCGTTCAGGTTGCAACCGAGCCCAACTTGGGGCTGTCCGCGAGTGACGCTAGATGCTACGGCACATCGTTCTAGGAAGGTGCACTCAAAGTTGTGCAACGCTTACTTAGGCAAAATGGGGGATTCATTTTTCGCAGGAAGGGCCTTTCCATCAGCGCCGCAACCGTCTTCTGCGACCATATGATCAAGTTCCGCAGTTGGTTCAAGCATGGGGTAATGGCCCGGGACTTTACTCATCAAATCACCGAAATCTGCCTTCATTTGCGCTCACTGGCAATATCGAAAGAGATCATCGTTGATCGCGCGAAGTGACACATTCAGGCCTCTAGCCGATTCGCTCAGATCGCGGCCAGCCAGCGAATAAGAACGAGCTAAAAGCTGCTTCCGGTGACCTCTCCGCCATAAGTTGTTCGGCGTCGGCGATGAACCTGGGGTCGACGTCACTGTGGAAGACCTGCTTCCAAAGCCTGTAGAAAACTAAACGGCAGGCACCTTACCGTTGCCTTACAAGCGTCCGCCGTCAACCGCGAACCCTCGACACCCGTTGATCCACGAACAGCGCGCCGGCCGCATTAATCAAATACTGCTCATCGCTAAGTATCTCAACCAGTTCGTCGGGGAAAGGAGAGATTTCGGATTGCAAATACGCGGCGAGTTCGCGATAGATTTCCCGCCGGGCGTAAGGCGCGAGTTCGTTGCGACGGCGCAGCGCGTCTTGAATCAGGCTGGCCAGCTCCGGCGTGGCGGCCCGGCGAAGCTTCATCGCGATAGTGGGATAATCCATGAACGAGTTGTATTTCTGACGCGTCCAGGATTCCTCCCCCGGCGCAAGTAGCGGCGTTTGGCGTATCACAAGCGTCCCCGCCACGCGGTCGCCGAAGCGTTGCATCAGGGGACTGCTCACTGCTGAAATTCCTCCAACCAAGTAGGCGAACGGCAGCGCATCGAAGACGCGCATCAGATTCCGGACCCACGCCTGTTCGATTCGTAGGGGAAGTCCGGTCTGGTCAATCACCCGCAAATGGAACAGGCGCTTTCCGACCGTCTGCCCGTTCCAAAAGCCTTCCAGCAATGCGCCATAGGCAAACCCCAGCGCGAATTCCCCGAGCGTGACCACCATTACTCCAAAGCCCGGCGCTTTCGCGAAGATCCAATAAACCAGCAGCCCAACTCCGTTCACGGTGCCCAGCACAATAGCGATGTCGAGAAGCATGGCATAAAGCCGGGAAGCTGGACCCGCCAGGGGCAATTGAAAGAGCACGCCTTCGGGGGTGGAAATGGTCAGTTTGGCCGAAGTCGCCCAGCGGATTGGCTGAGAATCTGTCATGTTTTCTCCGAAGGAACTCTGGTGTGCGCTTCGGCATGAGTCTTTCTTCGCCCGATCAGCAGCAGATAAACCGTCAGCAGCGCCAGTTCCGCTCCGCCAACCGCAACCTTGAACCCATACGGCAGAACCGGCTCATGATGCTGTGAAAAAAACGCTTCCATCATTCCGGCCCACACCAGCATTATCGCCATCCCGGCGATCAGCACAAGCCATTCGCGCATAGATTGACGCACATCACGATCCTCGCGCCTGCGCAGCAGTACGCGCGCCAGGTAGAACCCCGCTTGGCCGGCGATCAGGATCGATGGAATCTCGAAGACACCATGCGGCAGCAGCCACGCCGACATAAACAGGCCGAAGCCCTGCTGCGTGTAGCGAACCGCGACGGCCCCAAGCAGCACTCCATTCTCGAACAGCAGGAGCGCCGTCCCGATGCCAAACGTTACGCCGAGCGCCGCCGCGAGCAACGCCACCTCGATGTTGTGCCTGATTAACTGCGCCGAGAAAGCGGCTTCGACCTGCGCCGAGGACAACTCCCGATGCTTCCCTTGCTCCTCTTCGTGCACGCGCTGCCCCGGATCGCGCAGGTAGTCGGCGGAAAGCAGCACGTCCACTGAGGCGGGATCGTAACGCACCGCTAGTCCTCCCAACGCGCAGCCCAACAACGTAATCAGCACGGCCAGCGCGAAATAGCGCGATTGCCGCCGGAAGGTTTCCGGGAAGAGGGTGAATATTCTCACCCAGCGGCGCGGCTGCCAGAATTCGGAGCGCGCCGGCGGAACGTAGTGCAATTCGGCATAGGCTCGGGCCACCAACCGCTCGAGATACTGACTTAGCTCTGGCGCCAGCGCCCCGTGTGTTACACGATTCAAATCCGCGGCGGTTTGCGCGTAAAGCTCCTGCAGTTGTTCGGCTTCCACCGGATTCAAACGGCGGTCCGGCCGGCTTTCCAGCGCGGCGAGCAGCGATTCGAGGCCGCTCCATCGTGGCCGTGCCTGCGTCTGAAATCGTTCGAGATCCAAAATCACAGCCGCTGATCCCTCTTGCTTTCCAGATATCCTTCGATGGCCTTTTGCAGGAACATCTCCGCGGGAATATACCGGAGCTGAACGTCCAATTGGCGCAGTTGCCGAGATAATGCGCCGAGGCGCTGGTTTTCTTTTTCACCTGCAAGCGCCGCATACACGTCCAGTTCCGAGTGCAACTCCTCCCTTGGCGAAAATGCCAATCGGGCGTGAGCCGGCAAGATACTTGTCATTAAGAGCGCATGTGACGAGCGGACCAGGCCGACTCCTCGGCGCAGCGAGTCTGAAACCGGGCGTTCCGTCAAATCCGCCAGCAATAGCAGGTACGCGCGACGCCGCAGCCGGACCCGAAGTTCGCCAAACAGCGCTTCGTAATCCGCAGTCGTCGGCAAAGGCTCGATATTCAATAGTCGATCGCGAATTTGATGAAACTGCGCTTGACCGCTTCCCGCGCGTAACCATGTCTTCGGCTCGTCCGCGTAGGTCACAAGCCCGAATTCATCGCCCAGCTCCATCGCCACCGTCGCGCCCACCAACGCCGTTTCCACTGCGAGATCCAACAGACGCTGCGGTGCGCGCGCTTGCGGGACATCGCTCTCAACGGCTGTGCTCGGGTCGAGCGCAAGCGCTGACGCCCGCGATTGGTCCACTACGAAATATACTTCCTGCTTCTGCTCCCATTGGAACAGCCGGGTGACCGGAGCGCCTCGACGCGCCGTGGACTTCCACGCGATCTCCGAGTAGGTATCGCCAGGCTGATATTCGCGCATGCGCTCGAACTCGCGCCCGTGTCCGGTCCAAGGGGTCTGCCGGGACGCCACAAGCGTGCGGTAAACCGGACTGCACAGAATCTGCCGCCGCCCGGAGCGCAAATCCGCCTCGATCCGCAACTGCTCCGGCGAATCGAACCATTGCCGCAACCGCCAGAATCCGAAGCGCGAACGGCGTTCGACGCCAACGCGCGGCCCAGGCCACAGCCCGCGCCGGATCAAAGCAATCTCTGGAGTCCATGGCCAGAGATAGATATGCGCGGCGCCTGTTGGGGTTGATCCCTCAGCGGCCTGTTGTGGCTGCTCAAGCTTCAGCCGTTGAGGATCGCTCTTCACCAGAATGGCGGTTTCGCTCTCGGGTGTTGCGGGCATGATCGCTAGGCGCAGTTCACTGCGCCGCCGGCGTCGGACGGAACTCGTGAGCGCGAGCGGGACCTGGATGGTCTCCCCTTCGCGTCCACGAAGGCCTTCCCCCGGTGGTAAGAGGATTGGTGCGCATTCTTCGCGGGCGAGCCACAGCGCCAGGCCGTCATAACATGCCACCAGCGCCACAGCCGTGACGATCAGATCGAATATTAACCAGCCACGTGCGAACCATGGCGCAATAGATGCCCCAGCACCCAATAGTCCTATCATCCAAACGAGCGGCCCGGTCGGACTGAACAGTTTTCCCACTGTCTGAAACGCGATTCGTTGAACAGGCTCGTTGCGCGATTGCAGTTTGCGGAGCGGCGGCTCCGAAGTGACTTGTACCTCGGCAGCGATAGCCCCGCCCTGCACTCCAACCCCTCCTGATTTCTTATCTCCAGCCATCATCATCTCGTCTGCTTCCATGTTGCCGCCTGCCGCATGCATCACGCGTGGTGGTTACCGCGGGACTTCGACCGCCTCCAACACCGCCTTGATTACCTCGCGGATCTCAACCCCTTCCATCTCGAACTCCGGCCGCAGCAGAACGCGGTGTTCCAGCACTGGAGCAGCCAGCGTCTTTACGTCCTCGGGCAGCACAAAATCGCGTTCTTCCAGCGCTGCGAGCGCCCGCGATGCGGACAGTAGAGCCAGCGTCGCCCGCGGCCCGGCGCCAACCCAGATCGCCGGGTGCTGCCGCGTCTGCCGAGTCACACTGACGATGTAACTGCTTATCGCATCGCTGACGCGAACTTGCGCCGTGGCCGCGCGCAATTGTTCGAGTTCGCCGGGCTGTAAAACCGGTACGCGCAAATCCTCCGCCAGTCGCCGCTCCGGAGTTTCGCCGCTTGCCACAAGCCTCGCCAGTTCGTTTTCGTCCTGCGCCGCCGGGTAACCCATGCGGATTTTAACCAGGAAGCGATCCTTCTGGGCCTCAGGGAGCGGGTACGTGCCCTGATGTTCGATGGGGTTTTGTGTCGCAAAGACGACGAAGACGGCAGGCAGTTCGCAGGTTTGGCGATCGATCGTCACCTGGCGCTCTTGCATAGCTTCGAGTAGAGCCGATTGAGTTTTCGCGGGAGCACGATTGATTTCGTCCGCGAGCAAGAAATTCGTGAAGATTGGACCGCGCACCAACCGGAATTCCTGCGTCCTGAGGTCGAAGATGCTTGTCCCGGTGATATCCGCGGGCATCAGGTCCGGCGTGAACTGAATGCGCTGAAATTCGCCTGCGACCGCCCGCGCAAGGGCCTTTACCAGCAGTGTTTTCCCCACGCCCGGAACGCCCTCGATCAGCGCGTGTCCGCCGGCGAGCATCGTCACCAACGCGAGATCGATGGCTTCCTCTTGCCCAACAATCACGCGGCCCAGGGCAGCCCGAACACGCCGCGCCCCACTCGTGATGATCGCGGACGCACTGGGCAATCGCGTTTCCGCACTCGCAGATTGTGCTTGCCGGTGCGAACCACGTACGGGTTCTTCGTTCATGCGATTCGTGCCTCCTTGGGAATGATCTTTGGCTCAGCCGTGGAACTATCAGGCTCAAGAGAATCGGCCAGAGCCAGACCTTTTGCGGAAGCGTGGCGCTCGGCGATCAACTGGCTGAGTTCCTTGTACCCCGCCAGTGCCGGCCGGGCGAGCGCGGCGCGCAGCCGCGGGCCGAAACGTGGGTCTGCAGAAATGGCCTCCGCATCGTGCAGCGACCGTCGGCGGTACTGCTCCCAGCACTCCGCTACTACGTGATCGGCCGGAATGCTACGTTGAAGAAGGTGTCGGGCGGCCACCCCGGCGCCTTCCCCCTGACGGACGATCTGCGCAATCTGGTCGCGCCGCGGGCGTCGCACCAGATTGCCGCTCATGCTCCAAAGCAGTGCCAGCAAAGCCGCCCAGAAAAGTATCAGGGCCACCTGCAGCCGGTATCGCTGCACCAACCAGAGAACGCCCTGACTCTGTTGCAGTCCGTGCAACGTCTCGTCTACCCAAATCACCGGCCGTCCTCCCGTCAGAAAGTCCAGCAGCACGGGGTTAGGACGTGTCTTGATCGTTTCGTTCAACAGGAACCATTCCTGGCTCGCGGCGATTAGTTCGCCATTTCCGACTCGACGTATCGCCATATATACGTTCCCAGATGTGTCTGGCTTCGCGTCGGCTTTCGTGGGCTCCGCGTAGAGCACGGTCCAGTGCTCATTTGTCTTGAGCCACGGGGCATCCGCGCCGAGATACATCATCTCGCTTCCCGCCGGCATTTCGCGGAGATCGGGAGATATCCATGTTGGACCGGAGTCCTTTGGATTATTGTTCCACTTGTTCTCGACTTCCCAGCCTTGCGACTCCGACTTTAGTTTCCAAGCGGGCTGGATCAGAACGATGCGCCCGCCGCGTCCAAGGAAAGCTTCCAGCCGCCCGATGAACTTACCGACATTCCGGAGTTTTCCTTGCCCGTATTCCCAATCGTTATAGGGGTAGCCTCCGATAAAGAACGCTGTTGTGCTCCCGGCGCTCTGGTCGGAGAGCGAGTCCTCATCCTGACTGCGCTTCACTTGGTACCCCGCGCGTGCATAGGAATCGAACAACAGGCTGGTGCCGTAGGGGTCCTCGCGCAAGCTGGAGCCCATATCGCTGGTCGTCGACTGATTCTGATGCGCCATGAGCAGCAGAATCGCGAATGCCGCCGCGAAGATCCCTGCAGCCAGCAGCGGGCCTCGCCAGTTGAGCGCCCTGCCTCCGTGTGATCCGCTGTCAAACAAGGTTGAGCAACTCCCGCTGATCCTGGCGGTAGGCGGCAACCGCCTCTCGCGTCGGAACATGCGACCCATACCACACGCGATCGAACTGGCGCAGGCTGCCGCGCAATTTTTCAGGTATTTCGAGACGCCGCTCGAGCGCCGCTTGCGGACGCCGCCGCCACCGGCGTGTAAACTCATTCAGGTAATCGCGATTGGTGCGATCGCGGCGAATGCTCAGCCATTCGCGCTGCGCCAACCCGGCTAGCAGGCCCAAGTACACCGAACGCAAGGCCAACCGCAAATCGCCCTCCCGCTCCAGACGGTCGGCCAGTGCGAACCACTCGTCCTCGGAACGTTCACTCGCTACCGCGCCATCGCTCAGATCGGGAAGGGGCGCAATGGCCAGGGGAATGGAAAGCTGCGTTGCCGCGTCGCGCCGCCTCCGCAGCCAAAAGAGCGCCGCTCCCGCTCCGATTGTCAAAATTGCGATCAGCGTCAGCCACAGCCGAACATCCTTCAGCTTCCAGGCGCCTTCTTTTTCCTGTCCGGGTGAGAGATTCAGCCCCCGGGGCCACAATTTACGAAGAAAATCCTGAAACGCATCCCACAGGCGGTCAAACCGCTGCTGGATTTTAACCAGGAGCTTGTCAAACCAGGTAGGGGGGCTCGGATGCTCAGGGTCATGCCAGCGATAAATCGCACGCCCCGATTCCTCATCCAGGGCGCGCCGCAATTTTTGAATCTGTGCGTCGCGCGCGGTATCGGGGGTGGTCTCCGCGCTCCTTTGGGCTGGGCCTGCTTGTGCCGCCCGCGCGGCCGCCATGGAGGAAGTGCCCACCAGAATTGCGGCCAGCACGACCAACGCGCGGGTCGCCACCCTGCTCCCCGCTGCGGTGGATGCGATCATCTGCGCTTTTTTCTGACGCTCACGGGGCAGGCTCGCCAGCAAACCTCGCAGGTCGTCTCCTTCGCGCCTCGACTGCAAATGCTGATAGACGACAACAAACGAACATTTGACGATGGGATCGAGCGCCAACCAGGCGCCCGCGAACAACGAAAGCCAGAACGCGGAGCTGCGGGAGAGCGCGTACATCCCCATGGGAGTGGAGAGAAGTGTGTTCAGCCCAAAAATAGAGTGCAGAAGCTGCGGAACAAGCAACGCCACGATCAACCCGTTGAGCCACACGGCGATCCAGAGCGGAAGCAACATCAGGAACAGAAGCAAGCCGCCTCCGAACCATTGACTCGAGAGTGCTACGCAGTCCCCAAGGGAATGTCTTTTGGAGCCATCCTCTATGGCCTCAAGACTGGCGAATTGGCACGCGCCGTAGCACCAGGTAGCGCCGGCGATGGTCGTAAGCCCCACCAAAGCAGCGGAACTGAGGACGATTTTCCAGGCAAGCAATCGTCCTATCGCCGCCAGCTTTGCAGACGCGGCCGCGGGTGCGGGTCTCGGAACGCCAAACGCGCGCTCCCGTATGCGGTGCATATAGCTCGCCACGCTCCAGGCCCGCAGGAGATAAGCGCCCGTGAGCAGCGCCGCCTCCGCCAGCAGCGCGCCATCTGATAACCGAATCTGCCCGTTGAGCACCCAAATCGGTATGAAACAGAGGACTAGAGGAGCGGCCCCGCTGAAATACCGCCACGCCTCCCATCCGAACGATGACTTAAAAAGGGCGAACCCTTGCTCGAGCGCTTCGAGCGCGTTCAGCCGGTTCCGGCGGCCGCGCGCGGACGCCTGGCGTCCACGCTGCGAAGTGGCCGGTGCCAGCACAGCTTCACTCATTGTTTTTCCCGGACGGCTGGTCATCGGCGGCGACGCCGAAGTTCAGATGCTCCTCTGGCGTATTCATTCGCCAGCGCAGCAGTGCGAAAAAGAGCGCCATCAGGACGGCAAGAGCAGTGAAACCCGCGAGGACCTGCCGGAGACGACGCGAGATTGACGTCCGGGGTGCGTGCGGACGCGCCATCTGGCGCAGACAAGGCGGGCAGGCGAGCTTTCCGTCCTCATCCGTAACGCATTCTCGGCAGAAAGTTCCTCCGCAATGCGGACACCGGGCCGCCGCTTCACGCAGAGGATGGAACAGGCAGCGAGCATGGCGCAAGCGCGTCGCGGCAGGAATGTCGAAGGGCGCGGCTGGCGTGTCAGGAGCCATGCGTCTGTGGAACATCCGGGATGGAAACTGTCGCGGAGGGCGATTCGGAGCCCGTGTGCAAGATGGGCTCCGCCGGTTGGGCGCCGGTTCCGGGAGCCGTCGGTTGCGAGCCGGCGTCGCGAGCGCTTCGAACCGCGGCATCAATTTTGGCAAGGACCTTCGGTGCACGGCGCGTTCGCGGCACCAACGGCAGGTCAACGCTTACGCCCGTGGCGCGAATGCGCGCCCCCGCAGTTGGCCCCAATCCCAATTCCACGGCAACCCAGAGGAGGCCAACGCCACCGAAAATCGCGCCCGCAGTGGAATCCACCCACCGCCAAAACACAAGACCAAGCCCCGCAAACAAGAGCACCACAAGGCCCATCCGCCACAACCAGGCCCGGTTGGGCAATACCACTATGGATTCGAGGTCGCGCAAATAAAACCGCCGGTATTCGACCGAGTACATCATGCGCTTCGCCGCCAGCAAGCAGTCTTCACTCAAGTACCACTTCGTGCCGCCGGTCAGGCTACCGACGCGCGATATTTTGCGGAATGCAGTTTTCAATCAGTGCCTCCCATGCGTCCAGCGAGAGAAGAACGTGGCGGCAAGGAGGAGTGGAAGCCAGAGGAGTCCGACGTAGGCCATCCAGAAACGCCACCCGCGCCGCGGAATCAAATACAAACGAGGCGCTTTCCTGTACTTGACGTGCAAAAAAATCGCGGCCGGGACCGCGGCGACAAACACGGGCCAAAAAAGAATCCAGCCCCATCCGATCGTCACTGCAATGGAATCATAGAGCACGTCGCGATGCCGCCATTCCGCGCTGCCGGCCCCCGCACCGGAATGGACGCGCCCACGTTCGAAACACGCGGGGCAAACATGCTCCGCTCCCAACTGCAAATCGCACAACCCGCACACGAAGCGGCCACACCGCTGGCAGCACGCCTGAAACGCCTTGTCCGGATGAAAGAAGCATGTCGCCTGGTCAGAAAGCGCGGCCGCCCCATTGGTGTTCTGTTGGACAGCGCCCCATACACGGATTTGTAGCTGCTTCTCACAGTAGGGGCAGGTCTGCCACCCCGTCTTCCCCTCAACTGGCGCCACTTCCCCGTTGCAACTGGGGCAGATGACTGCTCCAACGCCAATAGGAGATAACCTCCAGGCCGCGCCTGCGGGAGAGTCCGCCGCGTTGGAGTCGGCAGGGGTGAAAAGATTGATGTTAAAACTCACGCCAAGCTCTGCTTGTAGACCACCCGCGTGTCGCACACTCGATCGTGCAGCGCTCGCTTCTCGCTATCGAAACCCGCCATGATGTACCCGATCAACAGGATCAAAGCGCTGACGAAACTCATGAAATATCTGGCGATGCATACGCCCCAACCAAGCGACTCGCCATTGCTTCGGACCACCCGGAGTCCCAGCGCCATTTTCCCCAGCGTCGCTCCCTGATAGTGCAGGAACAACACCTCATACAGGAATCCGATCGCGTAAGAAAGAATTTGGAAGCTCACACGGAGACCTATAGGCTCGGACGCGAGCAAGCTCGGCCTAAACTGCGCTCCGAAAGCACCGAAAAGGGCAAAGGCAAGGGAGGCCTGGACGATTCCGAGGAGAAACCCATCGATCAGGCGCGCACCGAAACGCATCCAGAATCCGCCGTAGTGCCAGTCGGGTGATGCCGCGGCGCCGCTTGCCATAACCCGGCTGAGATAGGCCGGCTTGCAACCGGCGCACACCCAGTTCCCGGCAATCTGCACTACCTCTGTGTGCGGGAACGGCCGTCTGCATTGCGAGCATGCCAAAACCGTTTGCACAGGGGTTTGTTCACTCATTGGGCATTCTCCATGTATACGAAGTGGCACTTAGCGTAGCGCAAATGGTTCCCCCGGCCAAGCATCAGGAGCGTTGAGGTTTCGCAAGTATAAATTGCTGTATTGACGAAATGGGCTAGCCACTCTCTCGCAAGCATGTTGCTCTAGCTGAATTAGTCTGTCGAACCGCAGGACCGGGACAAATCCGATGCTATCGTGCCTCCTTCTGTGGCTCTGGCCTTGTCTGAATCTCGCTCGAAGTTGCAAACTTTAAGTGAAGTCGTCCACGCCATACGGCGAAGTCGGTGACCTCCTAAAGTGTCACAAAAACCTAAGGCGGAGCATGCCTGGTAGTCGGCTACTCGGAAGTTGAGCCCAGAGGAAGGCCTTGGAGTTGCTGAGCTAGATTAGCAGTCACTTTGGCACCCGAAAGCTGACAAAGAGGATAATTTGCGAGGGCGTGGCGAATTCGAGAAAAATTTTCGGTTCGTTAGTAAAGTAGTTGTTTCACTCCATGGCCATCAGCTCAATCAACTCCACCACTTCGCCGCCGATTCCAGCCGAGCCGTCCGCCTCAAGCAAGCGGCTGCTGCCGTGGCTGGTGGCGGTGGCGTTTTTCATGGAGTCGCTGGATACGACCATTCTGAATACCGCGGTGCCCGCGATTTCGGAGGCGCTCAGGGTGACGCCGCTCAGCATGAAGTCCGTGCTGGCGAGCTACACGCTGAGCCTGGCGATATTCATTCCGATCAGCGGATGGATGGCAGACCGGTTCGGGACGCGGCGGGTGTTTGCGTCGGCGATCGGGCTGTTCACGCTGGGATCTTTTCTTTGCGGGATATCGAACAATCTTCATTTGCTAGTGGCGTGCCGCATCCTGCAAGGTTGCGGCGGAGCGATGATGGTGCCGGTGGGACGGCTCACGCTGGTTCGAACGTTTGCGAAGTCCGAGCTCATTCGAGCCATGAGCTTTGTAGCTATTCCAGCTTTGATCGGTCCCATGTTGGGACCCATTGCCGGCGGGTTGATCGTCGGTTACTTGCACTGGCGATTCATTTTTTTCGTAAACATTCCGATTGGCCTGATCGGTTTGTTGATGGTTTATGTGCACCTGCCGGACTACCGCGAGGAAAATACCAAGCCGCTGGATATTGTCGGGCTCATTCTGTTTGGTTCGGGAGTCGCGCTGCTGTCTTACGTGCTGGAGATTTTCGGCGAGCACACGATGAGTACGGGCCAGATATCGGGGCTGCTGGCAATTTCTCTTGCGCTGATTGGCGGCTATTTGCTTCATGCGAGGGAGATTGCGTTTCCCTTGCTGCGGCTGACCCTGTTTCGACTTCGAACATTCAGCGCGGCCGTGCTCGGGGGCTTTTTCACACGGTTGGGCATCGGCGGAGTGCCATTTCTTCTGCCGCTGCTTTACCAGGTGGGGCTAGGTTTCACGCCGATTCAGTCTGGGCTGTTGATCATGCCGCAGGCGCTCGCTTCGATGACCACAAAATTTCTCCTGCCGAAGATTTTGAACCGTCTTGGCTACCGCGGCGTGCTGGTGTCAAACACAGTGATTTTGGGTTTACTCCTGCTACTTTTTGCGACCATCGGACTGCATACACCGGTTTGGGTCATCGTGATTCAGGCGTTTTGCTACGGAGCGTTCACTTCGCTGCAGTATACGAGCATGAACACGCTTGTGTATGCCGACGTGACCGAAGAGGAGACAAGCAGCGCGAGCTCGATTGCCAGCACGATGCAGCAAATGTCGATCAGTTTTGGCGTGGCATCGGCAGGACTAGCCACGGCGTTTTTCGTTCCTCGCGTTCCTTCGAATCCAGTGGAAATGATTCATGGCGTTCACGAGGCACTTGTGGCACTCGGAGTATTCACGATTTTGTCGACCGCTATCTTCAGCAAATTGAAAAGCGGCGATGGTCAAAACGTAAGCCAGCAGAAGGCCGTTCACGCAGGGTGAGGAGCGTTTCGCTGGAATCGACGGAAGGAACTCCCCCTTCGGACCTTTAGCACTGGTCCTGCGAACGAAGAGTAAGTTTTGCGCTGGGGCGTGGTTGGGCAAATGACTTCCGATTGCTCTGTAACCCGTTGTCGGAAAGTCGGAATGCAGCACCTGCTGACGCATTTGTATTCGCCAGGAAGAACGCAACGTTGCTCACTCGGGCATGCGCGTCTGAGCACAACATCGGAGATCTACACGCACGTAGTGCCGGCGTCGCGGCGAGCGGCAGTAGAACGGTTAGAACGGGCCGTTTGGCCGCAGTTGGACAAGTGGACCCAAGTTGGAAGGACGGCGGGCGCTGGGTAGTAAGTTAATCCAGTGACGTGTCAGAAGTTAAGTGGTGCGCCCGGCGTGATTCGAACACGCGACCTCTTGCTTCGGAGGCAAGCGCTCTATCCAGCTGAGCTACGGGCGCACAAGATACTAGCAGACAACTTTCATAGTTTATCGTGTCCTTCGATTCGCCGCTAGGGTGGTTGTTGGGCTGGGGCTGGGCGGCTGGGTGGGAGGGAAGGTGGCGGACTGTCTGAGACCAGGCGGGGCCACTTAAAAGTGGCCGCTACGCGTTTCTTGCTTGGTGGCCCGCCTTCTTCCCACGGCTGTCCGCCTCGGAAGGCGGGCCCTACAGGAGCACTCGGGGCGGGTGGCGCGGGGCCACCTGTAGGTGACCGCTACGCGGGCTGGGCTTATCCTTTCGAGCGGTTCTTGATGTCGCGGGCGAGCTTTTCGATCTCTTCGGCTTTTCGCACCAGGTTCAGGCTGAGCACCTTGCTGGAATCGGTCTTATCCACTTCCGCTTTCAACTCCGTCGCGAGGTCGTAAAGCTTCTCCACTTTTTTCTTGATGTCCTTTTCGTTCTCTTCCAGCATCCGTTTTTCCGCTGGAGGCGACAACGGGTTCTCGGGTGTGGTATCCGGCGAGGTTTTTTGATCCGGGGTGGCCTTGGGATTCTGCCCCCGCGCGGGTTCCCCGGTAAATCGGGTGGCCAATCCGGCGGTCAGCAGCCCGCCCAGGAATGTTCGCCTGTTCTTCACCGCAACCCCTCCTTCGCCACTCGCAAAGTGCCCCGGGACGCTGCACCGCGCCGCCACCAATGTTATACTCGCCCGTCAACCAAATCTATGTCCAGTCTCCTCTCTTATTTTCCGGATACCGGCGTGGCCAGCTTCTTTCGTCTCCTCGCCATACTCATCGTGGTGCTGGTGGTCAACCGCCTGTTGCGGCTGATCACCAACCTGCTGATCAAGCCAGCCGGCTCCGAGGCCCGAGCGGCAAAGGCACGCGAACAGCAAACACGCACAGTGGCGATGGTCCTTTACAGCGCGGGCAGCAAGATTGTCTGGGGCATAGGGCTGCTGACGGCCGCCGCGGAGTTCAAGATCAACGTATTGCCCGCTGCCACGCTCGCCGGACTGGCAAGCCTGGCGCTGGGCTTCGGCGCGCAAAACCTGGTGCGCGACGTCATCACTGGCTTCTACATCATCCTGGAAGATCAATTCGTGGTCGGAGACACGATCCAGGTCGGAGATACAATCGGGCGCGTGGAGCATGTCACCCTGCGGCGCACGGTGGTTCGCGACGCACGCGGGGCGCTGGTGACCCTTTCGAACGGCGACATCCGCACGGTCGCGAATCTGAGCCGTGACTGGTCGCAAGCGTTCGTTGACGTTGCCCTGTCGCCGCAACTCCCGCAGGAAAAGGCGTTGCAGGCGATGGAAGCCGCGGCCGCCGAACTGCGCGGCGATGCTTCCTGGTCGCAAGCCATCGTGGACGGCCCGCGCATCCTGGGACTGCAGAATTTTGACCAGAACTCCTCGACCGTGCGCCTTCAGGTGCGCACCGCTCCCTCGCGGCAGGACGATGTAGCGCGCGAACTACGCCGGCGAATCCAACTGGAGTTCCAGCGCCGCGACATTCCCGTCAGCGGAGTGCAGCGGGTGGAATTCAAAGCCGCTCCCGCGCTTCAGGGCGACGCGGTCCAGCCTCCCGCGAAATGAGCTTCCGCATGGAAATGAAAAGGAGTGTCACGCATGTCTCAGACCAGCTACGAAGAAGTTAACCTTATGCTGCGGCTTTACGACCTCCGGCGGGAGCCGCGCCTGCGGGAAGCCCGCGCGTGGTTCGTCGAGCATTTCAGCGCCGGCTCTCCCGAGGAGCTGATGCAGAAATACCCCCAGGGCAGTTCGGAGAATACCTACATCCGGATGGTGATCAGTTACTGGGAAATGGTGGCCAGCATCGTGAACCGCGGCTTAATCAACGACGAACTTTTTTTCGAGAGTAACGGGGAAATCTGGGTGGTATGGGACCGGATGAGGACGATCGTGCCGACCTGGCGCGCGGCGTTCAAAAATCCCACCTTGTTTTCGGGAATCGAAGAAACCTGCAAGCGGCTGGAGGCCTGGCGCGAACGGCGGGCTCCCGGCTCCTCCGTGGCGATGCGCCAGATGATGGAACTTTCTCGCGGCAAGATGAAGTAGCTCCACACCTTCGCGAAGAACTTTAGGCCGGGCACGCCCTCACGGCATCAATACTTGGGTTTCCTTCGGATGCGCCTCCGCGGGTTTGCCCACACCGGAAGGGTGCGCCACTCGCACGCAATTTCGGCCCGCCGCTTTCGCGGCATAGAGAGCCATGTCGGCCTGGTGCATGAGTTCCTCTACGCTGCACTCGGTAAAATCCGTCGAAAGTGCAAGGCCTACGCTGATCGTCATCGTCACGGGCTCGTTCGCCGTCTGGATCGGCCGGCCCCCAATCTTCATCCGCAGATTTTCGGCTCGAGACACCGCGCTGCCAGGGTCGCATTTGTTCAGTGCCACCAGAAATTCCTCGCCACCGTATCTCCCCACCATGTCGTAAGAGCGGACCGAATTGTGCAACCGGCGCGCAACCTCGCGGAGGACTTCGTCCCCGACAGCATGCCCGTATCGATCGTTGACGCTCTTGAAATGGTCGATATCGCACATCATCAGGGCGGTGCAGCTTCGCTCCCTGCGCGAACGCATGATTTCGTGCGACATCAACTCCACGATTACGCCGCGGTTCCAGAGTGAAGTGAGCAAATCGTGTGTGGCCTGGAACCTCATGCTTTCCCGGGCCTCCACCAGATGGTCTTCCAGCTCCAGAATTCGGTGCCCGGTTCGCAGCCTGGCTTTCAACTCGTCCATGTCGAAGGGCTTCGTCAGGTAATCGTCGGCGCCGGACTCGAGGCCCGCAACGATGTCCTCCTTCGACTCCCTGGACGACAGCAGGATCAGGTACGTGTAGGCCTGATCTTTGCCGCGCCGCACTTCGCGGCACACTTCGACTCCGTCCTTTTCCGGCATGATCCAGTCCAGCAGCGCCAAGCGCGGGGCATCCTGCTTGACCAGTTCGGCGATTGCCTGCACGCCGTTTTCCACGGCAATCACGTTATAGCCGGCGCGCTGTAATGTTCTCTCGAGAAGTGTTCGCGAGATGGCATCGTCTTCGGCGACAAGTATCCTCATTGCTTCACCTCCGCCAGATGCACTTCCACTTCCGGCAGAATACCTTCCAGTTCTTTTGTCAATGCTTCAAGGAGTTCCTTTGATTCCGGTTGCAAGTTCTCGCGGGAAGATTTCTCGAGCGCGGCGGCTGTGTTGGCAGCCGCACCCATCGAAAGATTTTTCAGCATCCCTTTCATCGTGTGGGCTGTTCGCGTGAGCGATTCAAAGTCGCAGTCTCCCATGGCTTTCCGGGATTTTTCCAGGTTCATGCGCACGTCTTCCCGGAACATCACCAGCAGTTCCCTGAGAAACTCCTTGTCGCCGTCAAGGCGTTCCATCAATTCCTTCAGGTCCCAATCGGGTGGCCGCAGTTGCTCAAGGGCCGTTTCTGCAGGTTGCTTTCTCATTTTCCCCTCTATTACGCGTTCAAT
>DATHMM010000115.1:0-15084 GCA_035487095.1 Candidatus Sulfotelmatobacter sp.
GCCGAAGCCATCAATTTTCCGGTAAAGCTGGTTTCGCTTTCGCCGGCCCTGCACGTTCTGGAGTTGTTTCACGGGCCAACTCTGGCGTTCAAGGATTTTGGCGCCCGCTTCTTGGCCCGGCTGATGGGATATTTCGTCCGCGGCGAATCGCGCACGTTGACCGTGCTGGTGGCCACCTCCGGCGACACGGGAAGCGCGGTCGCGCACGGATTTTTGCGCGTGCCGGGAATCCGCGTCGTGATCCTCTATCCTTCGAAACGCATCAGCGAGGCCCAGGAGAAGCAATTCACCACGCTCGGCGAAAATATCACCGCGCTGGAAGTTTCCGGCACGTTTGACGATTGCCAGCGCCTGGTGAAACAGGCATTTTCAGACGAGGCCCTGAATCAACGTGTGTTCCTGACTTCGGCGAACTCCATCAACGTCGGCCGCCTGCTGCCGCAAATGTTTTATCACGTGGCCGCTTATCGGCAGTTGCCCGTGGCCTCCGTGCCGCTAATCGTCTCCGTCCCCAGCGGGAATTTCGGCAATCTGACGGCGGGAATCTTCGCGAAGCGTCTCGGCTTGCCGGTGGCCCGGTTCATCGCCGCCACGAACGCAAACGACGCGGTGCCGGAATACCTGCGGAGCGGCGAATATCATCCGCGGCCGGCCGTGGCCACCTATTCGAATGCGATGGACGTGGGAAATCCCAATAATTTTCCGCGACTGCTCGATTTGTGCCGCAATCGCCTGGAAAACGTCCGCAAGGAAATCTGGGGACACCGCGCCACCGACGAAGAAACCTTGCAGCAGATGAGCGCGGTCTGGGACCGTTACCGCTACATTTCCGACCCGCACACCGCCGTCGGCCTGCTCGCCTGGGAAGCCTACCGCAAAGAGCATCCCGAGCCGTCGCAAGGGTTGGTTCTCGCCACCGCGCATCCCGCAAAATTCGCCGAAATCGTGCAAAAGGGAATTGGCGTAGCGCCGCCGCTGCCCTCGCGCCTCGCGGAATACCTGCAACGTCCGAAGCTCTCCCTGCCCATCAGCAGCAAATTCGACGACTTCAAGCAGTTCCTGCTGGAGCACTAACCTGCGTTTCCTGGCGATTTTCGACTAGCGGCGGAGGCGGTCGAGGCCGACGAAGAGCACCACGCCCAGCACGGCGTTGACCAATGCGGCGATAGCGAGATGCATGTTGAACCAACCCTCGGGCTGGTTCAGCAGCAGGCGCCGCACCACGGTCAGGCTTGCCTGGTGCACCACATAGAAGAGACCTACAAGTGCAAACCGCGCTAGCGGATGTTCCGTATCCAACCGCGAGCCAATCGACGAGGCTAGGTAGCCAATCACGGTCTTGGCGATCCCGTACTCTCCGAATGGAACAGTCGGGCCGCTCAGGCTGTCCTGCATCAATCCAATCATTGTGCCTAGCAGCAATCCCGTGGAGGGATTCCGCCGGCTAAGTCCGAAATAAATGGTGGCGAGCAACGGAAGATCCAGTATCTCCAGTTTGGGCAAATAGACGGGCAGAATGCGTTGCAGCACCAGCGAAACAACCGCCATTCCCAACACGGCGCCGGGGAAAAATTTGTGGACTTCGATGTGCGACTCGCTGTCGCGGAGTTCGAATGTGTCGTTCATGGCTTTTCCGCCGCAGGCTTCCCCGCGGCGGGAACGGCCGAATTCCCGGCCGCCGGCTGCGCGCCTTGCTCTTCAGTGTCGCTCTTGAAATTCACCGGCTCTTGCGTCAGCAGCACGATCACTTCTTCCAGGCGGTCCAGCCGCGCGGCGGGTTTCACGCGGATCTGTTTAAAGGGATTCCCTTGCTTCACGTCCAGCACCGTCCCAATGGGAACGTCGCGCGGGAAAATTTTATCCATGCCGCTGGTGACAATTTTCTCACCGGCGTTCACCGTTTCCTCGGCCGCGACGTAGCTCATGGAAAGCATCGGTTCGCCGGTGCCTTTCACGGGGCTCTGAATCCGCGAACTCACCAGCATCGCGCCCGCGCCGCCCTCTTTGTCGCTCAGCAGCAGCACCTGCGCGGTGTCCCGATAGCTCTCGATGATTTTGCCGACCGCGCCATCCGGCGTGATGACGGCCATGTTGCGGCGAATGCCGTCGCGCTCGCCGCGGTCGATCTCTACCGTGTGGCTGGCCGTGCCGGCGCTCGCGCCGATCACCCGCGCCATTACCATAGGCACTTTTTCATGGGATTGACGGAAATTCAAAAGCAACGCGAGACGATCGCCTTCGGCCGCCTTGCTTTGCAATTGGGAAATCGCCAGCTTCAGCTCGTCATTTTCCGCGCGCAGTTCTTCGTTCTGCCGTGTCGTCCCTTGCAACGCGAAGTAGTGGCCCCAGACTCCCCGAACCTTGTCAAATCCCCACGCGCCGCCTTTTTCGAACGGCGACACGGCGGTCATGCTCCACACGCGGATCAGCCGCCCGCGCGAGTCGCGCTTCACCTGCAGCGCCAGCATCAGCACTTGCGCCAGCAGCACGCCGGCGAGCAGCGCGAGCGATCTGTGTCTGGAAGGAACTCCGACCATGGAAAAGTTCTCAGTAAACAGTTCTTAGTTTTAAGTAAAGCCCAAGCTCTCATCCAACATCGGTGTCCGCGGCTGGGAAAAGTGCGGAACTCGAAAGATGAATGTCCACCCCGAAAACTGACAACTTACAACTAACGACTTTCAACTCCCTCAGTCGATGCAAACTTGGCGCAGCAGCTTGAAATCGCTCAACATCTTTCCAGTGCCCAGAACCACCGAAGCCAGTGGATCGTCCGCGATCGAAACCGGGAGGCCGGTCTCCTCGCGGATGCGCTTGTCGAGATTCTTTAGCAATGCGCCCCCGCCGGTCAGCACGATGCCGCGGTCGCTGATGTCCGCCGAAAGTTCGGGCGGTGTGCGCTCCAGCGCCACGCGCACGGCGTTCAAAATCGTCGCCACGCACTCGCTGAGCGCCTCGCGGATTTCGCTGTCGTCAATCGTCACGGTGCGCGGCACGCCCTCGATCAGGTTGCGGCCTTTCACTTCCATCGTCAGTGGCTTTTCCAGCGGATACGCCGAGCCGATCTCCATTTTGATCTGTTCCGCGGTCCGTTCGCCCACCAGCAGGTTGTACTTCCTCTTCAGATACTGCATCACCGCTTCATCCATTTCGTTGCCGGCCACGCGAACTGACCGCGAATAGACGATGCCGCTCATGGAAATCACGGCGATGTCCGTGGTGCCGCCGCCGATGTCCACGACCATGTTTCCGGACGGCTCTTCGATCGGCAGGCCCGCGCCGATGGCGGCGGCCATTGCCTGTTCGACCAGGTAAACTTCGCTGGCTCGCGCGCGATACGCGGAGTCCTGCACGGCGCGTTTTTCCACCGGCGTTATCTCGCTGGGCACCCCGATGACGATGCGCGGGTGCACCAGGACGCGGCGGTTGTGCGCTTTCTGGATGAAATACGTCAGCATTTTTTCGGTGACTTTGAAATCGGCGATGACGCCGTCTTTCATCGGCTTGATCGCGACGACGTTCCCCGGGGTGCGCCCCAGCATGTCTTTTGCTTCGCGGCCAACGGCGACGACTTCGCCGCTGGATTTATTGATGGCCACGATGGATGGCTCGTTGACCACGATGCCTTTGCCGTGCGCGAACACCAGCGTGTTTGCTGTCCCCAGATCGATCGCCAGGTCGGACGAAAAAAGACTGAACACCGACCTCAGGTTGTAACCATTCTTGTTCATTACCACTTTCCCCCTGCGGAGAGGATCCTGCCCGGTAGGATCTCCGCGTACGGACCCCCACGGTGCTGCAATCCATTGTCGCCGTATTTCGCGGCCCACGCAAAACCGCGATTCGGTTTTCCCCGCCTACTTTGGTATTACAATCGAAATCTGCTGCTTCGCCGTGCCCCCGCGCCGGTTCTGCCCAATCACCACAATGTTGTGCTGGCCGGGCTCAAGCGGTTCGGTAAAGTGCCGAAAAGTTCCATCGGGCGCGATGTTTGCCACCGGCTGTCCGTTGATGATCAGCGCGGCGCCGGGTTCCGTTTTTCCGATCAGCTCCGCGGAGTGGCCCTGGATTCTGGGCACTTCGATTTCCAGCATCATTTCCTGGCTCTTGCCCTGCGCCACCAGGCTGAACTTGAACGTTTCGCTGAATTCGCTGGTTTCTTTTTTTGCGTCGGATGCGCTGACATTCCAGAAATAATCGCCGGCATCGAGTCCCGTAACTTCCGTGCTGGTGCCGGAAACTTTCACTTCTTTCACCAGCCGCGTGAACATCGTGGTTGGGCTGATACGCAGGGTGTATCCGATCGCGCCGTCCACCGCTTTCCATTCGAAATGAATGGACGCGGCCCTGGGAATTTCCGAAATCACTGGCGACAGGTTCAGCGGAGCGATCAGTCCAGGTGGCGCAAGAATGTTGGATTTCTGCGTTGGCCCGCCGGAGGGAAAGCTCACCTTTTCAAATTGCGTCAACTCGATCTTTTCCTGCCCTCGCTGCACTTGCGCCGAACCGCTCGCCACCACGATCTCGTGCTCGTTTTCCTTCGGGTCGTTCTTCACGCTCGCCTTGCTGTTTTGCTTCAGGTACGCCGTCGCATCTTCCACGCTCACCGCAGCGCTCGAATCGGGAGAAGAAAATCGGGAGGTCGCGAGATCCACCGAACCCGTGTTGATGCGCACGGCGGTGTTCGAGTGGTCGCGCGTGACATTGTTCTCTTCCACGGTCACCAGCGTTTCCGACTTGATCGTGTACTCGGTCCCGTCGGCAAACGTGATGCGCGCAGCTCCATCGCTCGCCGTCTGGATCAGGTCGCCTTTGTCCAAGGCCGTGTGGTAATCCGCTTCCGCCCAGGTCACCGAATTCACTTTTTTCACCTGCACGCGGCCATCGAGGTTCACGAATTTGGCTTGCGTCAGCGTGGCCGGCGCGTTTCCGATTTCTGGGTTGCCCAGGGCGTTGGATACCTTTTTGGTGATGATGTTGGTCCACTCGGGTTTAACCGCAAAAATAGCGGCGATTATGATCACCAGGATCAGTGAACCGTAGATCACCACAGTTTTATAGGTGACTGCGTGCCAATACACTTCCACGCGCTGGATCTTCGGCCCCTGCGGGGGCGCCGAAGTCGGCCGGCGTGGTTCGATGGGCGTTTGTGTAGTCACGTGAGTAAGTGCCTTCGTTGCTCCAATTTTGCAATGTAGCACACCGGTTTGTCCGGGACGGAAGTCCCGCGTGCCTGCGTAGTCAATTTACAAATAGCGCTTGCGCCGCTTTTTCGAACGGTGTGCTTGCAGGATTACTTTTCGGCGGCAGGAGGCTTACTGCGCTGGAAAAACCGGGGTTTGTCGAGGTGGGAATCCACCGCCACATCAAAGAACCCCACCATCATCTCGTCGTAAGTCTGCTCCCCCCAGCGCACGGCGGCGCTCGGGTCTGGGTTGTGCGGGTTGTTCCTGGAATTATCGAACCGTGCCACCGCCTGCAGCTCCGTGCCCGCCTTGAGGGCCATGGGCTCTGAAAGGCGATAGCTCATCTGCCAGTGAAAGTGGTAATGCACGCGAAGGAGTGGCTCGATCGGTTTATCTTTGTGGATGATGTTGTATTCGAACTCTTTCCCGCGCAGGTGCATGTGGGGAAAAAAACTGAGCAGCAACGCGTCGTTCGGCAAAGTGCCGCGGGCCTCCGCGCGATAATCCGGTGCTCCCGGTGGAATCACGAAATGGTCATTGGTCAATTGCAGTGTCAAAACGCGCTTTTCCGGCGGCTCTTTCGCGAAAATCAGCCCAACGGTCGTGAGATCTTCTCCAGGCTTGCCGTTCGTCGTGTAGTGCATCTGGAAAACAAGGTCGGATCCCGCGGGGATAAATTTCGCCATGCCCCGCGGCCAATTGTCCGGCGTACTGCCCGGCGCGTAGACCAGCAGAATATCGCTGTCGGTCCACATTGCGTCTCTCTTGTCTTCGGGGGATTTTAATGTTTCGGCGGTAAACGGCTTTCCCACCGGCGCGTGCCGCAGCCACGGCGAATCGGGCGGCCGCACATAAACAACCGCGTGGTGCACATGCTCGGGCAGGCCGGGAAGTATTTCGGAAGCCTGTACCCAGCGCCCTTCCTTGAAATGCGTGGGCATAATTTCATAGGTGTAACCGACGTCGCCGTCCGCGGGAATGTTCACAGGCTCGGCCATCTTTATTTCCAGGTCTGGCGCTGGAATCGTCCACCGGTCAGCCCATTTCTTTGGAGACGGTGCATCGCTTGGATTTCCCGCTGGAGCATTGGCCGCGGCCCAGGCAGCAAGCAGACCAATCTGTTCGGCGGTCAGCGAAGGATCGTTCGAAAAGTTTCCGATTCCTTTCTCGGCAAACCAGGGCGGCATCGAGCGGCTCTTCGTCGCACCCTGAATCGCGGCCGCATACCCCCGTGTGCCCTCGTAAGTTTCGAACGCCATCGGCGCGATGCCACCAGCGCGGTGGCAGATCTGGCAGTGCTCCTGCAATATTGGCAGCACATCCCGATAAAACGTCGGATTCATCCCGCTGTTGGTCTTTGTTTGGGCATGCGGCGATAGCCAGATCAACAATAAGAAGCTAATCGGCAGCAATCCAAGGAGCTGCTTTGTTCGGAATATCCTCTGCAAACTTGGTCCCCTCTTCTGCTCGCGCCGCCGCCGGGGCATCCACAGAAGCGTTACGGATATCCCGACGAACACACGCGATATTCTCATATAATCGGACCGCATGATTCCCGCCACGTACAAAGCGAGAAAGAAATTCATGCAATTGGCTATCGACGAAGCCAAGCGCGCCGGCGACCGCGGCGACTATCCCATAGGCGCGGTGATTACGCGCGTGGACGGAAAGAGCGAAACGATCATCGCCAGCGCGGGCAACCGCGTCAAAACCTCCGGATCCAGCATCAAGCACGTCGAGCTTGAAATGCTCAAGTACGTTTCCAGCGGCTATGGTCGCTACTTGCCTGACTTTGTCCTTTACTCCACGCACGAGCCCTGCGCCATGTGCGCCGGCGCCTGCGTGTGGTCCAAAATTGGCGCCGTCGTCTACGGAGTTTCCCAGGAAGACATCGACGCCTACGGCCGCAAGCACGGCAACGAAATTTATAAATGGCGCGCGTGCCTCATCTCCTGTCAATTCGTCCTAAAGCAGGGCAATCACCGCATCCCCGTCATCGGCAGCTTCCTTCGCAAAGAATGCCAGACGCTTTTCAGTTACCGATCGGCGAAGAGTGCAAAATCGCAACCGCGGTAATTCCGTTGACCCAACCGCGTCTTAATCATACGATTTGCCCACTCAGGCTCTCATTCACGAATCCGAATCCATAAGGTGATCGTGGCTTGAAGCGAAGGCGGTGGCTCTTGATCTTCAAGCAGTTCTATCTGAATTGCCTCGCCCATGCTTCCTACCTGATTGGCGACGAAGAAACAAGCGTAGCCGCCGTCGTGGATCCGCAACGCGACATCGCGCAGTATCTGGCCTTTGCCGTCGAACATAAATTGCAAATCAAGCATGTTTTCCTCACCCATCTTCATGCCGACTTTGTCGCGGGCCATTTGGAGCTTCGCGATAGCGCGGGCGCAACGATTTATCTTGGCGCCAAAGCTCAGGTGGAATATCAGTTCACTCCGCTCGCTGATGGCGATGTGGTTAAGTTCGGCAATCTGCGGCTCAAGGCTCTCGAAACTCCGGGTCACACTCCCGAATCGATTTCGATCGTCGTCTACGATCTTGCCCGCAGTGAAAACGAACCGCAGTCGGTTTTGACGGGGGACACTCTTTTCATCGGTGACGTCGGGCGACCGGATTTGCGTGTTGCGCTCGGCTGGTCCGCCGCGAATCTTGGCGGGATGTTATTCGACTCCTTGCAATCCAAACTCTTAGGTTTGCCGGACTCCAGCCTGGTGTACCCCGCTCACGGCGCTGGTTCGCTCTGCGGCAGAGCCATCAGTAAAAAGACAGTTTCCACCATCGGAGAACAGCGCCGGCTGAATTATGCCCTTCAGCCGATGAGCAAGCAGGCCTTCATCGAACTGGTTACCGCAGACCAGCCGGAAGCCCCGCCCTATTTCGTCTACGACGCAGTTCTGAACAGTAAGGAGCGGCTCACTCTGGATCAAGCGCTGGAGCGCGAACTGAAGCCGCTCACACTCGACCAGTTGCTGGCAATGCAAGCGGAGGGCGCACAGATCCTCGACACTCGCGATCCCGACGAATTTGGAGCTGCACACCTTGCGGGCAGCATCAACATCGGCCTTGGAGGGCAATACGCCACCTGGGCGGGAACCGTGCTTGACCACACGCATCCGATCGTCATCATTGCCGACCCCGGCAGGGAAAGCGAATCCGCCATTCGCCTGGGCCGAATCGGTTTCGATCACATCGCGGGATTCCTGCAAAATGGGCTGCGCAGCCTCGAAGTGCGGCCCGACCTCGTCGCATTCACCGAGCGACTCAGCGTCCAATTCGTCGCCGAACTCCTCTCTTCAAGTAATCCGCCCCTGGCTATCGATGTCCGCGGCCCGCGTGAACGCGCCCAAAAGCACATTGAAAACAGCGTCAGCATGCCGTTGAATCACCTGGCTGAGAATTTGAACTCTCTACCAACCGCTCGCCCGCTGCTGGTTTATTGCGCAGGCGGCTACCGCTCCTCCATCGCCGCCAGCCTTCTGAAGCGCGGTGGATTCGCCTCTGTAGGCGAACTCGCCGGCGGCATCGCCGCCTGGGAAGCAGCGAAGTTAGCCGTTTCTGGCGTCGAAGCCTAAAGCCAAGAACTCAGGGTTGCGACTCGCCCTTAGTGTTGTTTGTTCTAGGAGACATTGTTATCTGTGTCTTTGAACGGATATTTTGCGGTAAAGTTGTGTCTTGACATTGTCGGGCACCCTGACTAATCTGTAAAGACGAAGGAGTGACAATGCCATCCAGTTCCCTCCGTAGTGAAAAGCTTGACCTGCGCTTGACCCGCAAGGCTAAAGCCGCATTGCGAGCGGCTGCAGCGGCCTCCAATCGCTCCGTGAGCGAGTTTGTTCTGGAGAGCGCGCTTGCCCGCGCTGGCGAGACGCTGGCGGATCGCCGCAACTTTGGGCTTAATGCGACTCAGTGGAAAACATTCCTGGCCGCGCTTGATGCTCCTCCGCGCCGCCTGCCTCGATTGGAGCGCCTGTTCAAAGAGCCGGGCTTCTTTGATGTTGGCTCTCGTCCGTGAATGAAGCCAAGCGTGTCGAAAAGCTGCGAAGCGATCATCCGGTTGAAGATTTCGATTGCGGCCGCGTGGAGCTAAACCGGTATTTGCAACGGTTTGCCTTGCAGAACCAACAGGCAGGCGCCGCTCAAACCTACGTGGGTGTTGTTGGAGAACTACCCGTGGGCTATTACTGTCTAGCAGTTGGCCACGTCGCGCTCGAAGATGCTCCGGAACGCTTGAAGAAGGGGCTGGCGAAGCATCCGGTTCCAATCATGTTGCTCGCCCGGCTCGCCGTTGATCGCCGCTGGCAGGGGCAAGGCGTGGGCAAGGCTTTGCTGCGGGACGCGATGCAACGGACAATGCAGGCTGCGGATATAGCCGGCATCCGCGCCTTCGCCGTGCAAGCAAAAGATGACGAGGCAAGGCGCTTTTATGAGCATTTCGATTTCATTCCATCCCCCACGGATCCCATGCATCTCTTCGTGTTGCTCAAAGATGTTCGCCGGATCATCGCAGACTAAAGACTTTCCTGCCTCGCTAAGTAGCTTGCCTCATCCCCCAGCTGTGTAATTTTGCCCGTGTTGGCCGCGGGGTCTGCCACTGTCTCTCGGGGCCCCTAACTTCATTTGGGGGTTTCGCCCGCAATCCTCTATAATCCTAAGTTTGTTCATCACTTCAGGAGACATCTGGAATGGCTGGCGTATTTGACAACCAGAAAACCGGCGTTCGAATCCTTTTCGGCGTCTTCATCGCGATTATCGCCCTCAGCATGCTGCTCTACCTGGTGCCCCAGGGCACCAACACCACCGAGGGCTCAACCGACGTGCTCGCCAAAGTTGGCGACCAGAATGTCACGATGGGAGACGTGCGCCAGCAGCTCGACGAAATTCGCCGCCGCAATCCCATCCCCCAGCCGCTCGAGGGCCTCTACGCCAGAAACATCCTGAACCAGTTGGTCTTCCAAAAAGAAGTGGAGTTTGAGGCCAAGCGCATGGGCATTTCCGTCAGCGACCAGGAACGCGCCGACCGCATCAAGCAATATGTTCCAACCGCTTTCAACGGCGACACCTTCGTCGGCCTGGATGCTTACGCCCGTGAAGTTCAGTCCCGCTTTCAGCTGACCGTGCCGGTCTTCGAGGATCTCGTACGCCAGGGCCTGATCGAGGAGAAATTCCGCAAACTAATCACCGACGGCATCAGTGCTGGCCCGGCCGAGATTCAGGAAGAATTCAAGTACCAGAACGAAAAGGTGAAGCTGGACTATGTAGTGATCAAGCCCGAGGACCTGGAATCAAAGATCACTCCCTCCGATAGCGACATCAAGGCTTTCTACGAGCAGAACAAGTCCAGGTTCCAGATCCCCGAAAAGCGGGTAGTGCGCTACGCCCTGCTCGACCTTACCCAGCTCCGCCAAAACACCGTGGTTACCGACGATGAGCTAAAAGCGCTCTACCAACAGAATATCCAGCAATTTCAAGTGCCCAATCGCGTCCATGCCGAACATATTCTGCTGATGACCGTCGGCAAGACCGACGCGGAAGTCACTGAAATCAAGAAAAAGGCCGACGACATCCTGGCGCAAGCCAAGAAAAAGGGCGCGAACTTCGAGGATCTGGCCAAGAAATATTCCGAAGACCCCGGCTCAAAAGCCAAGGGTGGTGACCTGGGCTGGCTCGTGCAGGGCCAGACCGTGCCGGAGTTCGAAAAGGCCGCATTCAGCCTGAACAAAGGCGAAATTTCCGACCTCATCAAGACCCAATACGGTTTCCACATCATCAAGGTGCTGGACAAGGAGACTGCCCACACCAAGACCTTTGACGAAGTGAAAGATACGCTTCGGCCCAATTACCTCCTGAACAAGGTCGACCAGGAAGCTTCAAAGACCGCCGATCAGATTGCCGCCGACATCCGCCAGTCCAACAAGACCACTCTCGACCAGCTTGCCCAGAAATACCACTTGGCCGTCTCCGAAACTCATCCTGTTGGCCCCGGCGAGCCGGTTCTGGAGTTGGGCAACGGCCAGGATATCAAGGACGAGATCTTCCAGCTTCGCCCGGGCGGCCTGAGCCTTCCTCTGCGAACCGACCGCGGCTATGTCGTTCTGTCCTTGCTCCAAGCCCTCCCGGCACATCAGGGCACCCTCGATGAAGTGCGCGACAAGGTCGTCACCGAGTTGAAGCAGCAAAAGTCCAACGAACTCGTCCAAGCCAGGGCCCAGGAACTTGAGAAGCGCGTTAAGGCCGGCGAAAAATTCGCCGCCGCGGCCAAAGCCCTGGGACTCGACCCCAAAACCAGCGATCCCTTTGCTCGCAGCGGCTCGGTCCCCAATCTTGGAAGCGGAAAACAGTTGGCGCCTGCCTTCTCCTTGAAGGTCGGACAGGTTGGCCCTGCCCTCAGCCTCGGCTCCAACTGGGCGGTCTATCAGGTTGTCGATCGCCAGGAGGCAAATCCCGCCGATTTTGAGAAGCAGAAGAAGGAAATCACCGACAATCTGCTGAAGCAGAAGCGTGATCTGGCGTTCAGCGCCTTCCAAACCTCTCTGAATGACCGCTTGAAGCAGGAAGGCAAGCTGAAGCTTTACCCAGAGAAAATGAGTGCATTCGGAGACTTCGGAAGCTCGAAAAACCTCCCTATCCAATAGCAAATAAAGGCCTTAAATTTTTAGGGCACACGCCCTTGCCCTTCCGGGTCCCGCTCGGTAGGCTATTCCAGTCCGAACAAGCTGGTTCTGTACTTGGCATCTGCTTTGTGCTCTGCTTCCAGCTTGCCCGGCATTCCAACTGGGGCCTTATCACACCCTCTCAAGAAGGTTAAATTCATGGCAGGACGCACTTCTCAGTCTCGCAACGACTATCGCTGCAGCATTGAAAAGAACCAGAACGGCAAATATTGCATCCGCATGCGCGTTCAGTACCCACGCCACGCGTGGTCGCTCGGTGTTTATTTCCTGGCCTCCTCCTTTGACCGGGCGATGAAGAAACTTGAGGAGTCGCTGCACTTCCTGCAGCGCAACGAAGAAAAGCTATGGTTCTGGGGAGTGGATCGCGCCGAGGATATGGGCTTTTCCGCGGAATTCCTGAAAGACGCTGGCTTGCAGCTCGATCGCCGCAACGAATTCCCCCGCAAAGCCGCGATCGTCTCGCTTGAGCCTGAGCGGGACGCTCCCGCCTCCGCCCTGGGTTTCGTGCGCCGCGGCCTCGCCGAATCCGTCGAATCCGGCCGTGTCCAGCTTGCCGGCGACTAAGCTGCTTTCCTCTTTCGCCCCTGCCGCATAAGGTAGCTGGGGCTGAACAAACACGCCTGTTGTCCCGAAATGGGATGGACGCCAATCTTTGCAGCTTGGCCTCTACTTTGGGGACGTCCTCTCCTTATCTCCCTTGGTCAGCAATACGTCCTTGACTTCACTTCGGTCCTCGCACATCATCTCCAAATTCCAGCAGAAAGAGCCGCGTCGCGATCATTGACACCCCGCGTTATCCGCCCAGAGCACCCGCGATAGGTGTGCAAGTCCGGGTGGCTGGATCGCAAGCGGTGAAGGGAATTGCTGAAAATGAATCGAACTCTACGGCGATTTCGCGGGTCATTGTTGGTTGCTCTTCTGCTTTTGTCCTCAAACCTTAATTTGCACTCGGCATCGGCGTCTCAAGCGACGCAAACTGCCCCAACGACCGATCAGGCGGACGCGAATGCGGCAAAGTCCAAGAAGAACAAACCCGGCTCCGCCAGCGATTCAACTTCGCCGGCGCCTGCCCCCGCACCCGCTTCGCCAACTGCGCCTGCAAAACCGCCGGCGGCCGCAACGAAGCCCACAGCTGCTCAGTCCGTCCAGCCCGTTGCCCCCGCTAGCAACGCCACCATGGTGTGGGTGAACACGGAGTCTGGGGTTTATCACAAGCAAGGCAGCCGTTATTACGGAAAGACCAAGCAGGGCAAGTACATGACGGAGTCGGATGCCATCAAGGCTGGCTATCGCGCCGCCGAGAAGCATTGAATCTTTCCAGCCCGTTTGGGACCAAATCCAGAAGGGGCCCCATTCAAAAGGAGCCCAATTTAAAAGGAGAACGCTAAATGAAGAAAAATCTCAGCAGGATTGTGATGTTGGCGCTTGTTCTCATCTTGGGCGTCGGAATTGTCGTTTCCCAGCCCCAGACTCCGAGCGTGCCCTCGGCAGCCGCACCAGCGGCCAAAACTGCCGCCACAAAACTCCTGGACATCAACAGCGCCACCAAGGATCAGCTCGACGCGCTTCCCGGAATCGGCGAAGCCTACTCGAAGAAGATCATCTCCGGCCGCCCGTACTCAAAGAAAACCGACCTGGTGAACAAGAAAATCATTCCCCAGGCCACCTACGACAAGATTAAAGACCTCATCATCGCCAAGCAAAAGTAGCGCATGCTCTCGGTATCCCCTCCAGCGTGGGTGTTAACAGCGCCGGACGGCGTCTACCGAACAATCACTTCGCCGCGCCCAACCATCTGGTCGTTCAGCCACAGCCGGTACTTGAACGTCCCCGGCTTCGTTCCCGCGATCGTCGGCCCGCTCATCAGCCGCATTCCCGCGGGCACCTGAAAAACGTTCGAGGAAAAAGGGCAGCGGTTGGCGTCGAACTCCACGCGAAGGTTGCCCGCATCGGAAAGCCAGCTGACCTGATCCCCCGGATCGAGGACCACAGCTTGCGGTATCAAGCCAACCAGTACGGGACGTTCAGCCATGCGGATTAATGCTCCTTTTCAAGTGTTCCAAAGGCACGATAGCACATCCCCCGCGATTGTTCCTATCAGCCACACGTAGCGGCCACTTTCAGGTGGCCAAGCGTGTGTTGGGCGACTCCCGCACTCTATACAGCCCACCCATCTGCTCTCGCCTGCCCGGAGCGATTTGTGCGAAGCGTCACACCTGTACCTTGGTGAAGTTGACCCCGGCATCTCCCGCCCGTAAACTGAAATTGTCGTTTTTGGCGCTCACCTCGCTCGACTCTTGCGCGCCTGAACCACATCCGCGGTCATTTCCGCGCAGGAGCAGAGCTGCATGGCCTCCGTTGCAAGACCATTGTCTATCCCGCTGCCCAATGGGGCGCGCCTCCACCTGATTTCCCTCGTTCCTTTTGGCCTGATCCACGTTGCCGCGCTGGGCATCTTCTTTTTCCCGTTTAGATGGTCCTATCTCATCACCGCTTTCGCGCTTTACGAAGTGCGCATGTTCTTCGTCACCGCCGGCTACCACCGCTATTTTTCCCACCGCTCGTTCAAGACCGGCCGCTGGTTTCAGTTTGTGATCGCCTGGATGGCCATGTCGTCCACGCAAAAGGGCGTGCTCTGGTGGGCGGCACATCATCGCCACCATCACCGCTATTCCGATCTGGAAGACGACCTGCACTCGCCGACCCTCTTCGGCTTCTGGTGGTCGCACATCGGCTGGATCCTCTCCGACCGCTACAACGACACGCGCTTTGATTACATCGGCGACTTCGCCAAGTTCCCCGAGCTTCGCTGGCTGAACAAATACCACATGATTCCGCCAACCGTTCTGGCCGTGTCCCTGTGGCTGATCGGCTCCTGGCCGCTGCTCATCTGGGGCTTCTTCCTGAGCACCGTTTTCTTGTGGCACGGCACGTTTACCATCAATTCGCTTTCGCACATTTTCGGCAATCGCCGCTTCCCCACCGCCGACACCAGCAAAAACAACTGGTTCCTCGCCCTTGTCACCCTCGGCGAAGGCTGGCACAACAACCACCACTACTTCATGGCCTCCGCCCGCCAGGGCTTTTACTGGTGGGAGATCGATCTCACCTATTACGGCCTGAAACTCCTCTCCTGGTTCCGCCTCGTCCGCGAACTCCGCCGCGTCCCCGACCACGTCCTAGCCGAAGGCCAAGCCTTCGACGCCTCTGCCGCC
>DATHMM010000116.1:0-14698 GCA_035487095.1 Candidatus Sulfotelmatobacter sp.
TTTGCGGTATTCGCCGGCGCTGCGGCTCAGTTCTTCGGCCGCGTTTTCGAGCGGTGCGAAATTCAGGTGTGGCGGAACGGATTCCGCTGCCGGAGCGACCAGCGGCTGGTGCGGGTCGTCGGTGGCCTTGAACAGGCCTTCCTCAATTTCGCGATTGCGTTCGCGAATGTCGTCCTGCGATTTCTGCGCCAGGGCTTTCAATTCTTTTACGTACGTTTGCACGGTTTCGGCGAAATCGCCGAATTCAAAGGGCAACAGATCGGCATCGGCCAGGCGCATCACCGCGGTGCCGCCGGTCTGCGCCAGGGCGCGGCCATAAACAAAATCGGTATCGCTGAAATGGGTGTACCAGTAAAAATCGTCGTAGATGGAATGGTAGATGCCGCCGCCGTCTTCGCCGCCGTAGCCAAGGTTGAGGGAGGCGATGCCATCGTGCTGCACGAAGGCGCCATAATCGGAGCCGGAGCCAAGCGCGCCGATGCGCAGGTCAGCGCGATTGCGAGCTTCGGCGCGGTCATCAGCGCCCGTGGCTGAGGAAATGGACTCCAATTGGGCGCGCTTCCAGACGGAAAGCTTGGTCTCGGGATCCTGAACGTCGCGGACAACGTCGTTAATGAATTTTTCGAGGGTGTGCGACCCCTCGGCCCCGAAATAGCCGCGGCCGTTGGTGTCGGAATTGATGTACACGACCGCGTGCTTCATCAACTCGTCGCCGTGGTCCTCCACCCACTCGGTGGAGCCGATCAGGCCAGGCTCCTCGCCATCCCATGCGCAATAGATGATGGTGCGCTTCGGCTTCCAGCCAGTTTTCAGAAGTTCGCCGAAGGCGCGAGCCTCTTCGAGTTCGGCAACCAGGCCGGAGATGGGATCTTCGGCGCCGTTGACCCAGGCGTCGTGGTGATTGCCACGGATAATCCATTGATCGGGAATCGAGCTGCCGGGAATTCTGGCGATGACGTCATAAATGGGCTTCAGATCCCAGTTGGATTTCATCTTCAAGTGAACTTTGAGCGTGCTTGGGCCAACGTGGTAGGTGAGCGGAAGGTTTCCGCGCCATTCGCTGGGAACGACCGGGCCGGTGAGCGCTGCGAGCAGAGGTTGGGCATCACCATAGGAAATGGGCAGCACGGGAATTTTGGTGATGACCGGAGAGTCTTCGAGCTTCAGGCGCTTGGCATCCTTTTTTGCGGCTACGCCGGGAGTGAGGGGATCGCCCGGATAGATTGGATCGTCGGCCACGCTGCCGCGCTGCACGCCATCGCTGGGGCGAAAGCCGCCTTTGGGAAATGTTTCGCCGGGGGTATAACCGTCGCCCTCGGGATCGGAATAGATGATGCAGCCGACGGCGCCGTGCTCGGCGGCGACCTTGGGCTTGATGCCGCGCCAGGAGTGGCCGTAACGCGCGATGGCGATGGCGCCTTTGACGGAGACGCCGAGGCGTTCGAGGCGCTCGTAGTCTTCCGGGATTCCGTAATTGACATAGACGAGGGGCGCGACGACGTCACCGTCTTTTGAAAATGCGTTGTACGTGGGCAACTGCTCGGATTTTTGGCCGGACGTGGGATCCACAGCGAGCGTGGGCTCTTCGAGCTTTGCGGTGAATTTCACCGAGCAGCCGGTGGTGGAAGCGCCTTTGCAATCGAGAAGTTCGAGTTGGCGCTCTTTGGGAGTGGGAAAGAGGACATCGTAGGATTCGATTTGGACGTCGAACCCGAATTCCTTGAATTTTGCGGCGAGCCAGTCGGCGTTGTCCTTGTCGTAGGGCGAACCGACGTTGTGGGGGCGGGCGGAGAGGCGCCGCATATATTCGCGCATATTATCGGGGCTGGGGATGGCGCGAAGCTTTTCTTCCCACTGGCGCTCAGCCCGGGAAGCTTCGGCGGAATAACCGTAGAGCGGGGATTCATCCGCGGCAACGCGCGAATGAAGCGAGAGAGTAATCAAAGCAATGAGGCAAGCGGCGAACAGGGCGAAGCGAGTTAATCTGGACAAGTAGGGCTCCTGAAGTGCTCCTGAAATGCAAGCGTGCGATTATTTCGTGATTGAGGAGAATCTGCAAGAAGCCAATTTATGTAGGAGACGGTAAGGGGAAGTTCGCCGATGTTAGTTTGAGGGCCGCGGGCCGCGATCAAGGACCAGGACGATCAGGCCGGCCAGGGTGAGCAAGGCGGCGACACTCAGAAGGCCGGCACGAAACGAACCAGTCGCGTCGCGAAGATAGCCGATCCAGTAGGGGCCGAAGCCGCTGCCGAGATTGCCGACGGCGTTGATCAGGGCGATGGAGCGCGCCGCGGCGGCCGCCGTGATTGAGGAGGAGGCCATCGCCCAGAACGGCCCGGTCATTGAGGAAGAGGCGGAAAGAGCGATGGCAAAGCAAAAAACGCTTATCGTGATGCCTGGCGAAAAGCCGCTGACGACCAGGGCGATGCCTCCAGCGAACGCGGAAAGAGCGATGTGCCAGCGGCGCTCTCCCGAGCTATCCGAGTGCGCGCCGATGAGAACCATGAGGATCGCCGCGGCGAGATTGGGGACCGTGGTTAGAAGTCCGAGAAGAAAATTGGAAAGACCGGTGAGCGAGTGGAGGGCGGTTGGCAGCCAGAGGCTGATTCCGTAAGTGCAAGTGTTCAAGCCGAAATAGACAAGCGCAAATCCCCAGAGGCGGGCGTTCACGAACCAGAGACCCGGATGATCTTCTGAACTTAGCGATGCCGGGCTTTTTTCGTCCTCAAGAGTCTGCAACAGCCAGGCTTTCTCCGCTGGAAACAGCCAGGGCGCGCGGCTGGGATTGTCCGCAAGAAAAGCCCACGCCGCGAAACCCAGCAGAATCGCGGGGACGGCTTCGAGAAGAAACATCCACTGCCAGCCGGCGAGGCCTCCACGGTGATTCCAACCCAGCAGCATGCCGGAAATGGGGCCGCCAATCACGCCGGAGACGGGGCCAGCGGTCATGAACAACGCGACGACTCCGGCTCGAGCACGGGCCGGGAACCAGGAACGGAGGTAGAAAATTACGCCGGGAAAGAATCCGGCTTCGGCAACGCCCAGGAGAAACCGCAGCGAATAAAAGGATGCAACGGAGTGAACGGCAAACATGCAGCCGGAGATTATGCCCCAGCAGATCATCAGCGCGGAGATCCAGCGGCGGGCGCCGACGCGCTCCATTGCCAGGTTTGCCGGAACCTGAAACAGGAAGTAGCCGAGGAAGAAAATTCCCGCGCCGAGGCCGTAGACCGCGTCGCTGAAGCCGAGTTGCCCCTTCATCTGCAGGGCGGCGAAACCGACGTTGATGCGGTCGAGATAGGCGACGACGTACAAGAGGAAGAGAAACGGAAGCAGGCGCCAGCGAAGTTTGTTCAGGAGCGCGGGCTCATCGATGGAGCTTTTTGGCGCGAGCGAAAAGTGCTGCAGAATCTTGCGCACGATGTCTTCGGGCGGCAATTCCACGGGAAGAGTGAAGGCTTCGCGCGGCTCCTCGAGGTCGGCAAACTGCCCCGCGAGAATAGGTGTTCCCGCGAAGTGGCCGTGGCGCTCGCGCAGGCGCATGCCGATGAAGGCCGGCGAACCCTTGAGGTAGACGATTTCGAGGGGCAGATTTTTCGCGAGCCGCTGGCGGTAACTTTCCTTGAGTGCGGAACACCCGAGGACGATGTCTTTCCCCTCCGCGTGCAGCGCCACGAGCCTGGCATGGATGGCATCGAGCCACGGCAGGCGGTCGGTGTCCGTCAGGGGAATACCGGCGCGCATTTTCGCGATATTTTGGGGCGAATGAAATTCATCGGCTTCCAGAAACACCCAGGCCAATCGGTCGGCCACGAGTTTGCCGACGGTGCTTTTGCCGGAGCCTGTGACTCCCATTAGGAGAAGTATCATTCATCAGATCCAAATCGGGCGCGCCGAGTGTCGCGCACTTTGAGAGCCAAGTCCAGCACTCGCCCGTGAAGTAGAGTACACTTCCGGCAAAACTTTGAGCACAGCCAAAACAGCAACAAAAAAAGCGGGACTGCTCTATTTCGTGTTTGTGATGTTCGCTTACACGACGGGCGGCCCGTTCGGCATGGAAGGGATGGTGACGACCAGCGGGCCCGGCTTGACGCTGGTGTATCTGCTGGCGATTCCGCTTTTCTGGTGCGTGCCGGTTTCGCTGGTGGCGGCGGAACTGACGACGGCGATTCCCGTGGAAGGCGGATTTTACCGCTGGGTGCGCGCCGGCTACGGAAATTTCTGGGGATTCCTGGCGGGATGGTGGAACTGGAGCGCTTCTTGGCTGCTGGGCGGGAGCTACGCGGTGCTGTTCAGCGATTACCTGGGAGGATTTTTCCCTTCGCTGGTGGGCTGGAAGCATTACCTGGTTTCGGTGGCGCTGATTGCGCTGCTAGCGTACGTGAATATTCGCGGGATTCAGATGGTGGGGATCGTGTCCACGGTGCTGGAGGTTTCGGTGCTTGTGCCGGTCATGGCGTTGTGTCTGATCGCGGCGACGAAATGGCATTTCCATCCGTTCCATCCCTTTGTGCCTCCGCATGTGCCGCCGTTTCAGGTGTTCGGCGTGGGGCTGGCGTTGGGGTTGTGGCTGTATTCGGGATACGAGCAGTGTTCGAGCGTGGCCGAGGAGATTGAAAATCCGCAGCGGAATTTTCCGATTGCACTGGCGATTGTTGTGCCGCTTTCGATCGCGACGTATTTCTTGCCGGCGCTTTTTTCACTGGCGGCGCTGGGCGACTGGGATCAATGGAACTCGGCTTATTTGCCGACCGCGGGGTTGCTGATTGGGGGAAGCCTGCTGGGAATTTCCCTGACCCTGGCCGCGATGCTGGGGAATGTTTCGCTGCTGAACGCGACGGTGCTGACGAGCACGCGGATGCCGTCTTCGATGGCGGAGGACGGCTACCTGCCGCCGGTATTTGCGGCCAAGCACCCGAAATACGGGACGCCGTGGATCGCGATCCTGATTTCGTCGGGGGTCTACGCACTGCTGGCGTTTCATACGCTGGCGCAGTTGCTGACCGTGTATGTGTGGCTGCGGAGCCTGGTGACCGTCCTCACGGTGTTGGCGGCTTGGAAATTGCGGAAGACGCAGCCGGAGACCCCGCGGCCGTTCCGGATTCCGTGGGGAAACACGGGGCTGGCTTACGTGGTGATCGCGCCGATTCTGATGACGATTGTGGCGCTGGTGTTCAGCGACAAGTTTGCGCTGAAGTGGGGGCCGGTGCCGGTGGCGCTGGGCGTGGCGGCGTATTTTGTGTTTCCGGGGATTAAGAGGTTGGTGGAAAAACAAAATGGGACGTGAGCCTGGCAAAGTTCTGCCGCGCCTCCGGCGCTGGACTTTTGGATTGCAGCGGATGAGAGGCCGAAGAATGAATCGTGGGCACTTACGTCTTTTTGGGCGTTGGAATTAGTGCTGGTGGCTCGGGTGCACAGGCAGGAATGCCTGTGCCACATGGGGATTAGGTGAGCCAATCGAGGGCTTTGTAGTAGGCGCCGGCGAGGGGCAGGGCCCAGGTGTTGCCGCTGCGGAGGCCGAGGGGCGCGCCGGGAAACGGGATGCGGGAAAAGGGATTGTCGTCGGGATCGCCGCAGATGACGCCCGCGAGTTTTGCGCCCATCCAGGTGGCGGCCGCTACGCCGTGGCCGGCGAATCCCAGCGCGAAATGCATGCCGTCGATTTTGCCGGAGTGCGGCATCACGTCCATCGCGAAATCGAGCGTGCCGCCCCAGACGTATTCGACTTTTGTATCGCGCAATTGGGGATAGACCTCGATCATGCCCTGGCGCAGGAGCTCGGCGCTTTCGCGCACGGTGCTTTCGGATTCGGGGAAGAAGGCGGCGCGTCCGCCGAAGAGCATGCGATTGTCGGGCGTCAGGCGGTAGTAGTAGAGAAAATGTTTGGAGTCGTAGATCATGCGGTTGCGCGGGCTGACTTCGGAGGCGAGGGCGTCGGGAAGAACTTCCGTGGCGATGATGTAGGAGCCGATGGGAATGACTTTCTTGCGCAGGGAAGGTGTTGCATCTGTCGTGTAGGCGCCGCTGGCGAGCAGGACTTCTTTCGCGGTGAGCGAGTCGCGCGTGGTTTCGATGCGGAAGCTGCCGCTTGCGCCGCTTGTCTGTGAGGAGACTCGCGTGACGCGGGTGTGGTCGAAGAGGCAGGCGCCGTGGCGCTGGGCAGCTTTGGCCAGACCGTGCACGTAGCGGGCGGGGTTTACGCCAGCACTGGTTTCGTCCACCATGCCGCCAAAATAAATTTGCGAGCCGATTTCGGTTTGCAGCGTGTTCTTCGGAATGATGCGCAGTTCGTGATTGAACTCGCTCTTGATGCGCGCGGCGGCTGCGGCGTAATCGTCGAAATGCGCTCGCTTGCAGGCCACTTCCAGGTGGCCGCAGCGGGAGAAATCGCAGTCGATTCCCTCTTCCTGGACGATCCGCTCGACCAGGTCGATGGATTCGAGCGAAGCGGCGTACATGCGCTGCACGGCTTCGCGGCCATAGCGCTTGATCAGCGTGGGTACGGGCAGTTTCATGCCGGTAAGCACCATGCCGCCGTTGCGGCAACTGGCGCCCCAGCCAAGAGATTCGGCTTCGAACAGGGCTACGCTTACGCCGCGTTGCGCCAGCACGCGCGCCGCCGAGAGGCCGCAGAATCCTCCGCCAACGATTGCGACCTCAACCTTGCCGGGTAATGCGCCGGTTGCGCCCGTGGCAGGCTCCGCCACCGTATCCAGCCAGAAGTTCTTCTCTTTCATGATCATGGAATGACCGAGGAGATTCTAGCATCCACGGCGGAAACTGGAAACGCGGCTCGCTAACGGGCCGCGGCATATTGGGACATTTGATACTTTCCGCAGCCCCACGCGTATATCATTGCAGTCACTGCGAGGAGGCCGTATGAATCAAGATCCTCCACGGGTTGGGCCGGTCGGCCTCTCCGAGCGCATCGTATTTATCGATGTGCTGCGGGGCATGGCTCTCTTCGGAATTCTTGCGGCGAACATGCGCGCTTTCTTCGCGCCGCTCGATTGCTACGACAACATAGGAATCCTTTTCCACGGGCGGGCCGACGCACTAGCCCAGATCTTCATCGACGGATTTATCCAGGGTAAGTTCATCACCATATTTTCCTTTTTGTTCGGGATGGGCTTTGCCATCCAGATGAGCCGGGCGGAGGCGCGCGGCGTGCGCTTCATGGGTTTTTATCCGCGGCGGTTGCTGGCGCTGGCATTGTTCGGGCTGATCCACGGGATGCTGATCTGGGCGGGCGACGTCTTGCTTACCTATGCGCTTTCGGGCGCCATCCTGCTGCTGTTCCGCAACCGGCAGCAAAAGACACTTTTGTGGTGGGCGGGAAGCATGTTTGCCCTGCCGATCGTCGTCTCCACATTTTTTCTGGGCTTGTATTACACGCGTTTCCGGCCCGCCTGGATGAAGCCGAAGCCGGAAGACGTGCAGAAGATCTACGCGGTGGTGCAGATTTACGCGCATGGAACGGTGCGGCAGATCCTGGCGCAGAACTGGGTGGAGTGGAAGCGGGAGTTGCCCCTCAATCTATTCGCGATCTATGCGGCGGCGCTGTTCCTCCTTGGGATGTGGGTGTGGCGAGCGGGTATCGTCCAACGGCTCGATGAATACAGGCCGGTGTTAAAGCGCGTGTGCGCATGGTGCCTCCCGGTAGGGACGATCATCAGCCTGTATGTGGCCATCACGAGGGCGGCAGTGCCCCCGGGGGTAGTTTCGGTGCGGGCCTGGTCGGCGGGAGTGCTGTGGCTGCCGGGATCCCACATCCTGGCGGCGGGATACGCTTCGGGCCTTGCGTTGCTTTATCTGGATGAGAAGAAGCGACGCTACCTGCTGCCGTTTGCCGCGGTGGGCCGGACGGCTTTGACGAATTACCTGATGCAGTCCGTGATTTGCACTTTGTTTTTCTACCACTATACGACGGGCCTTTACGGGCGCATCGGGCCGGCGATCGGGCTGATCCCGACGGTCGTTCTATATTCGGCTCAGGTGGTGGTCAGCAACTGGTGGCTGCAACGGTATCGATTCGGGCCGATGGAGTGGCTGTGGCGCGGGATGACCTATGGAAAGTTCCCGTCGATGAGCAAAGACGAACCTGTACCGGCGCTCTCGCTTACCTCCAGTTCAGTCTCTGCGAGCACTGGAGAGCCTGCCACGGCCGCCGTCGACCCCGGCAAAATCGCTGGGTAAGAGACAGAATCGCAAACAAGCGTTTATGTGGTGCGGATGCATGCGATTTGCGAAGGTTGCGTGATTGGCGAAAAAGGCGCCTGCCTCGGAAGGCGGCCGCTACGTGAAGGGTTACACGCGGCGGAGAACTATGTGGGTGATTTCCGGCGGGACGCCGAGGCGGACTGGGGCACCGACGGTGCCGATGCCGCGGTTTACGTAGAGGGCGGCGAGGCCGTTGGGGGCGTTGGGCATGAGCTTGATCGTTTCGCCCATGCGCTTTGGCTGGTCGGGCATGAGCAGGGGCCGGTGATAGAGGCCGGCGATGTAATCGGTGATGAAGCGCGCGGGGCTGAGGCTGACGTCCAGAATTTCGACCTGCACCTGGCCGCCGTGGGTGTGGCCGGCGAGGGAGAGCTCAACGCCCAATTCCGCAGCGCGATTGAACGTGTTCGGGTTGTGCGACAAGAGAATGTTGGGCATGTCGCGACGCACCAGCGGCTCGAAATTGGCGAGCATCTGCTGCTTGCGGCCGCTGGGACCTCGTTCGCGCTGGTAGTCCACGCCGATTAAATTCAGTTGCGCGCCCTTGTAATGAATGATGGCGTTTTCGCGGCGCAGGAGCTTCATGCCGGCCTGCCGGTAGAGACGCTCGGCGAGATCCTCCGCGCGAGCGTAAATCTCGTGGTTACCGTTGCAGCCATAGACGCCGAGCGGCGCGCGCAACTGGCGCACTTCCTCGACGCAGTCCCACATGGAGTCGTGCATGCCGGTGATGAGGTCTCCGGTGACGACGGCCAGGTCGGCGCCAACATCATTGGCCATATCCACGGCCCGGCGGACCGATTCGCGGCTCATATACGCGCTCAGGTGAATGTCGCTGAGCTGGACGATCTGCATGCCGTCAAGTTCGGCGGGCAGGTTGTTGAGGGGGATTTCGATGCGGCGCAATTCGTAGCGCAGGCGTTCGGCGGCAAAGCCATACATCACGCCCAAAAACGGCGCGGCGCCCGCCACTACGCTGGCGGTGCGGAAAAAGGTGCGGCGCGAGGGGTCTGGAACGATGTCTTCCAGCTCGATGCGGTGCGCCGGCAGCCTGGAGGGATCTTGCGGCACCGGCTTATGCAAGCGGCGCCACAGCCACTCGATGCCATGGACGAACTTGATGGCCAGATAGCCGAAGAGCGCGCTGGCAAACCAGAGGCCCGCGAACGTGGTAACCGGAGAGTGATTCGACAGGAGCCGACCGTGATCCTGGCGGATGTTATCGGCGAGAGTGGTGATGATCAGCAGCCAGCCCACGAAATAGAGCAGGCGAACGCCTACGCGCAGGGTGGTTCGGCCCCAGTGTCCGGTGACGCGCCACAAGGCCCGGTACCAGAAACGCTGGGACAAGAACAGAACCGTCACAATCGACAGTCCAATGAAAAACTTGAGTAAGAACCAACTCCAAATCAATGCTTAACTCCCTCGACTATGTCTTATCAGAGTACCATGCTGCGCGTAAGGCTTTTGTATGGTCTTTTGGTCGCGTAACGAGAGATAAACCTCCCCGTTTCCGGGCTTTTGCGCGACTTCCGGGGGCCCATAACGTATGATGGCTGGCGGCCCGGGGCCGGTTGGCCTGTCTTTTTCCTACCAAAGTGAAATATCCGGCGCAGCGGAGCGTCTTATGGGAGACAGCAGGCCTTCGCCTAAACTTTCAAAGGAGAGAAGCTATGAAACGTTTTTCCAGGTATGCCTTGGCATGGTTGGCGGTGTGTTTTGCATTGGCTCCCCTGCGGGCCCAGGAAGCCCCGAAGAAAGCACCGGGGCCGGCGCCCAGCCCGTCGGAAGCCGTACTGGAGCAGTGGAACGATATCGGACGGAAGCTAATTGCCATGGCGCAGGACTTTCCCGAGGACAAGTACTCATTCAAACCGCAGGCGGAGTCGCGGACATTTGTGGCGAACCTGGTACACGCCTCGGCGTCCATGTACTACTTCACGGACACCGCCGCGGGAAAGAAGTCGCGCTACGCGGATGATCCGAAGGACCTGAACATCAAGAACCGGGCGGACCTGGTGGCGTTCGTGAAGAAGTGCGTGGAAGACGGCGCCGCGGAGATTAAGGCCAAGGGCGATAAAGGACTGATGGAAGCGGTCAACGATGGCAACACGCATCTGGACCGGTTGTACGATTTGGCTTACGGGTTGATTGAGCATTCGGGGGAACATTACGGGCAGTTGGTGGTGTACTACCGGGACAATGGGTTGGTGCCGCCGGAATCGAGGCCGAAGAAATAAGGAAGTAAATGAAGTAAAGGAAATAAAGGAGGTAGAGGAGTCGTAAGCCTCCGAGCGAGTTAGGGCACGGTGCGATGGCATCGTGCCCATTTTTTTGGGGAGGCCAAGTCGGAGTGCGGCGGCTCTGCCGCCGCTTTTGAGGGGTATGGCCCGCCACTAAATTTGATTTGGGAGGAGACGCATATACCCCAAAAGCGGGAGCAGAGCTCCCGCATTCCAAAGGCAAGGCGCCGTCCCGTAGGTGCGTTCGGGACGGGCAAAAAACGCCCGCCTCGGAAGGCGGCCGCTACAAAAGCAAATGCATTTAGCCGACTGCCGTGCCGGCTATTCCCTTTTCGAGGAGGCGCTTTAGTTCTTCGGGATCGCTGGTGGGCGGGAGGCAGGTGTTGCCGGAGCAAACGAGGGCGCTGGGTTTGTCTTTCGGTAGATGTGGCAGCGTTTGGCGCAGGGCTACGGGAAGAAATTCGAGCGACGTCGCCGGAGTAACGCGGAGAACGGCTTTGCCAAAACGAAAGATGTCGTTGGCGGCGCGCTCGAGCTTTTCCGCGGCGGCGTCACCTTCCGCGCCGGTGATAACCACCTGTGTTGGGTGTTCTGCAAAGAGTAGCGCGGCGAGGCCATAGGTTGCGGCGAAGAGGCCGTATTGTGGCGCGATACCGGCGAAGGCTTCGAGCGTCTTCTTGGCCCAGTCGTAATATTTCGGATCGTCCGTGTAGGCGTGCATGCGCGTGAGGGCCATCGCGGCGACGGAATTGGCGCTGGGGGTGGGGGAATCCTGGAAGGGCTTGCGGCGCACTTCGAGGCCACCCATTGCGGGGGCGTCGGAGGCGCGGTCGAAGAAGCCGCCATTTTCCGCGTCGCCATATTTTTCGATGGCAAGATCCATCGTGAGTTGCGCGGCGCGAAAAAATTTCGCATCGACAGTTGTCTCGTAGGCGTCGAGCAGCGCCATTACGCCGAAAACTTGATCGTCCAGCGAGCCGCGAAGCGCCGGACCGCCGATGCGGTGGGCAAAACCGTTATCCTCGCCCCACGCTTCCCGCAACATGCGATCGATGGTTTTCAGCGCAAACGCACGAGCTTCGGTAGTGATTTGGGGGTTGAATAAGAATCGGGAGGCGTCCAGGTAAGCCGAGACGAACATCGCGTTCCACGCCACATACATAGTTTTGTCAATGAAAGGGACCGGCCGGGCGGCGCGCGCTTGCCTCATTTTTGCTTCGGCCTGCAATTTGATGGTGACCACATCGTCGGGATTCTTCCCTAGCGTCTGCGCGATTTCGTTGAACCCTCTAGCGATCCACAATACATTCTTGGCCGGGTTGTGATGCATTTCTCCATGCGCTTCGACGTCGTAGTACAGTTCAATCACGGCGGACTCTTCGGGCATAAGGACTGCGCGTACTTCGTCCAAAGTCCAGGTGAAGTAATCACCATCGTCGTCGAGAGAGTAGTCCGCGTCCTGGCTGGCGTAGAACCCCCCCTTTTCCTGGTCCGAAAGTTCGCGATTGACCCAAAGAATGATTCCGTCGGCGGTGTCGCTGAAAGAGGCTTCCCAATCGTGTTTTCCGCTGACCTGAGCCGCATGGACAAAGTTCTTGAGCAATTCGGAATTGTCGTAGGACATTTTTTCGAAGTGAGGGACGAGCCAGCGTTCATCTACGGAGTAGCGGTGGAAGCCGCCCGCGAGCTGATCGTAAACGCCGCCCTTGGCCATTTTTTCGAGCGTGGTTTCGGCCATGGCGAGGAGGTGTTTTTCACCTGTGTGGCGGAATCGCTCAAACAGGAGATCGACGGCCGAGGCGTGAGGAAATTTTGGCGCATTGCCGAAGCCGCCATTTCGCAGATCGAAAAGCTGGGTCAGGGAGCTGATCTGCGAATCGATCACGCCGAGGTCAAATTCGCCGCGAGCGCCGGCGAACGCCTCCGCCTTCGCGACCGCTTCGGCGAGCGATTCGGAGGTTTTCAGCAAATCCTCGCGCTTGTTCTTGAACGCATCAGCAACCGCCTGCAGGATGCGGCGAAAGCCGGGCCGCCCGCCCATATCTTCGGGCGGGAAATACGTGCCGCCGAAAAACGGCTTGCCGTCGGGCATCAGAAAACCGGTCAGCGGCCAGCCGCCCTGCCCGCTGATGGCGCTGATGGCGGATTGGTAGCGGGAATCGACGTCGGGTCGCTCGTCGCGGTCCACCTTTACGGGAACGAAATGCTCGTTGATGATTTTGGCGATGGTGGGATTTTCGTAGCTCTCGCGATCAATCACGTGGCACCAGTGGCACCAGACCGCGCCGATGTCGAGCAGAATTGGCTTGTCCTGGGTCTTGGCTAGACTGAAAGCGTCTTCGCCCCATTCGTACCAGTTGATGGGCTGGTGTGCCGCAGAACGCAAGTAGGGGCTGGTGGAATCTTTCAGTCGGTTTTCGGTCATGGTGATGTGTTGCTCCCGTTGCGGCGTTTTGCGAATGGTAGTTGGATGCACTGGCGTTAAAGACGCCCGCCTCAGAAGGCGGCCGCTACAAAGGCTCTTTTTACTGCAAGTGCGTGCCGGGGCCGAGATCGCGCGGGTCCAGGGGCTTGCGACCGGAGTAGCCTTCATCCTGGCGGTGGTAATAGCGGATGCGGTCTTCGCCGAGCTTCCAGCACAAGTACACTTCCTGGTTGTCCACAATGGCGGGAAAATCGAGCAGGCCGACGTCGAGATCCTTGATGAGGCAGCCCGTGGAGAGAATTTTTTCCAAGTTGCTCTTCATCACTTCGGCCAGATTCTGTTGCTCCATGCGCTTTTCTGCGAGCTTCGCGTAGGGAACCAGCACACCGCCCATCATCATGATGCGCGTGGAGACGGCATTTAAGTCCTGCTCGAGCACGGAAAGCTTTTTGCGCGCGCCAATGGCTTCGATCAGGAACGGCTCCAGCTCCTGGCGGGTGCGTTCCGCTTCGGTGAGGGTGAACAATCGCTGGGGTTGCTCTGGCTGCTCTTCGCGCTCGTCGTCGTGGTCTTCCGGCATACGATTCCGTCCATTCCCGGGGCAACTAAAGGCCTGAGGCAAGGATAACACGCGGATGTGCAGGAGTCTGGAGAACTGCAGGACGGGGAATTGTCTAGCCGCCGATGAAAACCATGGTGCGCGAGGGCGGCTGGAAGCCAGGCTCGTTGATGCGATGGCCGGCTTCTTTTTCATCGACCACGGCGCGAATGCGTTCTTCGATGTCGTGGTCGGAAGCGCCGTTGCGGAGCAGCGCTCGCAGATCGTGATCGTCCTTGCTGAAGAGACAGGTGCGGACTTTGCCGTCGGCGGTGAGGCGGATGCGCGAGCAGTGGCCGCAGAAGGGCTGGGTGACCGGGGCGATCAAGCCGATCTCGCCAGGGGCGCCGTTCGCAAATTTATATTTGCGCGCGGTTTCGCTTTTCGCGTGGGGAATCTGCACCAGCGGCCATTGCGCGTGGATGCGGCGATGGACTTCCTCGGCGGGTACCATCAGTTCGCGCGACCAGTGACGGTCGGCATCGAGGGGCATGAATTCGATGAAGCGCATGATTACGCCGCGGTCGCGCGCGAAGGCGCCGAAGGCTTCCACTTCATCTTCGTTGAAACCGCGGACGAGGACGGCGTTGATTTTCGCAGGAGCGAGCGCGGAGTTCTGCACCGCGTCGATGCCGCGCATCACGGAGTCGTAGGTGCGCGTGCGGGTGATTTTTTCGAACTTGATGGGGTCCAGCGAATCGAGGCTGATGTTGATGCGATGCAGGCCGGCAGCGATGAGCGAGGGCAGGCGCTGGGCCAGCAGGTGGCCGTTCGTGGTCATGGAAATGTCCGGCACGCCCAGTTCGCGCAACTTGCGGATGTAGCCTTCCGCGCCTTCGCGCACCAGCGGTTCGCCGCCCGTGATGCGTATTTTCTGAATGCCGAGGTCCACGAAAATGCGTGCCAGGCGCTCGAGTTCGGGCCAGGAAAGAATCTGCTCGTGCTCGCGATAATTTTCCGGGTCGGCGGAGCGGCAATAGACGCAGCGGAAGTTGCAGCGATCCGTGATAGAGATGCGCAGGTCGGTGATCTGCCGCCCGAATTTGTCGTGAAGTGTGGTCATGTATCTCAAATCTTCGATGCACCGTCCGGCGCTCTCGGCGCAAGCACTTTGTAAAACAAATCCGCCCGATCCAGTGATGGGAATCGGGCGCTCACCGAAAAACTACACATTTTCGGAGTGATGCCTCCTTTCCAAGCACACGCGAGCCC
>DATHMM010000117.1:0-13143 GCA_035487095.1 Candidatus Sulfotelmatobacter sp.
CTCCTCGCCGGCCAGTCCGTTCGCGGAGACTCCGTAAGTCTCCGCGGCGAACTTGCCGACGCGAACTGCTTTCTCGGCACCCACACCCACGCGTACGACCATGCCTTCTGCGCAAAATTCTGCGCCGCCGCCGGCAGCCCCCTGCTCTTCGTTGCCGATCAGGGCGGCGTTGTCTATGTTGTCCTCACCGCAAAGAACGGAGTGCCACTTCCCGAAAGCGCCCTCAATCTCATCGGTGTCCCAGGAGTTTTGGCAACAGGCCACGCCTTCGACGCGAACGGCCTGCACGCACTCGCCCTCGAAACCGCGCATCCTTGATGCTCGCCGCTTCACATTAAGGCAGTGATAATCAGTATCTTATGGACCCAGCTATCCATCGTCCGTTGCCGCCCGCACGGCAGGCTCGAACTGAGATTCAACCCGTGGATTTCTCCCGCTTCGGCCAGGTCCCGTCGGGAACTTTCCCCCTGATTTCCCGGAATTATCTAAGGTTGAGGCAGAGTCCGTTCCCCCGCCCCACGCGTTGTTTTCGCGTTACTTTGGCCGCCGGGCTTGCGTCTTTATATTAACGAGCAGTTTCACTGAGGAAACCATCATGACGAGCCGTAAGCATCTGTATCTGTTGAGCTTTCTATTTCTTTCTTTCGCCGTCGCCAGCCCCGCACAGTCTCCCGATTCCCAGTCTCCCCCGCAAGATCAAACGCAAAGTCCTTCTTCCGGCGGGAGCCATGGTTCGGGACGCGGCGGCCAAAGGGATGGTAACCGAACCATTGGCAAGATTACCTCTCTGAGCGGCAAATCGCTCCAGGTCGCGCGGCCAGATGGCTCCACCGTAACCGTCAACCTGACGGACAAAACCGAGTACCGCAAGGATCGCCAGCCCGTCCAGCTTTCCGAGTTCAAAGTCGGTGACTTCGTGATGGTGCGCGGCGACGAAAATTCCGACCACTCCATAACCGCTCAATCCCTCAGCGGTCGCTCCGCGAACGGACCCGGAGGTCCGGGTGGCGGCTCGGGTGGAGGCATGGCTCTCGGGGAAATGGGCAAGGACTTTGTCGCGGGCGTAGTAAAATCCATTGACGCGCCCAAGCTGACCATTCTCCGCGTGGACAACGTTACGCAAACCCTCGAACTCAACGAAGAAACTTCATTGCGCCGGGGCCGCGAAAGCATCACTATGGCGGATATCCAGGCCGGGGATCACGTCGTCGCCCGCGGTGGCTTGCAGCAGAATGTCTTCGTTCCTAAGTCAGTGATCCTTCTTTCTTCCGAACAGTGGGAACGCATGCAGCAATTTGCCCAAGCCGGCGCTGGTTCGTCCGGTCACGCCAAAGCTCCGGTGGCCAATTCGCCGCAGCAGTAGCTCATCGGGGGAGTTCTGGTTGAAGTCAATACTTCGCGGCGCGTGCAAACTTCTCCTGTTCGTGATGTTCCTCGCCCTGCGCGCGCCGGCACAAGACCCCGCGCCTGCCACGGTTCAGCCCGCTCCGCCTCCCGTTGCTGCGCCACAATCTGATTCGCAAAACGCTCCGCCGCCTTCCTATGAAATCAGCGGCACGGCCCACACCGGCAAAACACCGTTGCCCGGCGCCACCGTAACCGCCTCGAACACACTGACCGGCAAGAAATATTCCGTTGTTACCGATGCTGACGGCAAATTCTCGTTTACTGGCATCGTGCGCGGCCGCTACGTTCTGCGCATCGAATTCATGGGATTTTCTCTCTTCACACGCGAACTCGTCCTCAATCCCGCGAATCCCGCCGGAAAACTCGACGCCGAGCTGGTTTTGGCCTCACGCGAGCAGCAGCAATCCAATAATTCCAACGCCAGCGTCACGGCTGGACGCGGCTTCCAAAGTCTCGCCCTCGATAGCGCGCTCTCGTCTCTCTCCGGAGGCAACACCGGCTTCGGCGGTAACGGCGTCCCCAACGGAAATCAAAACCCCGGTGACCTCTCTTCTCTGCCTTTGAACGGCGCCGGCGCCGATGCTCCCACCGAGTCCATCAGTATCAGCGGCGCGCAGGGCCGTACCCAGGATTTCGGCGGCGGCAGCGAGCAGGATCTTCAGGACCGCATTCAGGAATTTCGCGATCGCATGCAACGCGAAGGTTTTGGCGGACTCGGCGGCGGGCCCGGCTCGGGAGGCCCAGGCGGCGGAATGGGCGGCGGACAGATCGCGATCGGCCGCATCGGAGGCCGCGGTCTCAACGTCAATCAGCCCCATGGCGTCCTCTATTTCTCCGACGACAACTCCTCCCTCGACGCCACTCCCTTCTCCCTCAGCGGCTCTCCCATCGCCAAGTCGCAATACAATCAATCACACTTCGGCGCGAATGTCGGCGGCCCCTTGAATATTCCCAAGCTTTTCAACGGCGGCAACAAATGGTTCTTTTTCGCCGGCTGGAACGGCTCGCGCGGCGACACTCCCTACGACGCTTTCTCCACCGTTCCAACGCTCGCTGAACGCGGCGGCAATTTTTCGAACGCTACTTATAACAACGGCATGCCCGTGCAACTTTTCAATCCGGCCACCGGCCAGCAGTATCAGTTCAACGGCGTGCCCAACGCGATTGACCCATCCTTGTTTAGCTCCGCCGCGGAATCCCTTCTCCAGTTTATTCCCCTGCCCAATATCCCCACGACTTCAAGAGGTCAGAATTTTCATTTCGTCACATCCGACGCCAGCAACTCCGACGCGATCACCCTGCGGCTCGTCCACAATTTCAGCTCCACCGGCGGCCCGGGCCTCTTTTCAACGGGCGGAGGGCGGAATGGCGGCCGGCGCCCGCAAAACAACATCAATTTCGGCTTCAACTGGGCCCGCAACTCCACTGCCATCGTGAATCCCTTCCCCTCGCTGGCCGGCGGCACCAGCACGCAGGGACTTAACGCCACCGCTGGCTGGGTCTACGGCAAGAATCGCGCCACCAATAATCTCCGCTTCAACTACAATCACAATCACGTCTCCACCACAAATTTGTTTTCCAACGTCACAGATGTTGCCGGGCCCGGCGGCGCGGGGATCAACGGAATTTCCAACGCCCCATTTGACTGGGGTCTGCCCGGCATCAGCTTCACCTCCTTCGGCGGGTTCAACGGCCCAATTCCCCGACGCGAGCTCGACCAGACCTACACCATCTCTGATACCCTCAACTGGAATCACGCAAAGCACTATTGGCGCTTTGGCGGAGACTATCGCCGCATTCTCCAGAGTTTCCAATCCGCCAGAAATGCTGAAGGAAGTTTTGTCTTCACCGGCTTCGCCACCTCTCAGTACGCAACGGGTAGCACCGTCCCTGTCGCCAACACCGGCCTCGATTTCGCCGACTTTCTCCTTGGGTTTCCCCAGCAGACCTCGCTGCAGTTCGGCGCCACCTCTTACAACTTCCGCGCCAACTCCTTGGACTTTTTCGCGCAGGACGACTGGCGCATTCTGCCGAGTCTCTCGCTCAACCTCGGCCTCCGCTACGAATACGTCGGCCCCTACACCGAAGCCCAGGATCGAATCTCCAATCTCGAGGTCGGCCCCGGCTTTGCCACCGCCACTCCAGTCGTCCCCTCAGGCGCCGTGCTTCCTGCGGGTTCCGGAACTTTATTGACCTCGCCCAATCCCTCTCTTCTGAATCCAGACCGGAACAATTTTGCCCCGCGCATCGGCATCGCCTGGAAGCCTATGCAGAAAACAGTGGTCCGCGCGGGCTATGGCATTAACTACAATCTCGCTCAATATGGCACGATCATTCAGAATTTCGCATTTCAACCGCCCTTCGCCAACACCGCCACCAATTCCACCACCGTCACCGGCCTCACCGGTTCCGCGCCGCTCACTCTCGTCAACGGTTTCCCAGTTGCTGCGCAAACCTCGGTCACCAATAATTTTGCCGTCAACCCCGATTACCGCCTCGGCTACGTCCAGATATGGAATCTCGATATTCAGCATGAATTCCGCGGCAACGTTGTCCTGAACATCGGCTACAACGGCGCAAAGGGTACTCGCCTTGATTCAGAGCGCGCCTTGCTCGTCACCGGGAATCAACCCTTCATCTACGAATCCTCCGAAGGAGACTCCATTCTCCACGCGGCTTCGGTCCGCGTGCGTCGTCGCATGTCCAAAGGCCTCGGAATTGGCGCGCAGTATGTCTTCTCGAAATCCCTCGACGATGCCTCGTCCATTGGTGGCGGGGGCGTCATCGTCGCCCAGAATCCTTTCGATCTCCCCGCTGACCGCGGGCTATCCAGCTTCAATCAAACTCACAAATTCACCGGCAACTGGATTTACGATCTTCCTTTCGGCGAAAATCACCGTTTCGCGCAAAAGGGCACCATGGCCCGCATCTTTTCCAACTGGCAGTGGAGCGGCGATTTCACCGTCGTCTCCGGCCTTTATTTCACCCCAAGCATTCTCGGCGGCTCCGTGGATATCGCCCGCGGCGTCACCGGCTCGCAGCGCGCCAATGTCGTGCCAGGCCAGCCGATTTCGCTTCCCAATCCCTCCTCGCTCGAGTGGTTCAACACCGCTGCGTTTTGCGTTCCTGGAGTAAACTGCGTGAATCCCGCCGGTTCCACCTTCGGCGATGCCGGACGGAACACCATCGAAGGCCCGGGGAGCATCATCTTTGACATGAGCATCAATCGCTCGATTCCCATCAAGGAGTCTCGCAACCTCGATTTGCGCTTTACCGCGAACAACGTATTCAATCACGTGAATTTTGCTGGCATCAGCACCGCCGTCAACTCACAGACCTTCGGTGAAGTCACCTCCGTCGGCACCATGCGGCGTGTCACCGTCCAGGCCCGTTTTCGTTTCTGAAAAATGATGACTATGCCATCCACTCGCGAAATCGTCGCAATCCTGGCCGCAGCGGTCCTTCTGTCTCCCGCCGCTAGCCTCACGGCCCAGGAGCCCGATAAGCCCGGCTCCGCACAAACTCCGATTCGCGTCTCTACCGAACTCGTTCTCGTTAACGTCGTCGCCCGCGACAAAAAAGGAAACCCCATCCGCGATCTGAAGCAGGGAGACTTCACCCTCTACGAAGACGGCAAGAAGCAGCAGATTTCCACTTTCGATTTTGAGGACGTGGATCAACTCCCGATGACCGCCGGCGCAACCGTCTCCGGCGGCGCTCCCGGCACGCTATTGCATTCCACCAAAAAAGCGCCTCCCACCCTCGACGCACGCGACCGCCGCCTGATCGTTCTCTTCTTCGATTTCTCCGCAATGGAGCCGGAACAGATTGACCGTTCGGTGGATGCCGCAAAGAAATTCGTCGGCACAAAAATGCAGCCCGCCGACCTGATCGCTCTCGTCTCCCTCGCCACCAACATGCACGTCGATTGCGACTTCACCGATGACCGCGAAAAATTGCTGGCCATGCTCACCAGCTACAACTCCGGCCAGGGACAGGGCTTCGACATGGGCACCACCGGCAGCGCCGAAGGCACCGCAGAAACCGGCGGCTCCTTCACCGAAGACGACACCGATCTCAACACCTTTTCCGCCGACCGCAAACTTCTCGCTCTGCAATCCCTTATGCAATCCCTCGGCAAGCTTCCTCAAAAGAAAAGCATCATCTATTTCAGCAACGGAATCACACAGACCGGCGTCGACAACCAATCCGCCCTGCGCGCCGCCACCGCCGCCGCCATCAAGGCCAACGCTTCCATCTATTCCCTCGACGTCCGCGGCCTGCAGGCCTTTCCTCCCGGCGGTGAAGCGCAGAACGCCAGCCTCCATGGTCAATCCGCGTACTCCGGCGCGTCCGTTCTCAACGACTTAAACGGCAACGCCTCATCTCAGGACACGCTCGCCACGCTCTCCTCCGACACCGGCGGAAAAGCCTTCTTCGACTCCAACGATTTCGGCGGCATTTTCACCCAGGTGCAGAAAGACAGCTCCGTCTATTACGTCCTTGGCTTCACCAGCAGCAATCCGGCAAAGGACGGCAGATTCCGCCGTCTGAAAGTCACCGTCAACCGCCCCGACCTGAAGCTCGATTTCCGTTCCGGTTATTACGCAGGCCGCGACTTCGAACATCTGGACCGCGCTGACCGCGAGCAGCAACTCGAAGACGAACTCGCCGCCCAGTTGCCGCGAGTCGATGTCCCCGTTTACGCGGGCGAATCCTATTTCCGCAGGGACGAATCCCACTACTATCTCGCCGTTTCCCTCATCGTCCCCGGCTCGCAAATTCCTTTCGTCACCGAAAAGGACAAGGACAACGCCACCATCGACATCATCGGCCAGGCCCTCGAAGGCGGTAAATTCCCCGTCGGCCGCCTGCGCGACACCGTAAAGCTCGCGGTCGAAAGTTCGCGCGAAGTCCGCCGCAAAAACGTCCAGTACAACACCGGCTTCCTCCTCGCCCCCGGCAATTACCATCTCAAATTTGTGATTCGTGAAAATCGTACCGGGCGCATGGGCTCGTTCGAAACCGATGTCCACATCCCAGACCTGCGCAAGTCCCCGCTCAAAATGAGTTCCGTGGTCCTCAGCAGCCTGCGCGTTCCTTCAACGGGCAAGAAATCCGCGGCCAATCCTCTGGTGCGCGACCAGATGGAACTCGTGCCGAACATCACGCACGTCTTCACTCCGGACCAGCATCTCTACCTGCAATACGAAGTTTACGATGCCGCAAAAGGGAGGAACCCCGTGCAACCCGCGCCGGCTCCTGCTGCCGCGCAGCCAGATGCCCCGAAATCTCCAGAGCCCGCAAAGCCCGCGCGCGACTCCATCCGCGTCCTCACCAGCATCGAATTCCTTCAAGGTGCCGCGAAAGTCTACGAATCCAAGCCCGTCATGGCCAATGAAGTCACCGCCCCCGATCGCAAAGCCGTCATCTTCCAGATCGATGTGCCTCTGCAATCCCTGAAGCCCGGCCTGTACCTCTGCCAGGTAAACGTGATCGACGACGTCGCCGGAAGTTTTTCTTTTCCCCGCTTCCCGCTCCTAATTCGTGAGGCCCCTACGAAAACGCCGCCACAGGCGGCGGTTGCCTCAACACCGTAGCGGCCACCTTCAGGTGGCCAACTCTTCGCAGGCACCGTCTTCTGAGACGGTCCATCAGGACTCCTCCCCAATATCCTCATTCCACACCGCGGGATTTCCTCGAATATATTCCCCCAGCAAAGAAACGCACACCGGCGAATCCAAGTCCACCACCTTCACTCCCAGCGAACGCAACCACTCGATCCCACCTTGAAAATTCCTGCTCTCCCCCACAATCACGGCGCCAAACCCAAATTGCCGCACCAACCCGCTGCAATACCAGCACGGCGCCAGCGTCGTCACCATGATCAATTTCCGATAACTCTTCTGCCGGCCAGCTTTTCGAAACGCATCTGTCTCCCCATGTATCGAGGGATCGCCCTGCTGCACCCGCCGGTTGTGTCCCGCGCCAATCAACTGACCGGTCGCGTCGAAAATCGCTGCCCCAATGGGAATCCCGCCTTCCTTCAAGCCCAGACGCGCCTCTGCCAGCGCAACTGCCAGCATCGAGTGGTAATCCATCTCCGCCGTCATCCGCGTACCTCGCTCATCCCTTCCGCCGAATACGCGTCAAGCCGATCATCGCCAGCCCGAAAGCCAGCAGCACGCCGCCCCACCACACGTTCACGTTCACGCCCAGCGAATGTTCCGCGTACGTCGCGCTACCTTGCGTGGCCGCACCGTACCCGATCAACAAAATCCCGAACAGGGTGAACAGCATCCCGATCGGCATCCGGATATCAAATCCCATCGCTCCTCCAATAATCTTTGCGAGCAACGCCCTTCTACCAGAAAATCAGGTTCAGCCCAAACAGCAGCACCAGCACAATCACCGCCAGCGTCGCGGGCTTCTGGTACCACTTCAGCCCGCCCTCTTCCGGTTTCGCCGTCAGCGAATACACCAGCCCTCTCAATTCCGCTTCCGGCCGCGGCGCTGTCAGCAGGGAAATCACGATCGTCAGCGTAAAGCAGCCCACCCACGCGAAAATCGCCGTCCAGAAATTTTGCGCCATCTCGCTCGGATACACGTGGAGGATCGGCCCCAGGTATCCGCCTTTTACGCCTGGCACAGCCCCCGCCGGCAACGTCAATCCGTAATGCGTCGCCGCCGCCACCGTTCCTCCCAGCAATCCCCAGAACGCTCCGTGCCCCGTGGTGCGCTTCCAGAACATCCCCAGCATGAACGTCGCGAACAGCGGCGCATTCACGAACGCAAACACCAGCTGCAGCACGTCCAGGATATTGTTGAATTCCTTCGCCACAAACGCCGCCATCAGCGAAATCGCCAGCCCGAAAACCGTTGCCGCTCGGCCCATCCATAAATAGTGTTGATCGCTCGCCGTCTTATTGATGTAGCTCTGGTAGATGTCGTACGTCCAGACGGTGTTGAACGCTGTCGTGTTCCCCGCCATCCCCGACATGAACGATGCGATCAGCGCGCAAAGCCCCAACCCCAGCAGGCCCGAGGGGAAATACCGCACTAGCATCATCGGCGTCGCCAGGTCGTAATCCAGCACCACTTTTCCATCCGCCGTGACCGGATTTCCCCCCGCATCGTATTTCGGGGGAATAATCCCCTTGCCACCGGTAAAAAACGACGATTGTGCCACGGTGCTTGCCACGACGCCCTCTTGTGCCCTCGCGTCATGCAGTTTGGAACTCGTCACCACGCCGGCGATCATCCCCGGCAAAATCACCAGAAACGGAAAAACCATTTTTGGGAACGCAGCGATCACCGGCGTGCGCCTCGCCGCGGTCATCGAATCCGCCGCCATTGCCCGCTGCACCACCAGGAAATCCGTGCACCAGTATCCGAACGACAGCACGAATGCCAAGCCCATCAGCATCCCGAACCACTCGACTCCCATCGGGTTCGCGTTCGAATGCCCCATGTACTTCCAGGAATGCACCATCGCGTCGTTCGCGATCCTCGCCTTCAGTCCTTCCCATCCGCCAACATCCCTCAGGCCGAGATAGACCAGCGGAATAAATCCCATCACGATCAGGAAAAACTGCAGCACCTCGTTGTAGATCGCCGAGGTCAGCCCGCCGAGAAATGTATACGCCAGCACGATCAGCGCCGAAATCAAAATCGCCGCGGTGAAATTCCACCCGAGAAGAAGCTGCAGCAACTTGCCCATCGCGTACATCGAAACGCCCGAAGAAAAAACCGTCATCACCGCGAACGAAATGGCGTTGAATCCCCGCGTTTTCTCGTCAAAACGAAGTTTGAGATATTCCGGCACCGAGCGCGCCCGCGACCCGTAATAAAACGGCATCATGAACACCCCGACGAACAGCATCGCCGGCACCGCGCCAATCCAGTAAAAATGCGAAGTCGAAATCCCGTATTTCGCCCCGCTCGCCCCCATCCCGATCACTTCCTGCGCGCCCAGGTTCGCCGAAAGAAACGCCAGGCCCGCGATCCAAGCGGGTATCGATCGGCCGGAAAGGAAAAAATCCGTGCTCGTCTTCATGTACTTTTTCAGCACGAATCCGATGCCCAACACGAATGCGAAATACAGCAGGATAATCGCGTAATCGATCAAATGGGGTTCTGGTCGCACGAAAACTCCTTTCAACCGCGCACTTTACCCGCTGAATCGTAAACCATTCCCATCAAAAGCACGCCCAAAATCGGTTCTGGGAGTCGGAGCTTTAGCTCCGCCGACATCTATGCCCCAAAAAACCGGGCTTCAGCCCTGAGGAAACTCTTTTCTCTACTAAGTCGGTTCACAAGTCGCATAATTCCACCGCTTCCTGCAGCGAACGCATCGGGTCTCGCGTCGGAATAAACTCGTGCGCCACAAATCCCGTAAATTTCGTGGCCGCAATCGCCCGCATCACTCCCGCCCAATTCACCTCTTGCGCGTTATCCAGCTCATGCCTTCCCGGCACGCCCCCGGTATGAAAGTGCCCCAGCCACTCGATATTTTCGGTGATCGTCCGGATCAGGTCGCCTTCCATGATTTGCATGTGATAAATGTCGTACAAAAGTTTCACCCGCGGCGAATTCACCGCTTCCATCACGCGGACTCCCCAAGCCGTGTGGTCGCACATGTAATCCTTGTGGTCCACCTTGCTGTTCAGCAGTTCCATGCAGATCGTCACGCCGTGGTCTTCCGCGATTTTCTTCACCCGATTCAGGCCGGCAATCGTATTCTTCATCCCCTCTCCATCGGACATCCCGCCCCGGTCCCCCGAAAACGTAATCACATTCGCCACGCCCAGCTTCGCCGCCCGCGGAATGCTCTTCCGAAACGCCTCCTCGATCTTCGCGTGATTGTCCACGCGGTTCATCCCGCTCCGAATCTCTCCCCCGCCTCCATACCCCATGCTGCACACCAGTCCATAACGTCCCGGCACTTCCCATTCGTCCTCGTTTAACAGATCAATGCCCTTCAATCCCATCGCCGCGCCTTTCTCGCACAACTCGTTCAGCGGCATCTTCTCGTAGCACCATCGCGAAACCGATTGCCGTATCCGCCCCTTGCGCTGCACGGATTGGATCTCTTCGGCTTCGGAAAGCAAAGGAGACGTCGCAAAGGAAGCAACCGCGGCCCCCGAAGCAACCTGCCGCATCATCGCGCGTCTCGAGATTCGCATCGTCACGATGGAAGAGTCTAAGCGAAAAGCTCATTCCCGGCGAGCATAGGATTCCATCCGGGCGCCGCATGGAGCTGGCAGGAAAGCGTACGCGCTGCTTAGCCTGTGCTTGGACTCCCTCTACTTTCGATTCCGGCCGGCTTCCGGTTAAAATAAAGCTTCGAGGATAAAGAAACACTACTCCGGTTAAGGCCATGAATTCCGAAACTCCCCCTCCCACGAAGTCTCCGTTCAAGAATCCTTTTCTCTATTCCTCGGTGTTGATTGTTGGCGTAATCCTTTACGTCTCCTATGTTCTCTTTGCGCGCTACGAATCCGGCAAGGAGTACGAACGGCAAACAAAGGAGCGCCAGAACGAACAGCGCCGTGAAGAGGATCGCCTCGCCGTCGAGCAGTTGGGCGGCTCCGAACTCGCCATCCGCGGCCTCTACGTCTCCCCTGCGGCCATCCACCCCGGCGAATCCGCTCAGCTCTGCTACGACGTCGCCAACGCCAAGACCGTCACTCTCGATCCCCCCGCTGGCGAGGTCTGGCCTTCGCACTCCCGCTGCCTGAACCTCTCGCCCCGAAAAACCACCACCTACACGCTCGCAATCCAGGATGCGGCCGGGAAATCCGTCTCCCAAAGCGTCGAACTGCGGGTCCGTTGACCTTTCTTCTTCCAGTTCAACAAACTGAATCTAAATGGTTTAGTCTGTCTTTGGCCAGTCTCACCCTTCTTTCCCCCTTGTCTCGGCATTTCCCCACCATCTATAATGTTCCGTGCGGAGTCCGGCTTTGCCGGATTCCGCATCATTTTTCTCTGACGTGGAAAACTATGTCTGACCCTCTTGCCAAAATTAAACAGAAGCTCCAGCAGGAACTTGACTCCCTGGAGCACGAGCTTAACGTTGATCTTCCCAAGGAAATCGCCGTTGCCCGTGCCCACGGCGACCTCTCCGAAAACGCCGAGTACAAATACGCCAAGGAGCGCCAGGGCTACGTCAACGCCAAAATCGGCCAGCTCAAAAAGCGCATGGGCGACCTCGGCATGTTGAACCTCACCAATATTCCGAAGGACCGCTCCGGCTACGGCTCCCGCATCGTCGTCATCGACGTGCAGAAGAGCCAGGAAATTGAATACAAGCTCGTCAGCAGCGAAGAAGCCGACGTCGAAAAGGGAATGATCTCCACCACCTCTCCCATCGGCCGCGCGCTCCTCAATCATAAGGTCGGCGACGAAGTGCAGGTGCTCACTCCCGCCGGGAAAAAAGAGTTCGAAATCGTTCGCCTTTTCACGATCCACGAAGAGGCTTAGAATATTCCGGTCGCCCAGCCGGCGGCGAGGTGCCATGCTTTATTGGGGTTCGGGTCCCGCTCTTGGTCTGTTGACTTGCCTCGGCTACGGGGTTTTTCTTCTCGGCTCCCTCTATCTTTGGCGTTACCGCGAAGAACTCTCCGTTTGGATGGAGGATGAATTCTCCGCCTTCCGCCGCAATTTGTCTCGCTACGAATCCGTTGGTCCTTTTTATCTTCCGCGCACCGAATCGCGACTCCGCGTAATCCCCGCCGGCTTTTTCCATTCCGTCAGCCGCTTCCCCCGGCGGCGTTTCTCCCTCGGCGCCTTCCTTCTTATCCTCGGTCTCCTCCTCTTCACCCTCGATTTCTTCATCTAACGCTTTTGTAGCGGCCGCCTTCCGAGGCGGGCGCAGTTTCCACCCGAATCGTTTTACAGGGCGAGCGCCTCCTGCTCGCTGTTATCTGCTCGCTGATCGCCTCTTGGCTCTTCCCCTTTTCCATTTTCAAATTTCCATTTTCCAATTCTGCTATTCTGCTTCCCTATGAATCCCTCTCTCATCGTTCACGGCGGCGCCTGGGACATTCCCGATGATGCCGTAGATTCCTGCAAATCCGGATGCCTCCGCGCTCTTCAAGCCGGCTGGAATATTCTCAAAAACGGCGGCCACGCCCTAGATGCCATCGAAGCCGCCATCATTGTCCTCGAAGACGATCCTACTTTCGATTCCGGCTTCGGCTCTCATCTCACGCTCGATGGCCACGTCGAATGCGATGCCATCGTCATGGACGCCTCCACGCTCCGCGCCGGCTCTGTCGCCGGACTGCGCCGCGTGAAAAATCCCATCCAGGCCGCCCGCGCCGTTCTCGAAAAATGCCCCCACATGATGCTCGTCTCCGAAGGCGCAGAAGATTTCGCCAGCGCCCATGGAGTCCGGCTCTGCGATCCAGAAGACCTGATCTCGCCCGCCGAACGCGAAGCATGGCTCCGTTGCAGCAAAGATTCGCACGCCGCCGAAAATCATCGCGGCCACGAGCAGGGAACTGTCGGCGCCGTCGCCCTCGATCGGCACGGGCGCCTCTTTGCCGCAACTTCCACCGGCGGCACTTGCTGCAAGCTCCCCGGCCGCGTCGGCGACTCTCCTCTGATTGGTTGTGGTTGTTATGCAGACTCGGAGACCGGTGGCGTCTCCTCCACCGGCTACGGCGAAGCCATCATGCGCGTGGTCATGGCCAAAACCGCCGCCGATTTTCTGCGGCCCGCCGGCTCCACGCC
>DATHMM010000118.1:0-13298 GCA_035487095.1 Candidatus Sulfotelmatobacter sp.
ATCTCCGGATCGACTTTCTTCCCCGATCGTTTCGCCACGCCACTCGTCCTTTCCCACTCCACTCTAGTGTACCCGCTCCCCGAAATCCCCTCGTTTTCTTGCCGCTCCCTGAATCGCCTTGCTACACTTCCTGCGTCGCGCCTTTTGCCTGACGAAGGAATCTTTCATGCCCTCTTTTCCCGGTGTCGATTTCATCGATTTCGATTCCCAGCTCAACGACGAAGAGAAACTTGTCCGCCAGACTGCCCGCCAGTTCGTGGACAACGAAATAATCCCCATCATCGAAAAGCACAGCCGCGAAGGCACTTTTCCCAGGCACCTGATCCCGCAGCTCGGCGAACTCGGTTTCTTCGGCGCCAATCTTCATGGCTACGGCTGCGCGGGCATGTCCAACGTCGCCTACGGTCTGATGACCCAGGAACTCGAGCGTGGCGATTCCGGCCTGCGTAGTTTCGTCTCCGTGCAGGGCGCGCTGGTGATGTATCCGATCTATTCCTTCGGCAGCGACGCGCAAAAAGACAAATGGCTGCCGCGCCTGCAATCCGGCAACGCCGTCGGCTGCTTCGGCCTCACCGAACCGCAATTCGGCTCGAATCCCGGCGGCATGCTCACCCGCGCCGTGAAAAAGGGCAATCAATACATTCTCAACGGCGAAAAAATGTGGATCACCAGCGGCTCGCTCGCCGATGTCGCCGTCGTATGGGCCAAAACCGAAGACGAAAAAATCCGCGGCTTCCTGGTCGAAAAAGGAACGCCCGGCTTCAAAGCCTGGGACGTCCATGGCAAATGGTCCCTTCGTGCCTCAGTAACTTCCGGCCTCTCCTTCAGCGACTGCGCCATCCCCGAGGAAAATCTTCTTCCCGGCGTCAGCGGCCTGCGCGGCCCGCTCGGTTGCCTCAACCAGGCGCGCTACGGCATCGGCTGGGGCGCCCTCGGCGCGGCCATGGCCTGCTACGATACCGCCTTGCAATACGCCAAGACTCGCAAGCAGTTCGCCAACAAGCCCATCGCCTCGCACCAACTCGTCCAGGAAAAGCTCGCCTGGATGATCACCGAAATCGTCAAGGGCCAGTTGCTCGCGCTCCACGTCGGCCGCCTGAAAGACAAGGGCAAGGCCGACGCCTCGCACATCTCCATGCTCAAAATGAACAACGTCGGCATCGCGCTTGAAACCGCGCGCAAGTCCCGCGACATCCTCGGCGCCAACGGCATCGTCGACGACTACTGCATCATGCGCCACATGAACAATCTCGAAAGCGTTTACACTTACGAAGGAACCAACGACATCCACAAACTCATCATCGGAGAAAAAATCACGGGCATTTCCGCGTTCGTGTAATCCCATGAAAAACTACGCCAAATTTTTCGCTCCATTCCTTCTCGCTCTTTTTGGACTCACTCCGGCCGCTTTCTCGCAGACGCAGACGCCGCCCAAGGCTCCCGCAAACGCGAAGCCTCACGTCCGCACCATCACCGCCTTCGTCACCCTGGATCGCTCGCAATACCAGTTGCAGTTCGCCGAAACCGCCAAGTTCCTCGGCTACGCGAAAACCGTCTTCGAATCCCGCGGGTACACCGTCGAAACCCTTCGCATCGTCACGCAACCCTTTCCCGATTACACCAAGGACCTCTCCACCGACGATGCCATTCGCTTCTTCAAGAATCTCGACGGCCTCGCCGACCAGCACCACGTCCGCCTCTCCATCGGTTCCGCCTACCTTTCCGGCAACGACGGCGACGCCCAGGCCGATCTCCTCGCCGCCGTCCTGCAAAACACAAAAAACATTTTCGGCAACCTCGCCATCACCAAGGATTCCGGCATCAACTGGCCCGCCGTCAATGCCGCCGCCCGCCTCATCAAAAAACTTTCCGAAACCACTGAGCACAGCGAAGGCAATTTCCACTTCGCCGCCAACGCCAGTGTCCCGCCCTACTCGCCCTTCTTCCCCGGCGCGTATCACACTGGCGCCGGCCACCAGTTCGCCATCGGCCTCGCCTCCGCCGGACTCCTCACCACCGCCGCGCAAAACGCTCCCGATCTCGCCGCAGCCAAGCGCCAGATCGTCGACGCTTTCTACAACGCTGCCTTCGACGTCGAAGATGCCGCTCTGCGCATTGACCGTGAGCAGGGCTGGATTTACATGGGTCTCGATCTTTCTCCCGCTTCTTCGCAAGGCGCTTCCATCGGCGCGGCCATCGAAGCTATTTCCAGGCAGCCACTCGGCTCCAGCGGCACCATGACCGCCGTCGGCGTCATCACTTCCGCACTAAAAGATATCGGCGCGCGCCGCACCGGCTATTCAGGCGTAATGCTTCCCGTTCTAGAAGACCCCACGCTCGCCGATCGCTGGAACCAAGGCCGCCTCTCCCTCGACCAGCTCCTCAGCTACTCCGCCGTCTGCGCCACGGGACTCGACACCATTCCCCTCCCCGGCGACACCACCGTCGAAGAACTCGCCCGCATCATCGGCGACGTCGCCACCCTCTCCGTCAAATGGAACAAGCCGCTCTCCGCGCGCCTGCTCCCCGTTAAGGAAAAACACGCCGGCGAAATGACCGAGTTTACCGACCCCTTTCTCATCAACGGTCTTATTCGTCCCGTTCCCGGTAAAGAACAAGTACAATGATTCCGCTCTCGATGCGTGCTTGCTTTTTGTGGATGTCGGATTCGCTTCATCGCCGCCAACGCTCCTATCGACCTTAAGCCTCACTTTGCCCTAAGATTGCGTCCGCGGAGGGCGCCAACATGGAAGAACAGCTCAGCCTTGAATTCCTGCGCGTTGTCGAAAATGGGGCTATCGCTGCCGCCCGCACCATGGGCTTCGGCGATCGCCACAAAGCCGACGAAGTCGCTGTCGAAGCCATGCGCAAAACGATGGATCAGGTCGAAATGGACGGCACCATCGTCATCGGCGAAGGCGAGCGCGACGAAGCTCCCATGCTCTACATCGGCGAAAAAGTCGGCCTCGCCCAGCACGCGCCCAAGTCCGTTTTCCCTTCGGTGGATATTGCCGTCGACCCGCTAGAAGGCACCAATCTCTGTGCCACCGGCGCGCCCAACGCCATCGCCGTTCTCGCCGCCAGCGAAAAGGGCGGCCTGCTCCACGCTCCCGATCTCTACATGGAAAAAATTGTCGTCGGCCCATCCTGCAAGGGCGCCGTGGAGCTCGATGCTCCCGTAGCCGACAACCTGAAGTCCGTCGCCAAGCGCCTCGACCGCGACGTGGAAGATCTGGTGGTGATGGTTCTCGATCGCCCGCGTCACGAAAAAATGATCGAAGACATTCGCAAGGTCGGTGCGCGCATCCGCCTGATCGGCGACGGCGATTTGTCCGCGGGAATTTCCGCGGCCGTGATTGGCACCGGCGTTCACATGCTGATGGGCACCGGCGGCGCGCCTGAAGGCGTGTTGACCGCCGCGGCGCTGCGCTGCCTCAACGGCCAGATTCTCGCCCGCCTCGTCATCAGCAAGCCACAGGACGCGGAGCGCCTCGCGAAAATGGGCGTCACAGATACCAAGCGCATCTACGACACTGAGGATCTCGCCCCCGGCAAGAAAATCATTTTCGCCTGCACCGGCGTCACCGATGGAAACATCCTGAAGGGTGTCCGTTTCTTCGGCGAAGGCATCCGCACCTCTTCCATGATTCTCACCCTCGACGAACGCCAGGTCCGCTTCGTCGATTCCGTGCGCCTCGAAAAACGCCCCGACATCAAAGTCCGCTTCAACTAGCCTCTAACTCGAAATTCTTTCGGGATCGCGGGTGCCCAGGTGCCGGTTTTGCACCCGGGCTCTTCGCTTTTTTGGAGTGCGGCAGCTCTGCTGCCGCTTTTACGGATTCAACGCCATTAGCCAATCGGAAATTGGCGAATTATTAGGATTAAGCTGGCCTGGCAAAGCTTAACAACCGCTTGTTGGATCTACACGGCGCGAGAAGGTGCCGGGCGAATGTGAGAACCGCTCAAGGCCTATTCGCCAAGTAAATTGAAATTGTTTGGGTAGCGGGGCTGACATCGTAAAAGCGGTGGGTGAGCCACCGCACTCCAAAGTAGGAGCGCCCGCGCCTACTGCTGCTTCGGCGCCGCCACCACCACGTTTTCGTCCACCGCGACTGTCGGCGTAAACACCGTCGCCGTCTTTCCATCTGCCAGCGCGATCTGCTTGGCCAGCCCGCTGATCGCGGGCCCTGGAGGCTTGGTCCCATTTGCGGGAGCGTCCCCCGGCGTCATCGAAATCCGCGTGGTGCTCGGCGTGCAATTCGTCGCGCCCAGGCACGTGTCGCGCACAAATACCTGGCGCAACCCGCTGTTCGGCGCGGCCTGCACGCTCGCCACGGTTCCTGCTGCGATCTTCGGCGCGGAGGTGGGCGTGACTGCCACAAACGCCACATATCTCCCCGTCGAACTGATCGAAGGCAAAATGCTCTCCGTCCCGCTCAACGATCCCTGCGAATCCGTCGAAATCAATGTCGTGCTCGCCTTGCAGGAGTTATCCGCTCCGATGCAGGTATCGTGCACGTAAACTTGCCGCCCTGCCAGCGCGCCTTCCACCAGATTCGTCGCCGCGGAGCTGAACGCCACGTACCTCCCGTCCGGAGTCACCGCCGCGTTATGGCTATCCGCATTCCCCGCCGTGCCGTCCGCCGCAACGGAAACCACGCGCGTGTTCACACTGCATCCGTTCGTGACGCCCACGCAAGTATCCTTCAGCAGTATCTGGTTCACCTGGCTCTGCTGCGAGCTATACACAACGTAGCGCCCGTCCTGGCTGATCGCCGGTGTCTCTTCCGCAATCGCCGCCGTGGCCGGCGCCCCGCCTCCGATTGGGAACTGAAGCGTCCCGCTGTTCCCTCCCCCAACCAGCGGCAGGCAACTCGGCTGTGTGCAAAGTCCGTTTCCAGGGTTGGTCACCTGGATGAGCCCCGTGTCCGGGTTCGCCAGAAACGTGCCGGGAATCACCGCCTGTATCTGTGTGCTCGAAAGACTCGTAATCGTAAGCGCCGTCGCCTCTTGCATCGGCGTCAGCATGTCGGCAAACGTCACCAGCGATCCTCCGTTATTCGACGACGGCAGAAAGTTGGTCCCCGTAACCGTGATGGTCACCGAAGCATTCGCGCAGGCCGTCCCGCACGCGGGCGCTGACGTAGGCGTTACCGAAGCCAGCGTCGGCACCGGGTTAGGCGCTCCGAAAATATTGAACGCCATCGTGTTCGAAAGCCCGTTCTGCCCCGTTCCGGTTTGGGGTGTGAGGGTGTTGACCAGCGCCGTTCCCGGTTTGGTCAGCAGGTTTGCGGGCACCGTGGCGGTCATTGTCGTCACGTCCACGAAAGTCTGGTTTGGCAGTTTCTGGCCGTTCCACTGGATGAAACTCGTGTTATTAAATCCGTTGGCCGCACTCGCATTCACTGTCAGGAGAAACGACGCACTTCCCGCCGGCAGCCCGCTCGGCGCTATATTCGTCACCGTTGCGCCGGTGTTGAATTGGATTGAGTTGTTGTAGTCATTGCATCCGGCCAACAAGCCGAACGCGAAACCTGCGACAGCCACCGCTGTCCAAAACCGCTTCATGAATACTCCTTCACGCGGAATCAACATATTCGTCCGCTTCTCTTCCATCGGGAGAGAAACCCTCTTTGCCAGACTGTTTGGGTTGAGATGCGAAAAAGCGTGTCCGCGTTGACCGGCCGCCCCACAGGCCCCTGAGGACTCCAGTGCCTGACTCCTGCCCACAAACCCAGGCCACTATTATGGCCCAGGCCGTCCCCTGCACAAAGCCCGGAGTCGGCCTCCTACTCCCTCGCACCCTGCGCCGCCAGCGACTCCTTCACCAACTTCTCGATCTTCTTTTGGCAGGCCGCGTCAGTCATCCTTACCGCGGCCGCCGCCCGGTAATCCGCAATCGCCAACTCTTTTCTTCCCAATTTTCCATAGAGATCGCCGCGAACCAGCCGGAAAATTGGATTCTCCGGATACTTTTCCACCAGCGGCGTCGCCACCTGCAACGCCTGCTCGTACTTCTGGTCGAAAAGATGCAGGTTAACAGCCAGGTAGTAGCGCGCCAGCGCCGGCGTCAATTGTCCGTGATCGATGGCCAGTTGCAGTTGCCGGATGCCTTCCTCTTTCGACCCGCCGGGAATCCCCATGAAAAAGCGCAGAACCCGCGCAATCGCCGATAGCGTGTCCACATAGTAGTTGTAAAGTCCCAGTCCCATGTCGGCGTCGGCCAGCGTGGGGTCAAGCGCCAGCGCGCGCATAAAATGTTCCCGCGCGCGTACTCCCGCCCGCGCCCCAGCCCGGTTTTCCGCTCGCAATCCGTACATCCGCGACGCCAGTCCTCCGGCCATCCCGGCGTAAAGGTGCATCTCCGCCGATTCGTGTTTCGCCAAAGCAGCTTCGGCCAGCGCCTCCGCCTTCGCCACCACGTCCAGATACGCCTGATCCCCCGCCGCCTTGCCCCTGTGCCACGGCAGACTCATCCCGTATTTGTATTCCGCCGAGAGGCACCAGATTTGCCACCAGCGCGCTTCTGCTTCCAGCAGATATCCCAGTGGATGCTCTGGCTGCTCGCGCTCCAGCGCTTGCGCCTCCGGAATCGCCAGATCGCTTCGCCCGGAATAAATATGTTCCAAAATCGTGTCGGTGCCGGGCGGCAGCGAAAGATTCCCCGCAGCGGAGCGCCCGGGCGCCGGCAACAACGCGCACACGCCCAGCATCACCAATATAATTCTTCGTTTCATGATTAAACGGTGAGCCCCGGCAGGCCTGCGCTCTCCTCTTCAGCAGTGTAAGCCGCACCCTCCAACCGCCGCAAAACAATTTGCGATTCTCGCATTTCCTTTCTCTTGTAGCAGCCGCCTTCCGAGGCGGGCGCCTTTTGCCCGTCCCGGACAGTTCTGCGGGGCCGGCGCTTTTCTCTTTTCCAATTTCCAATTTCCATTTTCTATTTTCCAACACAGGCAATAGGCGGATTCCCGCTCATTTGTTATTCTCGCTGCGCATGTCCACTCCCCCGGCAATTCCCCAACTGGGCGCATCGCAGCCGGCCCTCGAGCGCGGCCTCGGCCTCAAGGAAGCCGTCGCGCTCAACATGATTGAGATCGTCGGCATCGGCCCCTTCGTCGTCAGTTCCCTCGTCATCAAAGCCATGGGCGGCCCGCAAGCCCTCATCGCCTGGCTTGTTGGCGCGTTGCTCGCAACTCTCGACGGCTTCGTCTGGTCCGAACTCGGCGCCGCCATGCCCAAAGCCGGTGGCACATACGTCTTCCTTCGCGAAGCCTACGGTCCCGGCCGCTGGGGACGCCTCATGTCCTTCCTCTTCGTCTGGCAAACCTTTGTCCAAGCCCCGCTTTCCGTCGCTTCCGCCTCCATCGGTTTCGCGCGTTACGCCGGCTATCTCCATCCGCTCACGCTCTGGCAAGCCAAAGCCATTTCCGGCAGCCTCGTCATTTTCCTCGTGATCCTTCTCTATCGGAAAATCACCACCATCGGCAAAATTTCCGTCCTCCTCTGGGTCGGTGTCGTCGGCACCATGCTCTGGCTCATCTGGGGAGGCATTCGCCACTTCGATCCGAAGCTCGCCTTCGATTTTCCTCCCGGCGCGTTTCATCTCTCCTCGATCTGGTTTGCCGGACTCGGCGCCGCCATGATCAACACCGTTTACAGCTACTGGGGCTACTACAACATCACTCACCTCGGCGGCGAAATCCGTAATCCCGAAAAAAATATCCCCCGCGGCATTTTCCTTTCCATCCTCGGCATCACGATTCTTTATCTCGCCATGCAGACCAGCCTCCTCGGCGTTGTTCCCTGGCGCGAAGCCCAGAACACGCCCTTCATCGCCAGCCTCTTCGTCGAGCGCCTCTATGGCTCCGGGGCCGCGCACTTCGTCACCTGGATGGTGCTCTGGATCGCCATGGCCTCTGTCTTCTCGCTGCTCCTCGGCTACTCCCGCGTGCCCTACTCCGCCGCGCTCGACGGCAACTTCTTCCCCATCTTCGCCAAAGTGCATCCGACGAAACATTTTCCCCACGTTTCGCTTCTAATACTCGGGGCGCTGGCGTTCCTCTTCAGCATTATTCTCAAACTGGAAACCGCCATCGCCGGCATTCTCGCCATGCGCCTGATCGTGCAGTTCATCGGTCAGGCCGTCGGTGTTATGCTGCTGCGCCGCCGCCTCGGCTCGGAAAAGCTGCCATTCAAAATGTGGCTGTATCCCGTGCCGGCTGTGCTCACGATGTGTGGCTGGGCATGGCTTTTCTGGCAAACCGGCCCCGCGCGCAAATGGGGCCTCCTCGAAATCGCCCTGGGCGCAACCGCATTTTTAATTCGCGCCCGCGAAATGAGAGAATGGCCCTTCGCTCCGGTGAGCGGCGATTCACCCGCCGCATGACCCGCGTAGCGGCCCCGACCGGGTCGGGGCCCATCGTGGCTTGTAGCGGTCGCCTTCCAAGTCCGGTTCTTGGACCCCGGATGCCTTTGCGGGGCGGGCGTCTTCTAGCTAACGCCGGAGGCGCGGCAGAAGTTAGCCCAGCGCGTGAGCGCTGGGACCGGTGGTAGTTCCGATGTAAGCCCCGGAGGGGCGGCAGATGGTTCAACGTGTTAAGAAATCTGCCGCGCCTCCGGCGCTTGATATGCGTCGCGCAAATAGCCCAGGGCTTACGCCCTAGGCTAACTTCTTTCGCCCTCCGGGGCTAAGAGGGCGTCGGTCACCGACGCTTTTTGGGAGGCCTTTTGAACCGTATCCGCTTAACAACACTCTTGCTCTTCACCGCTCTCTTCTCCTCCGCGACTCGCGCCCAATTCCCTCCCGCTCCCGGCACCGGCCCTGGCCTTCCCGAAACCATCGAGGCCATCGACGCCGCTCGTGTCACTACGCGCATCCTTTACATCACCGCGCATCCCGATGACGAAAGCTCCGCCATCCTCACCTATCTCGCCCGCGGCCTCCATGCCGACGTCGCGCTTCTCTCCATCACCCGCGGCGAAGGCGGCCAGAACGCCCTCGGCCCTGAACAAGCTCCACAGCTCGGCCTGATCCGCACCCAGGAACTTCTCGCCGCAACTCGCGGCTACGGCGTGAAACTTTATTTCACCCGCGCAAAGGATTTCGGCTTTTCCAAAACTCCCGAAGAAACCGAAAAAATCTGGGGCGAGCCCGTCCTTGATGACATGGTCCGCGTCATCCGTGAATTTCGGCCCAACATCGTCATCAACGGCTGGGGCGGCGTCCACTCCGGCCACGGCCATCACCAACTCTCCGGCATTTGGACACCGAAAGCAGTTAAGCTAGCCGCCGATCCGAAATATCTTCCCGATCCACAGTTTCCCGTCTGGGATAACAACGCCAGCGGCGTGCAAATCCTCGATGTCGAGCGAGGCAGCGACAATCCAAAAGGCTACATCTTGCCGGTAGATGATGTGTCCCCGCTCTACGGAAAATCCTGGCGCGAAATCGGCATCGACGCCTTCAGCAATCACCGCAGCCAGGGCATCTCTGCCTTCCTCAGTTCCCCGTTCCTCCGCCGCCCTCTCGCCCTCCTCCCCGAAGACGGCAGCAAACTCGACCCCGAGTCTCTCAGCCAAAACCTCCTTGCGCTTGCGCAGCCGGGCGGCTGTGAAAAAAACTCCAAGCTCTGCGAAAACTTGAAACTTGCTGACGCCAAACTCTCCGAATCGAGGAAAGCGGCTCTGAATCTTGAATGGCCATCGGCAGTCGCCGATATCGATCAAGCTCGAGAACTGCTCGGCGAAGTCATCCCGGCTAGGAAGATCGCTGATTCGCCCCAAGTCGACGCTTACGCGAATGCGCGACCATCTCAGTCCAGAATCATCGAGGCTCTGAAGTTGGCGGCCGGTTTTGAGTTCAGGGCTGAGTCCGAGTCTCCGGATGCGGTTTCGGGTGAGCCACTCAAATTAACCGTGATTTCTCGCTGCCGAGATGGGATTAATTGTGCGGTGAAGGGACCTCTGTATTCGGTGCCCCCGCGGGTCATCGGAGAAATTCAGGGGGACGGTACCAAGGGGAGCACTTTCACCCTTACACTTGCAGAAGGAGAATCACTCCCCCAAAACACTGCGAACCCCGTACGCGAAATCGACTCAGCGGTTAAGGTCTGTGAGTCCGTTAGGCTGCAAAATGACACCGACCCCACTTTCAATGCATGCGCCCCGGTGGTCAGCGTTCAGGCTTCCTCGGTCAAAGCCACTCGCATTCCCTTGCGAGTTGTCCCTGCCTACACTCTTGCCGTGGAACCGACCCAGGCCATTGAGGTTCTTTCTGTCACGCACAGGCCTTTCGACGTGTTCCTCCGCGTCCATTCCTACTCCACAAAGCCGGCAACCGTCAGCGTCGGTCTCGATGTTCCCGACGGCCTCCAAGCCAGCGCTCCGGTAGAAGTTCATTTCGACGGCATCGGCGACCAATATGCCAAGCTCACGGTCACTCCGCCGGCAAAACTTGCGCCGGGCAATTTCACTATCACTGCCTACGCCAAGCGCGGCGACGAAAAATTCTCTACCTCGCTCGAACCGCTTCCCACCATGCCATCGATCCTCTGGAGCCAGCCCGCGCAAACCGTCGTTCACGCTTTCGACATCAACGTGCCCGCGAATCTCCGCGTCGGCTACATCTCCGCCGAAGGCGAAATGATTCCCGAAGCCCTCAAGCGTCTCGGCATCAGCGTCGAAATGCTGGACGCCAACGCCCTCACCTTCGGCGATCTCTCGAAATACACCGCCATCGTCGTCGGCGTCCGCGCCTACGAACTCCGCCCCGAACTCGCCAGCGCCAACAAGCGCCTCCTCGATTACGTCTCCGGCGGCGGCACGCTCGTCGTCCAGTACAATCGCGACTTTATCTGGAACAAATTCCTCCCCGCGCCCTATCACGCCACCATCGGCAATCCCACCCCGCGCATCACCGACGAAACTGCCGAAGTGAAATTCCTGAAGCCCGACGATCCGCTGCTCAACACTCCCAACAAAATCACCGCTGCCGATTTCGAAAACTGGGTCCAGGAACGCGGCCTCTACTACTGGAGCGACTTCGATTCCAAATACACGCCGCTCCTCTCCATGCACGACCCCGGCGAAAAAGATCTGAACGGCGGCCTCGTCTACACGCCGCTCGGCAAAGGCGTCTACATCTACACCGGCCTCGCCTTCTTCCGCGAACTCCCGGAAGGCGTCCCCGGCGCCTATCGCCTCTTCGTAAATCTGCTCAGCGCCTCGCAATCGTCGCACTAACTGGCACCTCGTCCGTGCCTATTTTTGCCCGCGAGCGTTTTGCGGTCACGCGACCTTGCTAGGACACGCTTTCTCCGTTGCGCAAAACAAAAATAACTTGTCATCCTGAGCGCATCCGATGAGGATGCGCGAAGGACCTCAATGCATATATCGTGCAAAACTTGAAAGTTGAGATCCTTCGGCTACCCTCGTCGGGTAGCCTCAGGAAGACAATCACTCATGTAGGGCCCGCCTTCTGAGGCGGGCCGCTGCTAAGCCACAACGACCGCAACCAAAACGGACGGCCTCAGAAGGCCGTCCCTACAAATCCCCTGAACCCCCGCGTTCTCCCGTAAACCAACTGAACACATTCCTCCGCGCTGCCCTTCTCCCTGCGTTATGCTCTCTACTGTCCAGCAGAGCCGTCATCGTTGCGCCGCTTCTTCCATCGCAAACGGAAGCGCGCCTGAATTTTGGGGAGTGAATCGAAGATGAAATTCCGGAAAGACCCTTCAAACATCCGCATTGCCGCAAGCCGTCTCTTCTTCTTCTCTCTTTTCTTTCTTCTCACGCTCGCACTGGCTTCCCCCGCCTCCGCGCAGAAGAAAAAGAAAAAGGACGACTCTTCGTCCAATCCCGCTACCTCCGCCGTGCTTCCCGACGAGCAGCGCATCGACAACGCGATCGGCGAAACTCTCGGCGCCTGGCAGCTCGGAGATATTGAAAAGCTTCACTCCCACTACGCCGACGACGTGGACGTCGTCAACGGAATGTGGGCGCCCCCCGTCGTCGGCTGGCCCAACTATCTCGTCAGCTACCAGTCGCAGCGCGCCCGCGCGCAGCAGGTTCGCCTCGACCGCAGCAACACGCTCGTCCGCGTTGCGCCGGGCGGCACAGTGGCCTGGGCTTCGTATCAGTGGGAATTTACGGCGGTGGTGGATGGAGTCCCGGCGTCAGCCTTCGGACATACCACGCTCGTCTTTGAAAAACGCAACGACAACTGGCTGATCGTCCACAATCATACTTCGCTGGTTCAGGCCACTCAGGCGGCTTCTCCCGCGGCGCAGCCTCCTGCGGCTACACCACCAAAGCCCTGAGCCCCCCGCGGCTCCGCATCGCCACGCCTGCGCTAAAAATTCTTCAGGCCGTGGTACACGAACATCCCGGCAATCACCAGCAGCAGCACACCCGAGGTGATCCCGCTCATCATCAGCGGCTTCCCCAGCGATTCGATCTTCTTGATCAACTCGCGCTGCTCTCTTGCCATGTGTTCTTGTGCTGCATCGATGAAAATTTGATCGTCTTCATGGCTGGAGAGCACGCTGCGCCACGCAATCAACAGCAGAAAGATGGCGGTAACGACTCCCCAGACTATCAGCAGATACATCAGTGGCCCCGAAAACGCCGATTCCATGGCTTCCATAGCAACCTCCGGTGGAACCCGTCCGCGGTGCCTACCCCCAACTGTAGGCAGAGCTTTTCAGGCGGAGTATAGCACTCTGGCCTTAGAATGCTAGTGACCCCCGTGCCCCGGAAACACCTCTCCCGATACGCTCTCCCTTCGTTGACAAACGCCTCTTCCGACCCCAAAATAAGACCTGCCTGTGTTGTTTTCCCTGTGCCCGAATGGCGGAACTGGCAGACGCGCTAGCTTCAGGAGCTAGTGGCCTCACGGTCGTGGAGGTTCGAGTCCTCTTTCGGGCACCATCTCTTTTCCCCACAACCCTCTTCAATTCTTGCTGCCTTTGTAGCGACCCCGACCCGGTCGGGGGCGCCTTTTGCCCGTCCCGAATTGATTCACCGGGTGGGCGCCTTCGCTTTTTGTAGCGTCCACCTTCAGGTGGACCCGCCTCGCCCTTCTGAGTGCGGGGGCAAAGCTCCCGCTTTTACGATCTCAACCGAACCGACCAAATCCGACTTCCACGCTGAATTCTCCCCACTCTTCGCGTATCCTCTTTGCCTATGCATCTCTTCCCGCGTCCCAATCGTTTCTGGTCGACGACTCTTTTCGCAATCTTCCTTTTAGCCTGCGCCACAACTCTCCATTCCGACGAATGGAAAGCCCGCCACGCCCT
>DATHMM010000119.1:0-30143 GCA_035487095.1 Candidatus Sulfotelmatobacter sp.
TCGATGCGAATGCTCATCGGATATTCGTCGGCGCCCCCGGAGGAAACCGGCTGCCAGTTGGCATAACGCACATCCGAAAGCAGCGCCCCCTTTGGACCGTACGCTTGCAGCCGCGCCATGTGAAGATCCGCGCGGTCGAACCAGATCTTGCGCAATATTTCCGATTTGTATCCTCCGCGCAACACCGTCAGCACGTAATACCGCGCGTTCTCGTCGTTGAACTCTTCAATTAGCACCACTTCTTCCTTGCGAACTTCCGGCCACAACACTGCGTCCACCAGGTGCTGCGGCCGCAAGTTCTCGATGGGTTTGCTGCTTTGCCGCTCCAGCGCCACCTGGCCGACCAGGAATTTATTCTTTGGTGGGATCGAAACTTCAAACGTCTGGCCGTCGCTCACCATATCAAACACGGTTTTCCCTACGACGGGAACCTGCCCAATCATTCGGATGTTGTAAGGACGCGACGCCAGCAAAAACGCTTTCACCTCGTGGTATTCGTCGATCACGCCGCTATACTTCGTTCCCGCAGTCGGCTTCAGCTCCAGCGTGGCGTCAATGCTCTTCAGGCCGCGCGCGAGCGCATTGTAGCGGGCGAGCAGATCTTCTTCGCTCGCCTCCCGCGCGATGGGCCGCTCCGCCACGGGCACTTTCGTGGATTTCGTGACCGCGTGCCCGCAACCGCAAGCCGCCGCCGACACTGTCACCAGAATCATGCGCTTCCAACTGCGTATCATCAGTGAATTCCGTGCCTTCTGTTTAAACAAGGCAATTTAGCAACCATCCCGCAGAGCGTCAAACCGCTTCCTCACTGGGGCCGCGCAATATGCACGTCAAACGGTTGCAGCGCTGGGCGTGCCCGGCGAATGATTTCGCTCGGCCACAAAGTTTGGCTCAACAGCGTCATCCAGCCGTCATCGGGTTCGCAGATCGCGCAAAACGCGTATCGCGTGTACGCGTCCTGATAAGCGTCCAGCCCGCGATGCGATAGCTCGCTCTCCACCGTTCTATCCGCATCTTTCGCCGCGGCCCCGCAGCGCAATCCGAATGTCTCTCCCGCGAATCGCGCAACCAGGCCGCGCAATTTCTCCCCCGCCGGCGGAGAAATCACCAGGCACCGGTTCGCCGCTTCGCGGAATTCCAGTTCGTGGTTTTTGCAATATTCGCGCACGCGGTCCAGATGGCTGAAGAAATCCAGCACCCAGGTTTCTTCGCCCGCCAGCGCTGGGAACACCGCCGCCCAGATCGAGGCCGCCTCTTCGCCCCGCAGCGGCTCGCGGCTTTCCGTCTCGATCAACTCCAGCCCCACCGCTTTTATTTCGGAGCCAAGATCCATTGCCTGCACGTCAAGGGAATACGGCGGCAAATCAGGCAGGTTGTTTTCCGGCAACAAGATTACTCTTCCTCGATTTCCCCGAAGGTGTCGTGGAACTCCGGCGAGGCTTTGCGCACTTCCAGCCACTCAAAAAAAGTGTCCGGCGCCTCCAGCCAGATGCGAAACCATTCCCCGATTTCCTTTTTCTCTTTTCGCTTCTGCTCTTCCACCTTGCGATTGCGCGAAATCATTTCCGCCCGGCGCTTGCCGAGCCGCGCGATCTCCAGCACGCGCTCCACCGCCGCGCGTTCGCCATGCATGCGAAAACGCCGCAACAGCTCGTCCAGCCGGGTCAGGCTCACTTCCGCGTCCTGCAGGGTCTTGAAATGCAGGATGTCCTCGAACTCTTCCTCAAAGCGCTCTTCCGCTTCCTCGCGGTCGGTCAGCTGGATTTTCCAGCCCGCGCTTTTCAGCACTTCGGCGATGTAATCGTTTGCCGTCTTTCCCGCTTCGCCGTGATCGGCCTGCAGCTTGCGCCGGAGCTGGTCGATCTCCGCCACAGTCCACTTTTGAACGCCCAGATCGCGCGCTGCGTCCAGGATCATGTCCTTCTTGTGTTTAAGCGCGTCGGTCATCGTTTGCCTTTGCGCGTCGGACCGCCCGCATGTGTATGATGCGCCTCCACCACCGGAGGTTCCGCGGGCTCCCCGTTCAGCAGGCGGTGGTATTTGGCCACATTTTTGTTGTGATCCGCCAGTGAGGACGCGAAAAAATGGCCGCCCTGGGTGTTGGCCACGAAATAAAGATAGTCGGTCTGCGCCGGATGCAAGGCCGCCCGCATCGCCACTTCCCCCGGATTCCCGATCGGCCCCGGCGGCAGCCCTTTGTTCCGATACGTGTTGTACGGTGAATTGAGGCGCAAATCTTTCAGCGTCAGCGTGCCGTTGTACTCGTCGTCCATCTGAAGCGCGTAAATCACCGTCGGATCGCATTGCAGCGGCATGTTCCTGGCCAGCCGGTTCGTGAAGACGCCCGCCACCAGCGGTCGCTCGTCCGGCTTCGGAGTCTCCCGTTCCACCAGCGACGCGAGCGTGACCACGGAGCCGATCGATACCGTCGGATCGCTCCACTCGCTTCCATTCGGCAGAACGTCCGCCAGCGCGTCCCGGAACTTCCTCACCATCATTTCGGTCAGCTCCTCGGCGGGTGCATGCCTGGGGAGATTATAGGTCGCGGGAAACAGGAAGCCCTCCAGCGTTCTTGCCTCCGGAAAGAGATCCTTGATCTCGCTGGGATCCTCCGCCGCTTTCAGGAAATCACCCGCCGCCATCAGCTTCGCGGCCTCCAGGTTGCGCGCAATATCAAAAATGGTTTCGCCTTCGCGCACCGTAAACGGTTGCTGGTAGACCTCGCCGTTCGCCAGCTTCCAGAAGACGTCCTTGCCCGCCAGCGGATGGTCGAACAGGTATTCGCCCGCTTCCAGCGTCCTTTTCGGATGACGCCTCGCGTAAAACTCAAACGCAAACGAATTCCGGATCACGCCGGCGTTTTTCAGGATATGTGCAACGGCGCGCCTCGATGTGCCGTGCGGAATGTCCACATACAACCCCTCCGATGGAATCCTGCCATAGGGTTTTTCAATGGAATACCAGACGTAGCCGGCGCCTGCCGCGGCGGCCAGCAAAACCAGCAGGATGAGGGCGGCGAGAATTTTCAAGTTAGCGGCGCTCCTCCGGCAGGGGCGTGCGTGCCAGGTATTCGCGCAAGATCACCATCGCGGCCACCGCGTCCACGGTGTACTTGCCATCCGCCGCACCCGCCGTCTTCTTGCGTCCGTGCGGAGTCTCTTCATGCACAATCCGCCGGCCCATCTCTTCTTCCAGGATGCGCTCGGCCTCCCAGCTGCTTAGCCGCTCATCCACCAATTCCACGGGTATGCCAATCTGCTTGCGTACGCGTTGCGCAAATCGAGTGGCTTCGTCGGCCATCTCGCCGCCCGTGCCGTCCAGCCGCAAAGGGAGCCCTACCACAATCTGCCGCACGCCAAGATCCCGCGCCAACTCCCGCAGCCGGCGCATGTCCTCATTGCGGTTGATGCGCTCCATCGTGTTGTAGGGCTGCGCAATCCGCGCCGCGCTGTCCGCCAGCGCCAGCCCGATCTTCGTCCGGCCGTAGTCCAGCGCCAGAATCTTGAACGCCGCCTGTGCGCGCTCCGCCGCCAAAACACCGCTTTTTTGTGGATTTCCGCTCACCTGTCCAGTATAGCTCGAACGCCACTTGCCACGCCCGCAAGCTGGCCGCGGTTTTCCATTCATGCACCCTTGTAGGGGCGGCTTTAGGCCGCCTTCGTTCCGACGTCACCCACCGAGCCAACGCCCCCGATCATGGTTTTCTTCCCCGCGCCCCGCTCTCCCAATCCGCCCACATGCCCAGGGTTTTCAGCTCCTGATCCAGCCCGCTTTCCTTCATCAGGATTTCAATCTGCGCGCGCGAATACCTCGGCCCGATCGGTTCCGCGCGGTCCGCGATGCCCCACGTCGTCACCGCTGCAAGCACCGTGTTCAGCTTCAGCTCCCGAATGTCCACCTTGTCGAAAGTGTCCGAAGCCGCGTGGTAGTTCTGCAGATAGTTCGCAACCTCCTGATTGGCCACCAGGTTCGGCACGCCCTCCAGCAAGAAATCAAAATGGTCCGTGCCCCAGCTTGCGTCGTAGGAATGGTCGTCCACGCCCCACCCTGCGAACGGCTTCAAAATTTCCCGCACGGCCGGCTCAATGTCGCGGCGCCCGCCCAACGAATATCCGGTCACGCGGCCGACGCCAGAATCGAAAATCACCACGCCGCGATATTTGTCCATCTCCGCGCGATGTTCCTTCACGTACGCCCACGAACCGTAGAGTCCCTCCTCTTCGCCGCTGAACAGAATGAACCGGATCGTGCGCCGCGGCAGCAGGCCGCTTGCCTTGATGGCGCGCGCGGCTTCAACCACCAGCGCCGCATTGCACCCGTTGTCCAGCGCGCCGGTTCCGAGGTCCCACGAATCCAGATGCGCGCCCAGCACCACGATCTCATCGGGCTTTTCATACCCGCGAATTTCTCCCACCACGTTTTGCTGCTCGACGGGACCGCCGATCTTGTTCGGCATCGTCAGCCGCACGCGTACCTTCCCGGGATTTGCCAGCGCCGCCCGCTCAAGCCGCAATCCGTCTTCCCGCGCCATCACCGCTTGCGGTATGCTCTCCAGTTTTCCGTCCGTGGAGTTCGTGTGCCGGTAGAGCAATTTCCTCTCGCGCTCACCGGTCCACAGGATCGCCAGCGCCCCCGCTTTCAGCGCTCGATCGATCACCGCCGGCGGATTCCGATATTCATTGAAGAGATCGTTCCACGTGTAGCCGACCTCCGTGTGCACGATCAAAATCGCGCCCTTCACCGCGCTTACCGTTTGCGCGAAATCGGCGTCAGTGCCGGTTCCGACATTCACCAGCGGGCCCTCCAAACCTCCGGCGGGTGTAGCCGGCGAAAGCCCTATCGAAACCAGCGAGACCGGAAACTTTTCCGCGCCCATCACCTCCAGCCGCGTTTCGGCCTCGCTCCAGGCCACCGGCTGCATGTATTTCTCGGTGTGGACGTCCACCCCCGCCGCGCGAAATCCCGCTACACCCCACTCCACCGCCTTGGCCATCTCCGGCGAACCCGTCACCCGGCCGCCGATTCCATCCGTCAGCCGCCGCAAATTTTCTTCCAGCGGCGATTCGCCCATCACGATCGGCATTATTTTCGCCGCGGCCTGTGCGCAGGACGAAGGCTCTGTCGCCGAACAAGCCGCCGCTCCCTGCGCCGATTGGCCGGGATTCAGCGAGTCCGTCTTCATCGTGGGGATCTGTGCGCATGAATTAGAAGTGGAGAAAAAGAAGCAAAGAAGTAACGAAGTAACGAAAAAGCAGCTGTTTCGCATGGAGGGTATCCTCGCCAGATCACAAAGTGTCGGGTGGATTATATCGAACTCAAACTGTCAGTCGTCGATGTTCTTTGGCCGCAGGTTGGGATGTAGCAGGCAATCCGTTACGCGCGCCACCTGAACCATTTCCTCGACGTCGTGCACCCGCACAATATGCGCGCCCTGCAGAATGCCGGCGGCCACTGTCGCTGCCGTTCCCCAGATTCGCTCGTTGGCCGGCAACGGTTTGCCGTCCCGCGCCAGCGCCGCGCCAAGAAATCCTTTGCGCGATGTCCCCACCAGCAGCGGATAGCCGAGCATCGCGAGCGCCGGAAGCTTCGCCAGCAATTCATAATTCTGGGCAAAACTTTTGCCGAACCCGATCCCCGGATCAACGATGATCTGCGATTTGCGCACGCCCGCCTTCCGGGCAATCGCCGCGGATTCGCGGAGCCCGCCCAGAACGTCTTTCACCACGTCCTTCGCCCACGGGCTTCGCTGCATCGTTCGCGGCGTCCCTCGCATGTGCATCAGCACGATTGGCACGCCGGACCGCGCCGCCACCTCGGCCATTTTCGGATCGTGCCTCAGCCCCGAAATGTCGTTCAGCATTTCCGCGCCCGCGCCGATCGCCATTTCCGCCACGCGCGACTTCTGGGTATCAATCGAAACGGGAATCTTCAATCGCCCGCGCAGTCCCTGCAGCACCGGCAGCAGGCGCTCCAGTTCTTCTTCCCCCGAAATCCCTTCGGAACCCGGTCGCGTTGACTCCGCTCCGATATCCAGAATATCCGCGCCCGCCCGCTCCATGGCCAGCGCCGCTTTTACAGCATCCTCCACGCGGAAAAATTTCCCGCCATCCGAAAAACTGTCCGGCGTCACGTTCAGCACACCCATCACCAGCGTGCGCTCGCCCAACGCCTGCATCCCTGAGGGCAATTTGAGACGGAACAATTTTCGCTGAATCATGCGGGTAGCCCAGTGTGCAGCAAATTAGAAAGAAGCTAATGATAACGCAGAGACGTAGAGTTCACGGAGGCTTCGCAGAGAAAATCTACCCACAGAACAGGAGCCGGAATCGGCAAAGTCATGCCGCCAGCGGGTTTTCACCAGCCACTAATTACCAGTCACCAATCACGAATCCTAATCCAGATCGAAATCGCGGATCGGCTTCCCGGCAGGCGCGTCTTTGGCCTTCTTCATGGCCTCTTCAAATTTCTTGGCGAGAATATCTTCCTTGTGCGTCTCCTGGAAAAAGGAATCCGCGAACTTGTCTTCTCGACTCTTTTTCTGCTGCTCCAGGATGCTTTGTGCCTGCGTCAGGTCCACGTCCGGTCCCGGTTTCACATGCGCCTCGTGCGAAAGCACCGCGCCAAAGATCGGGTCCACCACCAGCTTCGCCTGGCAGCACGGGCACGTAATATTCAGGTTTTCGCCGTCTTTCAGCCCCATGGCTGCATTCTACTCCAATTTATCCTCGCAAACATCCCGGCTTACTCATGCGGCTTTCCAAGCAAATTCGACTCCATGCCTCTGTAATTTGGATGGATTCTGTGATTCCCATAGCAGAGCTTCCGCAGTATCGGCGCTGGCCGCAAATACCAGCTAGCCCACGACAGGGGAGACTCTTCGTTCATATCCTTCGCGTCGATTTTTGCCCCTGCATCCAGCAACAACTGAACCGCCTCTTCATCGCCGAACGCTGCCGCACGGTGCAAAGGCGTCTCCCCTTTCGTTCGGCAATCACGCATGAACCCTCCGGTCTCGATATTGTTCCGGGCTGCGCAGTTTACATTTGCGCCGTGTGTCAAAAGAACTTTCAGCACCAAGTTGTGCGCCGAGCGTCTCGCCGTGCATAGCGCCGCATGCAGCGGGGTCTCTCCCGTTTCCTCCTCCGGGAGGTTCACGTCGGCGCCGCGTTCAATCAGGAATTGGCATAACCGCCAATGACCGTGGAAGCATGCCGCCATCAATCCTAAATTCCCTCCCAGGGAATCCAGCGTCGCGCCTTTCGCCAGTAGGAACTTGATAGCGCTCACATCGCCGTAGTAGGCGCACCATTGCACTAATGAGACTCCGTCCGTGTCCACCGAATTGGGTGAATTGTCTTCGGCAATATATTCAAAGACGAGATCCGTCCGGCCGTCTCTAATTGCATCTAGCGTCGCCATATTTCCTCACTCTAACACGCAGGCGAGCCGCGCCATTTGTCAATTCCAGCGGCCGCTTCCCGCGCAATAAAAACGGGGCGCAAACGGTTGCGCCCCGCAGAATTTCCGGCAACTTAAAACTTATAACTGAAAACTTCGTCAGGCTTTCGCTGGGGAATCCCCGCGCGTGAATCCCGGCGCCGGGCGCATCTCCGGCCGAACCACCTTGGGATCCGTCGCGGGTGCCGCGGCTGTCGGTGGCGGTGTCGGAGGCGTCCGCGGCTTATCCGGCAGCGGCTTGCCTTCCATCAGCAGCTTCACTTCATTCGCGTCGAGCACCTCGCGCACCAGCAGTGCTTGCGCGATGCGGTCCAGCAACTCTCGGTTTGACGAAAGGAGATTCTTCGCCTTCTCGTAACCGTTGCTCACGATCCGCTTCACCTCGCGGTCGATCTGCAGCGCGGTGTCTTCGCTGAAGTCGCGGTGCTGCGCAATCTCGCGGCCCAGGAAGATAGCTTCTTCCTTCTTGCCGAACGCCAGCGGCCCAAGGTCGCTCATGCCCCATTCGCAAACCATGTTGCGGGCGATGTCCGTGGCGCGCTCGATGTCGTTGCCGGCGCCCGTGGTGATGTGGCCCAGGAAAATCTCTTCGGCGCTGCGTCCGCCCATCAGCACGGCCAGCATGCCTTCCAGGAATTCCTTTGTGTATGTGTGCTTGTCGGCTTCGGGCAATTGCATCGTCAAGCCCAGCGCCATGCCGCGCGGAATGATCGTCACTTTGTGGACCGGATCGGCGCCCGGCGTCATCGCTGCCACCAGCGCGTGCCCCGCCTCGTGATACGCCGTGTTCTTCTTTTCTTCATCCGACAGGATCATGGACTTGCGCTCCACGCCCATCAGCACCTTGTCCTTCGACATTTCAAAGTCGTCCATCGCCACGAACTTGCGGTTTTGCCGCGCTGCCCACAGCGCCGCTTCGTTCACCAGGTTTGCCAGGTCCGCGCCGGAAAAGCCCGGCGTGCCGCGCGCGATGATCGAAAGATCCACGTCATCCGAAAGAGGAACCTTGCGCGTATGCACGCGAAGAATTTCCTCGCGGCCCTTAACGTCGGGGCGCGCCACAACCACGCGCCGGTCAAAACGCCCGGGGCGCAGCAGCGCGGGATCGAGCACGTCGGGGCGGTTCGTCGCCGCGATCAGGATCACGCCTTCGTTCGATTCAAATCCATCCATTTCCACCAGCAGCGCGTTCAACGTCTGCTCGCGCTCATCGTGTCCGCCGCCCAGGCCCGCGCCACGATGCCGCCCGACCGCGTCGATCTCATCAATAAAGATGATGCAGGGAGCATTCTTTTTCCCCTGCTCAAACAAATCGCGCACACGGCTCGCGCCGACGCCGACAAACATCTCGACGAAGTCCGAACCCGAAATCGAGAAAAACGGTACATTCGCTTCGCCGGCAATTGCCCGCGCCAGCAAAGTCTTGCCCGTGCCCGGAGGCCCGACGAGCAGCACGCCCTTGGGAATCCGGCCGCCCAACTTCTGGAATTTCTGCGGATCCTTAAGGAACTCGATAATCTCCTGCAGCTCTTCCTTGGCTTCGTCGCTGCCCGCCACATCCTTGAAGGTCGCTTTCTTCTGCTGCGCCGAAAGCAGCCGCGCCCGAGACTTGCCGAAGCTCAAAGCCTTGTTGCCCCCGGCCTGCATCTGCCGCATCAGGAAAAAAACGAACCCGGCCAGGAGCAGCAAGGGCAGGGCATTCAAAAGAATCAAAACCCAATCGCCGCTGCGCACTTCCTTCACGCTCAACTGCACGGCCTTGTCGCGAAGGGTCTTGGTGATTTCCGGGGCGTTTTCCTTGGGCACCGTGACGCGGAACTTGTGATTCGCCGGGCGTATGTACTCTCCCTGCATCTCATAGCTGTTCGGCGAGAGATACATCGTCACTTCCTTGACGTCGCCCTCGTCCACCTTGGCCATGAACTCGCTGTAACTCGGCGTATCCTCACGCGCGGCCTGCCCGTTGGCCGAAACCAGTTTCCAGAGCATCACGCCCAGGAACACGATGGATATCCAGAATAGAATTGTTTTTGCCGTGGAATTCACATTGCCCTCACAATCAAGCCCCTAGAAAACTTCTCCAAAAAATCGCTGGCGGCACTACCGCTTGCCCTTCTTTGCCCGCCTGGAACCGCCGCTTGCCCGCTCGCCGCTTATTAATGACTTGCCGTTGCGCCCCAGCCCATTCGATCCGGCGAGTCCGTAACCACACCACATTTCGTTAGATGCAGTCTGGAAGCCAAAGTAATCGGGCTCCAGCGCCACGCGGCGTTTCGCAGCCTTGTCCAGCAGCACCGCCAGCCGCAGCGAGCGCGGCTTGTTTTCGCCGATTCGCCGCAACAGAAATTCCTGCGTCACGCCGCTGTCCAGCACCGCGTCCACCAGCAAAATGTCGCGCCCTTTGAATTCCGATGGCCCTTCGCCGCCGCCGGTGGTCTGGCGATTCCCGAAAAAAACTTCGCGTCGCACTTGCCCGTCGGTTTCCACGTCGCGCACATCTTCGCGTACAAAATGCACCGCCACCGGGCCGTCAATGGCTCTGACAAGATCAGCCGCAAAAACGAACGAACGGTCCATCGTCACCACTACATCCAGCCTGCGCCCGCCGTACGCCTTTGAAATCGCGCGCCCCATCGTTTTCACGCGGCCGGCAATTCGCGCCGCGGAGTAGGAAGCAGCTTTTGCACTGCTCACGATGAGGATTCCTCTGTAATCACCACCGCTGCACGGCTCCCTTCAGCCACAGTAAACTCGTCCGCCACCGGCAATCCCAAAACCCAGGCCACTTTTCCCGCGCTCGTCAGAACCGGCCATTGTTCTTTTTCCCAGCGGCTTGCGCCCAACTCGTTCAGAAGCCGCGCCAGCGTATGCCGGTTCTGGTGGCCCGCGGGCCGCATGGCATCACCGGGACGCCAATTCCGCAATTCAAGAGGTGCACGCAACCGGTTACGGTCCAGAACCGCCCCTGTCTTACTAGTTTCTCGCCCTTCCGAGGGCCAGTCAATCACCCGAAAGTGCAAGATGCGGGAAAGGGCATCAAGCCTCAATTCCTCACCGAGCGCGGGCAGATGCACGTGCATCGAAAAAGTCGCCGATTCTGTCTTGCCCTTGTGGAGTGCGGCCGCGCGAAAGATCAGCGACCCGCGTTCCCGGCGTACTTCCACGCCGCCGGGCAACTGCAGTATCTTTCCCGAGTGGCCGCTTTGGGCCAGATGGAGCACCGCATCCACATGCAGCGAGCCCAATTCGCCGGCACGCGGCTTGATGCGCTTCACAATCTCGCGAACCATCCGCTTTCTCAACGCAAGGGTGTCTGCTTCCGAAGGTTCTTCGCCGCTTGTTTTTGGAAAATTTGTTCGGCTCCCGGCAAACTCTTCCACAGGGACGGAGATGTTTCCTGCGATTTCTTTCGCGATCTCGTTCAGCCGGAACCGCGCCGTAAAATCCAGGTAATCATTATCCTCGCGCGCAAGTTCGGCCAGTTGGCACAGGTGTTCGACAACCGAACCCTGAAATTTCTTTTCCAGAAGCGGCATCAATTGATGCCGGATGCGGGCACGCGTTCGCGTTTCATCCTTGTTGGTTGCGTCCTCGCGCCACGCTCGGTGTTTGTTACGCAGATAAGATCGCAGCGCCGCCCGTCGAATCCCCAGCAGGGGCCGGAATACGCTTCCAGCCTGCGGGTGAATTCCCGCCAGCCCGGCCAGCCCAGTGCCGCGCAGCATGTGCGCCAGCACCGTCTCAGCCTGGTCGTCCGCGGTCTGCGCCACCGCGACGCGCGAAACGCGTCCTTCCTTCACCAGTTGCTCGAAAAATGCGTAGCGCGCCCGCCGGGCCGCGTCTTCCAGATTTGCCCGCTCGCGTTTGGCTTTGGCCGCAACGTTTTCGCGCTCGACAAAAAACTCCAACCCATGCTGCGCCGCGAGCTTTGCCACGAATTTCTCATCCGCCTCCGAAGCTTTCCCCCGCAACTTGTGGTTGAAATGCACCACACAAACAACTACTCCCAGCAACTCGCGCAATTCCATAAACAGCCCCAGCAGTGCCACCGAATCCGCGCCGCCCGAAACCGCCACGCCGATGCGTTCCCCCGCGCAAACACCGAATCGCTCGCGCAGCACAGCCCGCAGCAACTCCGCAAGCTCGTGCCTTTTCCCGCGCCCCTTCTTTTTCGTTGGTTTTTTCGCAGCCATGGCACTGCGACGTATCCTAACAACGCCACGCGCGAAGGTCGAGTTGGAGAGCTTTCCTCTCGTGAGGTGTCCGTATGGTAATATACGCGCGCATGAACCTCCACCGCCTATTGCTTACCTTGTTTTTCCTGCCCACCTTCCCATCGCCAATATTCTCACAAGTCGAGGATTTCAATGGGCCTCAGCAGTTTGTCCTGGGCAGGCACACTTTTTTCGATTTTGGGCCTCCAAACGATTACTACGAAATCTACCTGGTGAAACAGACCAAAGAAGGTTCCGAAGTCCAGAGGATTACGCTCACGCCGGCAGCAAATAAATGCTACGCCCCGGCCAAGACCGAATTTGTAGAGAAGACGGCTCCGTCCTCGGTGAAGGATCTCCTCGGGGGAACCGATCCATGCAAGATTCCCGAAAAAGAGTTGAAAAAAGAACAAAAGCGGAAGAAGCGAGGTTTGGTATTTAGCGGAGCAAGCGTAGCGTTACAGGTTCGGTGTGGTAGTGCCACGCGGATCATCCGTGCGGACATCCTGGATAGAGACTGGTTTGCTGCAAACCCCAACACTCCAAAGAATACTTCTTGGACGATAGAGTTGCTCGATAGGCTCGACCGGTTGACCGGTCCAACCGTTATGGATAAGCCGGCATTTGGATTCGTAGACCCACCCGGCCAGGCCACGGACCTCGCTGACCCCGTCGCTCAGCAGGATCTTGGTTCTGGAAAATACGATGCGCTATTTGCGGCTGCGCCAGACAAAGCCTCCGTACTTTTCAAAGAGTCGCTGATAACGCCGCCCAAACCAACCGTGCAGCTAGTAAGGAGTTCGCCCGCGCGTCCCACAGTCTTCAAATTGCCTGCCTATCCGCGACTTCCAATACTTGCGCACCATGAGGGATCTGTTTCCATAGGCATGGACGTCGATCACCAGGGCAACGTCTCAGCAATTATCATTTACCAAGGCTCTAAATTGTTTGAGGCTGCGGTGAGGGATGCGGTCAAGGATTGGAAATTTCCGCCCGATCCCGATGCCAACCAGGTCACGGCCACCATCGAATTTAAGTTGAACTGCCACAAAGACCCGAACCGGTAAACACCGCCAGCACATGAAGTCACAACCCCCAAAGGGGTGACTACAGGAATAGACAGCCGTTATTTTTCCTTGGCTTCGCTGCCCACTAGCTTTTCGACGTCCGCCATTTCTTTGGGGATTGCGGAGCTAAGGATTTCCGGCTCGCCTTCGGTGATCAGAATTGTGTCTTCCACGCGAAAGTGCATCTGCTTGTCGGGAAATTCCACGATCGGTTCGACCGTCACCACCTGCCCCGGCTTGATCGGACCGCTCGGATGCAGCACGTCATGCGTCGCCAGTCCCAGGAAGTGTCCAGGATAGCCGTACCATTGGTTGCCGATTCCCGCCTTGTCGAACACTGCTTTCCCCGCGGCTTCCGCCTCCTCGTAGGTGTGTCCGGGTTTCAGCAGCGCGATCGTGGCTTTCTGCGATTCCAGGTCCACCGCGTACCATTTCGCCTGCTCCGGCGTGAATTTTCCGCTGATGTTGAAGGTACGTGTGATGTCCATCGTCATGTGGTCCAGCGAGGCGCCGTAATCGAACACCACCAGTTGATTCGCCTCGATGACGTTGCGGTTTGAGAAGTAGTGCCACGTGTTGATGTCTTTTCCCGAGCCCACAATCGCCAGGTACGCCACGCCCTGCGCTCCGTGGCTGTAGAAATAATCGTAAGCCCGCGCTTCGACTTCGTACTGGTGCATTCCCGGATGCGCATGAGCGATGGCCGCGCGGTCGCCTTCCGCGCTGATTTTCCCGTTGCGCCGCAGGACTTCAATCTCTTTCGGCCGTTTGATGTTGCGCATCGCATCGATAATCGCAGTCAGGTCGCGTAGCCTCGCCATGGGATAGCGTTCCGCGAGCAATTTCGCAGGTGCCAGATCCTGTGGAATCTCCTCGTGATACGGATGCGCGAATTTCCACGCATGATCCCGGCCAACCTCGGAGCGCGCTCCATCGGCCTTGTCCGGAAAACCGAGCCGCACCCAAAGGTCCACCTGCGGATGCGCGCTCAGAGCGGTGGAAAGCAGCAGATCGAGATTGCCAATCGGCAGTACGTTCTCGAAGCCGAGTTTTTTCGCTTCCTCGGGTTGCGAGAGAAAATTCGCGCCATAGACCTGCGCGGTACGGCCGGCCTGCTGCGGTTCGAAAAGATAGGTCTTGCCGCTGACGTTATCGATGGCCAGCACCGCGCCGGGATCCTGCACGCCCGTGTAGTAATAAAAATCGTTGTCCTCGCGGTAGTGCGTTGCCTCCGCAATCTCGTTGCGCGCAAACAGCAGCGTGTAGCCGGTCTTCGCCTGCGCGATCAGCTCCGTGCGCCGCGCCGCAAACTCCTGCGGCCCGCCTAGATCTTCGATAGCCTGCCGGTCGGTATATTGCGCCCGCGCCGCGGCTCCCAAGCCTGAACACAGCAACCCAACAATCGTAAGTTTTCCAATCGCACTCAGTTTTCGCATCGTTCGCGCCTTTTGCTCGAAAGTGAAAATCACATTCTAGGCCGTTGTGCGACAAAAGAAAAACCGTGCGCTCCTGTAGCGGCGGGCTTCAGCCCGCCCAGCACTCCGATTCCGCTCTTGCAGCCCCACAGTAGTTACCCGGAATTTGAGAATTCTTTCCCACTCGGTATCATGTTGCGGGACCCCAATGACCAAACCTTCCGCCGCGCTCCTGCAAGCAAACGAATCACGCAATCCAATCCAAGGTTTCAAACGCACGCCGGGCCGCGCACCTCTTGCCGCGTTGGCCGCTCTCCTCTTCGTGCTTGCCGCTGCATGTTCGGCCACGCTCGCCGCTCCGCAGCAGCCCGAATCCAGCAACATGCAGCTTGTCGGCTTCAACGATCTCCAGGGCCGCAGCGCCTATCAGCCGACGATTCACCAGCAGGGCGGACGCTGGATCGCCTACATCGGCCATCACGGCGGAGCGGCGCCGAACCCGCTGACGGGCCAGGTCGAAAACAACGGTACCTCGATTCTCGACGTCACCGATCCCGCCCACCCGCTTTACCTAGCGCACATTCCCGGCGAACCCGGCACGCCGGAAAAACTGGAGCTCGGCGGCGCGCAGATGACCCGCGTTTGCGACGGCAGCTCTCTTCCGCACGCAGACAAAAGCAAGGTCTACCTGCTGCGCACCTTCGGCAATTCCGCTCACGAACTCTGGGACGTCAGCGATCCCGCCAAGCCGCGGCGCTTATCGGTCGTCCTCGGCGGCCTGCGCGACACTCACAAAAGCTGGTGGGAGTGCGACACCGGCATCGCCTATCTCGTCTCCGGCGATCCGCAATGGCGCACCCGTCGCATGATCAAGATTTATGACCTCAGCGATCCCGAAGAGCCGGTGTTTCTGCGCGATTTCGGCTTGCCCGGGCAGCAGCCCGGCGCCACAGGCACTGCGCCCAGCGAAGTTCACGGCCCCATTTCCACGGGGCCGAAAGGGAACCGCGTTTACGTTGCGTATGGTCCAGGCCGCTCTGGAATCGTGCAAATCCTCGATCGCGAAAAGCTGCTCAATGGCCCGAAGGAGCCCACCGATCAAAACCTGCTCTATCCCCAAATTGCGCGCGTGGATTTTCCCGCCGCTGCCGGCGCACACACGACTTTTCCGCTGCTCGGGCTCGACATTCCCGAATTTGCCAAGATGAAGGACGGCCCGCGCCGCGATTTCCTGGCCGTGACAGGCGAATCGCTCGCCGAGGATTGCCACGATTCCCGCCAGATGGTGCACTTCTTCGACATCACCACCGAAACGGCGCCGCTTGGCGTCTCCACCTTCACCGTTCCCGAAGCCAGCGGAGGCTTCTGTGGCCGCGGCGGGCGCTTCGGCACGCATTCTTCCAACGAAAGCTTTGCTCCTGCTTACTACGGCCGCGTGATGTTTTTCGCCCACTTCAACGCCGGCGTCCGCGCCGTGGATGTGCGCGACCCGTTTCATCCGAAAGAGATCGGCTACTACATTCCCGCCGTCACCGGCAAAACCCAGCCGCGCTGCGCGGGTACTGCGCCAAATCAAACGTGCAAATCCGTCATCCAGACCAACAACGTCGAAGTGGACGACCGCGGTTACATCTATATCGTCGACCGCGTCGGCACCGGCCTCCACATCCTGCAACTCACCGGCCCCGCCCGCGCCGCTGCCAATCTCCCATAGCTCGCTTCAATCGCACTAATGTCTGCCCTGCTTTTCCTCATGTAGCTCGGGCCTTCAGGCCCGAGGTTTCGTTGCAACAGCAGGATTGTTCCGGCGCCGCGAAAACCCTCATTCCTCGAAGGGGTGAGCTACAGGAATCGGTGCGGACCCGCCGACGGTTGACGCGGCCAGGGAGGAAGGATAGGCTTCGGGGCAAGCAAAGCCTCAAAGCAAAAAAATTCCGTTAGAAAGTTGCATCGCGCATCTTGCGGGGCACGGCGCTTTCGCCCGCCGGCGGAGAAGAGGTCAAGCCACCATGCACTTCGTCAGCATTCGAGCCGGAAAATTCATGATGGGATGCTCCGGGGATGATCCCGAATGCAACGCCGATGAAAAGCCGGCTCATCAGGTCTCGATCACCCGGTCTTTTGAAGTCGGTAAATACCAGGTGACACAAGCCGAGTATGAAGCGGTGATGGCTGTCAATCCCAGCAATTCCAAGGGCGCGAATCTCCCGGTTGAGGGCGTGAGCTGGGAAGACGCGCAGAAGTTTTGTGAGGCAATAAACCGCAAGGGCGACGGCTACCGCTATCGCCTTCCGACAGAGGCGGAATGGGAATACGCGGCGCGCGCCGGAAACACTTCCTGCCGCTACGGGCCGCTGGCGGACGTTGCCTGGTCGCGCGACAATTCCGGCGGCAAGAGCCATCCCGTCGGCGAGAAAAAGCCCAACGCGTTTGGATTGCATGACACGCTGGGCAACGTCTGGGAGTGGGTGCAAGACTGGTATTCGCTAACCTACTACGGCCACAGTCCCGAAGCCGACCCCCAGGGCCCGGACAGCGGGGAGTATCGCCTGGCGCGGGGCGGCTCCTGGCGCGGAGTCGTCCGCGGGCAATCGCGCGTTTCCTCGCGTTACATGCTGAAGCCCAACACGCGCAGCCCGGTCGTCGGCTTCCGCTGCCTGCGCGAACCGCTATCCTGACGTTTTTCACTGCCAAGTGTTGGCGCGGGTGTAATTTTTGGCGCAGTCTGGCGTATTACCTGAACAGGAGGGGAACTCATGCGAACAATTCTACGAATCGTGTTGGTCTGTCTACCCATGGTTGGTCTGCTTTTGCCGGCCGGTGTTGTCTTGGCTCAGGAGAAGCCTGCCGCGGCGGCTCCGGATAATCCGCTCAGTACCTGGAACAAGAAGGCCAATACTCGGGTGAAGGACATCCTGCTGCGTTCCGCGGAAAAAATGCCCGAGGAGAACTACAGCTTCAAGCCCACGGACGCGGTCCGCAGCTACGGCCAGATCGTTGGACACGTGGCGGACGCACAATACCTGTTCTGCTCGATCGCGCTTGGGGAGAAGAATCCCGCGCCGGATATCGAGCACACGAAAACGTCCAAAGCGGACCTGATCGCGGCGCTGAATGCCGGATTCGCGTATTGCGACAAAGCCTATGACGGCATGACGGACACCTCGGCGGCGCAGACGATCAAGCTTTTCGGGAATGACGCGCCGAGGCTCAGCGCGTTGACCGTCAACAACATGCACAACATGGAGCATTACGGCAACCTGGTCACGTACATGCGGCTGAAGAACATCGTTCCGCCCAGCAGCGAGGCGCCGCCGCAGCAACCGTCGCAACCGAAAAAATAAGGCGCCCACCTAAGAGGTTCTTGCGATTGAACGCTCTAACAGCCCGTATGGATCCAGGTGTAGCCCTTTGAGACGTGTCCGGCCGCCCGCGAGAAGGTTTGCATTGACTGTCACAAGTGACAATTGCCGCTGGGTGTGACTGCCGTCACACTCACGAGGTTCGTTGGCGATTCAGCTGCATTTGCTGGGACCATGCCGCCACGAACGCCAACGAATGCACGCAAGGGAAGTTCGATCGGTTTCAAGCGTGGTCTCCATCATTGCAGAACTGGAGGTCATATGATCAAAAAGGGCATAGCCGTTGCTCTTGTGCTGATTGGGGTTCTTTTGGCCGGTCAGCCGTTATTCGCTCAGAGCGGTGCAGCCCAGACCGCGCAGCCCGTCGCCGACCGCGAGAGGCCACCGTCTGTAGACGAACAGATCGCCATGCTCAGGACGGATCTGCGATCCACCCGAAAGCAAGTCGTCGCCGCCAACATGAAGTTGAGCGACGCTGAAGCGGAAAAGTTTTGGCCGATCTACGACCAATACATTAAGGAGTTGGTGGACATCAACGACGCGAAGTACGGTCTCATCAAAGAGTATCTGCAAAACACGAACATGACGGACGAGCAGGCCGATAGCCTGTCGAAAAGGTGGGTTGAAGTAGATGCCTCCGTCGTCCAACTCCGGCTCAAATACATCCCCATATTCCGGAAGCAGCTGTCCGCGAAAGGCACAGCCATGTTCTTCCAACTCGACCGGCGCGTTCAAATGATGATCGACCTGCAACTGGCAAGCGCGATTCCTTTGGTTCAGCCGTAGCTTCCCGCTGTTTGAAATCTGGATTGCTGGGACGATTTTTCGCTGAATGAGTAACGGGGGAAGCGTACAGCCGACAGTCCGACGCTGTCAGAAAGCACACCACATGAGGCGGCGGGCGAGCGGACGCCCGAGGCCACAATTTGTAACCCGCATCGAAAGGGATTAGACTCGGGTGTGTTGAATCCGCGCGTTCCTCGCAGCTTCTGTTTCAGGGGCTGCAGGGAGGGTACCCATATGGCGCGCTTTGTCCTTCGCGGTTCGATCTTCAGAAAACTTATGCTGGTTGCATCCGGTGTGCTGATTTGTGCCTGCCTGCAGACCCCCGTTGCCCTGGCGCAGCACGGAGGTGGCGGCGGAGGCCACGCCGGCGGAGGCGGGCACTTTGGCGGTGGAGCGCACATGAGTGCGCCGCATGGTTCCGCTCCCGTGGGCCACGGAGCAGTGTCTGGATTTCGCGGTTCGTCGCTGGCTCTTCCTCCGGCAAGGTTCAGCGCCGGCAGTTTCCGCTTTCGGCCCCGCCCGATTCACCCGCGCCCGTTCCCGATCTTTGGTTTTCCCGTGTTCTTTAACGCGCCATTCTTCTTTGGCGGAGCGTTCAATTCCTTCTGGTGGCCGCCCTGCGGTCCCTTCTGGGGGCCCGGGTGCGGTTTTTCGCCGTTCTACGGGTATGGCGGTTATGGTTACGGATTGGACTTTGGGAACGAGTGGCCCGGCTATGGCGCGGGCGGCCAGGCCCCGGCGCCCCCGCCGACGTACAACTATCCTCCATTCCTTTATGGCCAGGGGGCGCGCGACTTGGTGGAGCTCTTTTTCAAGGACGGCACGGTTTTCGACGTGACGGACTACTGGCTGGTGGACGGGCAAATCCATTTCATGACGGTTTCCGCCACCACAGACGAGGTCGGCGCGAAGCTGGTCGAGAATGTAAGGAATTTCGACGAACTGAATTTGCAAACCACCATTGATGTGAATACCGGGCGCGGATTCCGCTTCACCCTGCGCAACGAACCCCTCGACCAATATTTGCGGGATCATCCGGACACGGGCCCGAAGGATAGTCCAAGTCCACCGAACAACTAAATGAGGCACTGAAGTCTGCAGGCAACAGCCGTTAGCCGACAGCCATCAGTCTCGGAGTAGAGCACGAGTCTTCAAGCCGGTCGCAACGCCCGGCACGAGATCAGGCGAGGACACGTTTTCCTATTAAACCCCTGCGATACCGAAGCTCTACGCGAGTATAATCGCCGGGAGAACGGCCTAACATGAGATGGAGAATGACGTCGTGACTTCCGTTCTGGCTCCGATTTTCTAGGCAGACCATCCGCAGCACGCTCCCAAGGGGGAAAAGCAATGGCAAGTCTTCAGTCGCGTTTAGATGAATTTAAAAAGGCGTTCGAGTCCGGAGCCCCTCCGTATAACGCCCCGCGCGAGGCAATCGAAACGATGCATCGCGCTACGGCGGAGCTCAAGGCTTCGGGCGTTGAGGCCAAGGCGCTGAAAGCAGGCGACCACGCTCCGGAATTCAGCTTGTTCAATCAAGACCATGTCCAGGTGAATTCCGCCGGCCTGCTTCGCCAGGGCCCGCTGGTCGTCAGCTTCTTCCGAGGGCATTGGTGACCCTACTGCAATATGGAGCTGGAGGCTCTACAGGAGATCAATGCAGAAGTGAAGTCGCTGGGAGCGCAGCTCGTTGTGCTGACTCCCGAGCTCGAGCGATACACTCACCATTTACACGGGAAACTGAATCTGACTTTCGACATACTGACGGATCTTCACCTTAAAGTGGCGGAGGAGTTTCGTCTCGTCTTCACTCTCCCGGATTATTTGCGCGATCTTTACAAGTCGTTTGGGAGCACGCTGGACAGATTCAACGACGAGCCGGGATACCGGTTGCCAATGCCCGCGCGCTTCGTGATCGACAGCAAAGGGATCATTCGTGCGGCGGATGTGAACGCCGACTACACCATTCGAACCGACCCGTCCGAAACGCTGAAGGTTTTGCGCACGCTAAAGCCCTGACACTCGCGGGTGGCGCGGCCCACCCGCCCATCAGCGTCGGAGTAGAGCAAGAGTCTTCAAGCTGGTCGCAACGCCCGGTGTGAGAGGCAGTTTGAAGGCACACCCTTTTGTCGGAGCTGAAGCTCCGACCCCCTGAAAACAATTTAGGAAATGGCGGCTAACGGGCGCGGCGCAGAGGGCGTTTGCCGGCGCGGATCAGGGTGCGCAGTGCAGAGTTGACGGACTGCTCGTTCGGGAAATGCCGGGCCACATCGGGAGAGAGCAGCACGAGATTTGTGCCCGCCTGATAGCGCTCGAAGTATTTGCCACGAACGCCGCCCTTCAGGCTGGAGAAGTCGTACTCCTGCCGCAGTTCGTCCGCTGCTTTTCGTTTCTTAGCTGTTTTCTTCATACTGCTCTCGCTCGCGCGGCGTGGCTTTTCGGGCGCTGATAATCCGAATCGATTTCCCCCGCTCGGTATGGGCCACGACCAAAATCCGTTTGGCGCTCGACATCTCAAAGGTAATGAATCGCTGCTCCGAAATCGAATGATCCGGGTCAGGATATGTTAGCGCCAAGGCATCGCCGTATACCGTCGCGGCCTCTTCGAATGTAACCCTGTGCCTTTGGCGGTTTGTTCGGGCTTTGGCCGGGTCCCATTCAAAATTCACGTCTCCAGTTTACGGCATTTGCGGCGGGCGTTGGCAAATAGAAAATTCAAATCGAGCCAGAGTCCGACATCCGGTTAGCAGGCAGATTGGCCAGAACCTGATTTTTGCGCTTCCCAGAACTCCGCTTGCGCAGGTATCGTAGCTCGCCGCGCTATTTTCGGAAGGAGGATGGGATGAATTTTCCAAGACGCCAGGTGCTGCGAACCCTGTCGGTTGCTTTCGGGTCGAGCTTCCTGTGGAATCGGAACCAGCTCGGCGAGGCTGAGCAGGCAGCCGCACAGCCAAAGGTTTCCCCTTCCGCTGCGGGAGCCGCTGTTCGCGAAGGGATCGCTGGAGCGACGGAAACGGAAAAAGTAACCGGAATCGGCGGATTTTTCTTCCGAGCCAAAGATCCGAAAGCGCTGGGACTTTGGTACGAACAACACCTGGGGATTTTGCCGGTGCCAACGAGCTACGGGCAAACCGGGTGGCAGCAGGAGGCGGGACCAACTGCGTTCGCCGCCTTCCCTGAGACCAGCAAGTATTTCGGGGATCTCCAGAAGAATTGGATGTTGAACCTGCGAGTGCGGGACCTGGACAAAATGGCGGCCCAGCTGCAAGCCGCGGGCATCGCGATCAAGATTGACCCGGAGTCTTATCCTAACGGCCGGTTCGCCCACCTGCACGACCCGGAAGGGAATCCGATCGAATTGTGGCAGCCCAAGGTTCCAGACGCCAAAGGCTAGGCTGGGATGCAGTTCAGAACTGTTTCTGAAACCTGGTGAAACGCGGGACAGGCGGAAAGTCTTCTTGCATTTCGGCAGCTCGATAAATTCCAGGTGAACATCTCGTCTGTCCCCGTCCCACCCGGGCCCCCCAGGGCTAAATATATCTAGTAATATTTAGTAGTATGTATTTTAAAGTCTGGGATATATGAGGTTCCGTACTTGACTCCTGAAGAACAGCTGGAAGCTCAAGCAAGAATCCACGAGGCCTTTACGCCTAGTGCTCCTGTAAATCGCACGGACTTGTTTGCAGGTAGACACAAGCAAATTGAGAGGATTCTTGGCGCGGTCTTTTCGAAGGGCCAACATGCCGCTGTATACGGCGAGCGCGGTGTAGGGAAAACTTCGTTGGCGAACATTATTTACGACCTAGTGATCGAGGCGGGCAAACACAATTTTGTGCCCGCCCGAGTTAACTGTTCGCAAGGCATGTCATTTGCAAACATCTGGCGATCGATATTTTCGCAACTGCCCATTACTAGAGGTGAGGACACTTACCATCTCGATGAAGGCATTTCGGATGACCCAAACTCAGAGGAGATTCGCGGGTTATTCGAACAATTGGATAATCCGAGCATCGTGATCATTGATGAGTTTGACCGGACCGACCAGAGCACTGCCACGCTGATGTCGGACACAATCAAGACGCTCTCTGACCGCGCTGTTGATACGACCCTTGTGGTCGTAGATGTCGCCGATTCGATAGACCAACTCATGAAGGAGCATGAGTCGATCCTCCGCGCTCTGGTGCAAATTCAGATGCCCCGCATGTCTCCTCCAGAGCTCTTGGAAATCATCGATAAAGGCCTAGACAATGTTGGTATGACAATCGTCGATGAAGTGAGAACAAGGATTGCAAGTCTTTCGCAGGGACTGCCACACTACACCCATCTTTTGACCAAATACGCCGCACTCCAAGCTGTGAATCAATCAAGGACAGAGATTGGGCGGCTTGATTTAGAAAACGCGATAAGGGAAGCGACAGATGACCAATCCCAAACAATGGCCACCGCATATAGGAAGGCGACGCACAGCCCAAAGAAGAATATCTTCAAACAGGTTCTTTTGGCATGCGCTCTAGCCACCGATGAGTTCGGTTATCTCAGCGCGGTGGACGTTCGCGACCCTCTAAGAAAAATTGCTGGCCAAAACTACGACATTCAAGCCTACATCGGGCACTTAGACAAGTTTTGTCAGGAAACTCGCGGCCCGGTTTTGGAAAAGCGCGGGCAGCGGATGCGATTTCAATACAGATTCGTCAATCCCCTCATGGAGCCGTACGTAGTTATGCGGGGACTAGCCGACGGCCTTCTTTCTGAAGAGCAATTAAATGATATTTAATGTCACAGAGTTGAGGTCTTCAAAGTAGTTGGGTTTGGCCGTATGATCCGAGCCACCAGCCGATTATTTTCCGAAGGAGGTCGCTGCCCCAGCTACGTCGGGGTAGCGTATGTTTTCTTGCGTTATTCTTGCGAAATAAGGCCGCCGACTATGAAACCGCCAGTGGATTGGCGGGTGGCGCAGCCTAAGAACCTCTTGGGTGGCCTTCCCTTGCGGTTTTGATTCTGGCAAGGGTGGGCCATTCTTGCTTCTGCTCTCTAGCGGCTGAGTGGGTCGGGCCCCTTGGGAGTGGGAAAAGCAACGCGTCCCTCTGGTTCTATTGACGCAGGGGAAAAAAGCAGTGAGAATAGCTGAGTCGGGCGGGAACTGCGTAGCGGGTCCTGCCCGCTTTTCATTTTGGGAGCACTACAAGTCCCATTCCTTCGTAATTTCCCTGCCGGTCCCGCCTGAATTTTGGGTGCACCACAGAAAAGAAGTCTCCTCCCTGCGAATATTTCGGGTAAGTCACTTTCCCCAAAACGTGCCGGGCGATTGGCGTGGCGACCACATCGGCGAGCTGAAGGCCGGCCAGATTCTCGGACTTCTTCCGGATGGCCAAGTTCTGAATGCGCTGGGCGACCTTTGTCGCGGAAAGGTAGCGAGTCCCGCGAATTTTTAGATCCAGAAACGCCAGTTCCAAGGCATTATTCAACGTGCGGTCGCGGCTTTCCGCGACCACCGTGCCTTGTTTGGACCCACATTCAAATACGAACCGCTCGAGCAATACTGAAAGAGACAGGATGTAGGGATCAATTGCGTTTAAGCCATACCTGCTTAAATGTTCCTGTTTCTTGATGGCGCAGGCGACAATTTTGAACTCCAGCTGCTGAATCAGCCCTCGGAGGCCGTCGAAGAATCTCTCCCGGAACTCGTGATTCTTCATCTCCTCGAAGCCCGACTGATTTCTGGTGAAGTCGAGGGTATGAAGGATAATGTCCGTTCTGCCGAACAAGCTTTGCTTGAATGAGTTAAGGGCGAGTGTCGCCGTTGTCTGATGATAGTTCTCATCCATGAGTATGCCACAGAGGACAAACACCGGATGTTGCGGGTCAACTTTAGAGAGACTGTGGTCCCCGGACTCATCGAGAAATAGAATCAGGCCCATCGTGGCGAATGTTATTATATATATAGTATTGTGCATGTAAATTAACGCGAGGACCTTAGGGTTCCCCCAATGTCTGGTGTTTCAGAGCGCGGGTTCCGAGCGCATGTCCATGGCGAAGCGATAGAAGGCGGCGCGGTCTGCTTCGGGGGCGGCGGGTAGGGCGTCGCGGCTCTTTAGGGCGTCCTGGGCTGCTTGTTGTGGGGTCCAGGCACGGAGGAGGACGGCTTCGCGGAGATAGCGGAGGCGCTGGAGGGTGGCGTCGGAAGCGCCGGCGTAGTTGTCTACCTGTTGCAGGAAAAAATCGAAGAGGCGTTTGCGGAATTCGAAGGAATCCGGGGCGTCGCGGCGGAAAAGAAAAGTCAAAACCCGCACCCTTGAAAACCGCAAGGATGCGGCACCCAAAACCGTCCTGACCGTCCATCAGTCGGCAACCCACCCACCCGCCTGCTATTCACGCCAAATATCTTCACGTGAGATGATGCTGTTGTGAACAGAAAGCTCCCGGCATTCCTGCCGGTGCTCGTAGCTATTGCCGGATGCGACCGGGGAAATCCGGGGACAGACGCCCCCAGGTTCCCCAACGGCCTGCGTAGATGAAGTGTTCTTCGGCGCTTTAAGCGGATTTTGTTTTCTGAGCGACGCGTTCGGTTTTCGCTTGCATTGATTTCACGAGAGCAGCAGACGATGCACCTTCCAGCGACAGTCCGTAGCCAACTTCTCGTACGATGCGCTCCTTCAAGGGCTGGATGAAATGCACGCGCGTGTTGCGGCGTGTCACTTCCGGAGCCTTCAGGTACAGTTCGGCCAATTCCCGCGCCCGGCTCAGTGCCTTGCCGTTCGGCACAACTTCGGCAACCACGCCCCATTCGTGTGCAGTACGCGCCGGGAGCGGCTGTGGGTTCAGCAGGAACGCCTCCGCGCGTCCCGCTCCAGCACGATAACTCCAGGTGGTAAAGATTCCGTCGCCGGGCGCAACGCCCGCGGAGAAGTGGGCCACATCCTGGAAGGTGGCGCCATCCGCCGCCACAACTACACTGGCGAGTAGCGCGTAGTCTGAATGCACATGGGCGCGCCCCTCGATCGCCGCGATGACCGGCACTCGTATGTTGGCTATGTTTTCCAAAACCTGAACGCCTTCGTCGTGAACCTGACTCCAGACGCCAGGATCGGTGACATCGCCGAAAGATGACCAATCCACATCAGTAATGAACTCCCCGCCTGCGCCTGTCAGAATTACGATCTTGTTCGCCCTATCTTGCGAAATCCGGTAGAAGGCCTCGACAAATTCGGTGTGAGATTGCGCGGTCATGATGAACGGCCCGCCGTTGGCATGGAATTCAGCAACCAGCACACCCTTGTCATCGCGGGTCAGTTTCAGGTTGGGATAAGCGGAAAAGTAATCATTTTGAAGCGGCATGGCACTCCCCTCTCCTTTGTCTAATTCCAACATGCAGGCAGAAGTGTTTCTTGCCCACTGTGGGTGAGAACAACATTACCTCCCTTTGCCGCCAGCGGCCACAATCACTTGGCTGGAACACCGGGGACAGCCGGAAGTTTTCCTGCATTTCGGCAGTTTGAAAAATTCGCTTGGAACTTCCTGCTTATCCCCCGGTGCCCGAGTTCAAGATCGATTGCCTATAAAAAAGTGAACAAAAGAGCGTGCGCCGCATCTCAAGTAGAGAGTTCAAAACTACTGTGGAGAAATAATGGACTACGTCAATCTTGGCAAGACCGGACTTAAGGTCTCGCGCATCTGCCTGGGCTGCATGACCTATGGGCAACCCGCCACCGGAAAAATCAAGCCGGGCAGCCACGCCTGGGCCCTGAATGAAGAAGAGAGCCAGCCCTTCCTGCGGCAGTCGCTTGATTTGGGCATCAATTTTTTCGACACCGCCAACGTTTATTCAGCGGGGGCCAGCGAAGAGGTCCTGGGGCGATTTCTGCGCGCAAATACCCGCCGCGAAGCCGTAGTCATCGCGACCAAGGCGCACGGCCAGATGCGCGACGAGCCGAATGGCCAGGGCCTTTCGCGCAAGGAAATCTTTTATGAACTCGAGCAGAGCCTGCGCCGCCTGGGAACCGACTACGTGGACTTGTATCAAATCCACCGCTGGGATTACCAGACGCCGATCGAAGAAACGCTCGAGGCACTGCACGACGTGGTGAAGTCCGGCAAGGTGCGCTATATCGGTGCGTCTTCCATGTACGCGTGGCAATTCACGAAGGCGTTGTATCTTGCCGATCGCCACGGCTGGACGCGATTCGTTTCCATGCAGAATTACTACAACCTGCTGTATCGCGAAGAAGAGCGAGAGATGATGCCGCTCTGCCAAGCCGAGGGCATCGGCGTGCTTCCGTGGAGTCCGCTGGCGCGCGGACGTCTGGCGCGTCCGTGGCAGGCCGAGAGCACAAAACGCCTGGAGACGGACCAGTTCGGCAAGACGCTGTATTCGAAGACGGAAGAAGCGGACCATAAAGTTGCCGACCGGCTCAGCGAACTCTCCGAGAAGCGTGGCGTTCCGCGCGCGCAGCTTGCGCTTGCCTGGATGCTCAGCAAACCGTTCATCACTTCGCCGATTGTGGGCGCCACGAAGCCGAATCACCTTGCCGATGCGGTGGCCGCGCTGGCATTGCGGCTTACACCCGAAGAGATTGCATCGCTCGAAGGGCCGTACACGCCGCACCCGGTGCTCGGTTTCAGCTAGAAGACTGGGGGAACGGCCGGCACGGAAGGCGATTGGAAGGGAGGCCTGCCATTCATGAGCGGAACCGAAATTCGACAACTAAGCGCCGAAGACGCCGCTGAATATCAAGCTGTCTTTCTGACGGCATTGCAGTCGGCTCCGGCCGCCTTCGCCGCGGACTATGGGGAAGAGTCAGCGCGCAGCTCCGATCAGATCGCGGAGCGGTTTCGACGGGAGACCATCTACGGAGCATTTGTGGACGGACGCCTGTGTGCAATCGCAACGTTCTTGCAGCAAGCATCGCCAAAGCGGCGGCACGTCGGAATGATATGGAACATGTACGTGTCGGAGGAACGACGCGGAACAGGACTTGCGGACCTGCTATTCAAGCACGTGCTGGAAGCGGCCAGCCTCAAAGTGGATCAAGTGGAATTATATGTCGCCGTCGAAAATTCGCGCGGCGGGAAGTTTTACCGGAAGTTCGGCTTCGAGCCGTACGGGGTGATGCCGCGCGCCCTCCGGGTTCAGGGCGCGGATTATGACGCGCTGATGATGGTGAAAAAGTTCCGGTGACAGGATGTTCGACGGCAACCGTGAACTGAGGGAACATGGGGCGGGCGAGACGTTGCCCTGGATTCCACCGATCATGGAGCAAAGAATTTTATAAAACGTCCCGTTTGCCTCCGGATTTCCGAGTGTATAATTCTTTTCCCAGCTGTCCCGGGCCCTTCGGCCAATTCTTCACCAGCGCAAAGATGGTGTCTCTGGCCTCCCCCCAGCGCGGGTCGAGCCACCAGCAGTCGCGCGGTGATTCCTTGAAATGCACTCTTAAGGAGGAGGGGATTCTTATGCTGCGGAAAATGTTGCTGGTATTTACATTGTGTGGCTTCGCCGCACTCGGTGCTCGAGCGCAAGACGAAAACACGGTGGAGGTGTTCGGAGGCTACTCCTACCTGCATTTTCACACCAACCCCTCGACCAATCTGAACGGATGGGAGGTTGCGGGACAGTACCGATTCAGGGATTGGATCGGAGGCGTTGCTGATATTGACGGGCATTACGGAGGGTACAACGGCGGACCCGGCGCATCCACGTATACATATCTGTTCGGTCCACAAATTTCCCGGCCGGGGAAGTTCTCTCCCTTTGGGCACTTGCTGCTGGGAGGAGCGCACCTGAGTGTCGGTGGTTTTGGCAGCTCGTCTTTTTCGATGGCACTCGGTGGCGGCGTTGATTACAGCCTGAAGGACAAATTCGCGTGGCGTGTGGGGCAAGTGGACTACGTGCTGACGCAATTTGGCGGCGGATCTCAGAACAATTTCAGATTTTCCACCGGCATCATCTACCGCTTCTAGTTGGGCCGGCGGCGCAGCTGAGAGACCTCGTGGTGGCCTACGTTCTCGGTTTTTGAAAGCGCGGGCTCTTCCTTTTAGGCGCGGCTAGCGCGCTTGCCAGCGGGTCGGGTTGCGTCTGCCGTGGAAGCAGGCTATTACCACAATCCGATGTTCCTGTGCTTCGAAGAATATGCCGTACGGAAAGCGACGCACTCCCGCGCGGCGGGTGTTCCGATGGACGAGAGGGAATTGCAACGGGTGTTCTGCGAGTGCTTCAACTGTGGCTTCGGCCGCGCGTGCGAAACGCTCGCCAAGCTCGGGGCGAATGTTGGCATACCATGCCCGGGCTTCCAGCAAATCTTTATTGGCGTCTGGTATCCATACGACGGGAAGCGTCACGGCTTCTTAAACAGGCCAGCTTTTACATGTTCCCAGGGGAGGACGGCGGAGGGGTTCTGCTCGAGCCGGGCGAGCCGGTGATCGAGTTCGGCGCGTTGCGCATCGGTCAGAGATCGCGCATCGGTTTCCAGGCTTTCCCAGACTGCGTCCAACAGTTCCGCCTTCTCAGCGACGGAGAGGTTGCTTATCTGTTGTAGCAAATCGCTCATATGCCCCTAAACGTAGCGCGGTTTCCGCGGCGACGCAAGGGGAGACGGCTCGCATCGCGATCGGACCGGGCGCTACAAGGGCGCGCGAAGAATTTTTGGCATCTTGAAAATGTCGGACGTGAATGTTCGACCCGCTGAGGAGAGGCGGCGTAAAGCCGCCCCTACACGAAGAGAATTGGAGCAATTCGGTGAGTGCATCATTTGGAGATTGAGGGGGATAGCGGGGCGTCTGAGGAAACGTGTGGAAAATTAAAATTTGGGTGTAATGGGGTGTTGACATATTCGGAGCGTATGCTAATCTTAGTGAGTTCGTTGGAAGCCACTCTGCTGGACAGGGGGGTAGAACAAACGCTCTTTGACAACCTGATAGATGTGCCAGAATCTGTTCGACCCTATTCATCGCCTTCGAGCGTGAATGGGGACTTTGAGTGATTTGAGCGACTAACAATTTTGCTTGGCAGGCTGGCTCCGGGTTAAACCGGGGCTATTTTTTTTGCGCCAAGCGACAGGCTTCAAACGAGAGTTTGATCCTGGCTCAGAACGAACGCTGGCGGCGTGCTTAACACATGCAAGTCGCGTGCGCAGTTCCGTAGCAATACGGGATCGGCGCACGGCGCACGGGTGCGTAACACGTGGGCAATCTGCCCTTTGATGGGGAATAACCCGCCGAAAGGCGGGCTAATTCCGCATAAGATTCTTCGGACCTCGGTCTGGAGATTGAAAGCAGCAATGCGTCGAAGGAGGAGCCCGCGCCCGATTAGCTAGTTGGTGAGGTAATGGCTCACCAAGGCTTTGATCGGTAGCTGGTCTGAGAGGATGATCAGCCACACTGGAACTGAGACACGGTCCAGACTCCTACGGGAGGCAGCAGTGGGGAATCTTGCACAATGGGCGAAAGCCTGATGCAGCGACGCCGCGTGGGGGATGAAGCATTTCGGTGTGTAAACCCCTTTCGACTGGGAAGAATACCTCGCAAGAGGGGTGACGGTACCAGTAGAAGAAGCCCCGGCTAACTACGTGCCAGCAGCCGCGGTAAGACGTAGGGGGCCAGCGTTGTTCGGAATTACTGGGTGTAAAGGGTTCGTAGGCGGTGCGGCAAGTTGGGAGTGAAATCTCTGGGCTTAACCCAGAGGCTGCTTCCAAAACTGCTGTGCTCGAGTGTGAGAGAGGCTCGTGGAATTGCAGGTGTAGCGGTGAAATGCGTAGATATCTGCAGGAACACCCGTGGCGAAAGCGGCGAGCTGGATCACTACTGACGCTGAGGAACGAAAGCTAGGGGAGCAAACAGGATTAGATA
>DATHMM010000120.1:0-10070 GCA_035487095.1 Candidatus Sulfotelmatobacter sp.
CTCGTCCAAATCCGTCTTCGCCCATCCGGCAGCCTCGGACTTCGCGAACTTCACCGCCATTCGCGCGGTCTCCAGCTCAATCATCGGGATCCGGCCCAGGCTCCGCCCGTCGATCGGCGATTCGTAGTGCTTCCCGAAACCTGGGTCCTTCCATTCCCCTTCCATCAAATTCAGAACGCGCCCCTCGGAATCAAACGCCTCCGGCGCTTCCACTTTCATTCGTCCAAACAGACTGCTCCATTCAGCAACAGGCGCAACAATAGGCATCTACGGCCCCTTTCCCTAAACCACAAGCCATAATTATAACTTTGCCCGTGCCGCCCGTTCTCTCAGTTTTTCTTATGGACCCTACAAGGAAATATTCTCAACTTTTCGCCCAATCCAACCATCGCACTTCACATTTGCGGAGACTATGCCTTCTCGGAGCCTCCGACAGATCACGGTTCTTCCTCTCACCAAGCGCCAGAGGCGCGAAAGAAGTTAGCCCAGCGCGTGAGCGCTGGGTATCCCATCCGAAAACTCTGCAAGCGCCGCAGGTGCGACAGATTTCTTTGCGCGGACCCGTTGACCTCAACTAGATTGATCCGCGCCAACCGGCCTTTCCACTCTTCCACGCCGCCAATTGAATTTCACCCGGCTCCCCGCCCTACCGCTTCACGTCCGGATCCTGTATCTTCTTCGCGATCATCTTCCAATACCCCACCGGCCGCAAACGCTGCAAAATCTCCGCCTGCCTGCAATCCCGCCCGATCAAAATCCGTGGCTCGTATTTTTCCACGCCCTTCAATATCCGCGCCGCCGCATCCTCTGCCGTCGTAATCGCCACCCTGTCAAACCGTGAAACGCTGTCCGGATACAAACTCGCTTTCGCCCGCGCCCCCAGCCTCGCTCGCTTCGCAATCGCCGTCTTGATGCCCCCGGGATGCACGCTGGTTACGAAAATATTCGTCCCTTCCAGTTCGTGCCGCAGTGATTCCGTGAACCCTCTCACCGCAAATTTGCTCGCGCAGTAAGCCGTCTGCCCCACCACTCCCACCAGCCCGAACACGCTGGACGTATTCACAATGTGCGCCCGTCGCTCCTTCTTCAGCAGCGGCAAAAAATAAAACACTCCGTGAATCACTCCCCAGAAATTTATTTCCGTCAGCCAGCGAATGTCTTCCAGCGACAATTCCTCGAATTTTCCCAGCACTGCCACGCCCGCATTGTTAAACAGCACCGTGGCCCGCCCGTGCTGCCTCTCCACCTCCTCCGCAAACGCCTTCACCCGCGCTCCGTCAGCAACATTCACGATATGCTGCGTCACTTTCCCCTTCGCCGAACCCAGCAGCGCCGCCGTCTCCGCCAGCCCCTTCTCATCCATATCCGAAATCGCCACCGACGCGCCCATCCTAGCCAACTGTTGTGCCAGGCACCGCCCCATCCCCGATCCCGCCCCCGTAATCACCGCCACGCTTTCGCTCAGAAATCCCATCGGCACACCCTCTCGCTTGGATTTACGGCAAACTCGCCGCCAATTTCCATCGAAACCAGCTTTGTAGGTAGCAACGTCCGGTAAGAATCTATTCCGTTCGGCAGGATCCTTCAAATCTATTCGTAACCTTACTGATTCCAGCCTCTGTAGCGGCCCCGACCCGGTCGGGGCCGCCGTCCCCTCAAGTGCTGGAGGCACGGCAGAAGTTAGCCCAGCGCGTGAGCGCTGGGAACAATTCCCCGAAATTTAAAGCGCCGTAGGTGCGACAGATAATCGCCTGCACACTCTGACTGATCTCAGATCAACCCTTCACCCCGCAAATCAACAGCGCGCCTTCCGCCTTAAATGCCCGCAACTGCACCGCATCCCGGAACCACAGCCCGGTGTAAACCTCCGGCGATGGAGACGGATCAACAACTCGTTCATGCAAGATGTCAACGAATCCAGCCGCGCGAAAAAGCTCCGCCCATTCTTCCGCCGCCAACAAATGTGTTGGCACAGCCAGCAACGGCCCCCACTGATGGCAATGCGGATTGTCCCGGTAATAATTGATTAGAATCCAAGCAGCCCCGCCCGGCCGCAGCACGCGAAAAATCTCCCGAATCCCCGCCGCAGGCTCCGGCCAGTAATACGCCGACTCCACCGAAATCACATGATTGAAAAAATTCGCGTCCCAGGGAATTTCGCCCACTTCCCCGGTAGCATAAAGAATATTCTCGAAATCGACGCTCGTCCGCCGAGCCACGCGGATCATCTCATCCGAAACATCCATCCCCACCACGCGGCCTTCCGGCACCCTCTTCGCCAAACGCCGCGCCAGCCATCCCGACCCGCACCCCACGTCCAGCACATTGTCCGCAGCCGCCAGCCGCATCTTCTCCACCACCGGCAACGTAATCGGCAAATGATCCTGCTCCATCCCCTCCCCTCGCCCAGCCTCCGCCCACCGGTTAAACTCCTCCCGCAACACATCCCTGTCATCTGGCGTCGGCATTTCTCTCTTCATTCTTCCCTGTAGCGCTGGTCTTTTAAGCCAGCTCTTTCTTTCCCACCGCCACGCTACTTCCCACCTCTCGGTGGCGCCCACGCTTTTTCCGGAGCCTCCCCCGCATCCCAATCTCTCGCAAACGGCCCCGAATACGGGTACTCCTCCGCCTTCTCCACCAATCCAGCCCGCACCGGATTCAACCAGATGTACCACGCCACGTCCGAGGGTGCGTCCTTATCCCTCAGAATGTGATCGTAGAATGACACTTGCCATAGTGTCTTCTGGTTTCGCGCCCAGAAACCGTAAGATGTCCTCTGCTTGAATCCATTCATGAATTTCAAAAGATCGGCATTAAGGGAACTCCCCTGTAACAGGAGATGCAGATGGTCTGGCATCAGGCAGAAAGCTCTGACAAAGAACGAATGCCTCGCGCTCTCTTCCTTCAGCACTCGCAACACCCAACCGCAGAGCGCCTTCCCGTGGAAATAGCTCACCCGGTCATGGGCGCAGACGGTTACGAAATACCAGCGGCACCCGAGATAGTTTTCGGGGCAGAGCCGGATATCCTTGTGTTGGGGAGCCTCGTCCATTGCGCAGCATTTCCATCGCAATGTATATCACATAGTTATATAGTTATATCAAGAACAAGAGCTGGCTTAAAAGACCAGCGCTACAGGGAAGAATTAAGAATAGGGGCGAACCTCGTTCAGGCGCCCGCGCCCTGCACCTTCACCAGCAACTCCGCGAACTTCTGCTTCCGCTCCGCCTGGTCTTTCCCGCTTTCCGCTTCCGCCAATTGCGTAATGTTCATCGAACAGAACTTCGGCCCGCACATCGAGCAAAACTTCGCCTCTTTGTAAAAATCATCGGGCAAATTTTCGTCGTGCATGGCCTTCGCCGTCGCCGGATCCAGCGACAACTCAAACTGCTTGTTCCAGTCAAACAAAAACCGCGCATAGCTCAGCGCATCGTCGCGGTCCCGCGCTCCCGGCCGGTGCCGCGCCACGTCCGCCGCATGCGCCGCAATCTTGTACGCAATCACGCCCTGCTTCACATCCTCTGGGTTCGGCAGACCCAGGTGCTCTTTGGGCGTCACGTAGCACAGCATCGACGCCCCATGCCACCCGATCATCGCCGCGCCAATCGCGCTCGTAATGTGGTCGTACCCCGGCGCAATGTCCGTCACCAGCGGCCCCAGCGTATAGAACGGCGCCTCATGGCACCATTCCATCTCCTTATCCACCTGCTCCTTGATCTTGTCCAGCGGCACGTGCCCCGGCCCTTCGATCATCACCTGCACGTCGTGCTCCCAGGCCTTCTTCGTCAATTCGCCCAGCACCTTCAACTCCGCGAACTGGGCTTCGTCGCTGGCGTCCGCGATGCATCCCGGCCGCAAGCCGTCGCCAAACGAAAAGCTCACGTCATGCTTCTTGAAAATCTTGCAGATCTTCTCGATGTTCTCGTACAGGAAATTTTGCTTCTTGTGGTGCTCCATCCAATGCGCCATCAGCGAACCGCCGCGCGACACAATCCCCGTAATCCGCTTCCGCACCAGCGGCACATGCTCTCGCAGCACGCCCGCGTGGATCGTCATGTAATCCACGCCCTGCTCCGCCTGCTCCTCGATCACTTCCAGCATCAAGTCAATGCTGATATCTTCCGGCCGCCGCACTCGCGAAATCGCCTCATACACCGGCACGGTCCCGATCGGCACCGGCGAATTATTGATAATCGCCTGCCGGATCTCCGGAATATTTCCACCGGTCGAAAGGTCCATCACCGTGTCCGCGCCGTAATGCACGGCGTGATGAAGCTTCTTCAGCTCTTCGTGAATCTCCGAAGTCGTCGCGGAGTTCCCGATGTTCGCATTGATCTTGCAATTGAACGCAATCCCGATCCCCATCGGCTCCAGATTGCGGTGATGGATGTTCGCGGGAATAATTGCGCGCCCCCGTGCCACTTCGCTGCGCACCACTTCGGGGTCCAGCTTCTCGCGCTTAGCGACGTATTCCATCTCTTCCGTAATCACACCGAGCCGCGCCAGATGCATCTGCGACATATTCCGGCCGCCATTCAAGCTCGCCTGCGCCGCTTCCCTCTTCTCCACCCAGCTATCGCGCATCGCCATAAATCCCCCTAGAACAGTGCGCCGTCTCCGGCCGCATGAATTCAGCCGAAATCCCCAGGTCGTCTCCGCACCGTAAGCCTGAAATTATGTCACCGCATGCCACGAAGAACAACTAACGCCCAACTCTTGTAGGGGCACGATAAATCGTGCCCCCGGCGAGTCTTCGAGCCGCTATCTCCCCAGGCCCATTTTCCCTTTTCTTCTCTGCGACTCTCCGCGTACTCCGCGCCTCTGCGTTATCATTCTTCTTCGCTTCGATTCCTCACTTCATTATCTCTTTACTTCTCTTCTCCAACTCTCCCCATCTCACATACATCTCGTCAATCCTCTCCTGCGCCGCTTCCAGCTCCAGCGACAACTCCCGCAACCTCACCGCGTCGCTCATCACCTGCGGATCCAGCAGCATCTCGTGCTTCCCCTGCAACTCCTTCTCCGCTTCCGCTATCCGTTCCTCCATCGTCTCCAGCTCGCGCGTTTCCTTGTAATTCAATTTCTTTTTTGCACCAGCCCCAGCGCCGGAAGCCCTGCTCTTCTCCGCACCGCGCTCTTCACTCTTCACCACGGCCAACTGCCCCCTCTGCCAGATCTCCCACTGCGCATAATCCGCAAATCGCTCGGCATTCCCCAATCCATCCAACCCCAACACCACCGTCGACACCCGATCCAGCATGTACCGGTCATGCGTCACCAGGACCAGCGCCCCGCGATACTCCAACAAACTCTCCTCCAGAATCTCCAGCGTCGGAATATCCAGATCGTTCGTCGGCTCGTCCAGAAGCAGCACATCCGCTGGCTGCAGCATCAACTGCGCGATCAGCACCCGTGCCCGCTCTCCTCCCGAAAGCCGCCCCACCTTCTGGTTCAGCGCCTCGCCTGAAAACAAAAACCGGGCCGCCCAAGACGCCACGTGAATCACTTGCCCCTGATAAATCACCGCATCGCTGTCCGGCGCAAGTGCCCGCCGCAGCGTCACGTCCGGATCCAGCTCCCGGTTCTGATCGAAATAAACAATCTTCAAATTTTCCGCCGTCTTGATGCTTCCCTGCTCCGGCTTGTTCTCGCCATTCAACAACCGCAGCAGTGTCGTCTTCCCGCTTCCATTCGGCCCCACCAGGCCAACCCGCATCCCCGACGTAATCACAAAATGAATATCGCGAAAAAGCGTCCGCCCGCCCAACCCGTGCGTCACCGCGTCCAGCGTCACCAGCTGCTTCGTCTTCCGCTCGCTCGCCGTAAAATCAATCTTCGCTCTCGTCGTTCGCGTCCGCGCGTTCAACTCCGCCAAATCACCAATCAGCTTGTGCGCGGTATCAATCCGCGCCTTCGATTTCGTCGTCCGCGCCTTCGGCCCCCGCCGCAGCCAGTCAATCTCTGTGTGCACCCGATTCTCCAGCGCCTCCTGCCTGTTCCTCTGCGCGTGCAGGTACGCCTCTTTCCCCTCCAGGAATGTGCTGTAGTTCCCCTCCACCCGAAACGTCCCGTTCTCATACACGGGATTAATCTCCACAATCGCCGTCGCCACGTTCTCCAGAAAATATCGGTCGTGGCTCACCACCACGCACGCGAATGCTGCATTTTGCAGCACGCCCTCCAGCCACTCAATTCCCGCCAGGTCCAGATGGTTCGTCGGCTCGTCCAGCAGCAGCACATCCGGCCGCTGCACCAGCGCCTCCACAATTCCCAGTCGCTTCCGCCATCCACCTGAAAGCGAATCCGCCCGCGCATCCAGATCCCCAAATCCCGCGCGGCCCAAAATTTCCGCCTTCCGCCCCGCGCGGTCCGCTTCCGCCACCTTCGCCCGGTCCAGCGCCGCATCCACCACCGACCGCACCGTATCCCCCACCGCATACTCCGACATCTGTTCAACCCCGCTGACCCGCCGCCCCTTCCGCACCGCCACATCCCCGCTGTCCGGCAACACCCGCCCATCCAGCATCGCCAGCAGTGTCGATTTCCCCGACCCGTTCGGCCCCACAATCCCGATCCGGTCTCCCTCCGAAACCGTAAACGAAATCTCCCGGAACAGGGGAGTAGCCCCAAACCGCTTCCCCAACCTCTGCGCGCTAATAATCGGTGCCACGAATTCCTTTCTCCATCAATCCTAAATTCGCTCCAGGACGAAGCGCCGGAGGCCCGGCAAAAGTTAGCCCAGCGCGTGAGCGCTGGGTTAAAAAATGCAAGAACAAATAGCACCGGAGGTGCGACAGATATTCCCCGGCACCAACCCCGAACGAACCCAGATCGCATTCGCCGAGCAAACACTCACCCCAGATTACCAGCCACCCCTCTCACTCGCGAATCCTCGCTTTCTGATTTCTCCTCTTTCCGCCCGCCCCCTCCATTGACACCCTTCCACCAAAACGTCTAACGTACTGCCGAATCAATCGGAGACCTCAATGAAAACACTGCCTCTCGCAGCGCTCTTTCTCGCCGTTCTTCCCTCATCCGCCCAAGAAACGTCTGATCAACCCATCGTCAGCAAATCTTCCACTCAAAAATTTGCCGCCGTTCCCGGATTCCCCGATTGTGCAACCTTGGCCGTTATGCGCGGCGATCCCTTCAAGACTTCCTCCGTCGTGCTACTCAAATTCACCCCGGGCTGCATCGTCCCCTGGCACTGGCACACCAACCCCGAAAGCGCCATTCCCCTCAGCGGTCTACTGGAAGTTTCCATGCAGGGCGAAAAGCCCATCATCCTCGCCAATGGCGACTTCGGCTACATCCCGCCCAAGCACGTCCACCAGGCCAAGTGCGCCGGCTCCAAGCCCTGCGCCGCAGTCTTTCTCCTCGACGGCCCCTTCGACATCCACTATGTCAACAAGTCCGGCGCCGAAATCCCCGCCGCCCAAGCCATCGCCGAAGCCGAAAAACTAATGACCAAACCAGGCGTCAAGCCCCCCGCCAAACCCTGATCGCAGCTACCCGCTCTCACTTTTTGTAGGGGCCAAGCTCGCTCGGCCCTCTTTTCTGCGCTTCTCCGCGAACTCCGCGCCTCTGCGTTAGCCTTCCTCTTCTCTTTCCATTTTCTCTTTTCTGTTCCCCTTCCCCCCATTCCCAGGCCGATCATTTCCACAACCTTTCCTCCCCTGTGGATAACTACAATGCAAATTAACAAAACTCTTCTTGACATTCAGCGAAACTAAAGCGAAACTTCCTTCTCGATCCCGCGTCCCTCCCCTCGGGACAGCGAATCTACCGGAGTTCCCGATGTCCGCCACCTCAACCCTGCCTCGCCCACCCATTCAGGATTCTCGCTTCTTCGACGCCCTCAAGCGCTACTGGGGCTACGACGCCTTCCGCCCGCGCCAGGAAGAGATCGTCCGCGCCCTCGCCTCCGGCCGCGACGTCTGCGTCGTCATGCCCACCGGCGGCGGCAAATCCCTCTGCTACCAGCTCCCCGCCGTCCTCCAGGAAGGCCGCACCGCCGTCGTCATCTCCCCGCTCATCGCCCTTATGCAGGACCAGGTCGCCCAGCTCCGCCAGATGGGCATCCCCGCCGTCTTCCTCAACAGCGCCGTCCTTGAATCCGACCGCCGCGAGCTCAAGCAAAAAGCCCTCGCTGGCGAATACCGTCTCATGTACGTCTCCCCCGAACGCGCCGTCATGGAGGGCACCGCCGACTGGCTCCGCCAAGTCCCGCTCTCCTTCTTCGCCATCGACGAAGCCCATTGCATCTCCCAATGGGGCCACGACTTCCGTCCCGAATACCGCCAACTCGGCAAGCTCCGCACGCTCTTCCCCGATCATCCCATCGCCGCCTTCACCGCCAGCGCCACCCAGCAGGTCCGTCACGACATCGTCGACCAGCTCCACCTCCGCAATCCCCTCAAATCCGTGTCCAGCTTCCGCCGCGAAAACCTCCGCTATTTCGTCCGCGAGTGCAAAGGAAACATGCAGGACGCCTGCGTCGTCGAAGCCGTAAAGAAAGTGCAAGACGGCAACGTCATCGTGTACACGCCAACCGTCGCCCGCGTCGGCGAAGTCATCGATCTGCTCGAAGAAAACGGCATCGCCGCCGTCGGCTATCACGGCCAGATGGACGCCTCCGCCCGCCGCGAGAACCAGGAAAAGTGGATGAGCGAAGAAGCTCGCGTGCTCGTCGGTACCATCGCTTTCGGCCTTGGCATCAACAAACCCAATGTCCGCGCCGTGGTCCGCCTCGGCTTGCCCGAAAGCATCGAACAGCTCTACCAGGAAACCGGACGCGCCGGACGCGATGGCCTGCCTGCGGACTGCTACATCTTCTGGGAGAAGAAAGACAACAGCTTGCGGGCTTTCTTTATCAACCAGATCTCCGGCTCTCAGGAAAAAGACCGCGCCTGGGATCGCTACCACCAAATCCAGGATTTCGTCGGCGCTCGGAAATGCCGGCAAAAAGAAATCTGCAATCACTTCGGCGAAGTGACGAAGTGGGATCGCTGCGAAGTCTGTGACGTTTGCGCCGGCACTCCGAAGTGGCTCGCCGGCATCAACCAAAACTCACCCGGAACATATCAGCCAACCCAAAATCCCAACCGCATCCTCGAATCGTCGCAATACGAGTTGAATCCCACCGTTCGCGTGAACGAAGAACTCCGCGAATTTCTCCGCGAATGGCGCAGAAACGCCGCCCGCCAGAAAATGATCGCCGCTTTCATCGTTCTCCACGACACCACTCTCGACGCCATCTGCCAGGCCCAACCCCACACCATCGCCGAACTCCGCCAAATCACCGGCATGGGCGAAAAAAAATGCGAACTCTATGGCGAAGAAATCCTCGACGCCCTCTGCCGTTTTTCCAATGGCGAACGCGCCACCAAAGAATGGCATGCCAAGCCCACAAGCCCATCGCAGGAAACGCTCGAACTCCTGAATCAAGGTCGCACCTTCGAAGAAATCGCCCAGCTTCGCGGCAGAAAAGTCTCCACCGTCGTCTCCCTGATTGCCGACCTTGTTGAGAAAGGCGAGTTGGCCTTCCGCCCCGATTGGGTCCATCCCATCCACCAGCAACACATTCTCGAAGCCGGTGCCCGCCTCGGCCTGGATCTGCTCAAACCCATCAAGGAAGCCGTCCCCGAACAAATCACCTACGAAGACATCCGCCTCGTAGTAGCCCACGCCCGCCGCCAAAAACACTCCCCAATCTCCGTCGCCTGATTTCTCTCTGCATTCTCCATGTAGCGCTGACTTCCTTGTCAGCGCCTCTCCCCGCACTGGCCTTGTCTATGTAGCGGCCGCCTTCCGAGGCGGGCCTCTCTTCACCTTCCTCCGGATTTAATTTATTCCTCCCTTCCGCCATGCAGCGCTGGCTCTTTTGCCAACTCTTCCGCACGCCGCACCACCCACAAAAAATGCAAAAGATACGGCGAAAAATCCAAAATGTCGGCGCGCCGACTCAAGCCGGAGTCGCAAGCTCGCCATTTTGGTGCCCAATCCGCTACTGAGCCTCTGGACCCTTGGTACCATCCGCCTATCGACGCCAACGCTTGAATACCCGAAAT
>DATHMM010000121.1:0-13508 GCA_035487095.1 Candidatus Sulfotelmatobacter sp.
CCTTTGAAGCTCCAGGGGAAAGATTCCCGGGGAGAGTCGATCGAGCTTATAACGGCTACGGAAAACGTCAGCAGGAATGCCTTCTTATGTGCATGCAATTTCGTTCTGGACGTCGGATCGACATTCAGAGTGTCGATGGCCAGCTCGAATGTGGAGGTGGCTGGTGATGCGAGCGTGGTGCGCGCTGAGTGGACCGAGACGCAGTATCCCCGGTACGCTTTCCGTTTTCTCAAAAAAACGGGAGTATGGGTGTTGGAGTGATTTGCCCCACGACCGCGCCCAGTGTCACCATTGAATCTGCGCGGTCCTGATTGCCATTGCCTTTGGGCGGCTTCAACCAAGAGCCCGGAGAACATTCCGGCAAATATAATCTGGAGCCCGTCGCCCTAGGGAAAAAGGTCCAAAAGACCGGTAGATTCTTGGTTACACAAATGCTGCCAGAAAGCGCAGTTCTTCACCGAACTAGGGCATCTCTTCCGAATGTAACCTATTGATTCCGAACACCAGGCTGTGGAATCGGGAATTTGCTAAACGATTGCGCGACCCGCGCCTAGTTGATGTCATGAGAACCATGAAGAGGCGGCTGTCACGTTACTGTCACGGTAGTCGTGGAAAAACATTGAAAAGCGCCGAACAAAAGGTGAATACGGAGGAGAAGTTGACTCTCGCGCTTCATCGCAACTGCTTGATTCTCCTCGGAAAACTCCCGCTCCGGCAAATCGTGACTAAGTTACTCAAGTGGCTGTTAACCGAAGGGTTGCTAGTTCGAATCTAGCCCGGGGAGCCAAATTCTTCAGAATCGTCATAATTCACAAAAGTCTGTCGACACGCTATCGTATCCATGCCCTTCGGTGCGTTCTACACAGGAGTCCTGACAGCCGATTGAGTGTCAGTATAAGTGCCGATCCTCATGAGCACGAAATGCGTGATTCCTACTGCACAGTAAGCATCAGGCGCATAGTTTGAACGAGGGCACCACTTGTCGCAGTCATCGTAATCGTGTAAGTGCCCGCCGGGGTCACCGGTGGCACGCCCGTACCTGCCAAGCTCACCAACTGCGGGCTGCCGGTCGCATTGTCGCCAATGCTCAAGGTGGCTGAGCGAGAGCCTGTGGCTGTGGGCGCGAACGTAACGCCAATCGAACAGCTCCCTCCTGCCACAACACTCGATCCGCAACTGTTGGTCTGTCGGAAATCACTAGGGTTGGTGCCCCCGACCGAGATCCCCGTGATGCTGAGCGTTGCGTTGCCGGAGTTAGTCAGCATCACGCTCTGCACCGGGCTGGTGGTGCCCTGATTTTCTGAGATGAAGGTCAGACTACTCTGCGAGATCGCCGCTGAGGGCGCCGGAGGGGGCCCTGTGCTTGTGCTTCCACCGCCGCCACCGCAGCCCGTCCATATCAAGACGAGCATCGTTGCTGCCGTCAGGGGCAGCCATTTTGGCGGCCTGGCGCGACCAGCAATAATCGTAAGCAGCGTGAGCATGAGAAAAGTCCCCAGGAGTAGACCGACCCAACGCAAGTTGAAGCGCAACCGCAGAGAGACAGGCCGTGCGGGCATTGAGTCAGGGACAGGGGGTGTGGAAGCAACAGCGGTTGTAGCAACTTTGATCGTCGCCGTCATCGCCGAAGTACCGGTCAAGGCGAAGGGTGCGGGTGTCGCCATGCAGTTCGCCCCCATCGGCGCACCGGAGCACGTCAGGGTGATCGTACCGTTGAAGCCGCCTTCGGGTACGAAAAGGAGAGAGTAACTCGCCGTTTGCCCCACAGTGACGGTCTGAGAAGCGGATGAGCCCGGAGCAACACTGACCACGAAGCCTGCGCCGGTGCCTGCCCCCGAAAGGATGAGCGCCTGTGGAACGACTGACGCGTTGTCAGTGAAAGAGAGCATTCCACTGCGAACGCCGTCAGCTGTAGGAGCAAACGTGACGTCAACTGTGCAGGCCTTTCCGATGCTCAGGCTCGACCCGCAATCGTTGGTCTCAGCAAAATCGCCACTCGTCGCGATACTGGTGATGGCCAGCGGCGCAGCGCCTCCATTGGTCAGCGTCACGCTTTGTTGAGGGCTAGTGGTGTCGATTCCCTGATTCGCAAATTTCAGCGCACGAGGAGCGAAAGCTGGCACGGGTTGGTTGACGAAAACGGAGACTTCGCTAGGCCCGAAATCAGCCAAAGCCATATCGAGCGCACCATCGCCGTTGAAGTCCGCTGCTAGCATAAAGTTCACATTGTTGCTCACACTAGGAACCGAATACTCAATGTGCCCTTGGAAGGTGCCGTCACCGTTGCCAAACAGGATGGTCACGACATCGCTGCTTTGGCTGGCGAATGCCAAGTCCGGCTTGCCATCCCCATTAAGGTCGCCCACAACTGCCGATACCGCATTCAGGATCGAGGGAATCTGAAACCCTAGCGCTTGCTGAAAGGTCCCGTCACCGTTCCCCAAGGCGACATTAATGATGCTGGCACCGGTCTGCGTAGCCTTGACGATATCCAGCTTCCCGTCGTTATTGAAGTCGGTGAGAGCTAGCAACTCGTCCCCGGGACTCACGGACGACAACGACGGCACGAGGCTGAATGGCTGGAACGTTCCGTTGCCGTTACCAAGAAGAATCGCGACTCCATTATCGGTCGCGACCGCCAAGTCTAGTTTGCCGTCGCCATTAAAATCACCGGCCAAAACATTGTGATATGGCGGAGAAGCGACCATTGGGCCGGTGGCATACGGGACCGGAGCAGCGAAGCTGCCGTCACCAAGTCCGAGGAAGATGGACACTGAATTGGTACCGTCGATGACGGCGGCAACGTCGAGGTTTCCATCACCATTGAAGTCGCCGACTGCAAGTGACCGCAAGATACCCGTTAGGGTCTGCGAAAATTTGTTCTGAAAAGTGCCATCGCCGTTGCCGAGGAGAGTGGAAAGCAACTGGTTGGTCGACTGGTTGGTCACGGTTGAGTCTGCCACCACCAGATCTATCTTGCCGTCCCCATTGAAATCAGCAACAGCGATAGCACTGGGGAACTGTCCAGTGGGAGAGTCCACATGAGCCTGAAACGTGCCATCGCCTTTTCCCAATAGCACCGAAACGCCGCCAGTCTGGGTGAAACTGGTGGTGGCGATGTCCACATGTCCGTCGTTGTTAAAATCGCCTACGACAGCCGAGTAAGGGAACTGTAAGACGGGAAAGCTGACCGGATTCGCGAAAGTTCCATCACCTTGATTGATAAGCGTCGTCAGCGAGAAATACGATAAAACCCCATAACCACCCGCAACCGCCAAGTCTGGCTTGCCATCGCCGTTCACATCCAGACTTACGACGGCTGTGGGCAGTAGACCGGCGCTGTAGAGAAGCGGAGGGTTCTGAAATGTCCCGTCGCCATTTCCCAATACGATGGCGACAGCGTTGGTGGGGCCCACTGAGTTGGTCAGCGCCAGGTCAAGTTTGCCGTCACCGTTGAAATCGGCCACGGCAATCGAAGTGGAGTAAATGCTGAGGAGATTGCTGGTGTATACGAGGGGAGAACCAAAAGTTCCGTCTCCATTTCCGAGCAGCATGGAAATAGTCGCGGAAGTTCCCCCCGAGGAAACCACCAGGTCAAGTTTGCCGTCGGCGTTGAGGTCGCCAGACGCCAGCGCCTGAACGTTGCCGGAGATGCTGTAATTTACAGGACTCTTGAATGTCCCGTCTCCATTGTTAATCAGGATCGATACCACGCCTCCGTTTAGACCCCCTGAGATGGCTATGTCTGGCTTGCCGTCACCGTTGAAGTCGCCCAGGACGAGGTAGGGAGATATTGGCACCGCGTAAGTGACCGGAGCCCGGAAAGTCCCGTCTCCGTTACCTAAGAGGATGGCCACCGTGGCACCGCTCCCGAAATCGGGTGTCAGAAGTAGCAGGTCCAACTTGCCGTCACCGTTGAAATCGCCTGAAGCTGCTGCTGAATAGATGTTGCCGAGACTCTGATTCAGTGGGACGGGAGGCTTCAGGGTTCCATCCCCGTTTCCCAAAAAAATGCTCACAGCAGGCGAACAAGCGGTCGAACAGACAACGATGACATCGACCTTGCCGTCCCCGTCGAAATCGCCAACCGTGAAGCCGATTGGCTGAATTCCCTGAATTGGATAATCGATTCTTGGACCGAAAGATCCGTCTGGCCGGCCCAGAAAGATGGACAGAGCCTGCCCGCTTGAGATTGTTCCAAGCATGACGACATCGGGAATGCCGTCGCCGTTGAAATCTGTTGTAACAATCGGTGCAATGGGCGAAGTAGAGTTGAGTCCCGGCGCGGAATAGCTGGCATTCCCAAATACGTAAGTTTGAGCCTGCGCCTCCCAGCCCATCAAACTCAGGACTACGCAAACGAATGCTATCCGAACGACCCCACGACAAACTGTGTTCATCAAAGTCTCTTTCGAGGACCAGGGGAATGGCCCGCGTGGGCCCTAACCTGTCGCTTTTCCCGCAAGAAGGGCAGCGGGAAAATCCTCGCCTCCTCAACGAAGTTTTTCAGACTTGCTTCAAATCCAGGTACGTAAGTTTTGGGGATACATGGGCAGCTTATCATAATGCAAGTTAGGTATCTCCCTTGCGGGAAAGTGGCCCCTGAGCTTACCTAACAAATTGGAGTGCAGGATTGGGTGCAACTAAACGAGGAAAAACGGCTCGGAATTTCTGGCAAGCGACACCAGACGCGGCACTTAGATTTTTGACCAAACCGGCTGATAACCGAAGGTTACAATCAAACAAAAAAAGGCCGGGTTTTTGGCGACCCGGCCAGGCGCCTCATTTTCAGATTGTTTTAGTGATCGTGATTCTGGCTATGATCGAAGTTGAAAAGGTCGAACAAGTCGCCGATAGCTGGCATGTTGGTCGGCACATAGACGTGATCGCGTCCCTGTTGAGGGTTGGGCAAGTTGTCGCGGCTGCGGTCGCTGAGCGTCGTGTTCAGCATCCAGTTCCGTTCGACGAATTTCACGAAAGAGGAGTGCTCGTTATACACGTGGCTGATGTGCCCGCCGACCGAGAAGGGCGAAACGGCGATCATCGGGATTCGCGGTCCCGTCCCGAAAAAATCCACCGGTTGGATGAAGCCGGAATCGTAGAAGCCGCCGCCCTCGTCAACGGTGACGAAGATAGCGGTCTCGGCCCACTGCTCCGGGTTGCTTTGCGCAAGTTCGATGATGTTCCTGGCAAATGCCTCGAACAGTCCCCATTTCGAAGATGCGGGGTGCCCATCCATGACGCCGTCCGGCTTCACATACGAAACCGCCGGCAGGGTGCCGTTCTGGAGATCGACGAAGAGATCCGTTACGTCCCTCATGTGATCCGCAACCATGCTCGGATAGGCTGCTTCATACTCGAACGGATTGCAGATATTGCAATAGAGCCCGTCTAATGGGCCGCCGGTTCCGCTCGCATCGAACGACCCGCCATAATATTTCCACGGAATATTATTGGCGGTCAGCACATCGCCGATGCTTGGCTGTGTCGTCTGAGGAACGATAAGGCCAGACTGCAGGGTTCCTTTTGGCGTGAACGCAGGGTTCACGTTGACGGCCTGCCAATATTCGCCGGGGCCGCATTTCGTGTCCACGGGATACGGTAGAGCCTTCAGATAATTTGTGATTGCCGCGATACCGGGCTGTGTCGGGTCGGAACAATTGAACCACTGAGTCCGCTGAGTATACAAATTCAGCGTGCCTGCCACGGGATCGGGGTTATAGATGTTCTTCGGCGCCGGAGTTGCGGGATTGCCATTGCCATCGCTGAAGAACACTTGATCCGCGAAACCGAGCGGCTGGCTGTCTGGGCCGGTGCCGCCAAGCACGGGCTGATGATAATTGTCGCTCATGGTGTACTTGTCAGCGAGGGATTTGAAGAGCGGCGCGTCGCCGTTCTGCATGTTGAAGAACTCCATCGTTTGCCCCGAGTCATGCGACGTGCCGCCGATAGGCGTGCTGTAGGTGGTGTCAATCGCCGACTGCAGATCATGGAGGCATCCCGTCGGGTTGTCCTTCGATATGTGCTCCGCGTCGATGGCGCAATCCACCTGCTGGACCATTTGGAAGTACTGATGAACGGTGTCGCCCGCGTACGCATCAAACGGCAAGTTCGCGCCTGTCAACTGGAACGGACCCGGTGGAAGACTGCTGGCATTGGGTATGCGAGTATCGGGACCCTCAGTGAAGGGCAGACCGGTTCCCCCTGTCCCCATAAGAAATTGATCCGCTGGAGCCAAGCCCGGGTCGCCGCCCAGGGTTAACAGTATGGCAGCAGGCGGATTTTGCACGCCATTCACATCGGGTGGAGGCAAAGTCGCGTAGAGCTGCTTATTGGCCATGCCCGCGCTGCTGAAGAATTTACCGCCATTGGGGGCAGAGACGATTTGGAATTGATGGGCCTTGGAGAAGTTCGGGCCCGGGGTACCGTCAGAATTGATAATCCCCTCGGACAAAAGGTTCAGCACACTTTCTCTTTTATTCTTAGACACATACGTGGCGAACAGGTGATCGAAACTGCGATTCTCGCCCACGATGATGATCACGTGCTTAATCGGGGTAGCAGTCTTGATCTTGTCGACAGGTTTATCCGAATCGTTTCCGGCTCTGGCGGGTGCTGCAAAGCCAAAAGCCGACATCGCAATCGTAAGTATTGAAGCGGTAAATTTCTCCCGCCATTTCCTTCTTTCGACCGGACGCATAGTTTCCTCCCTATTCATATCAACATTGAGGTGGGCCATACGGAGATTGAGCCTGTACTCGTCACAGCCGCATTAACGCTGCATCTTAGTTCGGCAAAATCTCTTTCAGGTTGGCGCCCCCGAAGCAGAACACGCGAAGCTAAAGCAATTTGGAGCGACTTCGGAGAGTTGAGGGGGACTGTCTTCCCGAAAGTTCTAGACGATCGCTTGAGCAATACTTATGGGTTTGAAAGCAACAATATTATGCGAGCGGCCGCTCGTTCAATTCTCGCCTGGCAGGTTTTTGCTCTCTTCAGTCGCCCTAAAACTGGCAACAGCGAAATTTTCGTTTCTTTGCTGCTGGCGTGACGGATTCCGCCTGATCCATCCAGAAAAGCACTGCGAATTCCGGCCTCCAGAAAGATTGTTACCAATGGAGTCGCGCGCGCATCAGAAGCCGAGGCTGCGACTTCGCCGCTGTCATACCCCAGGGATCGGGAACCATGTTGACTCCAACCGCAGTACGAAGGCTTTTCACACCGGTACAATTCGGCGGCATTTCCTTAAAACATCGCGTGGTAATGGCGCCGCTCACTCGTTCGCGCTCGATGCAGCCCGGTGATATTCCCGGGCATTTAATGCTCGAATACTATAACCAGCGCGCGTCGGACGGCGGCCTGATCATCGCCGAAGCGACCGCTATTTCGGTCACCGCCCGTGGGTGGCACGGCGCGCCGGGATTGTATTCCGACGAGCAAGTCGCTGGTTGGAAGAAAATCACGCGGGCAGTCCACGCCAAAGGCGGCCGCATGTTCTCTCAGCTTTGGCACACGGGCCGCGCCTCACACGTTGATATGACCAATGGCGCAGCGCCCGTTACGTCTTCCGTCGATGGTCCATTCGAGGGAGTCGTATCCACGCCCGGCGGTTGGGCAAAACCCTCGCCGCCTCGAGCTCTCGATATCTCGGAAATTCCAATGATCATCGATGACTATCGCAAAGCCGCCGAACGCGCGAAAGCGGCGGGCTTTGACGGCGTTGAACTCCACGGCGCAAACGGTTATCTGCCGGATCAGTTTCTGCAGGATGGCACTAACAGACGCCAGGATTCCTATGGCGGCTCAATCGAAAATCGTTGCCGGTTCATACTGGAAGTTGTACAGGCTCTCGTTTCCGTCTGGGGCCGTGACCGCGTAGCGGTGCGCATCGGCCCGGGCGGCACGTTTAACGGGATGCACGACAGCAATCCCACCGCTCTGTTCGGCTACCTTGCCGGGCAGCTAAATGGTTTCGGCCTGGCCTATCTCCATATCATTGAACCCAGAGTTAAAGGCAACGCGCTCATCGCTGAGGGTCAGGCTCCGGTAGCGGCGGAACACCTGCGCAAGATCTTCAAAGGGAAAATCATAGCGGCGGGCGGTTTCGAGCCCAACACCGCGGAAGAAATCGTCGAAAAGGGGGACGCCGACCTCGTCGCATTCGGGCGCCACTTTATTGCAAATCCAGACTTGCCGAAACGCATCGAACTTGGCCTTCCGCTCAACAAGTACGATCGCAAGACTTTCTATACTTTTGATTTCCACGGCTATACCGACTATCCGTTTTACGGGCAGGCCGCTTCGACCTGAGCGCCGGTTGATTGCGCCTGAGGCTTCATCCCTGCTTGCCATCTTACGGAGAAACTTTGAACACGAAGTGCAATTCCTTTGTTTCTCCTCCGCCGATGCTCACCACCTGCGATTGTTCCCCAAACTGTTCATGCCACGCCTTGACTGTATATTTCCCCGGCGGCAAATCGGGCATGGCGAACCCACCGCTCTCATCGCTCACCGAGTAGTGCGGGCTCTTCAGCACCACGAACACGCCGTGCATCCAGGGGTGAAGCTCGCACTTGACGCGGATAATTTCCGGCTTGTCGTACTTGATCACCATCGGCGGCGTTCCCGGAGGTTGCGATCGATTCAATTCGGTGTTGATCCGCGCCATCGGATGGACCGTGTGGGCAACTGAATCATCGTTCTGCACCCAGATTTCCTGGTTGGTTGCCACTGCGAGCACATGCGGGACGTACCTGCACCCGCGCTGGTTCAACTTGACGGGTTGTGTCGGTGCGGATTCCTCTTCATCCCCCGCGGCAATGTAAACAACTACATTGCTCAGTGCATTGTCAGGTCCGGCGACCACGTTTTCTGGGAACACCGGCGCTGTATAGTGGCTTGCGCAAGCCGGCTCGTTGACCATATTCAGCGGTTTCAATTTCGGGGGCGCGCCTTCGTAAGTTACCCTTCCCTTGATCTCTCCTTTGGCATCCGGATGTGCGGGAGGCGTGGACAGCGAATAATAAGGCGCCGCCGCCCTATTCTCCGCATGCTCTGGACCAATAGGGGCTCCCACATTCGACAAAAAAGCCGTATTTGGGGCACGGCGACTCCATGGCCGTATAACATTCGTCACCAATGGAGAGAGCGCGAAAAGTAACACAACCGCCCTGGGAATATCGAAGCCCGTCCGGTTTGTGGTTTTCACCGCTGCTCGCTCGTTAACTGTTCCTGCAACTTCGTACACGACTTCCTCCTGGTATCGTAAAGATTTCATCGCACGCATTTAGCTCAACGAGAAGGCATCCCTCTCAATGGGCGCAGCTCCAGCTCGGGAATAGAGAAACAAATCAATTCACATTCAGTCCTGGAAGCAAGTTCCCCGCCGGTTTTCACGGGCGTTTCAGGCGCTCGAGAGGTTCCAGAAATTTCGGCTGGATTAGGGAAAGGTGTGCCCGGATGCTTGTATCAGCACGAGCGCGAATCCATAAGCAGACAGCGCTCCTACTGGTGCGTCTCTTCTCCCAGAGGCTTCGCTTGCGCGAAGTAAGCAGACTGATAGCCGTTCACGTAGCCTTCGCGGTAGAAATGTTTGAATTCGTCCTGGGTTGCAGTTGCCCCCAGATAGGCCGCGCCTCCTGTCAAATATTTGGCAGTCTGCTCAGCCTGGAACGGCTGCGAAGCGATACGGTGCCATTTCCCATCCAGCATGCCGTCCCGGTATCCCGCCGCCGCAAGTTCGGCGATACTCGGTCCGGTGAGCCGACTGGTCGCCACTTCACCCGAAGGACGATAGCCCGTCTGGTATCCGGCCAAAAACGATGCGCGCGCTTCGGCCGTGCTCCACCGCCCGATGGCGGGGTGTGGTTTTTTGCCTTCTTTGCAATCCAAGGTCGCCTGATACAGACCATCGCGAAAAGCTGCGTCCGTCGGTTGTGCGATCTCGATGGTCGGCAGGTTCGCATCGCGCTTTGAACCTCCCAAAATCATCCCGGCCGAAAAACTTACGCTCAGTCCCAGCAACAGAAACGCTCTTCTTTTCATTTGCCCTCCTTAGTCCAGGCAACTTCGGTAGAAGTTTGTAGGCATGCTTAAGATAGGAACAATTGACAACGGAGTTGTCAGGCGAATGTCACTCTTATGCAAACAAAATGTTCCAGGTTTTGCGGAAGCGCAGGGGGACGGCGTCGGCAATAGGCTAGCCAACAATGAAGGGAGGAATCGTCCTCAATACAGTGTTTTCTTTTCCTGTTCCCGCCACAACGCAAAAATTGCCAGCGATTCATTGCGCAGCAGTTGCTGCATGGGAACTCGCCGCTCGGCATGCGCGCGCTCCAGTTCCTCATAAATGAACGCGTCGTCAAAGCCGGCTGCAGCCGCATCGGCGGCCAGGCAGGCGAAAAATACGCGCGCCGGGCGTGCCCAATAAATCGCGCCGAGGCACATCGGGCACGGCTCGCACGTCGTATAAAGATCGCAACCCGCAAGCTGAAAATCGCCCAACTTGCGGCAGGCTTCGCGTATCGCCACCACTTCCGCGTGCGCCGTCGGATCGTTCGCGGATGTCACGCGATTCACGCCCTCCGCCAGCACTCGGCCGTCCTTCACAATTACCGCGCCAAAGGGCCCGCCTGCGCCCGTCCGTACGTTTTCCGTTGCCAAAGCGATCGCGCGGCGCATGAATTCTTGCATCATTGGGCCTTCTTCCCGTCTCAGGGTGCCTTCCAACCCGGTAAATATCAATAACAATGTACCGCTTCTCCAGATGCGCAGAATCGCGCGAATTTGCTGTGGCAGTGCGCTACAATCACTCGCAATTGATGAGTCATGCCCCGCGCCTCAGCGGCAACCCTCGCTGCCGCGAACGAAGAGCGGACGGATAACCATGGAAAACCGCCAGATTGGAAAGTCGGTTCCGCGTAAGGAAGGCCGCGAAAAGGTCACCGGAAGCGCGCGCTATGTGGACGACCTCACTTTCCCGGGCATGCTCCACGGCGTCACGGTGCGAAGCTCCATCGCGCGCGGCAAAATTCTCGGCATCCGGTTTGGAGAAGGAATTCCGTGGAGCGAATTTGCAATCGTTACGGCAAAGGACATCCCCGGGAAGAATTGCATCGCGCTTCTCATTGAAGATCAACCATGCCTTGCCGATCAGTTCGTGAACCACCCCGAAGAAGCTACCGTCCTCTTAGCTCACCCAGACAAATATCTTTTGGAGGAAGCGCGGAGGGCGGTGCACATCGAGTTCGAAACCCTGCCTGCCATCTTCACCGTCGAGGATTCGTTAGCACGAAAAGAAATCATCTGGGGTGAGGACAATATCTTCAAGTCCTTCCGCGTCGAAAAGGGAGATGTTGCCGGCGCTTGGAGCAGCGCGGATTTTATCGTCGAAGGCGAATACGAAACCGGCGCCCAGGAGCAGCTCTACATCGAGCCGCAAGGGATGATTGCCAGCGCCAATCCCGCCGATGGCGTTACCGTCTGGGGATCGCTGCAATGTCCTTATTACATTCACAAGGCGTTGGTGCGGCTGTTCGGTTTGCCAAAGGAAAAAGTGCGCGTGGTGCAGACGGAAACCGGCGGCGGCTTCGGCGGCAAGGAAGAATATCCTTCCATGATCGCTGCCCATGCCGCGTTGCTCGCGTTGAAGTCCGGCAAGCCTGTGAAAATGATTTACGACCGCGCCGAAGATATGGCCGCGACCACCAAGCGCCACCCGTCGCGCACGCGCCATCGCACCGGCGTCGCGCGCGATGGAAAACTCCTGGCGATGGAGATCGACTTCACGCTCGACGGCGGGGCCTACGAAACGCTTTCCCCCGTCGTGTTGTCGCGCGGCACCATACACGCAGCGGGGCCGTACGCCTGTCCCAACGTACTGATTCACAGCCGCGTGGTCGCCACCAATGCTCCACCGCACGGAGCGTTTCGCGGTTTCGGCGCGCCGCAAAGCGTCTTCGCTCTCGAACGTCATCTCGACCGCGTAGCCGCCATCGTCGGCCTTTCGCCGGAAGAGTTGCGCCGCAGAAATTTCATTCGCGAGGGCCAGACGCTCGCCGTGGGCCAGGTAATCCACGAAAAAGTGGAAATGGATAAATTGCTTGGCCGCGCCCTCGAACTGAGCGGCTACCACGAGAAGCGTTCGCGCTTTGCGCAGGGAAATTCGCACTCCGTGGTCAAGCGAGGCATCGGTTTCGCTTCCTTTCTTCACGGAGCGGGATTTACTGGTTCCGGCGAGGAGTATCTTGCTTCCGAAGCGCAAGTCACCGCAACACCCGATGGCAAAATTCACGTCCTCGCAGGCAGCACGGAGATGGGCCAGGGCACGAACACTGTTTTCGCGCAGATTGCCGCGGAAGCATTGGGCCTCGACTGTGGGCAGATCGAAATCCTGCAGCCCGATACTAAGCTTGTACCCAATAGCGGGCCGACCGTTGCCTCTCGGACCACCATGATCGTAGGGAAACTCGTCGAAACCGCGGCATTGGCCATCAAACAATCGTTGCTGGATGCCGGATTTCTAGAAATGAATTACACAGCCGAAGAGTTTTCCGGAGCTTGCGGGAAATACACGAATAAATTCGGCCCGCTGCAATCCCTGGTGAAGTATCAGCATCCCGGCGATCTCCATTGGGACGACAACAAATACCAGGGCGATGCTTACGGCGCGTACGCCTGGGCCGTTTACGTCGCGGAGGTCTCCGTAGACACACGCACCGCCGAAGTCCGCGTCGAAGACTTCGTCGCCGTTCAGGAAGTTGGCAAGGTCATCAATCCGGTTCTGGCCGCGGGGCAAATCGAAGGCGGAGTCGCGCAAGGCATCGGGTTTGCTCTCTACGAAAATGTGGTTTGGCAGGAAGGCCGCATGGTGAACGGACAAATGACCAACTACATCATGCCCTCTTCGATGGACGTTCCGCCCATCCGCGTATTTTTCGAGGAACTTCCGTACGCGCGAGGCCCCGCGGGTGCGAAGGGCATCGGCGAACTTCCTCTCGATGGAACGGCGCCAGCGATCGCGAATGCCATCGCGCACGCAACCGGCGCGGACGTCCGCCAAATCCCGATCACACCCGAGATATTGTTGGGGATGTTGGAGGGTGTGCATGCTTGAGGCCGCCCGCAAAATCCGCGTTCGCTGCGAGGTCAACGGCAAGACGATCTCGCTCGAAGCTTTCCCGATGGAACGGCTGCTCGACGTATTGCGCGAACAAGCCGGGCTGACCGGAACGAAGGAAGGATGCGGCGAAGGCGAATGCGGCGCGTGCTCGATCGAAATGGATGGCGCGCTCGTGAATAGTTGCTTGATTCCGGCTCTGCAGGCGGAGGGTGCGAAGATCCTTACCATTGAAGGCGTCGCAGGCGCGGTGGATTTAAGCGCGGTGCAGCAGGCGTTTCTCACGCATGGAGGTGCGCAGTGCGGCATCTGCACGCCGGGCATGATTCTCGCCGCGCGGAATCTTCTGTCGCGGAACGCGCGTCCGACGGAATCCGAAATTCGGGAAGCTCTC
>DATHMM010000122.1:0-8258 GCA_035487095.1 Candidatus Sulfotelmatobacter sp.
TTGTTCACGGGAACCTGGTAATTGGAATTGTTGGTGTAGGCCAAGCTTGAGAAATTTGACGTGCTGTTGTCGTTCAAGCCTCGGAAATAAATGATGTCCTGGGTCTGATTACCGGTTATGCCGAAGCTTTGGCGCGTGAACCCATAGCGGAAGTTGTTCACCAGGTTTGGCCGGAGCACAGCCGAATAGCCTATGGAAAATCCCTTGCTGTAATCGGCCGTGTTCTGCTCCGGCCCCTGACCGGGCAGGTAAGGCACCCCGGCGACAGTGTCATTGCGGAGCGCTCCCCGCCAATAGATGGTGTGGTTGCCACTATCCGTAATCTTGTAGTCGACCCGGGCGATATACCAGTTGGTGTTCGTGGTTACCGGGCCGGGGAAACGGTACCCGACGAAGTTCAGCCCATCTCCCACTGAATTGTCATTCGACTGAAAAGGCGCGAATGACTGCAGATAGGGAACCGTGACGCTGCTGATCCCGATGCCCTGCGGGTCCATGCCCTTGATTTGCGTGGGACCCAAGCCGTAATTCCCGGCAGCAACGTTGTGTGTCCCGGTGAGCCCCTGGACAGTCGAAGCGGGACAAACCTGCTGCGGCGTCTGCACTACATTTCCACTGGAGTCGGTGACCGCGGCGCAATTGTACTGAATGACCCCGTCCTGCATAGCCGCGCTGGGGACGATGCGGACCACGCTCTGGGCTTCGTTCTGCCGGTGGCCTTCATAGTTGGCGAAAAAGAATAGCCGGTCTTTCTTGACGGGGCCTCCGAGGGCGGCGCCGAAGTTGTTGCGGATGAGCTTGGGTGGCGTATTGGGGGCGCCACTCGTTAATTGCGCGAGTTTCACGAAGTAGTCGTTCGCGCTGGTCGCCGTGTTTCGATTGGTTTCGAAGAACGTTCCGTGAAAATTATTCGTGCCGCTTTTGGTAACCAGGGCCACCTGCGCGCCGGAAGAGCGCCCTTCGTCGGCGTTGTAATTGCTCGTGGTGACGCGGAATTCCTGCACGGAATCCTGGGTGATCGGGAGTACCGAATCAAAGGCGTAACCCTTGGTGTCCGCATTCACGTCCACGCCGTCGAGCGTGATGTTGCTTTGATCGCTGCGGGCGCCGTTGACCGAGCCGTTCCGCGTGTCAATGTCCTTGTTGATGTCCTGGCGATTTCCTGTGTATGTGACACCCGCCTGCAAGGAAAGCAGCTCGGGGACATTGCCAGCTTCCAGCGGGAGTTCCCTCACCTGCCGCTCGTTGAACGCGGTCCCCAGTGAAGCATCCGTGGTGTTCAGCCGCTCAACATCCGCGGAAACCTCGACGGTCTCATTGGAAGAACCGACTTTCAGGAGCACGTCCTGCGTGGCCGGGGAGTTTACCAGCAGTTGCAAATTAGATTCCACATACTTTTGGAAGCCCTGCTTCTCTACGAGTAATTCGTATGTACCCGGTGATAGCGCGAGAAACTCATATTGACCCGTGCTCCCCGATATCGCCGAACGCTGAATGCTCAACGAGACATCTTTGATGGTGACCTTGGCGCCGGCGATGGCGCCGCCGCTTGCGTCCGTGATTGTGCCGCGCACAGAGGTCGTGCCGGTTTGGGGTCTTGCGATTCCGATGCAAAACAGGGATGACACTAGCAATAAAAGGGCGAAACGCCGGACGGAAGCGTATGTCATGTCCATTCCTTTCGGATGCAGAAATCAATTTATGTCAAGAAAACAAGCGAGGAGAACAGGCAGGTTGCGGCATGATTATCCGCAGGGTGTGAACGGAAAAACAACGAACACGGCTCGGACACATCCCCACCACTCGCTTACACCGGAATTGCCCTAGTTTTTAGGACAGATCAAGCCGCATGTCAAGCACGTTACGCTGATAGCTGGCCAAGGAAATTTAAATAGTTGGAATCGTAGAACCTTTACTCAAAGAATACGCCGGAGAGGCAGGCCTCTCCGGCGTCGGTACAGCAACTTCAGGACTGCTAGCAGTCTCAGAACGAATATCGCAAAGCAAACTCCATCACGCGTGGTTTGGTCAGCGTCGCCGAGTACAACCCAACGGAGCTCGGATTCGTAAGGGCCCCGTTGAACGTTATGGTTGCCGCGTCAAAGCGCACGGAATTGGTCAGGTTGTACGCATAGGCGCTGAAACGAATCGCCTGGCGTTCCGTGAGACTAAAGGTCTTGTTAAGGCCGGCGTCAATTCCGAAGAAGCCTTGCCCGCGGAAAATATTACGCGGGCCGGATTCGCCGGGATACGGAAGTCGCATAACACTGTTCCAGTAACTGGAAGTAGCGGAGGGATCGTTAGCCGCGGCTCCGATATTGAAAGCAAACGGCTGGCCGTTCACGTAGGTCAGTTTTTGATTGACCGTGCCCGTCAATACCGCATTTCCGGATAGCTGGAAGTTGGTGTTCCAGGTACCGCCGGCCGGTATGGTGAACGGAAAGCCGCTCGTCCACCGGTAGATTCCCGCAATTTGCCATCCTCCCAGCAATGTATTGGTAGCGCGGTTCCAGTCGTGGCCAAACCGTTTTCCACGGCCAAAGGGCAGATCGTAGACCCAGTTGGAATTGATCTGGTGCCGTGTGTCGAAGTCCGAGACCCCACGCAACTGGTTCGGGCTCCATGTGTTGATGATCGCGCTCAATCCTCCAAACTCCGGAACTCGCTCGGAGTCCGAACCTATGTCCAGCGATTTGGAGAGCACATAGTTGAAGTCGAACTGCAGTCCGTGCATATTCCGGCTGCGCAGCATGAACTGCCCCGCGTTGTAGCTGCTATTGCCTATGGAGGACCAGGCGTAAAGCGCCGAGAACTCCTTGTTGTAAAAGGCAAACGGCGTATCCACGCCCTTGATGTTCGCGCATGCCGGAAAGCAGAAGGAATCAAAAACGTTTACGAAATTGGAGGCGCCGAAGGTGCCTGCGCCCCAATTGCACCAGAACATCTCGTACATCGATTGCGTTGCGGTTGGATTGGCAAGGGTGCCATTCCCGGGCGCTCCGCTGTGATTCAGCGCCACATTGCCGTCTCCGCAATACGACCCGTTGACTCCCACAGCATTGGGAAACACGTTTTGAAAGTACGGGATGTTCGGCACCTGGGAAACTGGCGTTTTTGCGTTTGCCAGCTTGGCCAATTGTGTCGCGGCAGCGAAATAGTCCGTATGGGACTGGGGGTCCACCAAATCGAGCGGCATGGCCAGGTCTCTCTGCTGCAGCAGTCGATGCGCGAACCTGCCGACATAGGCAGCTTCAAAGGTAAGCCCACCCGGTAGTTCGCGGCTGATGGAAAAGTCCACGGTCTCCGAATAGGGGGTCCTCAGTTTGTCGTCAAATCCAAACGTGATCTGTTGCAGCGAGTTGCCCGGAGTGCTGATGGGAGGCGTATAAGGAAACGGGCCGCTCGGTGCCGGCTGGAGCAGAGGTCCATCCAGGCTGGAAACTGGAATATTGTTTATGCCAGTGAATCGGGCGCCCCCGTCAAGTGTCTGCACGGAGGCTGGATTACTGATGACTGTGTTCAGTCCAAAGGACCCATTTTGGTCGAACGTGTCAACCAGGGTCGTCCCGAAGTGATCGTATACAATGCCGAATCCGCCACGAATCGAAGTCTTCCCGCTGCCTCCAAAGAGCGCCCCTAGAAGTCCGTCCTTATTGTTTGGCGCATAGGCAAATGAAAGACGCGGTCCCAGATCCTTGTAGTCCCAGGGCCAGTACGGCTTCTTCCCGTTGGCCTGCCCGCTGGGGCTATAGGTGATTATCTGATCTGTGGTTTCTCCGAGTGCCATGGCCTGTGCCCGGCTGCCCACAAATTGATTCAGGCTTTGGTCCGGGGAAACCTGATTTCCCGCCGTCTCGTAAACCGGCTGCAGCAGAGAATAACGCAGCCCCGCCGTGATCGTCAGGGTTGGACGGATGTGCCATGTGTCCTGGACGTAAAAATCTGATTCCCATGATCGAAAGTTCTTGGGTACGAGTGTGCCTTCCGCGATATCGACGCCCTGGGCGGTGCGATTATATTGCCCGTCCACCTGGGCGATGACGCCGATGATGTTTCCGATGGCATTGTCGTAGGGCGCGGAGTTGGCGGGATCCACGGTTTTCAGCCCGAAGTTCGTTGGATTCAGGCTGCCGTTGCTGGACGCCGGAGTGTTCAAATAGCTGGGGTTTGTCGACGCAAAATTGATATTCGATAGATCGCTGGCCCGGGTGTTGGTGATGCGCCGGACATTTGCGCCAAATTGCAGCGTGTGCTTGCCTTTCGTCCAGGCCACATCGTCGAGCCAGTTGTACACGGGAATATGAAATTTCCGCGTGAAGGAGGTGGTCGGAGACACCGAACCAACGCTCGGGTGCAGGTCGTCAAAGTTACGGAAGGTAACGATGGGCAGATTTTCGATTCCGTTATTGTCCTGGCTCTGCCGCGTAAGTCCGAAACGGAAATTGTTCACCAGCGCGCTGGAGAACGTTGCCGTGTAGCCGGCAGCAATCGCCCGGCTGGTGTCACGGATAACGTTGTTCGGAGGCATTCCGGGAAATTGTGGGACGTCCTCGGTCTTATCGGTTTGGTAGTTGCCCCGCAGAAAAAGGCGGTGCGTGCCCGCGCGATTCAGGTTGTAATCTAATTTGACGATCGTGGTGTTAAGCCGTTTTGGATTGGGCGCGGAGAAGCTGAAGCAGCTGACGTTGAATCCATCGGCATTTCCGCAAGCGGAAGAGTTGGCACCCGGGTATTGTTGGAACACACCGGTCCCCTGGGCGTTGGCGATGAGCGAATTGACCCCGGGCCCGTTCGGGCAGGTTCCTAGCCCCGCGCACACGTTGTCCATCGCCGCGATCTGGGCCGGTCCGACTCCGCTCGTTCCCGGAGCGAACGAATAGACTTTGCCGCTAAGCCCGACCACCGGAGTCAATCCGTTCGTTCCACCTGGACAAACCGTGGTCGCTGGAGTGTTTACCGAACCATCGGGGTTCAGCACCGGTGCGCACGGATAGAGCACCACGCCGTCCTGAAGGTTCGGGCTCGGCACATTTCGTTGCACTTGCTGGTTTTCCGCCAACCTTTGCCCCTCGTACGTCCCGAAGAAAAATAGTCGGTCTTTCTTGATGGGCCCGCCGAGCGAACCGCCAAACGTATTGCGAATGACCTTCCCCGGCGAGTTGGGTAAGCCATTGCTCAACTCCGCCTCTTTGTTGAACCAGTCGTTTGCCGCCGTGACCGTCGGGCGATTTTGTTCGTAAAGCGCTCCGTGAAACGTATTCGTGCCGCTCTTCGTCACCAGCGTTACCTGCCCGCCGGAGGAGCGTCCCTGATCGGCGTTGTCTCCAATGGTTGTGACTCGAAACTCTTCAATGGAGTCCAGTGTCGAGCGAACCGCTCCCTGAAACGCCGTCCCGCGCGCCTGCTGGTTGTTGTCCACACCGTCCAGCGTGATATTCGCCTGGTCGGAGCGGCCGCCGTTCAGCGCGCCGTTCCTCGTGTCAATGTTGTCGTCGGGATTTGTGCCGACGAACGTTACTCCCGGCTGTAGACTTAACACGCCGGCGGCATCGCGGCCCTCAAACGGAAGGGCAAGAATCTGGCGCGAGTCGAACGTGTTCCCGATCGTCGCGTCCTGCGTATTAATCCCCTGCGACGTGGCTTGCACTTCAACAGTGACCGCGCCGCTGGCCAGCTGCAGCTTCACGTCGTCCGTAGCGGGCGTGGAAACAAGCAGTACCAGGCCGGATTCTTTGAACATTGCGAAACCCGGAGCATTGATCGTCAGGGTGTACGTCGCGGGGCGCACCGCCTGAAACTGGTAAAAACCATTCTTGTCCGTCTGCGTGGTGAGATTGACGGCGATCTCGGCGCTAGACAATGTGACCGTAGCGTCGGGAATCACAGCGCTCGCGGGATCGGTGACTGTGCCCCTAAGCGATGTGGTGCCGGACTGCGCAAACGTTAGAGTTATAGATGAGAAAAACAGTATGAGGACACAGATGCAACGCTCGGGAAGATTCCGAGTCATGGTAGAACCCCTTTCGTGCACCGGGGAAAATTAAGGTACCGAAATGAGTGTCCACCACGGACTGTTTGCCGGATCGCTCACCCTGTGAGAGGAGTAGCAACCGACAAAACCGATTGACCAACTACACGAAACGGGACCTGAGTATTGGTTCCTTTGACGAGGGCCCCGAAAGAAGGTTAGCAGCCGGTTTAATCACACAATCCGGATACCGGCCTTCCAGACCGGTTTAAGCCTTGCCTAGATGGATCAGCCGGGCCTCGGTAATCGCGGAGTGGTGCCGGACGAGTTCCAGGATGGATTCGGAGACCTCGCCGTCTACGCGAATCAAGGATACCGCTGCGGCGCCTGGATTAGAGTCGCGCCGGCCCAGCGCAAACGTAGCGATATTCACGCCGTGCTTGCCCAGCGTGCTGCCAACGTGGCCGATCACTCCGGGCTGGTCCTGGTTGCGCAGGAAAAGAACCGTGCCATTGAGTTGCGCTTCCAAGGGGATGCCGTCGATTTGGATCACCCGCGGCGAGCCGTCGTGCAAAACGGTGCCTTCGGCGGTGAACCCCGGTGAGCCGGACTTGTCGGGTAGCGCGGAAACTTCCAGTGTGTGCGGGAATCCGTGCTCGCGCCTGCGCGTCTCCTCTTCAACCGTAAGGCCGCGCGCCGCGGCAACAGCCGGGGCGTTCACCACGTTCACCTTTTCATCCAGAATCGCGTTCAGCATCCCCGCAAGCACGGCGCTGCGCAAAAGATGCGTCCCGACCTCCGCCACTTCGCCGGCATAACGAATGCGAATCCGCGCCGGCCTTGTGGCCGCGGCTTGCGACACCAGCGAGCCGAGCCGCTCCGCAAGCGCGAGATACGGCCGCACGCGGCGGTACTGCTCCGGCGAAAGCGCCGGAAGATTCACTGCATTGCGAATCACGCCTTCAACCAGATAATCCCGCACCTGGACCGCCACCTGCGTGCCGAGTTCTTCCTGCGCTTCCGCGGTCGAACCCGCAACGTGTGGCGTGGTAATCACGTTCGGCAGCCCGATCAGCGGGCAATTCTTCGGCGGCTCTTCCGCAAAGACGTCCAGTGCCGCTCCGGCAACGTGGCCGCTCTTAATGGTGGCGGCCAAGTCCGCTTCGTTGATCAGTTCGCCGCGGGCCGCGTTCACGATGCGCACGCCCTTCTTCATCTTCGCAATCGTCGCGGCGTTGATCATGTCCTTCGTCTGCGGGCTGACGGCCGTGTGCAGCGAAATAAAGTCGCTTTCCGCGTACAACTTTTCCAGCGGCACAAGCTCCACCGAGAATTCCCGCGCGGCGGCTTCACTGATGAAGGGATCGTAGCCGATCACGCGCATCTCGAAGCCGTCCGCGCGGGTGGCCACTTCACTGCCGATGCGCCCCATCCCGATCAGCCCCAGCGTTTTGCCGCGAACTTCCGCGCCGGACGAGGATTTCTCCCACCGCCCTTCGCGCATCGCGGCGTCGAACTTCGGCAACTGCCGTGCCAGCGCCAGCAGCAGCGCAAACGTGTGCTCCGCCACGCTCACGGAACTTCCGCCGGGCGTGCTCATCACCAGGATGCCCCGCTTTGTGGCTTCGTCGAGATCGATGTTGTCCACACCGACACCGGCGCGGCCCACAACGCGCAGGCGTGGCGCATGGTCCAGCAGCGCGGGCGTAACTTTCGTGGCGCTGCGCACAATCAGCGCGTCCGCATCCGCAAGTTCCGCGTTCAGGTTGTCCTTTGTGGTGAGTACGATGTTCCAGCCGGTTTCTTTCAGGAGTTCAATACCGCGATCGCTGATCTTATCGGCAACTATAACCTTCATGATTCCTCTATTCGGGGTAAAAGCCGCGTCGAACGGAAGGCGGTCTCTTCCCATGTCTTCGAATCAATGATATCGAAGCATTTCAAAATTACTGTGCGGCGTGGAGCGTGTCAAATTGCGGCGCGACAGAATATTTTATAGGCGGAATGCGCCTCTGTTATAGTGCCAAGAAAGGGAGCGAAAATGAGTCTTTCCGAACAATTGAAGAAGGATATTGTGGCCGCGATGAAGGGAAAGGAAGAGATGCGGCTGAGCGTGCTGCGCATGGCCAAGGCCGCGTTGCAGTTGAAAGAAGTGGAAAAGATGCGCCCGCTTGACGAAACCGAATCGATCCAGTTGCTGCAGACGCTGGTGAAGCAGCGAAAGGAATCGATTGACCAGTTTGAAAAAGGCGGCCGCAAGGACCTGGTGGACAAGGAAAACGCCGAACTG
>DATHMM010000123.1:0-12239 GCA_035487095.1 Candidatus Sulfotelmatobacter sp.
ACGCCATGTCTCCCTTGATGCATGCACTGATTACGCTCACTCGCTGCAGTTCCTTCTGACTCAACGTGAATGTCTCCTGTCTCATGGGGTGACATTTTCACGTTGCCGTTAAGGGGTGACAGAATTATGGAGCTAAGACAGGGCCGCGGAGAGGTTACGCCGCGGCGGGTGAATGGACGTATAATTGAGGCGATCACGCGGGTCCTCTCCGCTCGGCGGGCCTTCAGCGCGAATGCGATGACGCAAGACCACTCATGAAAACACAGCATAAGATTTCTTCCGCGGAACGTGTGTTGCTCGTCGGTGTCGGCTGGAAGCGCGCGCCGCGCTTTCCCGGAATGCCTGTGGGAGAGCAGGGCAGGGAATCGCTGGCCGAGCTTGTGGAGCTTGCAGAGAGCGCCGGCGGCGAAGTGGCGGGAACACTTTTTCAGGTGCGAGACTCGGCGGATCCCGCGACGCTGGTTGGCCGCGGAAAACTGGAAGAGATTCGGGCCGCGGCGAACGCTTCCAACGCGCCGCTGATTATTTTTGACAGCGATCTTTCGCCGGTGCAGCAGCGCAATATCGAAGAACTCACAGAGCGGCGCGTAATCGACCGCACACAGCTCATATTGGATATTTTCGCGAAGCACGCGCGGAGCCGGGAAGGACAGTTGCAGGTGGAATTGGCGCAGCTAAATTATTTGTTGCCGCGGCTGACAGGGCGAGGCTCGCAGATGTCCCGCCAGGGCGGCAAAGGCGCGGGCGGCGCAGGAGGGGCGGGCGGCGGAGGCGGGCGCATCGGCGTACGCGGCCCCGGTGAAAAGAAACTGGAAACGGACCGGCGGCGCATCCGCGACCGCGTACACAAAATCGAAGTGAGCATTGATGAGGTGCGCAAACAGCGCGCATTGCGGCGGGAAGCACGCAACGCCGTGCCGCTGGGAACCGTAGCGCTGGTCGGCTACACGAACGCCGGGAAGTCCACGCTGTTCAACGCGCTCAGCAAGGCGGAAGTGCTGGTTTCCTCGCGCATGTTTGCAACGCTCGACCCCACGATCCGGGCGATTCGCTTGCCATCGAACCGCCGCGTCCTGGTGTCGGACACGGTGGGATTCATCCGTCAATTGCCGAAGGGCCTGATTAAGGCGTTTCGCGCCACGCTGGAGGAGGTGCAGGAAGCGGCGCTGCTCCTGCAGGTGAGCGACATTTCGAACCCGCGTCACGACGAGTTGGAAGAAGAAGTCGAAAAGATTCTCGACGACCTGGGCGTGAAGGAGACGCCGCGCCTTCGGGTGTTCAACAAGGTGGACCAGTTGGACGCGGAAAGCCGCGGCAATCTGGAAGTAGCGTCGCGGCGCAATAGCGGTGACGAACCACCGGTGCTGGTTTCCGGGCTTACGGGCGAGGGGCTCGACGAATTGCTGCGGCGGATCGACGCCGCCCTGCCGCTGGATCCGATCGTGAAGCTCTCCCTGCACATGCCGCTGAGCGAGGGAAGGTCGCTGGCGCTCATCCATGCGCTGGGTCGGGTGCTGCACTCCCACGTGAGCGATTCGCACATGGACATGGAAGCCGAGGTGCCGCAAAGTATCGCCACCCGGCTTAAATTAAAGAGCTTCGCAGCGGTGGGAACTTCAGGGACTTCTCGTGCGTATCAGGATGCAAGAGAGGTGAACTGACGATGGCTGCTTTCTTCCTGTGGTGTCTCCTGCTGGTGTTCTGCTGGCCGATTGCGTTAATGGCGTTGATTGCCTATCCCTTTGTGTGGCTGATCCTGCTGCCGTTTCGGTTCGTGGGGATTGCCGTCCACGGAGTTTTGGGGTTGCTTCGGGCGCTTTTCTTTCTCCCCGTCCGGATATTGCGCGGGCCGCACGCGATCTGAAAAGCGGCGAGACAGAGGTTTAGTCACTCTCGAGTAACTCCCCCGAACTACATGCAAATGTTAAAGGAATATGACACTTCTCCCGCCCTTCCCGGGCAGCGGAAAGAAGCGCCCATCTTGTGGAAAAGCTTGTGGAAACTCTTGGCCACTGATTTTCCGGAAGCGGTAAGGATTTCACTCTCGCTTTTCGTGTCAATCGCTTGACCGGCTGTAACGAATTGTAAATAAAGAGCTTGCATTGAAGCTACAGTGGGCGTCGTCAAACGGAATTTCGCGGCAAGAAGGGTTTCCGGAATTGGCTTTTGCACAGGTTTGCAGCACTGGTGTTACGAAAGAGTATCTGCCCGGAAAGCGGCGGGGGAGCCCCGCTAGTTATCTCTAAGTACCGCCCGGGCCCTGAAACTCCCGAATTTGCAGTACGTTGACGCGGCCAGAAGCGGAGTCTATAGTGGCCGATGTGGCTCCAAAAGGCCTCGAACCCGGCTTTCCGGAGCGCTCGACTATGAATTTGCCGAACTTCCTTACCGTCCTTCGAATCTTCTTCGTTCCAGTGCTGATTGTGGTGCTGCTGACGAGGAGCCCCAACGTGGAGTTATGGGGCTTTCCCATGCACTTTGAGGTCTGGGGAGTTTTGATTCTGTTGACGGCGGCTGCAACGGACTGGGCCGATGGATATTTCGCGCGCCGGAACCGCCAGGTCACCACGCTGGGTATACTGCTGGACCCGATTGCCGATAAGCTGCTGATTTCGGCGGCATTCATTTCGCTGGTGGACATGCACCTGGTGGCGGGCTGGATGGTGGTGATTATCATCGGGCGGGAATTCACCATTTTGGGATTGCGGAACATTGCGTCGGCGGAGGGTTTCACTATCGCCGCGTCAACCCTGGGAAAAACGAAGATGGTGCTGCAGGTGTGTGCGGTTGCGGTACTGATCGCTGGGGCGCGCCATCCCTCGCTGCGGCCGATTTCGAATGTGCTGCTTTGGCTGGTGGTGATCAGCGCGCTGGTGTCCGCCGCGCAATACTTCCACCGCTTCTGGAACCAATTGGACGACCGCATCAAGCAGCGCCGCAAGCTGGGCATGCTGGAATCGCAGAAGAAGCAGCAGGATGCCGTCCCTCTCTGACGATGAACGAAAAGCAATCCTGGAGTTGGCGCGCCAGGGTGTTTTCCATGCGGTGAGCCACGAGCAACCGCTTTCTACCTTTCCAACCACAGGACTTTTCGCGGAGCGCCGATGTTTGTTTGTGACGTTGCACGTCAACAAGAAACTGCGCGGCTGCATCGGGGTGGTTGAAACCCACACGACTTTAGGGGAGAGCCTGGCGCGATGCGCGGCCGATGCGGCCCTGCATGACCCGCGATTTTCGAGGCTGCGCCTGGAGGAGATGGAGGCGCTGGAAATTGAAGTGTCGTTACTTTCGCCGCTATATCCGGTCCATCCCTCTCAAGTGGAAATCGGAACTCACGGGCTGCTGGTGGAACGTGGGCAGCGGCGGGGACTCCTGTTGCCCCAGGTAGCCCTGGAGCACGGTCTCAGCCGCGAACAGTTTCTTGGGGAAACCTGCGCGAAAGCGGGGCTTCCCCGCGAGGCGTGGAAAGATGCGGAAACGAAGCTGTACGGATTTGAATGCGAAATCCTGGCCGAGACACGCGGCCCGTTTGCTGAAAAAGAAAGCCCGCGCCTGTAGGGAGCGCGGGCCGTCGCAAATGAACTGGAATCGGTTTATTCGATTTCGACGTAATCGCCGGCGTAAAGGTCCAGCTTGCTGTAGGTAACAAAAATGGTGCAGGCATTGCGGGTGACGTTCATTACGATGCCTTCGCCGAGGACGTTGCGCGGGATGTCGTTCCATTTGTATTTTACGGGCGTGCTGCCAAACCCATACATGCTGTATTGGAAGTCGGGAAAATTCTCGGAGAATTCCGCGGTGGAACCCTCGTAGCGGAATACGCGGAGATAATCTCCTACTTTTACGCCCTGGTTTGTGCCCAGATTGACGTAAACCGAAGAGTTCTTTCCGTAAACTTGGGTGAATTCCCGGCCGGCCACGAGCATGCCAACGGACTTGCCGCTGACCGGTGCGAACTTGTCGAATTTCTCGGCCGGCTTGAAGGGAGGCGAGGGGCGTTCGACCATGGGAAGAGCGATGTCACCGCGCTGGAGATAGTCGCAGGAAAATTTGACGAGGCCGATCGAAACGTTTGGATGCACCGTGGTGATCTGCACCTGGCCGGCGTCCACGTACAGTGTGCCCATAGCTTTCAGAAGCTTTAACTGCCATTTGAACCACGGTACAGCATTGGGATCCTTATCCGGACGGATGATGGAGAAGCGGTCGCCGACGCGCACACCCTGCGCGGCGCCCCGGTTGATGTAGACGTAGTCGCCGCTGGTGAAAACTATCTTGTTGGCGGAATCTTCGCCGGACATCAAGTACACATCCCAAGGAACCCGGTCATCGGTGACGAAGCCGGAGCAATAGACCGCCGTGTAATCTGTCGAAGCGGATTCGTAGGCGGGACGGCTCTCCTTGACCGCCTGTACCTGAGCGTTGTTCTGGGCCGAAGCGCCAAGGGCCAGCATCAGGGTGGCGAAAGACATTGCAGTCGCGATTGCGCGCATGTTCAGCACTCCTTCATTTCACGCCGGTTAAGGGCCGTGCGGGGACTTGCACCTCTGAAACTAACAAGGGCCCTTGGTGGCGTCAACAAAATGGGTGGCGACACTTTCCATATTTGCAAAGGTAGATTAGATGCCGTATTTTCAATGGATTGGAGGTGGTTTCCCTTGAGCGCCGTGTTCGGAAAAGGAGTCGGACGGCTTTGCGGGGTGTTGGCCGCCCCCACATCCCGCGAATTACGCAGATTGCTGGCGCAGGCGCTTCGGGAAACTCCAACTGCGGAGATTCGGCTGGACTGGCTGAAGAGCGACCGCGAACGCGAAGTTTTTCTGAAATGGCTGAAGGCGTATCGTCCGCGAAAGGCGCAGTTGATTGCCACCTGCCGGCGGCGGGTAGGCGGCGGAGAATTTGCCGGGGATGCGGGCGAAGAACTTTATTGGCTGATGCAGGCGAAAGAAGCGGGCTGCGCGTGGTGCGACCTGGAGGTGGAAACCCTTCGCGAGTTGCCGGGAAAGAGCGTGCGAGGATTCGCAGTGCCGGAGAAGGTTCTGCTGTCCATGCACGATTTCCGCAAGACGCCGGTTTTTCCGAAAAAATTGACGGTGCCGGCCGGGGGCGGCGCGAATGCGATCAAAGTGGCGGCGATGGCGCGAAGCTTGATGGACGGCGCGCGCATGTTGCGGCTGGCCCGAACGTCGCGCGATGTGGTTGCGGTGGCGATGGGCGAAATTGGTTTGCCTGCGCGGGTGCTGGCTCTGCGCGAAGGAAGCGCGCTGGCCTACGCTTCGGTGGCGGCCGCCACGGCGCCCGGCCAGATCCCGCTGCGCGATTTGAAGGTGCTCTATCGCGCTCACGAATTGACCCGGGCGACGCAGGTGTTTGGCGTGATCGGCAATCCCATTGGCCATTCGCTCTCGCCGCTGCTGCACAATACCGGATACATTGCGGCCGGGAAAGACGCGGTCTACTTGCCGTTCCTGGTTGAAACCCTGAAGGATTTTTTGAAGGCCCTACCGGATTTCGGCGTGCGTGGGTTCAGCGTGACCCTGCCGCACAAGGAAAAAATCTTCGGTCACCTTGACGATGTGGAACCACTGGCGGAAAAAATCGGGGCGGTAAATACGGTGACAGTGCGGAGGGATGGATCGCTCTACGGCAGCAATACGGATTACCTGGGAGTTTTGCGGGCTCTGGAAAAGAAGATGAAACTCCACGGCAGCCGTGTTCTGATTTATGGAGCGGGCGGATCCGCGCGCGCAGCGGCGTTTGCGCTGGCCCAGGCGGAAGCGCAGGTTTTCGTTTGCGCGCGTCGGCCGGAAGCGGCGCGGAAACTGGCGGAAGCAGTCGGCGGCGAACCCATTCTCCGAAGCGATCTGCGCTCGCTGGAGTTCGACGCGCTTTTGAACGCCACGCCCACCGGGATGTTCCCGCACGAAAAAGTTTCGCCGCTGGCGGCAGGCGAGTTAAACTGTTCTCTAGTCATGGACCTGATCTATCGCCCCATCCGGACGAAACTCCTGCGGCTCGCAGCCTCAAGGAAACTCGCCTGTGTATCCGGCGTGGAAATGTTTCTGGCGCAAGGATTCGCGCAATGGGAACACTGGATGGGCAGCAAGGCGCCGGAGTCGAAGATGAGAAATGCCGTGCTGCGGGCACTGAAAAACGAAGAAAACACGCGCTGGTGACCCATCCTCCCCGGATGAGCGGATGCAGTTCTCGCTGTTCAAGAAAATTTCAATTTGCGCGGAGTGATAAGAGGCCATGATTCAGCCTTCGTTCCAGGAATTCGAGCGGCTTGCAAAACGCGGGAACCTGATTCCCGTGTACGACACTTTTTCGGCGGACCTGCTGACACCGGTGAGCGCGTACCTGCGGGTGGCGCAGGGGGCGCGATATTCGTTTCTGCTGGAAAGCGTGGAAGGCGGGGAAAAGATCGCGCGGTACACGTTTGCCGGCGCGAATCCCGAAGAGATTTTCCGGTACGCGAACGGCGCGTGTGTGCTGGAAAGTCGGGAACGCCTCATCTGGGAAGAGCGCGATCCGATCACTTTTCTGCGCGAACACATGGCGCGATACCGGCCGGTGCGCCTGCCCGGCCTGCCGCCGCTGGTTGCGGGGGCCATTGGGTATTTCAGTTACGACATGGTCCGGTTGATCGAGCGCTTGCCGAAACGATTGCGCGACGAAATCGGATTGTTCGACGCGGTGCTGATGTTCTATCACGGCATACTGGCTTTCGATCACGTGCAGCACCGCTTGTGGGTGGTGCGCAATGTTTATACCGACGGGCCGAAGAGTTTGCGCGCGAAATACGACGCCGCGGTGAAAGAGATTCGCCGCACGCGGCAGATGCTGGAAGAGCCGGCAGCGGGCGAGAAGCCCCCGAAGTCGGGCAAAGGCAAACGGTCCACGCTGAAGGTCGCCTCGAATGTGAAGCGCGGCGAGTATCTGGCGATCGTGAAGAAGGCCAAACAATATATTCGCGAAGGCGATATTTTCCAGGTGGTGCTGAGCCAGCGCTTTTCCGCGAAAACCAAGGCCGAGCCATTTTCGATTTATCGCGAGTTGCGGGCGCTGAATCCTTCTCCTTATCTTTTTTATTTGCAGCTGAACGATGTATACGTGGTGGGAAGTTCGCCGGAGATGCTGGTGAAGGTGCAGGGCCGCGATGTCTTTTACCGGCCAATTGCCGGAACGCGGTGGCGCGGTAAGGACGAAGCCGAAGACCAGCGGCTGGAGCGCGAGATGCTCGCCAGCGAAAAAGAGCGTGCGGAACACATCATGCTGGTGGACCTGGGGCGCAACGATCTTGGGCGCGTGTGCGAGTACGGAACCGTGCGACCGGAAAAGCTGATGACCGTGGAGCGCTACTCGCACGTGATGCACCTGGTTTCCAGCTTGCGCGGCAAATTACGCGAAGATGTGGATTGCTTCGATGCCCTGATGTCGTGCTTCCCGGCGGGGACCGTATCCGGCGCACCCAAAGTGCGGGCGATGGAAATTATTGAAGAGCTGGAGAAAACGCGCCGAGGGATTTATGCCGGGGGCATTCTCTATCTCGATTTCGCGGGGAACCTGGATTCGTGTATCGCGCTGCGCACGATGGTCATCAAAAATGGCGTGGCGCATATTCAGGCGGGCGGCGGCATCGTGGCTGACTCTACGCCCGAGGGCGAATTCGAGGAATCGGTGAACAAGTCCAAAGCGCTGCTGCGCGCGCTGGAAGCGGCGCATAGCGCTTCCGGAAAAGGGAAGGGCAAATCGTGATTCTGCTGCTGGACAACTACGATTCGTTCACCTATAACCTGGCGCAATATCTGGGCGAGCTGGGCTGCCAGGTGGAAGTGCACCGCAACGACCGCATCAGCGTGGAACAGATTGCGCAGCGCAAGCCGGAGCGCATCGTGATTTCTCCCGGGCCGTGCACGCCGCAGGAAGCCGGGATCTCGGTGGAGTTGGTCCAGAAATTGGCAGGGAAGATTCCGATTCTGGGTGTTTGCCTGGGCCACCAGGCGATTGGGGCGGCATTCGGCGGAAAGATTATCCGCGCGCCGAAGCTGTTTCATGGGAAGACCAGCGAAATCCGGCACGACGGCAGCGGAGTATTTCGCGATCTGCCGAATCCGTTTACGGCGACTCGTTACCACTCGCTGATCGTCGAGAGAAAATCACTGCCCGCGGAGTTGCAGGTGACCGCGGAAACGGACGACGACATCATCATGGGGATGCAGCACCGGAAGTATCCGCTGATGGGTGTGCAATTCCACCCGGAATCTGTGCTGACGGATTCGGGGAAGCAGTTGTTGAAGAATTTTCTTTCAGTTTGAACAACCGAGACCATTTGTAGCGGCCGCCCGCTGCGGCGAGCGGGCGTTTACACTCCCAACGGGTTTACGGGGCGGGCGTTTTCCTCATTGATTCGCGTCCACCTGAAGGTGGACGCTACGCGTGGAATCCCATTTTGGGAAGGAAATGGTAACTATAGGGTAATATAGTTTCTAAAATAAAGTTCAGGTATTACGACGTAAATTATATTGAATGAATAGTACTAAATGTGTATCGTACCTGCCGCGGGTCGTCCCTCCTTTTTGCTCGCCCTCGGAGGTAAGTCATGCATGTGCTTCGCGGTGTCCTCGCATTGTCTCTTTGTGTCTCCCTCAGCGCTTACAACCTTCCTGTTATTGCCAGCGGAAAACCACTGGGCATTTTGACGATGGCGTATGGCGCGCATCTGAACGCCTCGAACGCGTCCGCTGGCTTGTCGGTATTCGATGGGGAAAGCTTGTCGACGGATCCAGACGGGAAGCTGACCCTGCGCATCGGCGGAAGCGTGATTACGCTGTCGGAACGCAGCACCGCCACTTTGCAGCGAATCGGCGATGGGGCGCACGTGGATCTGGACGCGGGCTGCGTGTATCTCTGGTCCGTGGAAAGCAATCCGCTGGAGGCCCATGTGGAGGGGGCCACGTTGCGCGCACACGGAACGGGGAATGCTCAATCGCAGATCCGGATGTTCGCGCCGAAGATTCTTGAAGTCACCACGCGTGAGGGGAGCATTGATTTTTCGTATGGGAAGGAATTTCGGGTTTTGCCGGAGGGGCAGACCTATCGGATTTACCTGGAATCGGAGGACGATCCACGAGGCACGTCCGAGCCGGGAGCGGATGCGCGGAAACAGGGGATGTCCACGGAGACGAAGGTGGCCTACTTTATTCTTGGTGGCACAGGTGCGGGGCTGGCGGCGTGGGGGATTCGCGACCTGATTCAGTCGAACAATGGGGTGGAGAGTCCGGCGAAGCCTTGAAGGATTTGGGGGCCACCTGCCGAATAGGGCAGAGGTGGCGTCCGTGAGATTGCACTTGGCCACCTGAAGGTGGCCGCTACTTGTTGGCCGCGTGCTTCTGGGAAAAATCTTTTAGCCGATCGAGCTTTTCGCGGGCTTTGCCTGAGGCTACGGCGCGGCGGGCTAGTTCGGCTGCAGTGCGAAAATCCTCGGCCATTCCGGTGACTACGAGGGCGGCGGCAGCGTTGGCGATGACGATATCGAGGCGGGGGCCGGGTTCGCCGCTCAGCAGGGAATGAATGAGCTTCGCGTTTTCCTGCGGCGTGCCGCCGCGGATGACTTCGAGCGAGGCGCGGGAGATGCCGAAATCTTCGGGGGCGACGATGAATCGGCGCACGCTGCCGTTACGGACTTCGGCGATTTGCGTTTCGCCGGAAAGGGAAATTTCGTCGAGACCACCGGAGCCGTGCACGACGAAAGCGTGATGTGTGCCGAGTTCCGCGAGCGTTGCCGCGACAGTGTCGATCACATCGGCTGAAAAAACTCCCAGCACCTGAGCTTCGGCGCCGGCCGGATTGGTGAGGGGCCCAAGAAGATTAAAGATGGTGCGCTTCCCGATTTGCTGGCGCGCGGGCCCGGCGTGGCGTGCCGCAGCGTGGGCCGCGGGAGCGAACAGAAAGCCGATGCCGATCTCGCGCACGGAGCGGCCAGCCGCCGTCATCGGCAGATCGATGCGGACGCCGAGGGATTCGAGTACATCCGCGGAGCCGCTCCGGGAACTGACGGAGCGGTTGCCATGCTTGGCGACGCGAGCCCCTGCAGCAGCCGCGACGATGGCCGCTGCGGTCGAAATGTTGAATGTGCCGGTTTCATCGCCGCCGGTGCCGCAGGTGTCAACGAGTCCTGTGAGTCGTGGCTCATCCGCCGTAAAAACAGGCGCGGCATGCTTTCGCATCACGTGGGCAAATCCAGTTAACTCGTCGACGCTCACGGCGCGTTGATTGAGCGCAAGCAACATGCGCACAATCTCCGGCGTAGCGATGCACCCGGAGAGCAACTCCTCCATGAATGCTTCGGCCTCCGCGCGCGAAAGTGTGCGGCTAGCCTCGGCCTTTTCGATTAGCAAATTTGATGCACTGTTCATACCATTCGCCGGAAACTGCTCGCCTTGCTCGAGATGCGCGAGTCAAGTAAACTTAACTGTTTTGCGAAGCCTCAAATTCTAACATCGGTGCACTGTCCCATCGTCGCACAAGATGTCGGTTCCAGCTGGGCCGGAGCCGCCCAAAAAGGCAGAACCTCAAATGAAGATCCACGAATATCAGGCAAAGGCCATCCTTGCGCGTTACGGGGTTACGACTCCACGCGGCGAGGTTGCGTTCACCAAGGAAGAGGCGCGGGAAGCGGCGCAGCGGTTGAAGTCGCCGGTGGTCGTCGTGAAAGCGCAGATTCATGCCGGGGGGCGAGGGAAGGCCGGAGGGGTGAAGCTGGCGCGTTCGGCGGATGAAGCCGCGGAACTGGCTTCGAACATTCTGGGGATGACGCTGGTGACGCCGCAGACCGGGCCTCACGGCCGCGTGGTGCGCCGGTTGCTGATCGAAGAAGGACTGGACATCAAGCGCGAACTGTATTTGGGGCTTTTGATCGATCGCGAAACAGGACGGCCCGTGTTTATGGCCAGCGCGGCGGGCGGAATGGAAATCGAGGAAGTGGCCAAGGACAATCCCAACGCGATTCTGCGCGAGCACATTCACCCCGCCGTGGGTCTGCAACCTTATCAGGCGCGGAAGATTGCCTTTGGCCTGGGACTGTCGAGCGAGTTAGCGACGGTAGCCACACCATTTCTGCAGGCGCTTTATCGGGCGTTCATCGATACGGACGCTTCGATGCTGGAAATTAATCCCTGCGTCGTGACCGGCGACGGGAAGCTGATGGCGTTGGACGCGAAGATGACGTTCGACGACAACGGGTTGTTCCGCCACAAGGATTTGCGCGAACTGCGCGATTTGGACGAAGAGGATCCGCTGGAAGTGGAGGCTTCCAAATACGGGCTCAACTACATCAAGCTGGATGGCAGCGTGGCCTGCATGGTGAACGGCGCGGGCCTGGCGATGGCGACCATGGATATCGTGAAATACGCCGGTGGAAGTCCCGCGAACTTTCTGGACGTCGGGGGCGGCGCCAACGCCGAGCAGATCAAGAACGCGTTTCGCATCCTGCTGTCGGACGCGGGCGTGAAGGCCGTGCTGATCAATATTTTCGGCGGCATTCTGCGTTGCGACGTGCTGGCCACCGGTGTGGTGAATGCGGCGCGGGAATTGAAAGTGACGGCGCCCATCGTGGTTCGCATGGAAGGCACCAACGTGGAAAAGGGGCAGGAAATTTTGAGGACGTCGGGATTCAACTTCACTGTCGCGGATGGAATGCGCGATGCGGCCGAGAAGGTGGTCAAAGCGGCCAGGGGAGTGAAGGCATGAGCGTTCTGGTGGATCAAAACACGCGCGTTCTGTTTCAGGGCTTCACCGGACGCGAGGCCAGCTTTCACGCGCAGGCGTCGCTCGATTACGGAACCAAGGTGGTGGGCGGCGTGACGCCGGGCAAAGGCGGCCTGATGCATTTGGGCCTGCCGGTCTTCAATACCGTGGCCGATGCGGTGCAGCAGACGGGCGCGAGCGCTTCGGTGATTTTCGTTCCTCCGCCTTATGCGGCGGACGCCATTATGGAAGCGGTGGATGCGGGCGTGCCGCTGGTGGTCTGCATCACCGAAGGCATTCCCACCGAGGATATGGTGCAGGCCCGGGAATTCATGAAGGGCCGGTCGTCGCGCCTGATCGGGCCGAATTGTCCGGGTATTATCTCGCCTGGCAAGTGCAAAATCGGAATCATGCCGGCGCCCATTCATAAGCCCGGAAATGTGGGCGTGGTTTCGCGCTCCGGCACGCTGACGTACGAAGCGGTGGGGCAA
>DATHMM010000124.1:0-10122 GCA_035487095.1 Candidatus Sulfotelmatobacter sp.
TCCGGCTTCAGCAGCGCATCCCGCGCCGTAACCAGCGCCGAGAGATTCGCCAGCGACCCACCGCTCAAAAAAATCCCCCCAGCCGTTTCCGGATAACCGGCCAGTTTCCGGATCCAGTCCAGCGTCACCAGCTCCACCATCGCCGGCCCCGAGCCCTCCAGCCAGCTTCCCGCAAAAATGTTGTAGCCGGTGCGCAGAAAATCCGCGTACGCCCCGACCAGATTGCTCGGCCCGGGCACAAACGCAAAGAATCGCGGATGCGTCTCGTGGTTCGTGCTCGAAAGCACGCTCTCCTGAATCCGCTTCAGCACCGCCAGCGGATCGCTCCCGCACGTCGGCAGTTCTTCCCAAATCGCGCGATGCAACTCCGCCGTGCTCTCCACCTTCACAACCGGCAGCGTCGCCACCCGCGCCTGATACTCCACCAAATGCTCCACCAGCGCATGCCCCAATTCCCGCGCTTTTTCCTGCGAAAGCTCCAATAATGCATCGAAATGTTTCATATAGGCCATATTAGCAGCAGCACGCCGGGTTTTCGCCTTGACGCCACCGAACGCAATTCGTAAATTGATTGGACTACTGGGGGAACATGAACTCTTTCGATTCCGCTCGCCGCGATTTTCTGCAACTTCTCGGAGGCGCCGCCGGCGCGGCCTGGCTCACCGCAAATTGGCCCGCGCTCGTTTCCGCCGCAGAACACGCCCATCAAGCCGCAAAATCCGGTAATCCCGCGCCGGAAGTCTTCACCGCCGAACAGGCCCGCGAAGTCGAAGCCCTCGCCACGTGCATTATTCCCTCCGATGAAACCGCGGGCGCCCGTGAAGCCGGTGTTGTCTATTTCATCGATCGCGCCTTGAAAACTTTTTTCAGCGATACGTTGCCCGTCTATCAAAACGGCCTTCAAGCCTTGCAGAAAACCACCGCCGAACTTTTTCCCGGCGTTCCTCGCTTCTCCGCGGCCACCGAAAAGCAGAAACTGAAAATTTTCTCGCACATCGTGCAGGAGTCCGAACGGCCTGAAAGCGGCGCGCGCCGCCTCGCCCCGGGCGACTCCCCGGATTTCTTCCAGACCCTTCGCGTCCACACCATTTTCGGATTTCTCGTCGATCCCGAGGGGGGCGGCAACCGCGATTTCGTTGGCTGGAAGACTATCGGCCGCGAGCCCTCCCACAGCTTTTCCTCGCCGTTCGGCTTCTATGACAAAGACTATCCCGGATGGCAACCGGTGTCCGGCGAAACGGGGAAAAAATGAGCCGGCCCATGGTCACCTACCAACCCTCCGACGAAGTCGATTTCGTCATCGTCGGCTCCGGCGCCGCCGGCGGCGTCCTGGCGAAAGAACTTTCCACCAACGGCTTCCGGGTCGTTGTTCTTGAGCAGGGCGAATATCTCCGCGAAAAAGATTTCACCCACGACGAAACGAAAATCTTCCTCCAAAGCCTGCTCACCAACAAGGTAAACACGCATCCCATCACCTTCCGCAAATCGGCTGACGAAACCGCCAGGAAACAGCAGGCCGTTGTCTATGGCAGTTGCGTTGGCGGAAGCAGTGTCCACTTCACAGCCAATTTCTGGCGCTTCCATGAAATCGATTTCAAGGAACACAGCAAGGTCGGTGACATTCCCGGCGCCAACTTCGCCGACTGGCCGATCTCGTACGCCGACCTTGAGCCTTACTACACCAAGGTTGAGTGGGAAGTCGGCGTCTCTGGCCTCGCCGACTCCAGCCCGTTCGATCCGCCGCGCTCCAAGCCTTATCCCATGCCGCCACTCCCCGTGAAGGGCAACGGAGTGGTATTCGAGCGAGGCGCGCGCAAGCTCGGCTACCATCCGTTCCCCGCGCCGATGGCCATCCTGTCCAAGCCTCGGGCTGGCCGCAGCGCTTGCATGAATTGCGGATTCTGTCTCGGCTTCGGCTGCGAAGTCGGCGCCAAATCCTCGACGCTTGCCAGCGTGATTCCCATGGCGGAAAAGACCGGCCGCTGCGAGATTCGCACCAACTGCTACGTCAGCCGAATCGAGACCGACAAGAACGGCCGCGCCGTCGGCGCCGTATATTTCGACGCCCAGCGCAACACGCATCTGCAAAAAGCCAAGGCCGTCATTCTTTCCGCCAATGGCGCCGAAACTCCGCGCCTGCTTTTGCTCTCCGCTTCCAGCCAATTTCCCTCGGGGCTCGCGAATTCCAGCGGCTACGTCGGCAAGAATCTGATGCCCAACAGCAGCGCGCTCGCCTACGGCGTTTTCGACGAGCAACTCAACGATTACAAGGGCCCCGCCGTCAGCCGCATCATGCACGATTTTTACGAACTTGATCCCAAGCTCGGCCTTTATGGCGGCGGTGGATTGGATGCCCGCTTCGATTTCACGCCCATCAGTTTTGCGCTAAACGGGCTTCATCCGGACACCCCGAAATGGGGAGCCGGTTTCAAACAATCGCTCGCCCACAATTTCACGCGCACGATGCAAATCTTCTGCCATGGCACGTCACTTCCCGTGGAGTCCAACAGTTTTTCCCTCGATCCAGACGTGAAAGACGCCTGGGGACTCCCCGCTCTGCGCATGACGTTCCGGGATCACCCGAATGATTTGAAAATGATGGAGTGGATGAGAGCTCGCGCCCTGGAAATTCTTGACGCAGCAGGCGCGAAGACCAAATGGAGCTTCCCGGTCCAGGAGCAACAGTTCGCTGTCCACCTGCTCGGCACCTGCCGAATGGGCCATGATCCCAAGACGTCCGTGATCAACGCCGACCACCGCACCCACGATGTCGAGAATCTTTTCCTCTGCGACGGCAGCAGCCTCGTAACCTCCGGCCGCGGCCAGCCCACCATGACGATCCAGGCCTTGGCCTACCGCGCCGCCGACCGCATCACCGGCCTGGCCAAGCGCGGCGAAATTTCCGCGTAAGCCGGGAACGCCGGCCTTTGAGTGCGACAGCGAAGCTGCCGCTTTTCCCGCGTAAAGAGCCCCCTCCCAATCCCAATTCGTCTATACCTTGACGCCTTAAAAGCGAGAGCTTCGCTCTCACACTCAAAACTCCCCGCAAACCAACTTGCACAATCCGAAAATTCCGGCACAATCGTTCCCGGCACAGTTCACAGGAGACCATAAGGATGAATTCCATTCCCCTGCGACAATTTTTCAAAATTGCTTTCCTTCTCGGCGGCGCATTTTTCATAAACTCGCACTTAACTTCAGCCCAGCAGCAAGCAGCCCCGTCCAAGACTGCCGCGCAGCAGTTCAAAAATATTCAAACCCTCAAGGACATTCCCGCCGACCAGCTCATTCCCACCATGCAGTTCATCGCCGGTGCTCTCGGCGTCGATTGCGAGTTCTGCCACGTCGAACACGCCATGGACAAGGACGACAAAAAGGAAAAGCAGACCGCGCGAAAAATGATCGAAATGGAACTCGCCATCAACAAGACCCACTTCAAAAACGAAATTGAGGTCACCTGCTACACGTGCCATCGCGGCTCGCCGCATCCCGTTGGCGTTCCGATCCTCACCGTCAACGCCGCAAAAATGCCCGAGAGCGAGCACCGCGAAATCAGCGCCCAGGAAAGCCTGCCCGCCGCCGACCAGATTCTCGACAAGTACCTCGCTGCCGCCGGAGGTGCCGACGCCCTGCACAAAATCAAAACGCGCGTGCAGAAGGGAACTGTCGAAGCCATGGGCGCCCAGTACCCCATCGAAATCTATTCCGAAGCTCCCGAAAAACGCGTCTCCATCTCTCACCCGTCTTTCGGCGAAAGCGTCACCGCGTTCACTGGCCAGGCCGGCTGGCTCGCAACGCCCCGCGGCGTTCACCCGATGAATTCGAGCGAACTGCTATCCGCCCGCATTGACGCGGAAATTTATTTTCCGTCGCGAATCCGCGAACTCTATCAGGAGTTCAAAGTCCTACCCGGCGAAACGATCGATGGCCATGCTACCTATCTCGTCACCGCGAAGGGCGCCTCCACTCCTCCGCTGCGTTTGTACTTCGACCAGCAAACCGGCCTGCTCCTCCGCTTGATTCGCTATACGGAAACGCCGCTCGGTCGCAACCCGCTCGAGGTCGACTACGCCGACTACCGCGACACCGGCGGCCTTAAAATCCCCTACCAGTGGACGCTGACCCGCACCAACGGCAGCTTCACCGTCCGAATCAACTCCGTCCAGCAAAACGTTCCCATCGACGAAAAACTCTTCGCCATGCCCGCCGTTCCCGAAACACCGCACCCGTGATTGGCATTTTCATGGGCCGTCTTTCTGCCATTACTCAACGCCAAAAATAAATTGTCATCCTGAGGGGCGCGAAATTTGCGCCCCGAAGGACCTCAACTTGAAATTCGCGCACGATTCCTGAGTTGAGATCCTTCGGCTATCTCCGGTTTTCGGAGTCCGGTGATTATGGTTGGTGACTGGAATCCACCGGAGTCCACAAACCGGACCTCGTCGGATAGCCTCAGGATGACACCACGGGGATGGCTGCAATTTAATTGTGGGTAGTGTGAATCAGCTGCCGGCTAGAACTTGAAAATCACTCCGCCCACGAAATTTCCACGGCTCAGGAAGTTCGCCACCCTCGCATTCGCGCAAAACCCAAACCCGTTGCAATACAATCCGTACGAGGAGCTTCCATACGTTGGCAGATACCGGATATCTCCCCGCAATCCAAAATGCCGGCTCAGGTAATATTTCGCTCCGCCTCCCAGGCTGTAGGAGAATTCGGTGCGATTCGGATTGCCCCCGCCGTTCGAATCGTGCGTGAAGCCCAGGCTTGCGGCCACGTACGGTCGCAGCCTGTGGCTGCTGTCGAGAAACATGTATTGAAATCCGAACTGATACTGGTCGATGTCGGAGTTGTACGCCTTGACGTAGGTGCCGTCGAGGATCTGCCGCGCGCTATAGGAAGTGTTGTTGCGGTCCCACATAAATTCCGTCTGGATGTTTTCCGTCAGGTTGTACCCCAGAAACGTTCCATAGGATGTGGCCTGATTCACGCGCAACCTGTCGATCGGATTGGCGATTATGGTATTGGAGCTCAGATTCACTGGATAGGATCCGCTGGTTTCGAAGCCCACGAACGGAGAAACCTCGAATCGCTCCTGCGCCCGGGTCGAAACGCCCGTCAGCATCAATAACGCCAGCAGCGCAACGCCTATTGCTCGGTATTTCATGTTCATGCCGCTCCTTGAGGTAAATTGAGCTGGATCTTGCGAGCCACAAATGGTTCACCCAGTGCCCAGTTTGGGTGGGTACGCCCGGCCGGTTGCTCGGACTCTCTGCCATCGCCGCGTGAAACCGAAGACACTGCCGCCGAACGGATCGGCGGTCCCCCCGGCTCTAACCCGGAACCGCGCGCTAAGTTTCGCGCACACCGCCTTTTTTCTGCTTTTTGGATGAATGACACCAGCCCGGAGTTGCGAGAGGGCCTGCATTGCATCGCGATTCCGGCCGGGTTCCCCGAATCCCGGCGGATGCCGGTGCGGAGAAGCGCTTCCCTCGAATGGAGTGCGTTACAAGCCCCTCACTCTTTCTTTTTCTCGCTCGATTCCCCGCTCTTTGGGCCTTCCGTTTTGCCCGTTTTTTTGCCGCCTTTTTCCCCGGCTCCCTCTCCGCTCTCGCCCTCGGCTTTTTCGCCGGCCCCGGAATCAGCCGAAGCTTTCTTCTCCAGGTATTGGACGATCAGCGAAATCCGGCGGTTCGATGGATCCAGCGGCGCATCCGGCTTCCGCAGTCTCTGATCCGCGAACCCCCGCACCTGCGTCACCTGGTCCTCGCGGATTCCGTTTTCCTGCATTATCCGCCGCGCCGCATTCGCCCGGTCCGAGGAGAGTTCCCAGTTTCCGTATTGAGCCCCCGCGGGATACGGCTTCGAATCCGTGTGACCTTCCATCGCGATATGATTCGGCAGCTTGCCCAGTTCCTGGGCCAGCAGTTTCAGCAGGTCGCTCCCATCTCCGCTCATCCGCGCGCTGCCGCTGTCGAAAAAGGTGCCCGCCGCAGATTCCGTCAACTCAATCCGCAATCCTTCGTTGGTCACCGTCATGTCGATGTGGTTTTCGAGCTTGTCGAACTTCGGCACTTCGCGGATGGATTTCTGCAGCTGCTCCTTCAACTGCTCCATGTTGTCCTTATTTACAACGAAGTTTTCGCCGGCGCCCCGCATGTCGGTCCCGACCAGCTTCGAAGTGCCGGTGGGGTCCTTGAAATAGCCGCCCACCGCTTTCTGGATCTTCACGCTGCTGTTCAGCAGCCACAGCACGATGAACAACGCCATCATCGCGGTCACAAAATCCGCGTAGGCCACCTTCCATGCCCCGCCGTGGTGGCCTCCATGGCTGACTTTTTTCTTGATGATGATTGGCGGAGGTCCCGGCATCGTGTCACCTAGGCGGCTGGTGGGGCTGCATCACCGGCCTTATCCTTGATGAATTGTTCCGTTTCCTGGAATGACGGCCGGACATTGCCGGGAATTGCCCGCCTTCCAAATTCCACGGCAATCGTCGGCGGCGAACCTTTGATGAAGCTCACGATCACCACGCGCAGCACCTGATAGAACGCGTGTTCTTCTTCCGTTGCCTTGAGCATATTCGCCGCGATCGGCCCGAGGAATCCGTAGCACAACAGAATTCCCAGGAATGTGCCCACAAGCGCCGCGGCCACCTTGTGCCCGATCTCTTCGGGCGGGCCCCCCAGCGCGCCCATCGTAATGACCACGCCCAGCACCGCCGCAACAATCCCCAGCCCTGGCAGCGCATCAGCCATCGTCGAAAGCGCCGCCACCGGCTGCGTCGCATCGTGATGGTGAGTTTCCATGTCGTTCTCGATCATCTGGTCCACGTCGAACGGCTCAATCCCGCCGCCAGCCGCCATCCGGATCGTGTCGCAAACGAAGGGAAGCGCGTGATGATTTTTCAAGAATTTCGGATATTTCGAAAACACAGGGCTCTGTTCCGGATTGTCGCTGTCCGCTTCCAGCGCCATCAGCCCCTCCTTGCGGGCGCGCGAAAACAGCTCGTAGAGCATTTTGAGGCTTTCCAGGTACTGCGCTTTTCCGTACTTCGAGCCGCCGAAAACCCCCATGAGTCCGCCAATAATTTTTTTTAGTATGTGCAAGGGGTTGGCGATCAGAACGGTTCCCAGGGCCGCGCCCCCGATAATCACCAGTTCCGCGGGCTGAATGAGCACTTTCAGGTTCCCGTGCTCCATCAGGTAGCCGCCCATAATGGCCCCGATCACCACCACGATTCCAATGATCACGAACATGTCAAACGCCCCTCGCCTGGCCGCCGCAAATCAATGTGTCACCACCACAACCTGGTTTCCGCCGGTGCCGCTGCCCTTGCGCATTCCTTCTTCCGCGCGGCTGACCATCCCGCCGGACGTATCCATGTCCTGCACCGGTGTGGCGCCAATCGAAATCGTTACGCTCCACGTGTCGCCCCACCAGCTTACGTGCGCTCGCTGCGCCATTTTCCGCAAACGTTCTCCTACACTCGTGACGTCGCTTTCGTTGCATTCCGTGAGGATCACGAGGAATTCCTGCTCCAGCCATCGCCCCAGGAAGTCCGTCGGCCGCAGCGCGCTCTCCAGCGTTTGCGCCACCACGTGCAGCGTCGCGTCCACGGCCGCCTGCCCGAACCGCTCGCGAATCCTGGTCAGGCCGTCGATGGATATGCACAACGCGCAAAAGGGCACTGGGTATACCTTGTGAAGGCTCAGCGCCTCCTGCAGGTGCGCCAGTATCATGCTGTGATTCAGGATGCCGGTAAGTTGGTCCACGGCGCCCGCCACTGCCAGTTTGTTGTGCCGCCGGTTCGCGGGCGTCCGCGCGATCATCTCTTCAAACAGTTCCGCGGCTCCCTGCATTCGCCCATCATCCCCGCGCAGCGGCACGGTGCGCACGTGCACTCCCACCGATTGCCCGGACTTCTTCCGCAGCGACGCCCGCACGGTCAGGCACTTTCCATCCCGCATCGTCTCCAGCAGCGGAATCGCATTTCCCTCCAGCGGGTTGTTATCCGTATCCGCGTGCTCCAGAAACGCCTCCGAGCACAATCGCCCCAGCACGTCCTGTCTCAGGAAACCGGTCACGCGCTCGGCCCCGTCATTCCACAAAATCACTTTGCCTTCGCGGTCCACCGCGCACACGGCCACTGGCAGCGAGTCCAGCACCATTCGGTAGAGTTCCTGGCTTCCCAATCCCGCCATAAGCGCCCTGACACAACTCCACAAACCTCTCAGGCACGCCAGAGTCCACTGGCAAGAAGATAAGCACTTACATAACTTCTTTATTTTTGTTGAGGCAACGAATTATCAGCGCGGTCGGGTCCCACTGTGGTTTGGCAAGTTCAATTTCGGCACACCTGCCGTCAACGAAGAAACTGAATGCCGTTGCTCTGATTTTCATGGTGCCAGAGCCCGGATCGCACCGTTCGCTCGTCCCAATTCTTCTTGCCGATCGAGGTGTAAGTGCTTCAAGTTACCCAAATTTCTAGCTGGGGGGCGTATCTGTGCGCTTCGGACTTTGACGGGATTTCCTCTCCGGCTCCATAGGTCCTGATGACGCGGTGAGCTTCACGCGAATAGACAACTTGAACCGACTCAAAAATTGCCCGTTTTGACGGCCATTTGACTTTCCTGTTCGATTTTGGACAGTAGTGTGGCATGACCCCGTGTCACCATGCCTCTCTGCCAGGAGGCTCCGAATGAACTTGAAAATGGCCGCGCGCAACGTGGGTGACGTCACCGTCGTAGACATCAGCGGCCGGATTGTGCTCGGCCCAGGGAGCGCCTCATTGCGTTCCATGGTCTCCAACCTTGTAAGTAACGGCCGCAACAAAATCCTGCTCAATCTTGCGGAAGTCACTTACATCGATAGCTCAGGATTAGGCCATTTGGTCAGCGCCTTCACGACGGTGCGGAAGCACGGGGGAGAACTGAAGCTGCTCAAACTCACGAATAAGGTTTACGACCTGATTCAAATTACGAGATTGCTTACCGTCTTCAATATCAGAGACGACGAGAGCGAGGCCCTTAAGTCTTTTGCTCTTTCGGCAGTCCCAACCACATACCTGAACCTCGCCTTTGCATCAGAAAACCTGAAGATTTGAGAAGCGCTGAATAGAGTTCCTGTATAGCGCTGGTCAACAACGTGACGGCGGCTTACAGTGCCTTTGGATTGCAATCTGCAGTTTGGCGAATTTCTGACTTTGCAATGGGGCGAATCTTAGCCGAGTCGCCTTTTCTATGTCCTCACTCCCATGTCGATTTCTAAGCTGGTTTGAAGGATTTGCCGCATTCCAGGCAATACACTTTGCTGCGCGGCGTGATCAGCCCACAAAATGGACACATCCGCTGTGGTGTGAACTCGTTCTCTCGTGGTTTTATTCCTACCAGCTTTCTTGCTAAAGCAGACAGAAACTCAAGCGACCTGCGGACGCGGAAATGGAGTTGTTCAAGCGCAGGCATCAAGGCTTTAACTCGCAGGCTCTCTTGTTGTTGGGAGATGCATTGAAATTCACGCTGAAGCACCAACGGAAGAATCGATCATCGCACTCTTCGCAGCGAAACGGCCGAACGAAAATCATCGCCAGGATCCCCTTTTCCAGGAATCCCTTGCGTTTGGATAGATGGACTTGTGCGCTTTCGCAGTTCGGGCAGCAAATCATCGCGCTTCTCATGAGGTGCGGTTAACTCCTCCTTTATTGTCCGCTGCAAAGAGGTCAGTTGACTGTCCCCTTTTGGACACGCTTGCCCTTTGCAGCTTTAGCCCTCTCCATACAACTCCACTTTCCGATTGGTCACGTGCGCGGGTTTCCTAGCCAGGGTCTGTTCAAAACAAAACAGACCAGGATTAATCCAATAAGTAAGCTTTACATGTCTGGTTTGCATCTCCTGATGTCCTTTGCTGATTGCGGACCAGTTGGGTGGTTACAAAGGTCATGGCTTCCATTTCACAAGGGAATCTGGGGCGAAACGAGCATAACCCGGGAATCTCCGGGGCACAGGGAACACAGCCCCACAGGACGCGCTCGCTCCGCGTTCTTTTCATTCACCGCGATGCGGACGCAATCGATAGTTGCCTTCAGGAACTAAAAAAAGGGCAGTTCACAGTCACTTCTGATTT
>DATHMM010000125.1:0-22944 GCA_035487095.1 Candidatus Sulfotelmatobacter sp.
AGCCAGGGCCGCGCCTTCTGCCTCTTCACCAGCTACTCGCAAATGAACGATCTGTTCGAGCGGGTGCGTACTCGCGTCGATTTCCCACTCATGCTGCAAGGCACCGCGCCGCGCTCCGTCCTCCTCGAGCGCTTCAAGAACACACCGAACGCCGTGCTCTTCGCCACAGCCAGCTTCTGGCAGGGAGTGGACGTCCCAGGCGAGCAACTCTCCTGTGTAATAGTGGATCGCTTGCCGTTCGCCGTGCCCAGCGACCCGATCGTGGCCGCGCGGGTCCGCGCCTTGCAGGACGAAGGCCGCAATCCCTTCTCCGAATTTCAGGTGCCGGAAGCCGTGCTGGCGCTGAAGCAGGGCTTCGGCAGGCTGATTCGCGCCAAGACCGACCGCGGCGTCCTGGCCCTGCTGGATACGCGAATCCAGCGGATGCCCTATGGTAAAATTTTCTTGGAGTCGCTGCCCCGGTATCGGAGGACGAACAATCTGGAAGATGTCTCCCGGTTCCTTTCCGCGGCAAGCCCTGCCTGAAAGAATCGTCCCCAGGGAAGAAGAGGTAAAGAAAGCCGGCTATGTTTCAAGTGAGTGTCGAAGATACGTTCTCGTCGGGGCATGCCCTGCGCGGATATAAGGGTAAGTGCGAGAATCCCCACGGGCACAATTACCGCGTCCAGGTGACGCTGGAGGGGCCGCAACTCGACAACATCGGATTGCTGATCGATTTCACGCAATTAAAACACGCGATGCGCGGGCTGATTGCCCGGCTGGATCACCAGTTCATCAACGATCTGGAACCGTTTACAACCGTGAATCCTTCGGCGGAAAATCTGGCCAAATATTTTTATGACAATTTGACCAGCCAGCTCACCGGGCTGCCACCGGGCGCGAAATTGAAAGATGTGGTGATCTGGGAAACCGACACGGCGATGGCGCGATACCATCCTTAGAGATTTGCCCTGCGAACCGAGGAGACAATGAATCGATCACTTTTGATCATCCTGATTCCGTCCCTGCTGGTGGCCATTGGCTACGTTCTGGTCTTGCGCATGATGGGTATTCCGCCGGGCTATCCCCGATTGATTGGAGCTCTGGTGCTGTTTCTCGGAGGCTTTTACTGGCTTTCGAAGCGCTCGGGCAAAAAAGCAAAGACTGGCGTCTAACCGCAGCAAGAAGTAATTGGATTTTTGTAGCGGCCGCCTTCTGAGGCGGGCGCATTGCCAAGCCACTAACGAAGTCTAGTTGCGAATCGTTCTTGTAGTGGCCGACCTTAAGGTCGGCCGCTAGACAGGCTAAGAGACGGATTGCAAATGTTCATCACCGAAATTTTCAAATCCATTCAAGGCGAAGGGACGCGCGCCGGCCTTCCGTGCATCTTCGTGCGGCTCACGGGGTGCAATTTGCGCTGCACCTGGTGCGACACGGCATACGCTTTTCACGGCGGGCAAAAAGTGAGCGTCGACGAGGTGATGGAACGCGTCGGTACGCTAAGCCGCGGTTCGGATGGCCGCTCCACGGCGATTCCCCTGGTTGAGCTTACGGGCGGCGAGCCACTGCTGCAGGAAGAGATTTATCCGCTGGCCGAGCGGCTGCTTGCGGCGGGCTACACCGTGATGATCGAAACCAGCGGCGAACGGTTCATAGGGCGTTTGCCAAAGGAAGTCATCAAGATTGTGGATGTAAAGTGCCCGGACTCCGGCGAAGCGAATACGTTCGACCCGCGGAATCTGGAAGAATTGGGCGCGAATGATGAAGTGAAATTCGTGATCTCCAGTCGCAAAGATTATGAATTCGCGCGTGAATTCAGCCGCGAGCACCGGCTGCCGGAACGTGTGCGCGAAGTGTTGTTCTCGCCCGTCCACGACGATCCCCACGGGAAGTGGAGCGGCCTGGAGCCGCGAGAATTGGTCGAATGGATGCTGGAAGACGGATTGCCAGTCCGGCTGGGCTTGCAGCTCCACAAAATCGTGTGGGACCCCGCCATGCGCGGAGTGTAGGGCGGGGAAAAGGGAAAGTATTCGTGGGGAAAATTGACGCCATCGTTCTGTTGAGTGGGGGAATGGACTCGTGTGTCTGCGCGGCCGAAGCGGTCGCCAAGTTCGGCAGAAGCCGAGTAGGATTTCTCCATGCAAGCTACGGACAGCGGACAGAGGCGAGGGAACTGCGGGCCTTCTCCGAGGTTGCCGAATTTTATGGAGTGAGGGAGAGGCTTCCGGTCAGGCTGGACTACTTCCGGGCCATCGGCGGATCGGCGCTGACCGATACGAACATCGCCGTGCCCGAAAATGAACTGGGCGCGCCTGGCCCCGCAGGAAGTGCGATCCCGGTGACCTACGTCCCGTTTCGCAACGCGCATTTCTTGAGTGTCGCAGTCAGTTGGGCGGAAGCAACGGGGGCCGCTGCTATCTACATTGGAGCCGTGGCCGAGGACAGCTCTGGCTATCCCGATTGCCGTCCCGAATATTACGAAGCGTTTCAGGAGTTGATCCAACGGGGAACCCGGCCGGAGACGAAAATCGAGATCGTGACCCCGGTGATTCGCCTCAAGAAAAGTGAAATTATCCAGCGCGGCGTGGAACTTGACGCCCCGCTGCAATTGACGTGGTCGTGCTATCAAGGCGAGGAATTGGCCTGCGGCACCTGCGACAGTTGCCTGCTGCGTTTGCGGGCATTTGCCGAGGCCGGCATTCGCGACCCGATTGCCTACCGCACGGAGTCCCGCGCCGGAGCCTCAAAATAATGCCGCGGCGCTTGGATTCCAGGGGATATGAGAGATAATGGTCGAAACCGGCCAGCGGACAGAGGCCGGCGCTCCACCACAAAAAAGGAGAATGGGGCATGGTGAAATGGACGAAGACGTACGCGCTCGCGGCAATCCTGGCGTTGGGAATGCTTGGATGCTTCGCCACTCGCGCGGCCGCGCAAGAAGGAAAGATGGCCGGCACGATCATCGATTTTGATGGAAATCCTTGGGCTAATCTTCCGGTAAAGATCAAGAGCGATCAGGGCGTGACAACCGAATCGAAGACGGATGCGGCCGGCAAGTTTTCCTATACGGGATTGAAGAACGGTAAGTACACGTTCACCGTCCAGCCGCCGCAGATGCAGTCCCCGTTTGAAATCCCGGTTGAGGTGCGTGGCTCGGATACTCCTCCTGTGAATATTAACTTCAAGGAGATTCTGGAGAAGCAGAACCCGGAAGCGGCCGCGAAATACAAGCAGCAACAAGCAGAACAGAAAAAGTTTGCCGGCATGAAGGAACAATTCGCCAAAGGCGTTGCTCTGCTGGACCAGGAACGTGCGGCGAAGGCCGATCTGGCAAAGGCCACTCCCGATCAGAAAGATGCCGCGAAGGCCAAGATCGCCGATCTCTCCAACCAGGCCGTTGCGGTATTTCAAGATGGTCTGAAGGTCGCACCGGAAAAAGACCCGAACATCCACCTCTTCTGGGCGCGCATGGGCGAGGCTTATGATCTGGCTGGACGCAACGACGAGGCCATCAACGCCTACCAGCAGGCCATCACGGCGAAACCGGACAATCCGAGTTACTACAACAATCTGGGAAATATCCTGGGACGCACAGGAAAGATTGACGAAGCGCGCGCGGCGTACACCAAGGCTGCGGAACTCGATCCTCCGAACGCGGCTATGGCGTGGCGCAACTTTGGCATCAGCCTCTATCAGGCGCAGCGCATGGTGGAAGCAATTGAGCCGCTAAAGAAGGCCACGGAACTTGATCCCAAGAGCGCGCAGGCATGGTATCTGCTGGGCGCTTGCATGGTTGCCGATCCCAGCATTTACAAAACGGTTGGTGACAAAATCGAAGTCACCCCGCGGCCCGGCACGATCGAAGCGTACCAGAAGGCCATCGAGTTGGATCCCAACGGCCCCTGGGGCACCCAGGCCAAGCAGGGCCTGGAACAGCTTCAGCAATTGACCGGCGGCATCGATACCAAGGTCGGCAACAAGAAAAAGAAGCCGTAAACCGGCAGGCCAAAAAATCATAATCGTTTTTGGAACGCGGCTCCGTTTCGGCGGGGCCGTTTTCCTTTAGCGGTGGGTCAGCGTCCCGGTTATTTTGGTGCGGCGAAGGGCCCAGGAAAAAATCGCAACGGAAGACGGAAGGATCACTGCGGCGAAAGCCAGAAGGAGCAACAGGGGGCGTCCGAGGGAAAGGATTCCCTGGCCGTTAAGAAGCGCGCCACGCATGGCGTCCATCGCATACGTGACGGGATTCAGATGCGCAACGATTTGCAACCACGGCGGCAGAATGCCGACCGGAAAAAGCATGCCGCCCGTAACGCTCGAAACGCCCAAGATGAACCACTTCGCGGGATTCCCCCTCTTGAAAAGCAGCAGATATGCCGCCGAGAGCACGCCGAGGCCGGAAAAAGCCAGCAATGTGGAAAGAAGTACGACAAAAACGGCCGGCCAATTCGCCGCACCCAGCGGAAAATTAAAGAATGCCGCCGCCCAGCCGAAATAAACGGCGATCCGCAGCATCGTGGCGGCAAAGGGATAAAACGCCGAACCAATCAGGATCACAGGCAGCGAAACCTGCGTGACCAGCAGTGGTTCGAGCGTGCCGGCATCGCGCGCTTCCAGAAGGCTTCGGTCAAACGTGTCCAGCGCGGCATTGAGGTAATCAAAGAAAACGAACCCTGCGAGAGAATAGGCAAAATACGTTTTTCCCTGAGGAAGCGCTTCACGCAGTGCGGGCGAATCCACAAAGCGGGCCACGTAATAAAACATCGCCGCCCCGAACAGCGCCTCGACGGCTTCTAAAATGAAAGGACTTCGGTAGGTACTGGCGATCCGCAGATCGCGCTGGAAGAACAGGAAAATGTCCCGCAGGATTCGCCTCATTCCGGTGTGGACTCCCCGCCGGAGTAGAGTTTCCGCCCCGTGATCCGTGCGAATGCCTCCTCCAGGGTGGTAGACAAAGTCCTCGCCGGCAGCGCGGTGGGCGTGTCGAACGCGAGCAATTTGCCCTCGTCGAGAATCGCCACACGGTCGGCGAGAAGCTCGATTTCCTGCATCGTGTGCGACGCAAACAGCAGCGACGTGCCTTTCCCCGCGAGAATCTCCGTTTTGAGAAAATGCCGGAAATCGGCGGCGGCAATGGCGTCCAGGCTCCGCGTCGGCTCGTCGAGGAGCAACACTTTCGGCTGATGGAGCAGCGCCCTAATCAGGCTTAAGCGCTGGATAGTCCCCGAAGATAGCGTGCGCGCCTGTCGGTCCAAAGCGCCGACCAATCCGAAGCGTTCGCTCAGGCTTTGGATTCGTCTGGCGCTGAAATCATCGGAGAGATGGTTCAAGCGGCCAAAGAAAAACAGATTCTGCCGGCCGGTCAGCCGCGCATAGAAGCCGAGGTCGCTGCCTGCGTGGTACCCGAGCTGTCGCCGCACGGCAGCGGATTCACGAACGGTATCGCGCCCTGCCAGCGAAGCTGCGCCTCGCGTCGGCAACAACAGCGTAGCCAGGATGCGGAGCAGGGTGGTTTTGCCTGCCCCGTTTGCCCCGAGTAACGCCACCGCCTCGCCTTGTTTTACTTCCAAAGAAATGCCCTGCAGCGCAGGAGTCGTCGGTGGGGTAAATGGCTGAAGAAACGCGCGCCAACCGCCGAGTGCCGGCGGAAACCATTTCTCCAGCGAATCCACGATGATCGCGGCGTCGGACATTCCCGACGTTATAGCGTGTCTCGGAGCGGAAGACAAATCTGCGCGGAGCAGGGTGTTCCGCACAATTGCGCGTAGCGGTTCGATGAAAACCCCGCTAAGATACCCCCATACCCCCGGAATCCCCGTCCGCAGGCAGGAGCCCAGAAGATGGTGGAGTTAACCATGCACGCGGTGGTGCCGCCGCACGTCCTGTTCCGGCAGCTCGATGGGGAGGCAGTACTCCTGAATCTCGATAGCGAGCGGTATTTCGGTTTGGACGCGACAGGCACGCGGATGTGGGAACTTGCGACCACCCAGCCTTGCATCGCTCTGGCGTTCGAAAAACTTCAGGAAGAGTATGAGGTGGATCCTGAAGTTTTGCGGACGCACCTTACTGAATTCTTGAGCGGGCTTGTGGAGAACGGCCTGCTGCAAGTGTTACCCGCGGATGCTGGACCAACTCCAAAGATATAAGGCGCTGGACCCCGTCTCACGGCGCATGTTCCGGCGGGCCGTGCTGCTTTTGCCGTTGGTGCGATGGTCGCTGCGCCTGAGGGGTTACGGCAAGACTCTTACCTCGCTTCAGCGGCGCGTCCGTCCCCGGGCGACAGGTCTGGAATCCAGCCCAGAGGTAAAGGAAGCGGTGCAGCTCACCTGCCGAATGTTGCGCGCCGCTGTCCGCTATTCGCTTGTCCAATTTACCTGCCTTGAGGAATCCATGACGCTCTGGTATCTGCTGCGCGAGCAGGGAATCACCGCTTGCCTGCGCATCGGTGTCCGCAAGGAGAACGAGGAATTCGAAGCCCACGCCTGGGTTGAACATGGGGGTGAAGCGCTTAACCAGCTTGAGGCGCTGCATCATCACTACGCGGCATTTGATCAGGAACTCCTCGAACCGCCGGCGGAGCAGCAATGAGCGGATTTTTCGGTATCGTGCGGACAGACGGCGCGGCCGTTGAGCCACGATTCCTGGAGCAGGTTGCGCAGCGATTGCGTTTTCGCGGCCCTGATGGCGCCGTAACGTCAGCAAACGGCGGCTTCGGCACCTCCTTTACGTACCTGGAAACGGGGACGCCCCACCAGTCTCGAAGCCAGCCGGTGCGGCTCGGTGAGCGATACACACTGCTCGGTGAAGTGCGCCTCGACGCGCGAAAACAGCTTGTCGAGGAACTGCAGGAGAACCGGCTGGCCACGACACAGGAAACTTCTGACGAAGAATTGCTGCTGCTCGCGTGGAGCGTGTGGGGCGAAGGGTCGCTCGCTAAAATACTCGGCGATTATTCCTTTGCCGTCTGGGATGCCGCTCAAAAATCCCTCTGCTGCGCGCGCGATTTCAACGGGCCGCGGCCATTTTTTTATGCCTGGCGAAACGGGGCGTTTTGCTTTAGCAATACGATGCAGGTATTGCGGATGGTCCCCGAACTCTCCGCGGAACTGGATGACGCGTTCGTTCGCGATTTTCTTCTAGAGGGAATCTGCAACGATCCCGAGCGATCGATTTGGCGCGACGTCCGCCGGTTGCCGGCCGGCCACCTGCTGCAATGGAAAGAGGGGAGCGTCCATCTCAGGCGCTTTCTCCAGTTACCAGTGGAAGAGCCGCTTCGTTTCAAGGAACCTGGTCAATGCCTGGAAAACTATCGCGAACTTCTGGTGCAGGCGGTGGCGGACCGTTTGCCCGAAGGAAACGCTTCCCTTTATTTGAGTGGCGGGCTGGATTCGGGTTCCGTCTGCGCCGTCGCCGCCCGGCTGGCGGCAGCGCAAGGGAACTCTGAAAAACTGAAAGCCTTCACGATTAGTTGGAAATCGGTATTCGATGATCCGGAGCCCGGATCTGCCGGCATAACCGCGCGGTATCTCGGGCTCCCGCACGAAACCCTGGGAGAAGACACAGTTCATTCGCTGAATGCGGTGGTGGCGGAACCCACCCCGGAACCCACCTCCGATCTCTTTCATGACCGTGCCTGCCGAATCTTTAAGAAGATCGCCGCACATAGCCCGGTGGTGCTTTCCGGAGACGGAGGAGACAATGTCCTTACGGGGCAGGCGTGGCCCTATTTTCTCTATCTCCGCGCGCGCGGTGACTGGAGAGAAATCGCCCGGAGCTTCGGTGGATATTTTGGCGAACACCTGCGATTTCCGGCCTTGCGCGGCGGATTCCGCGGCAAGCTCCGCCGTTGGTTTGGAGGCGCGCCTGCGGCGACGGAAATTCCGCTCTGGTTAAACGAAGGGTTTTCCAAGCGCTGCCGCGAGCATACTCCGGGGGGGTGCGGAACACCGGAACCTGTGGAGGCACACCCGCTACATCCACAAGGGTACGCGTCCTTGCACTCGGGTTACTGGGCCAGTGTGCTGGAAGACGAGGATGCGGGGTGGACCGGTATCCGGCTCGAGAGCCGTGCTCCAATACTGGACATTAGGCTGTTGCGCTTTCTGCTGCGTCTTCCGCCGGTCCCCTGGTGTGTTGACAAAGAAGTAACGCGGAGGGCCATGAAAACCTGGTTGCCGCTTGAAATCCTGACGCGCCCCAAAACTCCGCTGTTGCAGGATCCCCTGGTAGCCTGGCAGATGAGAACAGGGTGGAGGCCAAAGCCGGAAGAAAATCCACCTGCAATGGTTCATGAATTTGTAAATTGGAAGGACTGGCGCGCAACTTTAGAAAATACTAAGGGTTTTCTTTCCTGGGGACAGCTTTCTCCGCTCTCGCTTGCCCTGTGGCTGAAAGACATTGAAAACAGAGAGGGGATTGAGTACAGTGCTAGGAAAGGGGCGTGAATGAAGCAGGAGTCTAAAGTACTCACTAGGAAGCCTTATCGACCGCCCAAGCTACTTGTGTACGGCAATCTTGCCGAAATAACTAAGACCACCGGTAATCATGGCCAGAAGGACGGGCCAGGCGGCAGGCCATTGCACCGCCGTACCGGGGCCTGACATCTACGCCTGAAACTATCGGCGATTAATTAAAATTACTTGTGAGTTACTCTTACCGAGCCTACGGCCTTGGGGTGGATTCTTCCAGCCGAATTAGAGGACTTGAATCGCCTTCCGTTCCGGTCTATCAACACAGCCTCAGTTTCGGAGATGGCTCGCAACCGGATTGGGTTCGCGCGTTACTCGCGCTTCCCAGCCAGATCCTTTCCCGCAGGTCCGAACCGCCGGGCTCGCCCGATCCCTCATTTGTCCTCACTCAATTCGGAGAAACAGACGGCTTCCAGCTTTCCTACTCGGACGGCACAAGATTTGTTGTGGATGGCGCGGCAGAACATGTCTGGGGAACTTATCAGCCTCCACTCACTGCCGACGATATGGCCACCTATTTTCTGGGGCCGGTTATGGGCTTCGTGCTGCGGCGGCGGAACATCACCTGTTTGCATGCCAGCGCCGTCGAAATGCGCGGCCGTGCCGTGTGCTTCTGCGGCGATGCGGGCTATGGAAAGTCCACAACGGCCGCGGCGATGGCCCTGCGCGGGCACCCAGTCTTGGCAGAGGACATTGTGGCGCTCGAAGAGAGCGGCGGCGAATTTCTCGCTTTGCCCGGCTACCCGCGCGTCTGCCTGTGGCCGGAAAGCGTGAGCATGCTGCTCGGCCAGGCCGATGCTTTGCCGCAAATTACGCCGGCCTGGGAGAAGCATTATTTGGAGCTCGACGGGACGCGCGCAAAATTTTCGCAGGAGAAATTGCCGATAGGCGTCGTTTATCTGATCGCCCCACGAAGCGGCGAGGAAAATACACCGCGAGTCGAAAAGCTGAGCCCGCGCGAAGCCTTCCTCGGGTTGGTGCAGAACACTTACATGAACTGGGTCCTTCGCCGGGAGCAGCGCGCAAACGAGTTCGAAACCCTTTGCCGACTGGTCCAGCAGATTCCTGTTCGCCGCATCGTGCCGCACGCCAAACCAGAGAAAATCGGCGGACTCTGCGAATTGATTTTGCGGGACACCGCCTCCGTGCTCGCTCCCCCCTCGGGGTCTCCTTCGCCCAGCCTCCGCTGAAGATTCCGATCCCCGCAGCGAACGATGGCCTCGTCACGGTGCGCCTGGTGGGTGTTCCTACGGACAGCTGAAATGCAGGTGTACACTTACAATCACATTTTCAGGAGCAGCTTCTGACGGCCCTCTCACCATTCGGAGCAAAGCCCTTCGCCAATGAATGGAAATTTCTGTGCGCGTGCGCTTCGCCTTCGCCGGAGTCCTCCGGCCGGATTGCTGCTCTCGTGCCGAATCTGGATTGGGACCTCACGCTGGAACTCGCCACGGAACACAGCGTCCTGGGCGTGGTCGCCGCGCGTCTGAAGGAAACCGGCTACACGGGAATGCCCGCCAGTGCCTGGCAAAAATTCCAGGACAGTCTGCGGACACAACACCTCTTCACCCTGAGCATGATGGCGGAACTCTTTGCCATCCTGGAACAGTTCAAGCGCGCGAGGATAGAAACCCTTCTGGTTAAAGGGCCGTTGGTCTCGCTTCTGGCGTATGGCGATCCCGGAGTCCGGAGTTACGTGGATCTCGATCTTCTGGTGCGTGACAAGGCGATTCTTCCCGCTTCCAGGATTTTGACGGCGCTCGGATTCGCCGCCGACGTTTCGGAGGAGGCCATTCTCGCCGGTAAAATCCCCGGCGAATATCTCTTCAACCGGCGCGGCGCCCAACAGATCATAGAACTCCATACTGAGAAGACATTTCGTTACTACCCGCGCCCCATGCGGATCGAGGAGTTATTCGCTCGCCAACGGCGTGTGGCTCTGGAGGGGCGCGAAATCCCCGCGCTCCGCCTGGAAGACGAACTGGTACTCAACTGCATCCATGGCGCAAAGCATTTCTGGGAACGCCTGATGTGGCCCGCGGACATCGCGGCTATTGTCGCGCGGCATCCGGAGATTGCCTGGGAGAGTGTGCGGCAGGCGGCAAGGGATGTGGGGGCAGAGCGAATGGTAAATGTAGGTCTCCAGCTTGCCGAATCTCTGCTAGGCGTTCCGGTGCCCACGGCGATGGCCGCAAGCACAAATGAAGATGACGCGGCGCGAGAGATGGTGCGGCAGGTGCAGGGGTGGCTGCCAAGTGCGGGTTCCTCCCCGCCGCCACTGCTTCAGCGAGCGATGTTCCGGCTGAAGATGGGCGGAGGTGGCGTCACGGGGCTCTCTTACCTTGCCCGATTGTCTTTTTCGCCCACGGAAGAAGACTGGGCCGGCAAAGGAGAAGGGCACGGCTCGCGCATTTGGGAGGCGATCAAAAGGCCGTTCCGCTTGCTTCGGAAATATGGGCAGCACGGATAACGCGCCTTTCCCGGGACAGTTTCAGGAAGATTTAATCAAAAAAGGGAGGCCCGGCTCTGAACCGCTCGCGAGCCGGGCCGCTGTGTCTGCATGGAAATCAGATATGGGACGCGTTCAGACATTGGTGCGTTCGGAGAGGAAGTGCTCTTCTTCCTCTTTCTGTTGCGGAAGCTCGACGGAAAGGGTTAGTTCACTCTTATTGCGAAGTATGCCCAGCTTGAGGTTCTTCGCTTCTCGGCTGGTCAGCAGTTTTTCGCGCAATTCGCTGGCATTGTGGACGCGCTCGCCGTTGAGGCTGGTGATCACATCGCCCACCTTGAGTCCGGCCTTTGCCGCGGCGGAATTGGCGAACACGCCGCGCACCAGGACGCCTTCGCCATTGGGCGCGCCAAAGTAATTCCCAAACTCGCCCTCGAGATTTTCCGCATCAATTCCAAGCAGCGGGTGTCCCGGAGAAATCATGGAAAATGTGCGCAGGTGCTCCAGACCGGACAAGTCCGGCATCGCCGGCATGGTCGGCATTTTGAACGCGAACGACTTCGGCCCGCCCGCGAACAACTTCATGTTGCCGGCGTCCTGTTTTCCAAGCGTGACCTTAATGTTCTGCGAACGCCCCTCGCGCCACACGGTCAGGTTTGCCGTCCGGCCCGCGGGAATTTCGTGGATCATGCGGCGAAACTGTTCCGTGCCTTCGATGCGCTGGCCGTTAATTTCCAGCACCACGTCATTTTCTTTCAGGCCGGCTTTGGCCGCGGGACTTTCGGGAACAATCTTCCCCAGCATCGCCCCGCGCTCTTCCGGCAGCTTCAGCGCCTTCATCCTCTCGCTAGAAACTTCAGCAACTCCCACGCCCAACCATCCCCCTCCGGTGCCCATGAAAACTTGAAGATTCTCGTCATCAGCCGCATTTTGCGGATCGTCAGTCCCACGCACTAGAGCCCCGCCGTCCTCGTCATCGTCCACCACTACAGACATCTCGTCGCCCTGAGGATTGGTTCTAATCTCCACCTTGGGGTTCACCCGGATTGGCAATTGCGAAACTTCCTGAGCGAACGATTGCGACGCGGCGGTTGCGCTTGAAGGGCTAGTGGTTGTGTTCGAAGAGCCCGGCAGGGCGATGAAAGCGATGCTCAACGCGCCCAAGCCCAGGCTCGTCCACATTTGCCGTTGAATCATGATTGATTTCTCCTTTGCCCGTTTAGACGCAGGAGAAGCTAAATGGTCGACCGCAGCGCAACGACGCGGATAGCGCCATTCACGGTCCCCAGCCGGATCGGGGCGCCGCCTTTGCCCAGCCGTCCCTTCAGGATGCGCGGCTGGATGGCTCCTTCCATAACGAAAGGAAGTTCCGTGGAGAAGCTCCCGTTCATGCAGCGGGCTTCCAGGTTCGCCTGTGAATCCGCCGGAATGGCCAACAGCACGGAGCCATTGGTGGTTTCCGCCATTGTGCCGTGCAAATCCGCCGGATGCTTCAGCTCGACGTAAACATTTCCGTTCGTCGTACGCGCGCGCAGATTGCCGCTGCTTTCGTACACTTCGATGTTTCCGTTCACCGTGTGAAGGTCGCCGAGCGACTCCAGATCTTTGACGCGGAGTGTGCCGTTCACCGTGTTGATGTGCTTCAGAAGAGTGTGCCGCGGCACATGCACCGTATATTCCACCGCCACTTCCACGCCTTCTTCCGAGGGGTACCGCGTGGAGATGGAAAGGCTGTCCGGGCTGGAATTCACGTCGATCGAGACCAGATCCAGCTTGGATTCCTTGTCCGTGGTGGTCTTAACCGCGCGCACCTCTACCTCGTCTTTGTCCCAGCCCTCGATCCGCACAGTGCCATTGATGTTGTTCAGTTCAAGGCTGCCGTCGGGATTCAGATGATAGGTTTGCGCGAACTCGCGTGTCACCCCCAAACATGACGGAACGGTGAGCAGGGAAACGGCCAGAATCGTCAGACCAATCGAAACGATCGCGGAGCGAAACTTCATACAGCCTCCTTCGCGGACAACTTGCTAGACTACCCCCAGGACGACCGACAAACTCGAACCCCTGCCCCCGCCAACACCCTAGCGGAGCTGGAAGTTAAAAGCCAATGTTGAAATTAAGTCCACCTTCTTGCCGCAGATGTCCCCCGGATTCGCCCGCCATTGCCGCACCGCGGCTCTTGCGGCCTCCACCAGCGCGGGCTCGCCTTCTATTACTTTTTCCACTTCCAAAGTTCCATCCGTTTTCGCTCGCACCTGCAACCTCACCACTCCCTGAATGCCGGCGTGCCGCGCCATTTGCGGGTAATCCGGTGGAGGCGAGTTGATCAGGTGCTTCTTGAACTCTTCCGGTTCTTCGCGGACTCCGCCTAGAAACGTTGCCTGCAAGCGGTTCATCCATGTATCCCACCAATCCGCTCCGCTGCCGGTGCAAGTCACTCCGCCGGTTGCCGTTTGTGGAGCCGCCGTGGCAATGCTGGGCGCAGGTTCTTCAAATCCCCTCTGGTTTAACTTCTGCGCCAACCGGTGTTTTTGCTCTTCGAGCAGAGACTGGCGAAGGGCCGTTTGCTCGTCCACGTATTGCAGGCGGATTTTGCCGGCATTGCTGCGCAGTTTCAGCAAGGCGCCGCCGCCATTCAGCGCTCCCGACGCGCGCACCGGACCGTCTTCGCGTCTCTCCATGTTCAACCCCAGCGCCGAATCCGCTTCAATGCGGTCCGGGCCGCCATTTTCCACGCTCGCTTCGATCGTGGCCGCCAGATTTCTCGGCAGGAACACCACAATGTCTCCGGTGCCGGATGAAAGCTGCGAAGGCCCGGGCAAACGAACGGGGCGAGAGCCATCGCCGGATTCGGGCGTGATCCACGCGGTGATGGTGCCATTGCCTGTCGCGGCGCGCACCACATTTGCTACGCGGGTCAGGCAGATGCCGCCGCCGCTGGTTTCCACTTCCATGGGCCCGGAGACATACATCACCCGAACTCCGCCGCCGCCAGTTTCCGCGTGCACCGAGCCATGTACTTCGCCGAAATCGATCTGCCCTCCGCCGGTGCGGACTCCGACCAGGGCGCCTGCTTCTCCGACGGTGATGTTGCCGCCGTCCGTCTCGAGTTGTGCGGTTCCCCGAATGTGGGCAGCGCGAATGTGACCGCCTCCGGTGCGAAGCTTGGCGTCGCCCGCAACGTCGCGAGCCTGAATGAAGCCGCCGGCGGTGTACGCATCCAGGTCTCCGGCGACGTCAAGCACGGTGATATGGCCGCCCTGAGTCTCAATCTTGGCCACAGGCACCGGACTCACTGTGGCGATATGCTCCACGCCCCCAATACGTCCGGTGGTGACATTCCCGCCCTCGGTCACCAGTAGCGCGTGGCCGCCGATATCCGCGGTTTCAATATCGCCGGCGCCCGTATGCACTTCGACCGAGAAATTTGCCGGCACGTAAACCGTAAACTGCACCCAGAACTGGGCATTTCTCCCCGCCAGACTGCGGAGCCGGGGGAGAACACCGTTTAACACGATCGTGCCGCGGGCATCGTGGAAATTGAGAATGTAGTGGCTGAAGAGCGTTTGCGAAAGTGGTTCGGGGGCATCCGTTTCGAGGTGAACGTTGTAGCGCACGGTTGGAGCCGCGCCCGCGGGTTGCGGCAGAATGTGCACGGAACCCATATCCGCAATCAGGGAGAAAGTGCGCGCGTCGCCCGCAGGTAATTCCCCGGAGCGATCGGCCGATGCATGCGGCGGAGCATTCTCTGCTCGACAGACAGGACAGTACGCGCCAGAGGCGGCAAGACACATGGCGACGGTCACACCTGTGACCAGCAGCCACGGCAGATACTTTTTCGAATCGTTCACGAAGGGAATCGCTTTCTTCAGCTCGAGATCCAAACCAAAACTCGTTGAAAGCAGGCTACTGGTCGCCGCGCGCATTGATCTGGCGCAGGGCAGCGGCGCTACGCAAGCGCACGTAACTGCTTGGGTCCCTGCGACGTAGATCTTCCAAGGTCATGATCACTCCCGTCATGGAAACTTCATGCGCTTTCCCGCTGGCCATCGCCGGAATCGTGTTTCCATCGGGCAAGGACGGCATTCCCGGCACCATCGTCGGCATGGTATTTTCGTCGCCTGATTTTTCCAGGGAGCCTACCAGCAAATTGACGGCTTCCACGCGAACTCCCGGATTCGAATCGTGCTTCAGGGTATCCAATAGCGCGGCTCGCACGGTATCTTCGGCGGCGGAATCCCTCAGCGCTTCCAGGGCCTTCAGGCGAACCGCGGGGTTCTGGTCCTTGCGCGCGGCGGACAGCAGGGCATCGCGCACTTCGGAATCTCCCGAGCGCGCTTTCAAGGCTTCCAGGCAATCCAGGCGCATCCCGGGATCAAACCGCTCGCCGCTCTTCACCACATAAGTAAGCACGCGGCGGACATCGGAATCGTCCAGGCTCCCGTTGATCTCCATGGGTTGTTCGGCATTCAGCTCCACGCGAACGTTTTGGGCGCCGGTACCTGTGGAAGGCGAAAAATTAATTCCAGCCACGGCCATTTTCGATAGCTGGTCATCCGAAAAATGCGGGCCCGGGCGCACATTCATCGCCTCATCAAGAGGGTTCGCGGCATTTCGCGCCGAATACCACTGGGAAGCCTGCGCGCCGATCAGCAGCCCCAAAACCACCAGCACTGCGCCGCTCCACGCAGGCCGCAGCGCCATCCAACGGCGAAACGTACCAAATACTGGAGCTTTTTCTAGGACCGGGGGCCGCACCAGGTCGTCCAGAGTCTCAGCAAGTTCGCTGCGGCATTGCGAAAGCAGCACGCTCGCGGAATCCAGCCGGTCGGCGTCCTGGGGAAGGGAAGCAAGAAGTGTCTGCAAATTCTTTTCATCGGAAAGTTGCGCGCTGCACGCGGCGCAACCTGCGAGATGCTGCTGAATCAATTTCAGCTCGCCTTCATCCAGCTCGCCGCAGGCATAAAAAACCAGCAGCGGCGACACTTGCTCGCAAGCGTTATGGAGTCCGCTCGAACTCATCGGAGTTCCCCCAGCTGGCTGCGGAGCTTTCGCGTGGCCCGGAACAGGGAATTCTTCACAGTCTCTTCACTCGTTCCCAGAGCGTCGCCGATCGCGCGCAGCTTGAGGCCCTGGTAGTGTTTCATCTCGAAAACAATGCGCTCGCGCGGAGACAGCCGCTCCATCGCGGTGGCGAGCCGGGTCTTGATTTCTTGCCCGATCAGGTGGCGTTCGGGATCGGAAGAGGGGCGCTGTTCTTTTTGTCGTTCGAAAAAATCGGTGATGCCTTCTTCGAAGTGGTTCGGATGCATCTCGGGCGCCTGATCTTCGGGGCGGGCCTGACGGCGGCGCAGGTGGTCCAGGCACACGTTGGTCACGATGCGATAAAGCCAGGTGTAGAAACTGCATTCGAACCGGAATCGGTGCAGGTTGCGGTAAACCTTGAGAAAAGCTTCCTGGTAGACGTCGCGTGCGTCCTCAGTACGTTTCATCAGATTCAGGGCGAGGCGCAGGACGTCACGATCGTAGCGGCGGACGAGCTCCTCAAACGCAAGGCGGCTGCCAGCCTGAGCTTCCTGGACTAGCGCGCGATCTTCAAGATGGGTCAAGGAGGTCCCCGGTGCCAGTGCAGCACTGGAGGTGCCGGACCGGCCGCTATCGTCAGCTAACGCAAAAGCCAAACGGGGTAGAGGCATCGCTTGTTTCTCTCTGCCGACTCTTGTGTAACTTATTGAAACAAGAGACCGTAGCGAATCGGCGGACGGCCATGCGACAGACTACACAACCGACACACTGATTGGACGTTTTGGGCGCCCTTTCGTAAGCAGGGCCCCAAGGATACATGCCAACCACCGCGGACCCCTCAAGCTGTCTGATGCCCCCAATGATTCCCCGGTATGTCTGCGAAATCACGCGGAAGCGCTCTCTCTGGTGGCCATCCGCCAAGCCACCAGCGGCCATGTCAGCAGAATAACCAGCGCCGCCACAACCAGATAACCCTGCGACCGATAGAATCCGTCGGGTTGGGAGGTCAACTCCACCGCCCCTCCCAGCATCGCCACACCTGCCGCCATCAGGAAGCATCCCAGCAGATTAAAGCGCACCACCCACCGGAACCCGAAGACAATGACGCCCAGGATCACCACCGACATCAGAAATTGCTTCGCGAAATCGCCGGGACTCCCCCAATCGGAAACGAGCGACGCAGCCAAGGCTACAAAGAGCGCCAGTCGAAGCCAGCGCACGCGTAGCTCTGCTCCTAAATACGCTGCCGCCAGGGCAAACGTTCCCGTTAAAAGAAGGCCTCGCACGATCGCTCCGCCGATGATGCCCGCTGCGGGATAAAGGGCGTCGAACGTATCGCCAAAGCTTGCCGGTAATTCTCGATGCAAGGTCGGCCACCAGGTGTCAGCCATCGTGAGCAACCGACGCACCCCAATCAGGGCGCCGGCGCCTCCCACGGCGATCCAGAACGCGTCGCGATAGTAGTCGGCGGGCATCCCGGTCCAGGTAGGAATTCTCTCGGATCCAAAGGCGCGGGCCCCAAACGACCAAGCCAGGCCAAAGAGCAGGGTGAGCCCGCCGGCGACCACTGCGGCAATGATCACAAACCCCACCGCAGTGGTGGCCAGAAAAAGTTTCAGGGAAACCGCGGTCGGATATTGCGCCAGCAAGGCGGGAATGCCCTTGCCGAGTAGGAGGCTGCCCAGGAACGCAATGCAACCTCCCAGGCCCCAAAGAGCCAGGCGGCGCCAAGGTACCGTGCCCGAGGGTTGAGTACGCAGTCGCAGGAAATAAAAGACGAGGATGCAAACGGCAACCGCTAGGACTACAGCGTACTTCGCGAGTGCAAATAACATCCTTGGCAGCGAGATCTCTTCCTGCTTGCGCGTGAACTCTTCGGGAATTTTCAGGTACGTGCGGTAGTTCGCAGGCTCGTCGCCGAGCACCTGCACATCCATCCGCACAAACCCATGATCGGCGGACTCATTGGCGCCGCCATTCTGAGGATCGAGTGGCGCAATCTGCTGCCAGGTCAGCGTGTGGTCGGTGCGGTTAGGACGCTTGTCGGAATTAGCCTCCACAAGTTTCCAGGCACTCAGGTCAATCTGTTTTTGCTCCCGCAGGAATTTTTCGGCGATGGACTGCGCTTCTTCCTTGGAGAGGTTTGCGCCCTTGGCGGCTTCGGCTAACGTGTGCCGATAGGCGTGCAGCGAACCGTCTGGTTTCAGAATGATCGCAAATTCCTCCGGTTGCGAATCGCGGAAGTAGCGCACGCGCCACAAAGCCCCGGGCACGCGCTCCGCGTAGATTTGATTGATCTGGGCAACGGAAAGCCTGCGGCGGAGATATTCATTCGCCACCGGATTTGTGGTGTCCACAAATTGCGCGGCTTTGCGAAAACTCTTGGGATCGAGCCCGTGTTCGAGCATCACTGCATCCGCGCGGCTGGCAACCATGCGGTTGTTCACGGTCAAATGCAGATAATCGCCGATTTTCTCGCGATGGATCGCAACTGCCAAAACACCACCGAGCACGACGCACAGGGCCAGAAATCCGATCGTTCCCGTGGCAAGGGGATCATAGCGCCGGGCAGTGAGCGCCGTTTCCGTCGCGGCCGGCCGCCGTTCCAGCGAAATCTCGCCCACGGGCTCCGCCCCGTTCATCAAATCGTCCACCGTTTCGAAACTTCCGCGCGCCAGATAGGAAATTCCGGACCAGGCCAGAGGCGCCACCGCGGCGAGCCCCACGACTATGCCGGAGATCTTGAAATACAAATTGTCTGACCGGATCAGCAGCATGCCCACCAGCGACGCATCCACCGTGTAATGCCAGATCAGCGTCGCAAGTATGCCCCAGCGAAGCATCACCACTCCCGCAAGAATTCCGACCAGCCCCACCTCAATGCCGCGGATGTATCCCGGCTCTTGCGGGTAGGCGCTGTGCAGAAAACTCCAGAAAAACGCGGGCAGAATCACCGCCAGCATGCGCGAGCCGGTCATTTTTTCCAGGAAGGGAATCGCGAAGAGCCGGAACAGAAATTCCTCGCTGGTCGCCGCCATCACCCCGACTGCAACCCCCGCTATCCACGGGAATGAAGTGTTCACTACATCCGAATAGCTCAAATCCTGCGGCGCCCACACTCCGAACTTGCTGCCAATCATATAGAACGCCACGATGAAGCCCATGTGGGCCGCAGCCATCGAAATGCCGACCACCGAGGAGTTGAAAAACTCTTTCGAACGAATCCCGCGCCGGCTGAATGCCTGATACAAACGCAAGCGCGCAGGCTGGGTGGAGCGATACAAGGGTTCGCCGCCGGGAAGGACCAGCGTGACCATCAGTCCCGTGGCCAGCGCTTCCACCAACAGCTTGGCGAGTTGCCCCGTTACAAAACTCGAATACGCCTGGTGCGTGTCATAACCCGCACGGATGGAGTTCCAATCGTTCGCCTGCATCAAAAAATACAGGACGGCCACCAGCGCCCCGAGCTTCAACGCGGCTCCCCAGGAAGTTCTGTCCTGACGCATCAAGGTAATTCCCAGCCACAGGGCCGCGCCCAACAAAAACCCGTAGGGGATCAGCGCAACCTGGTTATAGAAAATATTGGTAGAGCGCAGGTGTTTGTAATTGCGCGTCCAGGCTTCCGGCACTTGCAGATATTCCTGCGTGCTCCCGATGCGGTCGCCTTGCAGCCCCACTTCCAACCGGTACGGCGCATCTTTGGCCTTGAAGTTTTTTCTTTCCCAGGTAAACGACCAATCCAGCCGGTTGGGGCGCGTCTCCGAATTCGCCTCCTCCGGCAGGAAATTCCAGTTGTCCAAATTCGTGCCGACTTTTGCCTGCAGAAATTGTTGAGCTGCGGAGAGCGCCTCTTCGCGGCTCAACGATCTTGCACCTCGCGCTTCCTCGATCTTGTGGCTGTACGCCACCACCTTTCCCGCCGGGCTGACGCGAACCGTATATTCCTCTTCCTGCTGCGGCTTGAAAAAGCGGACATCCCAGAACCAGATGTTCAATTCCGAGGACATTAGGCGATTCGCTTCTTGCAGGCCAAGTTCGCGTTCCAGGTAGGTTTTGCCGTTTTCGTCCACGTCAAACGTGATTGTGGACTGGTAGCCATCCACATTTTCGCCCAGGCCCTGAACGAAATTCCTGGCTCGCAGTTGCGCTTCGGTCCGGGATACCTTGAAATCCACGGAAGCTTCGGGAAACGCGCGGAAGAAATAGCGTTGCGCGAACAGCAAGCCCAGCGCGCCAAAGATGACCCACAGAATGAGCGCGCGCTTTTCCGACCCCGTCAAACGTGCATCCGCCAAAGCAGCCTCCTACGCTCGAAAACTCCGCTACAGCCCACTCTAACGATACGCATGGCGATGGCGCAAGTTTCACGAAAAGCGAAGCTTAGGCGGGGATGATATAAAGAAGGAAGGATGTCCATCAGCCTGCAAACCGAAGTGCGCATGGTCAAAGGAGTCGGCCCGAATCGCGCCGAACTCCTTGCGAAGCGCGGCATCCTCACGCTCGAAGACCTGTTGAATTACCTTCCGTTCCGCTACGAAGACCGCATCCATTTTTCCCGGATTAAAGATGTCCAACCCGGCGGAACCTACACCCTGCGCGCTCGCGTGATGAGCGGGCAGGCCGTCCGTGGCATGTACGGTCGCGACGCCATCTATCATCTGCTGGTGCAGGACGACAGCGGCTCTTTGCCCTGCAAGTTTTTTCACGGCGGCTATCTGGAAGACCGCCTGAAGCCCGGCCAGCAGCTGATCCTGCACGGTAAGGTGGAAATCGATAAGCTCCGTCCAGCGCGCCGGGAAATGGTCAACCCGCAGATTGAAGTGCTGAGCAGCGAGGAAGTGGATTCGACCGAAATGGGCCGCATCGTGCCGATCTACGAGGCTGTCGGCACCTTCGGCTCTCGAATGATCCGCCGCGCGATTTACAACACCCTGCAGAATCTGGATTCGAACATTCCAGATATGCTGCCGACGGAGTTGCTGCAAAAGCTGCAATATCCTTCACGGCGCGAGGCGTTGATCAATACTCATTTTCCCCCTCCCGAGGAATCGCTGGAGGCGTTGAATCTTTTCCGGTCGCCCGCGCAGCAGCGGCTGATCTTCGAAGAGTTTTTCCTCTATCAGTTGAGCATGGCGCTGGGACGCAAGGCCCAGCGCAAGGAAAACGCCATTCCGTTCCGCGTGCGGGAAGACAAAGTACGCGAAGCGCTGAAGCGGATTCTGCCTTTCAAACCCACGGGCGCGCAAAAGCGCGTCCTGGCAGAAATTGCCGCCGATCTCGAAAAGCCCGTGCCGATGAATCGCTTGCTGCAAGGGGACGTCGGCAGCGGGAAAACCATCGTGGCCATGCAAGCCGCCGTGATCGCCATGGAAAACGGTTGCCAGGCCGCGCTGATGGCGCCGACGGAAATTCTCGCCGTCCAGCATTTTCTTTCGGCGCGGCGGATTCTGGCCCCTGGCGGCTACATCGCGGAGCTTCTCATCAGCGGCCTGAAGCCCGCGGAAAAGGCCGCCGCGCGCGAGCGGATTCGCACCGGAGAAGCGCGCCTGGTGATCGGAACGCACGCGTTGATCGAAGACCAGGTGGAATTCGCGCGATTGGGCTTCGTTGCCATTGACGAACAGCACCGCTTCGGCGTGCTGCAACGCAAGCGTCTGATGGACAAAGCCGCAAAGACGGGTTTCGCTCCCCACGTGCTCGTGCTGACGGCCACGCCGATTCCACGCACTCTTTCTCTCACCCTCTATGGCGATCTCGACGTCTCCGTGCTCGACGAGCTCCCTCCCGGACGCACTCCCATTGAAACGCGCATGACCACGGAAAAGCATCTCCCCGGCGTGTGGGATTCTCTGCGGCGTGAAGTCGAAGCCGGGCACCAGGCGTACATCGTCTATCCGGTGATCGAGGAATCCAAGCTCGAGCTGAAAGCCGCGATGGAAGAGTTCGAGCGCCTTTCCCGCGACGTTTTCCCGAAATTGAAAGTGGGGTTGCTGCACGGGCGAATGTCCAGCGAAGAAAAAGACGACGTGATGCAGCGCTTCCGGCGGAATGAAGTACAGATTCTGGTGGCCACCACGGTAATCGAGGTCGGCGTGGATGTACCCAACGCCACGGTGATGGTGATCGAACACGCCGAGCGGTTCGGCCTGGCGCAGCTGCACCAGCTTCGTGGCCGCATCGGCCGCGGTGCGCAGAAATCGCACTGTATCCTGGTGGCACCCGGCCGCATGACCGACGATGGTCGCGCGCGCCTGGAAACCATGGTGCGCACCACGAACGGATTCGAAATTGCCGAGACCGATTTGCTGATCCGCGGGCCAGGAGAATTCTTCGGCACGCGGCAATCCGGTGAGCTTGGCTTCCACATCGCGAATCCTTTGCGCGACCGCGAACTGTTGGAGCGCGCGCGAAAAGAGGCGTTTCTGCTGGTCGAGGAGCCTGCTGAGAAAGAATCCCTGCAGCGAATGTTGCGCATGCTGCCGCCCCAGTGGCAGCGGCGCTACCATCTGGCGCGGATCGGCTGAGGCCCGCTTCCCATGCGCATCATTGCTGGAACATTCCGCAGCCGCCAACTGAAAAGTCTGAAGGGCATGTCGCTGCGTCCTACCAGCGACAAACTGCGTGAAACTCTTTTCAATGTGCTTGGCGATCTTGTTCTCGACGCTCGATTTGTAGATTTATTCGCCGGTACAGGCGCCGTGGGCATCGAGGCGCTTAGCCGCGGCGCTCGCGAAGCAATATTTGTAGAAAAGCATCCGCCCGCCGTCGTGCTCATCAAGAAGAATCTCGATTCGCTGGAGATTCACAAGGGCGCGCGCGTCATAAAGTTGGATGCTCTGCAAGCCCTGAAACAATTTGCCGAAGCGCCTACGGAGGCAAACACGCGGATCGATCTGCTTTTTCTCGATCCCCCTTACGCCGAACGCGAGCAGTATGCCAACGTGCTCAAGTTTTTGGGCGCCGCGAATCTGCTTGCTGAAAACGCAGTAGTTATCGCCGAACATCAACGCTCGCTTGACCTTC
>DATHMM010000126.1:0-27176 GCA_035487095.1 Candidatus Sulfotelmatobacter sp.
ATGTGCCACCCGCGGATTGCAGAGGAAGCAGGCTGGTATTTCGAATCGAACGCGGTTACTCTGAAGGAAAGAGGCTTCTTGCTGTGACCATCAAGGTTCAACTCAATGCGGAAACCGAGGCTCGCCTGAAGGCAGAGGCCCGCGCGCAGGGATTGCCATTGGAAACGATGGCCGAGCGGCTGCTGAATGATGCCCTTGCCGAACGGTCGTTGCCCAACGGAAAGATGAGCGTGGCGGAATTTCATCAAATGGTGAAGGCCCTCGCGGAAGGGTCCGAGGGGCTGCCTGATTTGCCAACGGAAAGCTTTTCGCGGGAAAGCTTCTATGAGGATCGGTTAGATGGCCGAGACCCCGTACCTCGTCGATAGCAATATTCTGCTCCGCTGGATCAGGCCCGACCACAGCGATTATCCCGCCATAATTTCAGCCATCGATGGAATCCTCCAACGCGACGGCATTCTTTGCTACACATCCCAGAATGTTGGGGAGTTTTGGAACACGTGTACTCGGCCCGCGGATCGAAATGGCTACGGCCTTTCGCCAGTAGAGACGGACCGTCGGGCCGGATTTTTTGAAGAAAAACTCCGGTTGCTCCCGGACAGCCTTGCGGTGCATGAGGAGTGGCGCAAACTCCTGGTGACGCACAAAGTGTCCGGAGTGCAAGTGCATGACGCTCGACTGGTGGCATTCATGCGAGTTTACGGGGTGAGGAGCATCCTTACGTTCAATGATAGGGATTTTGCGCGGTATACGGATATTACGGCCATTCATCCTCGGACCGTCACCTAGCCAATCGAACAAGCCCAACTGGAATTTTTTCGAGGGCGACCGGGTGCCCCGGGAACCAGACTTTGAATTCCCGCGAACTCTCGGCTGACCGGACGGGATAACTTTTCTCGGCTCACAATTCAAAATTGCACGGAGGAGCAGCTGGCCGCCTCGCTACTTCCATAGGAATTGCTGAAGTGATACCCTCCCTGCGGCTTCCATGTCAACAAATTCCGAATCAGTAACGCGGGCTTCCCACCCAAAACAGCGTGCGGCTTGGTTTTCTACCCCCGCTTGAGTACGCTTATCCTTTAACTTACGCGCTGGTTCTTGCGAGCGATTGGATTGGGGATCGACTGCGCTCAAGGGTCGAATGATGATGACTGCCGAGGCCGACAGGGAACGCTTCCAGAGCGGCGCGAACAAGTATGCCGACTACCTGGAGACGCCCGAGGGGCGGTTGCGCTCCGACCTGGCCTTTGCCAATCTGCAGGATTTTCTTCCCCCGCAGGGCAAGGCGCCGTTGCGTGCGCTTGATCTCGGGGGCGGAACGGGAGCGACGGCGGTTCGCCTGGCGCAGCTTGGCATTCACGTCACGCTGCTGGATTCGTCTCCAGCCATGCTGGATATCGCGAAGCGCGCGGCACGCGAAGCAGCGGTAGCGGACAAAATCGTGCTGCGCGAGGGCGACGCTGCCAACTTGGCGAATTTGTTCCCCGCTCGATCGTTCGACGTGATTCTTTACCATAACATCCTGGAATATTGCAGCGACCCGGGTGAGGCGTTGTGCGCTGCAGCTCGCGCCTTGCGGGATTCATCAGCGTTACTGTCCGTTCTCGCGCGTAACCGCGCGGGCGAAGTGTTCAAGGCGGCCATCCTGGCTGGAGATTTGGCCGCGGCGGAAAATGACCTCACCGCCGAGTGGGGACAGGAAGCGCTTTACGGTGGCAAGGTGCGACTGTTTACGCCGGACAGCTTGCGAGCCATGCTGGCCGAAGCGTCGCTTGCGGCGATTGCCGAGCGAGGCGTGCGCGTCCTTGCGGACTATTTGCCGCCGCGGATTTCTCGCACCGCGGACTACGACCGGATTTTCGAACTGGAGCGGAAGCTGGGCAACCGGCAAGAGTATGCGGCCGTCGCGCGCTACACACATTGCCTGGCACGTTGCGCAACTTCGCTGGCGGAGGTTGGAGAATGACCAACGTCCCTCTCGAAAATTCGGCCATCTCATCCGACGCAAACGTGCCTGACGTCCCGATTTCGCTCGGGCTCGGGCTGACCAACGAGTGCAACCTCTCCTGCTCCTTTTGCTACCGAGATCCAGCCCGCACGGATCGTCTCTCTTTGGATCAAGTGAAGTCCGTCATGGAGCGATTGCCGATCCGCTCCGTGAATCTGGGCACCGGCGAGAACGGCATGCATCCGGAATTTAAAGCGATTCTGGCGTACCTGCGCCAACAACCCGTCAAGCTGACGATCACTTCGAACGGCCATAGTGTTGCCGTGCTGGAAGACAGCGACTTGCGGGCTTTCCACGACATCGAGTTTTCTCTCGATTACCCGACGCAAGCGGAACAGGATGCGCAGCGCGGGAACGGCAATTGGGAACTGATCCACCGGCAAGCGGAACGTTGCGTAAGGCTCGGCGTGCCCTTAACCATCGTCGCGGTCATGATGAAGGCGAACCACCTGCGTCTCGCGCAGGTCGCGCGCGTAGCCAAACGGTTTGACGCTCCCTTGCGTGTAAACGTCTATCAGGCGGTGCGCTCCGACATCTACGCGTTGTCCTATGGAGAGTATTGGGAGGCCTTCCGGCGTCTCTTTGCAGAAACCGATGTGATCGCGATCGGCGAGCCGCTGGTGCGGGCAATGGCCGGCCTTCCGCCACTCGCAGGAGGATGTGGCGTCAGCACGGTGCGAGTGACGCCCCGCGCCACAACGCAGCCGTGCGTCTATTGGCCCGGCCCCGGAGAACCGCTGTCACAGCTGCTTTCGTCGGGCTCGGGGGTTCTGAACTCTGCGCCGTTTGAGCAGGCCCGCTCGCTCCCCGAAGCGTGCAAGCCCTGCGAGTTTCGAGAAACATGTCACGGCGGATGCGCAGGCCGGCGGCGCCTGCAAGCGGCGCTAGCGCAGCCGGATTTTTATTGTCCGATCATTCGAGGCGAGCGCCAGAAACTCGAAGTTCGCATGGCTGCAAATCGCGATCTCCCCAAATTCGGCAGCTCGTGCACCACGGTCGTGATCGCGCGCTAGCCTGGTTTGCAAGCAAAAGCGGCGTCACTTCGCCGGAGTCGCGTCCATCCATTTGTCGGAGCCCGCCAGTTTGTACGCCACACCCGTAAAGAAAATGTGCGCCGGCTTGCCGTCTGCCATTCCGCGATGTTCGGTTGAGACGAGCAGTGGTCCGGCATTCTTATAGCCTGCCCAAGTGGTCGTGACGTTGCTCGGTTTCTTCGGGCCGCCACGCAGATAAACGAACTGCACCACTCGGCCATCCGCCCCAACGTAAAGATTCCACGTATCTCCCGGCGTGTAGCCGCCAAGCTCTGAGGAATATTTCACCGACACAAGTGTCGCCGTGCCTTTTCCGATGGGCAATTTTTGTTTCTCCGTCACGGTCACCGTGGCGCTGGTGTCCCAGTAAGCATGGAGGGGGAAGATGAACCAATAGTTGTCGTTGTTGAATCCCGGGTCGACTTCATCTTTCACGTTTGCGGGCGCGCTATTCATCTGATTCCGGTTGTAGCTGACCTTCACCGGCTTGCCGTCCTTGTCTTTTCCTTCGAAGGTGACTGCCCCGGTCTTGGGTTCCCACGTCCAGGTCCGCGCCATATTCACTTTCAAGGCTGGAAGATCCAGGTTGAACGTATAGCGGACCGCTTCAATTTGCGCGTACGAATCAAGGCCATAGGTCTTGGCAAGTTGTTCGACAATCGGCGGGCGCGCCTGCGCCCAGGAGGTTGCGGCAAGGATCAGGACCCCGAAAGCCAGAAGAAGGATCTTCGTTACTCGGCTCGAGTTTGTCATGGAGTTTGCTCCTCAGTGAATTGAACGGACCACGCCTTGGATGATGTGGGATAGATTCGGGATACAAAAAGGGCACGCCGGAAAAGTGCGATACTTGCACGCCAGTCATTCACACCGCTTCCATGGCCGCCCCGGATTATACAGCACATCCCAGGGTATTGTGCTTTCGCTTGTGTCTGCGGCCACGATCGTTATCGCCGCCACCGGTTCAGCCAGGCCGCCGTTCGCGGGGCCCTCGCTGCATCGAGTTGCAGTTCCGCGGCAAGACGGGTTAAATCGCCCTCAACGTCAACGTCATAAAAGGGAACTGTGAAGCCAACGGAAAGCTGCAACTCGCGGGCGCGCGCCAACAGCGCCTCCAGCGCGTTCCTGGTGCCCAGGCCGTCTCGGTTGAAGAGCGACGGATACGCGGTCTTGGCCCCGACGAGGTAGTAGCCGCCATCCTCAGTCGGTCCCACCACCATATCGTTTCGGTTAAGCGCTTCGAACGCGCTCTCAAGCACCGAACCCGGCAGATGCGGGCTGTCGGCGTTGAAGGCCACGACGCGTTGCCCGCCGCCCTCGGTGAAATGCCGAAACACATAGTTGAGTCCCGCGGCGAGCCCTTCGCCCTTTTGTGCCACCACCTGCACGGCATTACCCACTAACTCCGCCAACTCCTCCTGGTCCGCCTCAGGGCACACCACCGCCACTTCCACGCCCTTCAACGACGTCGCCAACGCGAGCGTGTCCTCCAAAAGGCAGCGATAGAGCGCCGTCACTGACGCCGTAGCAAGGCTCCCGGCCAGACGCGTCTTCACCATGCCGGGCCTCGGCGCTTTCGCCATTATCACTAACGTGCGCTTTGGGTGAGACAGGGACTCAGCGGTCTGGCTGGAGGATTCCATGAGAGGTTGGCCCATCAAGGCTTATGCCGGTCGCGGCGTTCCCGCCCTTCGGCGTCGAATAGAATACAGCACGATCCGGCTCAGGATGAACCACCCGGCTCCAATCGTGCCCTTCACCGTGCCGCTGATTTTGGATTTTCCGATGCGCGGGTGGTAGCTCACAGGGACTTCCTCGATGCGGAATCCCGCGATGGCCCCTTTCACGATCATTTCCACCGCCCAGCCATACGTAGCTTCCTGAAGGCCGAGCGCGTGCAGAACTTCCGCGCGGCCGGCGCGGAACGGCCCGAGGTCGCTCAACTTCACGCCGTACAAAAGCCGGATCAAGCTGGCGGCCAGCCGATTGCCGAATGCCTGGTGCCACGGCAACGCGCCGGGGTTGCTTTTGTTGCTCAAGCGCGAACCGAGCGTTATGTCGGCGTGCCCCTCGATGATCGGAGCCAGCAGAATCGACAACTCCGCGGGGCGGTCGCTGTAGTCTCCGTCGAGGAAAACCACCACATCCGGATTTTGCGCATTCGTAAGCCCGGTCAAACACGCGCGCCCATATCCTCGACGAGGTTCGTGCAGGACGCGGGCTCCCATCTTTGCGGCGATCTCCGGAGTTCCGTCCGTCGAATTGCTGTCGACGACGATCACCTCCGTGACGAGATGCGCGGGCAGATCGGCAAGCACACGCCCAATGGCCTGCGCTTCGTTGTGCGTAGGAATCACCACTGACACTCTCATTTAGTTTTACCCCAGGTCACCACAAGGGAGAGGACGGCCACCGCCCCGCCAGCAATGCGTCAATTCCCCACGCTCGGCCCGCCCGCCCCACAACCAGCCCAAGCGAGGCAAGCACCGGAACCAGCAATTCCCAGATCCACGCCGTGCCCCATTCCGACATCCAAAGACTGCCCAGGTACAGAAACGCCACCAGCGCCACTGGCCGCGTCAGCAGACCCACAACCAGCAGGATCCCCATGGAAATCTCGGCAATCGCCTGCAGCGGAGCCGCCATCGCCGCATGGCTGGCCGCCAAACCCATAATCGCCTTCCACGCCGCCGGCGCGTGGCCCGACTTGATGTAATAATTGATCAGGCCCGCATAGCCCCCCGGGCTGTAAAGCCCCTTCCCCCAATTTTCGAAAAAAACCCACACCAGCATCGCCCCGACCGTCACCCGAACGATCGCCAGCCCATTCGCCGCAGCGGATAGCCCGGTGAAGCTAACTGCCGCACTCTGTCCTGGAGTTGCGTTTGTCGCCATCATGCACCTCGCACTCTATGGATGCCCCGCAGGATGAAAGAGACTGCACATTTTAAGCGCTTCTTCCTCTTCTTGCTAGTGGATGCACAAGGCGGGGGCATATCCAAAGCGACTCCAAGGCACCCGGCCGGTGGTATAGTGAGGGCTTACTAATTCTTGCTATTGGTTAACTTTCAATGGTCTACAGGCCAAAAATCGATGACAAATTGTGTTTTGTGCTTATGCCGTTTGGCCACCCTTTCGATTCTTACTACGAAAAGATCATAAAACCCGCAGCGTTAGACGCGGGACTTGCGGCACTGCGCTCGGATGAAATCCGCGGCCGGAGAGCGATTGTAAGAGACATCTGGGAACGTATCTGGGCCGCCCGTGTCGTAGTCGCGGATGTCACGCGACAAAACCCAAACGTGAACTATGAGTTAGGGCTATGTGATGCGTTGGGCGTCCCGACGATCATTATCGCAGGGGCTATTGGAGACGTTCCCTTCGACTATAAACATCGAAGATGCATTATTTATGACAAAGAGGAGGCCGGATGGGACGATAAATTGCGATCCGCCCTCACGGAGACGATACGATTTGTACTCGCGGAAACTCCTGGAGAGGATGAACTCGAATGGCCCTATGACACCCGAGAACTCGAGAAAGAAAAGTCCGTTGGGGTTTTGATTGCCTCTGCAGATTTTAGAAGGGTCGTGATTCAGGGTGCAAGCCGCGTTCGCGACGCTATCGCGTCTGCATTCGGGCCGCATGGCGCAGCGGTGGCTATTTCTCAAGCTTTTGGCGGAACAATAGAAGCACACCGAGGCGCCCAAATTGCGCGAGGAATAAAATCTTCCAATCCGCTAGAGGAAAAAGGGATCGAGCAGATCCGCAACGCCGCGTTCTCCGTGTATGACACCGTGGGCGACTTCACGAAACTCGTCTCCATCCTGGCCTCTGGGTTCATGACAAGGGGGCAGGACCTTATCGACAAAGGGTTTCATCCCAAGGACGTGCTGAGGAGTTTCGAACGTGCAGTGCAAGCCGCGTCCAAGTATGTCTTCGGCATTAAAAAGCCGGCGGGTGATACTGACATTTTATCTATTGGGACCACCGCATCAGGCGGTGACCGGCGAATTGGGCAGCTCGTCTATGAAGCTGTGAAACGGGCGGGGAAGGATGGCGTCATAACCGTTGAGACGAGCGAATTAAGTGAAACCTCGCTTGAAGTGCACGAGGGCATGAAATTTGATCGAGGTTACCTCTCCGACTATTTCATCACGAATCCAGAGAGGTTGGAATGCGTACTCGAGAACAGCCTTATTCTTTGCTACCAGGGCCGGATTCAATCCATGAAGGATTTGCTTCCGCTATTGGAGCAAGCCGCGAAATGCGACAAGAGTCTGCTAATTATCGCGGACGATGTGGAGGGTGAAGCGCTCGCCACCCTGACAGTTAACAAACTTCGCGGCACCCTCCGATGCGCAGCGGTCAGGGCGCCAGGCGAGGGCGATAGGCGAAAGGCAATTATGGAGGATATTGCGATCCTCACAGGTGGGAAGTTTCTGAGCACGGAGCTTGGGGTGCCTTTGGCCGGTTTGAGATTAGAAGATCTGGGGAAGGCTGAAAGAGTCGTCGTGACCCAGCATGCCACCACAATTGTGGGAGGAGCGGGCTCGTCCGAAGCGCTCAAAGAGCGCATCCGTACGATTCAGCTACAAATCTATAATGCGGTTAACTCGTTCGAGAGGGAGAAACTTCAGGAGCGTCTGGCCAGGGTTGTTGGTGCTGTGGCCGTATTGCGAGCGGGAGGGGTATCGGAGACGGATGTTTCCCGGGAAAGATATAAGCTCGAGAGCGCTATGTCTTCCACGCGCGCTGCCCTGGAGGGCGGATGGATTCCAGGCGGAGGCCTTGCGCTTTTTTGCGCAAGTCAGGTCCTACGAAGGGAAAAGCAAGCTACCGGTCTCGATGATGAGGCTCTACAGGCCGTAGCGGCGGTTTTGGAAGAGCCTATCCGTCAGTTAATAGGGAATGCGAAACAGAGCCCCACACAGGTACTGGCGGAAATAATTAAGTCGGATTGTTTAGTCTGTGGGTTCAATTCAGAATCGGGCGAGGTCGAAGACCTTGTTAAAGCCGGAGTACTCGATCCGGTAGAACCTGTAGAATTGTGCCTAAGAGTTGCCCTGTCGCATGCGGGTTCCGTTCTGCAAACTGGGACTTGGGACCTCAGTCCCTCCCCCCGCCGCTCCAAGTCGGCCTGGTTAGAAAACTGAAGAAAACTGGGGACCGACGGAAACTTTTCTTGCATTTCGGCTGACTGATAGATTTGCGGAAAACATCCCGTCTCTCCCCTTGGTTCGTCTAATTCGGATCGGCAGTTTGCCGAATATCAGGCGGAACGTCTTCGCATTTGCCGAATCTTGCTATTTCGCTTTTATAACGCAAATCGTGGTCCATCATCTCCACCGCTCGCTTATAGCGGAGCGTTTGCCAGTTGATCGTAAGACGAATGCGCATGCTGTTTTTTTGGTCGATATCGTACACTGGGCTTAGCCACGTTGAGCCATCCTTGTCGTAATACTCTTCATCCTTGAACGGAATGCCCTTCGCGTAGCCGCGAATGATAAGAAAATCCTTGTTCAGTTGATCCTGCATTTTCTTCGGCAATTGTTCGAAGGTTCCGTCCGCTTTCATGAACTCGCGCATGTGCTTGCTTTGACCGAAGATGAAGAAGTTTTCGCTAGTCGCGTCGTCGTCGAAACAGACGTCACCGTCGGCAAACCTGTCGAGGCCGCCCGCCTTGTACAGTTCATCGTAATACTCACGTGCGGTTCGTAGGCTGGTTTGCGGCACAAGCAATAGGATGAGGAGGGAGAGGGCTCTCATGAGAACAGTCTAATTGGGATGGACGTTGGCAGTGGCAATAGGTATGCAAAGGGTAACGGTGTGGCGGGCGCGCGGCACACTCTTTGCGAGCTAAGAACTCTTGGGTGGCCTAACCTTGCGGGTTTGGTTTTTGCAAGGGTGCGCCATTCTTGATTTTGCCGGCTTGGGTTGGATTTTTCTTTCCTTTGAACTTGTGAAAGCGCTCTCGCGACGGCCTTGCCTTGAAAACTGGTATAGAGGAGAATACTTGGTAGTAGGGAATTACACGGAGAATGAAGAATGGCGACGAAGCTGGATATAAAGGTCGCAGATGAGGTCTGGATCGCTGCCGCTCTGCTCCATCGCCAGCGGCCCGCCGCCGCGGATTTTCCCATCGAAGAAATCCTCGAGCGGGCCAGACAAGAGGGCATAAGCGACGAGCTCCGCCCCGGTGTTTACGTGCATATCGTCCAGCATTGCGTGGCCAATCGCGCCCCCAATCCCGGCCGTTACCGCATGCTGCTGGAGACATCGGAAGGGCGCCGCCGCTTGTTTCGCAAAGGCGACCCCTATCATCCCGCGCGGGAAGGCTCCAAAGTGGTCCCCGAATCCGAGGACCTGCCAAAAAAGTATCAGGACCTGCTGCACTGGTATCGCCGATGGTCTGCAGCGGCAACAGAACAGCAGGCGGAAAACGATCCGCTCCTCCGTTTGCGGGGTTCTGGAGAGAAGCTCTGGAGATCCGAACCCGCGGACGCTTACGTGAATCGCCTCCGCGAAGGCTGGCAATGAGCCGGATCTTCTGGGACACCAACCTCTTCATCTATCTCTTTGAAGGTTCGGCCGTGTTTGGCGGCCAGGTGGCAAGTTTGCGCGAAAAAATGTTGCGCCGCGGCGATCAACTCGTCACTTCCACCCTCACCTTGGGGGAAGTGCTGGTCAAGCCGATGAAGGAAGGTGACGCAAAGCTGTTCCAGGAATACGCGGACGTGCTTCCGGCAGTCGCTGTCCTCTTGCCATTTGATGAAAAGGCCGCCACGGTCTATGCGAAATTGCGCGGCGACTCCGGACTTCGCGCCCCGGATGCAATCCAACTCGCCTGCGCCGCCTCTTTTGGCGTCGATCTCTTCGTCACCAATGACGCCCGCCTCCACAACCGGCAAGTACCAGGCATTCAATTCATCGTCCCGCTCGAAAGAGTCCCGATTTAAATTTCCAAGCGTCCGGATGCCATCGGGAATAGTTGGCGGCAGGGTGCTGGCGCTACACGAGAGCGCAGCGGGATGGGCAAGCCCAACCCCTACAAAGCAAGAGGCATACGCGCGCTCTGCCGCAGACGGAACGCAGGCAGGTAGATCTACACTCCTGGTCGCTCGCAACTGGCCACTGGTAGCTGGCCACCCCGCCTACCAATTTGTCGGTTGCGCCACCACTCCCCCCTGCGGGACACTGGTATCTCCGCAGCGGCGCAATGCGATCCCGCGAAGAAGAGGCTAAGACATGTCTAACCCCGTCGGTGAACTAAAACCCCCTGTGCGTCTCATGATGACCCCGGGTCCCTCCTCCATCGACCCCCGGGTCTATCGCGCGCTGGCCACCCAGCTTGTCGGCCACATGGATCCCTGGTTCCGCGGCTGCATGGACGAGACACAAACCCTCCTGCGCCAGATCTTCCAGACCGAAAATCGCGTCACGTTTCCGCTTTCCGCGTCAGGCTCCGGCGGCATCGAAGCTGCGGTGCTCAACTCACTGGAGCCCGGCGACGAAGCCATCTGCTGCGTCAACGGCGCGTTTTCCGAGCGCATGTACGTGATCGCGCAGCACACCCCCGCGACCGTGCACATCGTTCAGGCGCCCTACGGCAAGCCCGTTGACCCGGAAGATGTACGCAAGGTCGCCAAGGGCCGCAAAATTAAAATGATCGGCCTCGCCCAGGGTGAGACCTCCTCCGGCGTCGTTACCGACCTCGACCCCTTCCGCAAGGTGGCGGACGAGTTTGGCGCGCTGCTCGTTGTCGACACCGTCGCCTCCCTCGCCGCCGTGCCACTCCACGTGGACAAGCAGCGAATCGATATCTGCTTCAGCGGCTCGCAAAAGGCCATCAGCGCGCCTCCAGGAATGTCGCCCATCACGGTCAGCCCGCGCGCGGAGGAAGCCTTCCGCAATCGCAAATCAAAAGTGCAGAGCTGGTATTTCGATCTCTCCACAGCGATGAATTATTGGGGCAAGGACCGCCTCTATCATCACACTCCCCCGATCTCCCTGATTTATGCGCTGCGCGAAGCCATGCGCATCGTCCTCGAAGAAGGCCTGGAGGTCCGCTGGGCCAAGCACAAGCTCAACCAGCAGGCGCTGGTCGCCGGTGTCGAAGCGTTGGGATTGAAGCTGCTGGTCGAAAATCCGAAGGATCGCCTCGTGACCGTCACCGCCGTAATGATTCCCGCCGGCGTCAGCGACGCAAAATTCCGCAACCAGCTTCTCGATGAATTCAACATCGAAATCGCCGGCGGTCTTGGCCCACTCAAGGACAAGATCTGGCGCCTGGGCCTGATGGGCTACTGCAGCCAGAAGCCCTTCGTGCTCCAACTCCTCGCCTCCATGGAAAAATCGCTCCATGATCAAGGCCACCGCGTCTCCCCGGGAGCCGGCGTCGGCGCCGCCCTCGGCGTCTACATCAATGCCGAAACCCCGGCCCTCGCCGCCCGCTAGGGTTGCAGTTCGCCTTCCCAGCGCGCGATCACGGCGCTGGCCAGGCAATTGCCAATTACGTTGACCGACGTGCGCCCCATGTCGATCAGCGCATCCACCCCAAGAATGATGAAAATCGGCTCGGTGGGAAGATGAAATGCTGACGCCGTCGCCAGCAGAACCACGGGAACCGCGCGAGGCACTCCGGCGATCCCTTTGCTCGTAAGCATCAGCGTGAACACCATCAGAAGTTGCTCAGGCCACGACATGTGCATCCCCGCGGTCTGCGCCACGAAGATCGAGGCCAGCGCGAGGTACAGAGTGGAACCGTCCAGGTTAAAGCTGTAGCCCGCGGGAATCACAAACGCCACGATTTGCCGCGGCACGCCAAACTCTTCCATTGATTCCATTGCGCGCGGCAGCGCCGCTTCCGAAGTGCTCGTGGCGAAAGCAATCGTCGCCGGCTCAGCCACATATTTCAGAAAGCGGGCCACTGGAATGCGCGCCAAGAGAGCCACCGGCAGCAAGACCAGAAGCAGAAGCGCAAGCAGCGCTCCGTACGCCGTCAGGACCAGCTTCCCCAGCGGCAGCAGCACGCTGATCCCCATGTGCCCCACGGTGTATGCCATCGCCGCGCCAACGCCCACCGGCGCGTAGTACATCACGATGTTCGTGAACTTGAACATCGTCTGCGCCAGCGACTCGGCAAGCCCGAGCATCGGCTGCCGCGTTTTTTCGGGCACCAGTGTCAGGGCAATTCCGAAAAGCACCGCGAACACGGCGACCTGCAGAATCTGATTTTCAGCGACGGATTTGGCGATGTTCTCCGGGAAAACATGCAGCAGAAAGCCGTCCCACTTCAGCGCCGCCGCTGGGGCAGCCGCCTGATCTGCCGCCGGAGCAGGCAAATGGACTCCTTCGCCTGCTCGCGTCAGGTTGATCGCGCCAATCCCCAGGAACAGCGCGATCGTGGTAATCACCTCGAAATAAATCAGGCTCTTCAGCCCAATTCTTCCCACTTTTTTCAGGTTGCCGTGCGCGGCGATCCCCGTCACGAGCGTTCCCAGTATCAAGGGCGCTACGATCACCTTGATCAGTCGCAAAAAAATGTCGCCCAGCACGCGGAGACGCACCGCAAACTCCGGCCGGTCGATCCCCAGTTCAAATCCCATCAGCATCGCAACGAAAATCCAATAGGTCAGCGAACGCCCTCGAACGCCCGCAAAAACGAGCAACAGGATGCCGCTCCAACGCAGCATCGGAAAGAGTACGTGAGACGGAAGCACGAGCGGCAGCAGCGCCCCGACCGCGAACAGCACCAAGCCAATTACCAGCGAAACCGAGGCCACATTGGTCGAATTCTTCGGCAAAGTCCCATCCCTGCGATTCATGGATTTAATCGAGAGAGCGGCGACATCATAACGTGCCGCCATCGAACGAGAGAAGTGCTTTCGGAAGATGTATCTTTCGGAGTCTTGAGCGGAATTTCCGGCGAAACTTGCTGGACGATTTTTCCGCTGCTATCGTTTTAGCATGCCAAAAATCAGCCACCTGGAATGCTCGCGCTGCCATGCGCATCTTTCCGCAGATAAGCCTCAGACCCTTTGCCCACAGTGTGCGGGGGCGCTATACGTGCGCTACGATCTCGCGCCCTTGCGCGGCGTTGCGGCTCGTCAGGAAATTGCCCGTGCCGCCGAGAGCGCGCCGTGGAGCGGCCTGTGGCGCTACCGCAGCGTTTTGCCCGATGTTGTGCCCGTCGCACTCGGCGAAGGCTGGACGCCCATGCTGCATAGCCGGCGCTATCCCAGCGTGTACGTAAAAGAAGAAGGCGCCAATCCAACTGGAAGCTTCAAGGCGCGCGGACTCGCGCTTGCCGTGAGCATGGCGCGCCACTACGGCCTGAAAAAATTGGCGGTTCCCTCCGCCGGCAACGCCGCCGGTGCGCTGGCCGCTTATGCTGCAGCGGCGGGCATCGAAGCAAACATATTCATGCCGAAGGATGTGCCCTTCGCAAATTACGTGGAAGCCACGCTGTACGGCGCAAAAGTCACCTTGGTGGACGGCCTGATTTCCGATTGCGGCCGGATGGTGGCCGAACGCAAGGAGAAGGAAGGCTGGTTCGATATTTCCACGCTGAAAGAACCGTTTCGCATCGAAGGCAAGAAAACCATGGGCTACGAACTCGTCGAGCAGCTTGGCTGGGAGTATCCCGCGGCAGTCTTCTATCCGACGGGCGGCGGTGTCGGCCTCATCGGCATGTGGAAAGCCTTTGGTGAGCTTGAAGAACTCGGCTGGGTGAAACCTGGGAAGCGCCCGAAAATGATCGCTGTGCAATCCGCGGGATGTGCCCCGGTCACCAAGGCGTTCGAGCAGGGCGAGAAAGCCAGCCAGATGTGGAGCAACGCGGCCACCTTCGCTTCCGGATTGCGTGTGCCGAAGCCCTACGGTGATTACATCATGCTGGAAATTCTTCGCGAATCCGGCGGAATTGCGCTCTCTTTTCCCGACGAACAGATCCTCGCCTCGCTTCAGGACTGGGCGAAAAACGAGGGCATCTTTCTCTCTCCCGAAGGCGCAACCGCTACGGTCGCTTACGATCACCTACTGCGCACCGGCTTTTTGAAACCGGAAGACCGCGTCGTGCTCTTCAACACCGGCGCTGGCCTGAAATATACCGACGTCACCGCCGAGGCCGTTGGGCTGCGCCGTCTTTCTTGAACGCCACCAGCGCGACCGTGGCATTGACATGCCGCCGCAGGAATCGGACACTAAAAGCCGGCGTTTCCACGGCATCGCTACTAAATTGCCGCAACGATTCAGGAAAAAAGAGGTTTCAGTGCCTTCTTACCCCGTACTTGCAAATACCGGCGCGATGAGCCAGTTCATCGGCGCGTTTGAAGTGACTTCGAAGCTGAGCGGCCACGTTTACGACTGCCGCTTCTCTCACATCTGGAACGCTATTGCCACGCGGCACAGCGACACCATCGACGCAAAGTTCGATGTGGATGAGATTGGACGCATCGTCGGCCTGGCGCATCCCGCTTTCGTTGAGTTTCGCGAAAAGAGCGGTCGCGACCTGACAGACCGCGAGGGGAGTTTTATCGCCGCGGAATTTCTCCGCGAGCGACTGGAAGAGGAAGACGAGCGCCCGCTCTACGACGTGCCGCACGAGGAAGTAAATCGGCTGATCAAAATGATCGGCATCAAGTAATCGCCCAAGTCTGGGATTTTTCTTCTCAGCGTCTCATCGTTCTCTGGGTTAAAGCTTTTCTCTAATCGCCCTTCACGGGATGCGACGCCGCGTATGCGTCGTCTTCCGCGCGGAAAGCCGCCAGCCGCGGATGATGCATTCCATCCCGTCGCACAAAGTAAATGGCTACCAGCATCAGCAGAGCGCCGAACACCATCACGCCGGTCGCCGCCTGCAGGGCAACCAGCAGATCCGAAGCATCCGAAATCCGGCCAATCAGCAAGGGCCCCAGCGCACCCACAATCTGCGTTACGAACATGTACACGCCAATGGCCGTGGCGTGAGCCCGCTGCGGGGTCAGGTCGTGCAGCACCGCCGTTGTCGGTCCGTGATACCACGACATAAAAAAGCTGGCGACGAAAAATCCCGCCAGCACCATCCACTTTTCGTCCGACTGAATCGCCAGCAGCAGAAACGGCGCCGCGACCAGAAACGCCGCCGCGATCACCAGAATGCGCCCGTAAGCAAAACGCTTCTGCAAAAGGTCCGCGAAATACCCGCCCGCAAGCGCTCCCAGCACCAGCGACAGCAGGGCGATCACCGCAAGCGAGAGCGCCGCCTCCTTCAGGCTGAAATCCTTGTAACTGGTGGCGTAGTCCACTCCCCAGGTCACAAACGATACCGTCGAAAATGTGATGCACGTACCGGCAATCATCATCGCCACGTACGCAGGCACGCTCAAGAGGCACGCGATGGACACCACTTCCGAGCGTGGCCGCTTCGGCGGCTCTTTCAACTTGAAGGCGGAAAGGCCCGGAATAATTCCGATCGCGCCAACGATCAGGAATGCATACTGCCAGCCGTGGCGCTCTCCCATGATTCCGCCCAGCGCCAGTCCGCCCGCACCGCCCAGGAGCATTCCGGAGGCGAAAATTGACTGTGTGAGGGCTCGATGTTCGACCGGGAATGAATCGGAGATCATTGCCTGTGCTGCGGGCGCGTAGGCCGCTTCGCCAATCCCCACCAGCCCGCGGCATACAAACAGAGCTGCAAAAGTGGGCGCCAGGCCGCTGCACATGGAGGCCAGGCTCCAGAAGAGGACTCCCCCCGCGATGATCGTGTGCTGGCTGAAGCGATCCGCAAGATACCCGGACGGAATACTTGCCAGCGCCAGCACGATGAGAAGCACGGTCTGCAGCGAGCCCAGTTGCGAGTCTGTCACATTAAAATGTTGCCGCAGCAAAGGCAGGAGCGGGTTCAACACCTGGCGGTCCGCAAAGTTGACAAAATTGATTAATGCCAGTACAGCAAGGAGGCGCACTTGCGCTGCATTAAACGGCATTAGGCGTGCCATCATGGATAAAATCAGTTCCCCTGGCGCAAGCGACCTGGCGACCGGCGGTTTTTTTGCACTTTCCAAAATCCCGGGACTGAGAAGGATTATATACCGCAGATGAGCGAAGCCAATCGGAACGCCACCACCAGTGACCGTTTAACCACCGTTCTCTCTTATGGAGCACTGCTGTTGCTCGGTTACCTGGTTTTTCGAATCACCGCGCCTTTTCTTATCCCTCTGGCCTGGTCGGCGGTGCTGGCAATCTTTTTCTTCCCAGTATTTCTCCAACTCAGCAAGCGCATCTCGGTCACAAAGGCCGCCCTCCTGGCTACCGTAGGCGTCACTCTGGTATTGATTGTGCCGGTTTTGCTGGTGCTGCTGTTCGCAGGCCGGGAAGCTGTTGAGATTACCATCCGTGTCCGGGGCATGCTTAGCACGGGGAGCATCATGGTGCCGGCCAGCATGGCGGATACTATCCGCCGCCACTTGCCGCAATCCATGCAAGACCTGGAATTCATGGGGCCGCTGCAGCAGGGAATGGAAAAAGTCGCATCCTTTCTAGCCGGGAGTCTCGCCGGCATGCTCAAAAACCTTTTCTCTTTTCTCGTGCAACTCTTCATTCTTCTCTTCGCCCTGTTTTTCATGTTCCGCGATGGTGAATCGATTCTGCGGAGCCTCCGCCACCTGATTCCATTCGAAAAGAATATTCAGGACGAAATGCTGACCGAATCGCGAGATCTCATCTTTGCCAGTGTTGCGGTCGCGCTGCTCATCGCGGCCATTCAGGGCGTTCTAGGCGGCACGGCTTTTGCCCTCGCTAGGTTACCAGTCCCCGTTTTTATGGGTGTCCTAATTGCATTTTTTTCCATTGTTCCAGTGGTTGGCTCAGCGCTCATCTGGGCTCCAGCGGCGCTTTGGCTGGGCCTCAACGGCAGTTGGGGGAAAGCCCTGCTGGTGGTGATCATTTGCGGGGGCGTGGCGGGGTTGGCGGATAATCTGGTGCGCCCGCTCTTGCTCCGCAACCGCACGCGCCTGAACGATTTGTTGTTGTTCATTAGCATTCTTGGCGGGTTGCAGGTTTTCGGGCTGCTCGGATTGGTGGCCGGCCCGACGATCATTGCGGCCGCGCTTGGGGTGTTTCGAGTTTATATTGAGCACCGCGACGAACTTGAAGGAGCCAAAGCGTAACTTCCCGCCATCTGCCGGGGCTAAATTGAGGGATTCCGGCTTCGCTGTATGCTAGAGTACCCGCTCGAATGGCGAAAACGAACGAAATGCACATGAGCAAGCCGAAAGAACTCGGGCTGGAGAAGCTGCGGTGGCGGTGCGAGCTGTCTCGCATTCCATTTGAAACCACCGCGCAGGCGCAGAAGCGCGAAGGTTTTATCGGCCAGGAACGCGCGCTGCGCGCGCTGAAAATGGGCGTTGAACTCTCCGCGCCAGGCTACAACGTCTTCGTGTGCGGCCTCGCCGGCACCAGCCGCGGCGGCACCATCGCCCAGATGATCGAGGAACTTCATCCGGCCACCAAACCTTCGATGGACCGGTGCTACGTCAATAATTTCAAGATTACCGACCGTCCGCGCCTGCTGGTTTTGCCGCGAGGTTCGGCGAATACTTTTAAAAAGGACGTTCAAGCCGGAATCGATTTCCTGCGCCGTCGCATCCCGCAAGTCTTCGAAGGCGAACCGTTTCAGCGCCAGAAGGGGCGGATCGTCGAGCGCTTTTCCGTTCGCGAAAAAGAGTTGATGGACGACTTCACCCGCCGCATCGCCCGCGACCAGTTTGCCCTCGGCCACATGCAGGTCGGCGCCGTGGCCCTGCCGGAAATCTTCCCGGTTCTCGAAGGCCAGATGGTGCCCATTGAGGATATTTCCAAGATGGTGCACGAAGGAAAACTGGAAACCGTCGTTGCCGAAGAGATCGAGCGCAAATACGAGCAATTCCGCCAGGAGTTTACAGTTGTCTACCGCAAGACGCTGACCCTCTCCCGCGAACTCGCCAGCGAACTTAGCTACCTGGAGCAGGAAGCGGCTTCCGTGCTCGTCGACGGCGTCATCGAAGAATTAAAGGAAAAATATCCCGGAACCGGCGTGACGGAATATCTCGAAGAGGTCCGCCACCACATTTTGGATAATCTCGGCCCCTTCAAGGAACGCGAGGGAGAAGAAGAGCAAACGCCAGAGTCGCCGGAAATCCAGCAGCAGAAAACGCCGGGGCCCGAGCGAGACCCCTTCCGCGTTTACGGCGTCAACGTAATCCTTGCGCACAACTCCGAGAACAATTCGCCGGTTATCTTTGAGACCACGCCGAGCTTCGCGAATCTTTTTGGCACCATCCAGCGCGCTTACGACGCGCGGGGCGGCTGGTCCAGCGATTTTATGGACCTCCGCGGAGGCTCGTTGCTCCGCGCCGACGGCGGCTTTCTGATCATGTACGCCATCGAGGCGCTTTCCGAACAAGGTGTCTGGCGTGCGCTGAAACGTACCCTCAATCACAATCGCCTGGAAATTCAGCCGCTGGAGGTGTTCTATCCCTTCACGGCCACGGCGCTCAAACCTGAGCCGGTCGAAATCAACGTCAAGGTGATCCTGATCGGCGATCGCGACCTGTATGAAGTTTTGTATGAGTACGAAGAGGATTTCCAAAAAATCTTCAAGGTTCGCGTGGAATTTGATGAAGAAATGCCGATGACCGACGGCGTGATCGAGGAATATGCCGGCCGCCTTCGCGCGCTCAGCGAAAAGGAAAATCTTTTTCCGTTCGATCGCGGAGCCTTTGCCGCGATTCTCGAGTACGGGGTTCGCAGGGCCGGCCGGCGGAACAAAGTCACGGCGCGTTTCGTGGATATCGCCGACCTGGCTCGCGAAGCACACTACGCATCGGCGGCCGCGGGCGAAAATGTGGTTCGCGCGGCCCACGTGCGCTCCGCCATCGCTTCGAAGATGGAACGCCACAACCTGGTGGAAACGCGCATCCGCGAAATGATCGAGGAAAAAACTCTGCTGGTGGATGTTTCGGGTGACTGCGTTGGCCAGGTCAACGGCTTAAGCGTTCTGGAAATCGGTGGGTATTCTTTCGGCAAGCCCGTCCGCATCACGGCCAGCGCCGCGCTTGGCAAGGCCGGGCTCATCAATATCGAGCGGGAATCGAATCTCAGCGGCAGGTTCCACGACAAGGGCGTGCACATCATCGCCGGCTATTTGCGCAGCTGCTTCGCCAAAGACAAGCCGCTCTCGCTCGCCGCCAGCATCTGCTTCGAACAGTCCTACTCCGGCGTGGACGGCGACAGCGCAAGCTCTACCGAAGTCTACGCGTTGCTCTCTGCGCTCTCCGAGTTTCCGCTGCGGCAGGACATTGCCGTCACCGGATCTCTCAATCAGAAGGGCGACATCCAGGCCATCGGCGGCGTGAATGAAAAGATCGAAGGATTCTTCGATGTCTGCCGCATCCTTGGGCTGACCGGTTCGCAGGGCGTCCTCATCCCCGCATCCAACGTGGAAGACCTGATGCTTCGCGAAGACGTGCTCGACGCCGTCAGCAGCGGAAAGTTTCATATCTGGCCCGTGGGCCGCATCGAGCAGGGGATCGAACTCCTCACCGGCCAGGCCGCGGGGTGCCGCAACGGTGACGGCTCGTTCGAAGACAACACGGTGTTCGGCAAAGTCGACCGCCGCCTGATCGAAATGGCGCGCATGATGAAGGATTTCGACTAGCGGCGCTTCAATCGGCTATTCCTTCGGCGCCTGATACCCCTTGCGGTGATCCACACGGTACGGCGGGGGCCCGGATTTTCCCGTTGCGCTGGATCTCTCCACCTTCACATCAATGGAGTGCACCGCTCCGTCCGTCGCGGGCAGCGAAAACGCCAGGCTGTATTCGTGGCGCACAATTTCCGCCACCTCTTTGTAAGTTTCCTGAAAGGCTTTGCCGTTCAACGGAAAATACGAGCGGCCGCCAGTGAGCTCCGCAATGACCTGTAGCCGTCGGTCTGCCGCCGCAAACTCGTCTTGCGTCTGCTGAATCTTTGTCTTGCCGCCCTGTTTGCCGTTACGCAGCGGCCCGCTTGTGGAGACGCACAGGATGCGCACGTCGCCGACGCGCAGCCGAGCCAGCAGCGCCGCTGTTGCGGATGGGGGAGATGTGTCCACACCGGTCGAAATCAGGACAATCGTTTTCTTCCCCGGAATTCGTTCCAGCCAGTCCAGCACAGTGCTCAGGCTGCTCGAAAGATTCAGGTCGGCGAACCCCAGGTTGAATCGAATACTGGCAAGCGCCGCCTGCGCCGAATCTTTGTCGGTGGTGAAGTCCAGCAGTGCCAACGGTGCGTCAGTGTATCGGGCGACGGCCACGCGATCTCCGGCCGAGAGTCCTTTGAGCATGGCGTCGGCCGCAAACAAGTTGGCGTCCTGCAGAAAATAGGCGGCTGGGCCGGCCTCCACAAGCAGCAGCACCTGCCCGGGTTCCTCGATCGGGGCAAATTCGGTTATCGGCTGTTCGCCGCCATTATCGAACACGTGGAAGGCGTCGCGCCGCAAGCCTTCGATAAATTTTCCCTTGTCGTCGGTCACCACCACCCCGACGTTCACTCTTGCCACGTTGACCCGGATCGTCTGGCCTGCGGCAATTGGTGCTTCCTGGGCATTCGCAACTGCGCCAATCTGCATCCAGATAATCGCGGAAAATAACACGGAGGAAATTTGGCGTGCGCTCGCCATCAGAATTTCAATCCAGCCATTCGTCGAAATGCACACCGCCGGCATCCTTCCAGGAACCCCCGGTCATGGAATGCAGATGCCGGGGAAAAACCGCGGGATCCAAATTGCTCATCCAGTCGTTCAGGGTCTTCGCTTTCTGCGTTGCGTCGGCGTTCTTTGATTCCGCGGCTGCCTTGGCCCTTTGCGTTTTCCAATTCCGCTGCAATGCCGGCCAATCCACCTTTTGCAGGTCGTAGTAGGAAAAACCGATCAGCTTTTCCGGAAATTTCGCCCTGGCCATCCGCAAGTCTGCGGGAAGGGAATCGGCTCCTGCGGACCGCTCCTGCGAAAGCGTGCCGCGCAGCGTCTCGCCCCTGCTTGCACCGACTAAGAGATCGGGCGTCACGGCCAGGTGATAAAAGTTCCATTGCGCCACGCCGGTGGTTCCCTGATTTCCCTTGAGCGAAATCTTCAGGTAGGTCACGTTTCCTTCGTTGCGTTCCGCGGTCAGCCGGTCGCCTAAAATTGTGCGGATTAATTTCAGGGTCTCAGGCTTATTCCGGATTCCGGCAAAGAAGACTTTTTTGTCCGGGTCCAGCGCCGGGCTGTTTTGCATGGTGCCGAACTCGCCGGTCGTCAGCGCCAGCGCGTCCGGCAGCGGCATACCAATCCTGGTTTGCGCGGCGTTTTCCATTGTTTTCGCCATGCGGGCCGTATTCGATCCCGGCTCCGCCAGCACGCGTTTCAACGTGTTGTAAATCCCAAGCAGACTGATCTGCGATTCGTTGTAGTAGATGGTGTCCGGGGTTACATACGCCAGTGAACCGGGTTGGCTTTGTCCCGCTGACCAGATGTCGAACAGCGACCCCTCCGAGGTATCGCCCAGGATGCCGCCCTGCAGCCGTGTCCGCGCGCCCTCCAGCGAAATATGCCCGGCGAATACATGCAGCGATTCCAGTTTCAGGTTACTCCACATTGCTTTTAGTTCTGGCGGCGAATCGCTGGAATCTCCGGCCATGTCTTTGATCTGCGGTACGCGCAAGAAGAACGCCAGCAGTCCGCCGGAGAGCAGCGGTTTCGCCTCGCGGTACGCCTCCGAATCCGCCAGCGAAGCCCCCGCGCCCCTTCCCGCCAGCCGGTTCAAGACTTCCTCGAAGATGCTTTCCTCGCCGGCTGTCACCATGTACTTTCCGGTTTCCGCCCAATACGTTGTGCCGGATTTCTTCTCGATCTTCAGAGCCTTCACTCCGGCAATCGTCGCCTCCGAAAGTTTGGGAATCTCTTTTTCCCCGGACCTCATTTGCAAAATGGTCTTCGAGAGCAACTCTTCCTTGCCCGTCCGGTCGTACACAAAAAACATTCCGTGCCAAGCCGGCGCCGCTGCCTTTGCCGTTGCGGATTTGGAAGCCGGCTCGCGGCGGGGCAAATAGCCGAGGGTGAAGGGATTGTCGAGAAGCGTCGCGATCTGCGCCAGTTCGTCGCGAGTCACTCCCGGCTTGTCCTTTTGCTTGTTGGCGTCGTTCACGATCGCGTCGACCAAAGCCGCTCGGGCGGGTGCCAGGTCGGGATCGTCCCACAGGCTCATCAGCGCGTTATTTTTGCGCGCGTCTCCCACGGGAGAACCGTGCCAGACTACGTAGAAACTGGTGCGCGCCGGAAGTTGCGCGGCCTCAAGGGGAGCCTGTGCCACCGCTCTGCCAGGCAGGATGAAAGCGGCTAACGCGAACAGGTGGATCAACACAGGCAAGCGGCGCAGGAACATGGGGAAGGACTCCTCAGGCGACAGGATTGAGAGCTATTCGAAATCGTAGCTCTGCACCCAGAAACACCAAAGCCCTGTCCCGGCCTGAGTTTCCAGAAATGAGGTCTCAGCGCACGGAACAGGGCTCGGAGATTAAAGGCCCGTGGATCGCAGCCGGATCAATTTTCCCGGCCGAGAAACAACTACTTAGGGTTTCGCGGGCGCAGCGGCAGGAGCGGCCGCCGGCGCAGCGCTGGCATCCTTCGGCGTCGAAAGGTACCCGGTTAGCTGATTCTTGCCGACGTCAAACACCACGATTTCATAAGGCGTCGTGCGCGCGCTCCCTTTGACATAGAACTGCACGGGTTCGCCGGCGGTCTTGTCCCTCTTTTCGATTGCTTTGTCGTCAACCAGCACGGTCATGGTGTACTTGGATTTCTTCGGGTCGGTTTTGTTCAGTGACATCTGAACGGGCCCAACGCGTTGCGGCGTCTTGGCTTTCGTCACCGTAAATTCGTAGTAGTTCCGGTCGCCCCGGCGCTTCAATTCCTCCAGATCGTCATGATTGTGGGCGATCAATCCGCTCATCACGCCCATGTCGCCGTTGGCACGGTCCAGCCTGGACTTGGTGGCTTCCAGGTCTGTACGTGTGGATTCAATGTCTTTCTTTGCGCCACTGACGTCCGTGGCCACCGCCCCGATTTGTGCCGCGCTTTCCTTCTGCGCTTGCGCGAGCTCCGCGGTCAGCTTGGCATCGGAAGCGGTCTGTTGCTTGCGAATCGCCTCCGCCCGGCTGCGGGCGTCAGCGAGTTCCGCCTGGGTCATCCCAATTTTTTGCGACGTAACGTCCATCCGCCCTTTCAACTCCGCCAGGCGCGAATTGGCTGCGTCGAGTTGCGCGGTCAGGATTTTATTCTGATCCTGGGCCTTGGTGACCTCCTGCTGCAGGTGCGATTGGGCGGAATAACCCGCATAGGCCATCGCCCCTACTCCGGCAATCACCACGGCGAACAGGATGGTGATCCACCTTGGTGTTCCCCCCCCGCCCTCGTAGTTGTAAGACTCCTGCGGGCTCGGAACATTTGGAGAAATACTCATTCTTCCTCCTCAAATATTTTCAATTGGCGCGAAACTCGCTCCAAGGGATTATCCAACGAGAATCCCCGTAAGTCTAATGTCCTTCATCTAGATTTGGACTTGCCTACTCTCTTACTTCTTGTGGCGTCCCGGTGCTCCGGCCAACGCGCGAATATGGACGTGTTCAGTCCGCCGCGCGGCGTGAATTCGCCCTTCACCAAGCACCATTCCGGTTTCGTTGCTTCCACGATGTCGTGCAGCATCTTGTTTACCGCGTTTTCGTAGAATATGCCCAGGTTGCGATAGGCCAAGAGGTACATTTTCAGAGATTTCAACTCAATGCAAGCCTTCCGTGGCTTGTACTGGATGGTGATCGTCCCATAATCGGGCAGCCCGGTCTTCGGGCAGACGGAAGAATACTCCGGAAACCTCGTGGTAATCACGTAGCCCGGATACTGATTCGGCCAGGTTTCCAGTTGCGGCAACTTGGCCGCAATCCCCGCCTCGGCGTGTTCATCGGTATAATTCGGCATAAAATCCTCTGGAACTATTGTACTCGGGAAACCGGTACCTCCGGCTCTTGCCTCCCTCCGTCATCTGTCCTATCCTGTGGGACGTTCGGAGGGGTCTCCGTCCTATCAGATGAAATGTCCCATCTGCAAGTGCGACCAGACGCGAAGATCGCGCCGCCAATCATCCGCTGATTACATTTTAGGCGCGTTCGGCCTCTACCCCTGGCGTTGCCAGGGTTGCAAAGCCCGCTTCCACGCCCGCTTAATGCCGCTCAGCGCTTCGCTCTATGCTCACTGCCCGATTTGCGGCAATCCCGCTCTGAAGCGCATTTCGCGGGAGCACGTGGATTCTCCCTTTGGATTTATCTGGCGGCTTTTGCATATCCCGGCGTTTCGCTGCCAACCCTGCCGGTACAAGTATTTCTCTGTCCTCCCGCTGCGCCACACGGCGGAGCCTCAGGTGGAACTCTCCTCCGGCGATTGAGTCGTTGCGGCTATTACGATGGGGTCGGTTCGCACTACACGGCGCAGTCGATCGACTTCCCCTGCCGGATCAACCCTCGTTCATCCGTGACCACGGCGTATCCGCATTTCGGGTCGGTCACATCCTCAAGTAGCAAATCGTAGGCTTTGCCATCCTTGGAAAGATGCAGTCTTAACCGCCAGCCGGGCACGATCTCGGCTCCGTTCCCGTAGAGCGCGTGGGCAACCGTCGGAAAATCGGCCGGAGCCCATTTCGTCCCGGTGGAGGAGAAATCGCCGATTCCCACCAGAGTGTCCCAATTCGCATAAACGTCGTGTTTCTTGTGGTAGTCCGCCTCCGCCGCGTTAATGGCTTTCACCAAAACTTGCGCAAAGCTTCGCCGCTCGCGCTCCCGGTCCACGACCCCAGTTGAGCCCTTCTGCGCCCAACCCGTTGCCTGGCAGCTCAGCAGCAGAATGGGCAGCCACACCGATCTTCGCATTTTTCCGCGCATCTCAACTTCCTCTCCCGGCTACGCCGCGGCAAGAACGAACAACGCCTAGTGTAAACGAGGGTCACCTGTTTCGGCCAAAGGGAGAAGCCTCATTCTGGGACGACCCGGCCCTGTGCAGCAGACATCCTGCTGGAGTATGATGCCTCTCCTAATCCTGCCCTTTCCCGGTGGGTAGACGTAAGGAGGTAGCCATGGACGCAATCGCTCCCTCTCAGGAATCCGCGCGAGTCGCAGCTCTGGATCGCTACGCGATTCTCGACACCGAGCCTGAACAGACCTTCGATGATCTGGTAATCCTCGCGGCCTACATCTGCAAAACTCCGATCGCTATGCTTTCCCTGGTGGACGAACACCGTCAATGGTTCAAATCGAAGGTTGGCGTGCAGATCCGCGAGACCCCCAAAGAGACTTCCTTTTGCGCGCACGCCATTCAACAGGAAGATCTGTTCATCGTCCCGGACACCCTGAAAGATCCGCGATTCAAGGACAATCCGATGGTGCTGGGCGAGCCGCACATACGCTTTTACACCGGGGCGCCCATCGTGAATGAAGACGGCTTTGCTTTGGGCACGCTCTGCGTGATTGACCGGCAGCCGCGCGAACTGGACTCCGAGCAGAAAGAGGCTCTGTGGGCATTGAGCCGCCTCGCGCTTGGCCAGATGGAACTCCGTCAGAATCTGCAACTGCTGAAGGAAGCTCTCAATGATCGCACCCGCGAAGAGCATGCGCGGGAAAAGGAATTGAAGCGCCTGGAAGAAAAACTTGTCCGTGTGCTGGGGCTGAAAATTTAGACGAGATCAAGGACCGATCATTGGAACTGCGATTCTGAACCGGGATTCTGAACCGGGCCGACTGATTTTTCTGTGACTCGGGTCGCATCGTCGCTTAATCTTATATATTCCAGCCTGGACTGGTTTCTACACTCTCAAGGAGATCATTCAATTGAAGAGAGCAAGCCTCTTGCTAATGTTCGCCTGCCTGCCAATGGGACAAGCGCATGCCAAACAGCAGGTCCAAACGCCGGTCAGGAAGACTTGCGATTCGGGAATTATCCTCAGGTTGAGCTCCGCCACAGCTGCCCAGGGCAGCCTGCTGCTCGCGGAGATTTCCGGCTCCAAACTTCAGCAGGAGTTCTCGGCGGAATTCGACGGCCGGCCGATTCCGCTCTGGCGCGAAACGGCAACTTCACCCACGCTGCGGGCCTTGATCGGTGTGGACCTTGAAAAAACGCCAGGCCAATACGAGTGGAAACTTTCCTGGTCCGCCGAGGACGGCAAGCCTCTCGTTTGCAGCATGGCCGTCACCGTGCGCGCGGGAAAATTTCCCACGGAACGCCTTACGGTCGAAAAGCAGTTCGTCCAGCCGGATCCCGAGCAGCAGAAGCGCGCGGAAGAAGACCAGAAAAAGATGAAAGCCATCTACGACACGGTCACGCCCGAAGTGTTGTGGAGAGGGAAGTTCGTCACGCCGTTGAAGGGGGTCAGCACCGGCGGGAATTTCGGACGGCGGCGCGTCCTGAATGGCGAGGCTCGCTCGCCGCACGCCGGCGTCGATTTTCCAGCCGCGTCCGGCACGCCCGTCTACGCCGCGCAATCCGGAAAAGTGGTGCTCGCGGAAAATCTCTATTATTCCGGGAACACCGTGGTGATCGACCACGGTTTCGGCATTTACACCTTATACGCGCATCTTTCCGAAATCGGCGTCCATGCCGGCGATCCCGTCGAAGTGTCCGTAGAGATCGGCAAAGTCGGCGCCACCGGCCGCGTCACCGGCCCGCACCTCCACTGGGGCGCCACCGTAAACCGCGCCCGCACCAACCCCCTCGATCTCATCTCCCTGCCATTGGCCTGATTTCTGACCTCCGCACGTTCATCTTACCGACGCCGTTATACCAAGGACCCGTAAGGCTTCCACCCGATTGTCACCGACCGTGCCATATGTTCCGCTAGTCTGAGGTGAACTGCCCACAGCGGGGCTTCCCTAACCTCCGAACTTCTGCCCCCGACTTGCTGCGCTCCGGCTCATCAAGGAGCGGGCTTGCCTTCGATCCTGATTGTCGACGACTACGCAACCATTCGCAGTGCCGTCCGCGCTCGACTCGAAACCTGCCCAGGATTCGTTGTCTGTGGCGAAGCGGTCGACGGAACGGACGCCATTGGGAAAGCGATAAA